>CAZJJN010000017.1:0-64467 GCA_964546335.1 uncultured Phycisphaeraceae bacterium
ACATAGATTCACACCTTGATGAGAACCGAACGCAGTGAGGGTGGCGCAAGGTGTGCCTGTTTTCGATCACATGTTGTTGCCGTATTCTCTCGACTTTCTCCAGGTATGGACGCGAATGATTGATGGCGTAACCTCAACTCGCCTCCCGGCACAGCTTGCCGACTCGAAGATTCGTCGGTCAAGTTGTGGCACCCAAGACTGAATCGCTATAGACATCAATGCTCGTTACCAACTCATGATTCGTCCCAAGAATCGCGGGTCATGTCGGCTATCTGCACGAGGAAAACTGTCGAATAATCCTGCCCAAGCGGGTGAATCAATTCATTGCCCCCTTTGGATCGCAGGAGCTTCTGGCATCGTCGGGGGGATCGGCGTTGGGCCTTCACCATCATCATCGTCATCAGAATCATTGCCATCATTTGGCCCTGGCGGTTCATCATCAGGTCGATCGCTTGTCCCCATTTCATCATCCGCATCATCACCGTCATCAAGCAGACGCGAGGCCGATGTTTTCCAGATATCGGGATAGTCCTGATGTTCGCGCGGACGACTTTGCAGGCCAAGGTCTCGCCGCCAGATACGAAAGATGCTGATGATCAGAAGGAAACCCACTGCCAGGCAAACCACAATTAAGACGATCAACAGCCAGGCCGCAGGCTCATTCATCGCGTTGGTTTGTTCAGCCAGCAAAGGTTGCTCCTGTCAGAAAGGGTGCGCATCAACGACTCGCCGCATGTCCAAATTCACTGGACCCGCTGCCACATCTTATTCAGGCAAGTTGGCCATCGCATCGAACTCATTCACCAACGCGTGATACAACCGGGTGTATTGCTGATGCCAGGCTGCATACTTCGTCGCCAGCTTCTTATTAGGCTTAAGCTTTTCCGTTTCGGAGATGGCAGCCTTGCACGCCTGAGGCACATCCTTCCACACGCCGGTGCCAACGCCAGCCAGCAACGCCACGCCATACGCTGGTCCTTCATCGCTGTTGATCGTGGCGGTGTTGCAGTTGTAGATGTCCGTCTGCATCTGCCGCCAGAACAAGCTGCGTGCCCCGCCACCTGACAAGCGGATGGTGTTGATGGGGATGTTCATGTCGTCGGCCATGATGCGCACCTGGTCCGCCATGCCGAAGGTGATGCCTTCCAGAATCGCGCGGGTCATCATCGCTTTGTTGGTGCGAGCTGTCAGACCGATGAAACCGCCGCGTGCCTTGGGGTTGGGATACGGGCATCGTTCGCCGGTCAGATAAGGCAGGAAGAACAATCCTTCGCAGCCGGGTTCTGCCTTCATCGCTTGTTCATCCAACTTCGCGAACTTCTCCTTGGGATACAGTTGATCGTGATACCACTGGTAACTGCCCGCAGCCGAGAGCATGCAGCCGAACACACACCACTTGCCTTCCACCGCGGAGCACATCGTATGAACTCGACCAGCAGTGTCATACGTCGGCTCATCGCTGTGCGTAAAGACCACGCCTGACGTCCCAAGTGAAGCCGAAGCAATGCCCCGCGTGACGATGCCGTTGCCCACCGCCCCAGCCGGCTGATCTCCACTGCCTCCGACGACCGGCGTCCCTTCTTTCAAGCCCAGTGCTTTGGCGCCTGCTTTATGAAGCTGGCCTGACACGACATGCGATTCAAAACAGTCAGGCAGCAAAGCCGGGTCGATGTCGAGCTTGCTTAAGACGGCTTTGTTCCACGCGCGCTTTTTCACATCAAGCAGGAGCGTGCCTGACGCATCGCCGACTTCGGTGGCATACTCGCCGGTCATGCAAAGACGAATGTAATCCTTAGGCAGCAAAATATGTCTGGTCTTGTCATAAACCTTGGGCTCGTTCTTGCGCACCCAGAGAATCTTCGGCGCGGTGAAGCCTGTGAGTGCGGGGTTGCCCACTGCCTGGACGAGTTTCTTTTTCCCGCCCACGGCCTTTTCGATTTCCGCGCACTCTTCAGCCGTACGCTGATCATTCCACAACAGGGCAGGGCGAAGCGGGGTGGTGTCGTCAGCGAGAAAGACCGAGCCATGCATCTGTCCGGACAAGCCGATGCCTGTGATGTCTTCCGCTTTGACTTTGGCTTTCTTAACGACTTCTTTGGTGGCTTTGCAGGTGGCTTTCCACCACTGCTGCGGGCTTTGCTCAGACCAGCCGGGCTTGGGCGATTCCACCGTATGTGAAGCGGAGGCGGTCGCCAGCACCTTGCCTTTTTCATCACAGATCAGGGTCTTCGTGCCGCTGGTGCCAATGTCGATGCCAAGTAGATAAGCCATGTCAAAGCTCCGGGAAAGGGGTGAACATTTGAGGAATGTATCCGTTTGTGCGACGAACGCCAAGATGGGGTGGTGGAATGAAGGTGAGTCACTCAACGGGTAGTTGTGGAAAGGTGAAAAACCCCAACGGATGGGACAGTTCCGATAATGTAAGTGCTTGATTGGGCGTAAGCTGAGGGCAGGAAATGTTGTAAATCTGTAGCGGGCTGGGAATTAAGGGGTTGACAGCACGTTCACTTTCTATTAGGTTAACATATGCCGAACGAATTTGGCCGAAAAGTTTCAAGGCCGGGTCAGGGATCGGTCGAAGGTCAATTGCGGAATGAGACAGGTTGCCACGAGATGTTGGGCACCTGATGACTAACCCCGCAATGGAAGGAACAGAACATGTCCCTACCCGTCCTGATCACTGGTCCCGGTGGCGATTACCGAACGGTCTATGAAGCAGCAGGCCAAAAGATGGTTCGGCGGAAAATGGGCAGCCAGGAAAAGGGCAGCTCAGGCGAGCAAGGCTTGACCGGCTGGTTGAAACGCTGGCTGGGCATCGTCGAGCCCGGCGAGGATGCGCAGGCTGACTTGGCTACGCAACATGCGTCGGCCATGACAAGTGCGGTCGGACTGGCTGACCGCTACACGCCCGGCGAAGCCGACGCGATGTTGACCGGTGCTTCGTATGGCCCGGCTGGAACAGGCCAGCGTTGGCAGGCACCTCGGCAGCGCAGTCGAGTGGTTAGCAAGCCGAGTCAGCGCGGACAACAGCCCGGCCAGGCAACCAAGCCGCTCTCGGTCGCTGCCCCGGCTGGTATGGAAACGGACATGGAACAGGCCACAGCCTCGGATGCTGCCTTGCAGGATCATGCGTCGACCGAAGGCCAGGTAAGCCAGGTGAACTGGCGGGAGCACGAAGATGAATCCCAATCTCACCCCCAAACAACTCAACATTCTGACGCGCATCCGCGACATGCGACTGACACGAGGCTATTCGCCGACGATGCAGGAACTGGCCGAAGAACTCGGCGTCAGCAAAGTCACCGTGTTCGAGCACGTCGAGGCACTCATCAAGAAAGGCGCGCTTATCAGACAGCCCAACAGGGCTCGCTCTTTGGAAATCAATCCCGATTTTCAGTTGCCGGATGAAGGCCGCGGCTCACGCGTGCCCCTGGTCGGGCGCATCGCCGCAGGCTCACCCATTGAAGCCGTCGAATCGCGCGAATTCATCGACCTCGAATCCCTGTTCGGCCCGGAAGGGCGAATGAAGCAGACCCACGACATCTTTGCCCTTGAAGTCACCGGGGATTCCATGATGGAGGCAGGCATTCTCGATGGCGATTACGTGATCTGCGAACAACGCCAGCAGGCGCGCAACGGCGAAACCGTCGTCGCTTTAGTGGATGGCGACGAAGCCACACTGAAAAAGTTTTATCGCGAGAAAGGTCGCATTCGGCTGCAACCCTGCAACGAAGCTTACGAACCCATCTGGGTGGATGACTGCCAGGTTCAGGGCGTGGTCATCGGCGTGATTCGACGATATGACTGAGTACACCATACTCCCATGCAAGAGTTGCTCAGGCTTTGAATAGACGCGGATGCCACCTGAAAAACTCTGTCAAAGTTCAATTCCCTGAATTGTTCGGGTTTCTATAATTTCATATCATGCAATACCACCGACGCGCGTGTAGCCCAGTACTTTTATGCTGGTGTTGGCTGCCTCCGCAGCTTAAACTGTGATAGAGAAAAGCGTAAGCAATAGTGCCAGAAGTGCCAGTTTTGAATGTGCCCGACAATGGCGAGGAAAAATCATCCTGACACCTTTTTCCAATTCGAAGAATGAATATCGCATCATCACTCAGAACATTAGAAAAAGCGGTGTAGGGGTATACCTGCTTAATCGGGATGGCAGTGAAATGTGGAGCTACTTTGGACAATAAGTATGCTAGGAACACTATGGTGGATATTAATATAAAAGCAATATTATATTGTACTTGCATGTTGATGATTTATCCAACAATTGTAGCGTGTAATCATGCATCTGAGGAGTCAAATGCTGGTGAAAATGAAAACAAACAGCAAATTGACTTGAGTCAAGATAAAGAAAAAAAGAATAATGATGTAAAGACGACGAAGCAACACGCAACGAAAAGCGTTGATGTGAATGATAAGAATAACGCAGTGCAACAGGATAGCAACAAGGATAAGTTCCTTATATCTGATGCATTTTCAGTAGTGTCATCAAAGAATGACGTGGTGAAAGTGCTGTATTCTCGAATTACTGAGAATAATCAGTATGAATGTCGTCTTGATATACAGCATAATGGAAGAGTAAAGATTGATCGTGATATAGCGCCAATACGCATTCATCTAATGGTGTCACCAAACCATTCATTTGAAGATGCATTATGGGGACGAACAATAGAATTGCATCAAGATGAACTGATATATAGAGGAGACTATGCCGTATCAGTCGTGCTGCACCGTAAGTACGGTATGGAAAGTATAGCAGAAGAGTTCTTTGATGAGGTACAACAGATTCAGAGTATGTGGCTTGTTGTCGACACCCCTAGTCGAGGCCAAATAGTCGTCTTTCTGTATTCGTTTAGCTAATTACTATTCAGTGTTATCACATTCAAAAGACAGAGAGAAATTAAGAATGTTAAATATGGACTATGTAATGAATATCATCTGTGGAGTAGCTATGGCTTCTATCATAGCGATACATGGTGAAGTACAGAGCGCGGGTAGTCGTCAGAATAATTCAGGGCAGAAAAGGGGATGAGTACATTTATTGACGCCCAAATGACGATCATGTGGGGTATGAAACGAGCAGCAGCTAAATTCTCTACGCGTTTAGCTGCTGCTTTAGTTTTGATGCCTGTTGTTGTCATTGCTGGCAGCATAATCGTAAGCAGGTTCAGTACATTGCCGCTCACTGTTATCTATCTAGTTGGTAACTGCGTGTTACCTTATATCGCTGTAGTTTCTTCCTTGTTGATAGTGAAACGTACTCAGAGTCACGTTGAGTTCTGCAGAGGCTGTGGGTACCAGGCAGCCCCAAAATACATCGAGGGAGCTGCATGTCCGGAGTGTGGACAATCCTATGCGTTGGGTCGAGGGCTGCGGAAGGGTAAACTAGCATTCAGAACTTGGCCCATTGTGATCGTTTTCGCATCTACTCTGCTGTCTGCACTCTTTTTTTATTTTCAAACTTACTTGATAAGCCATATTTATCCATCCGATTGGTTAATATCGGAAACGTTGAGTGCGGAAACTGAATTGGATTTCACTCAGGCCTTGCGGCAAAGGCAATTGGCGCGATCATCCATAGATCGCATGATCGGCTTCGTATTAAGCCATCACCCCGTTGAGCATGACAGCAAAGTGGGTAATATATGGTGGGTGTTGTACGAGCAGAAGTTATCTAAGAGCGATATTGAAACGCTTGCGGATCACGTATTGGATTATCGATTCGATTCGGATGCCAGGTCAGAAAGGATAAATCCTTGGATGCATCAGATGATGGTCGATACCAAACTTCCACTTTCTGTAATGAAGCGGTATTGGCGGAATCTTAATTATGTCTATACCAATACGGAAGTCCGTGACGATGGAATCTTGGTCTGGCTGAAGTGCCAATCTCGAACAAACGGGACTGTCCCAACATACCATCATGCATTTCATGCAGGCCTGTACGGCGCAACCGTCAAAACGCCTTCTGGAGAAGCGTATTTTATACCAATCGACTACGACAATCTGGAATTTCAGTTTACAAGCAACGTATTTGTGAGCGACACGATTTATAGCACTAAGCTCCGATTGCAGGAGTCGGGAAGGCACACTCTGATATTTTATTATATTATCTTTGGAACTCATACAGGAACCGACATTGATTATGATGCGGTAAGGATCGCTTTGCATCAGGGCGATCCTTTACCTTCAGGTATCCTGTGGAGTAGATATGGACAGCACTCTACAGTCCTTGATGTCGGCTCGGAGTAAAGATGCAGAAAAAGGCGCGGAAAAGGTGTCAGGAATGCTCTGTAGAAAACCTCTGTTAGCCAAGAACGGAAAAGGGGATAAGTATGCTCTGTAGAAAACCCTGGAAGTTAGGCACCTGTTCGGGGCGCGGAAAAGGGGATAAGTACATTAAAATGAAGCAGGCGAGGCAACGTAACCCAACCGGTGATTAATGGTCGCAGCAATCCGTCAACTTGATGCAGAAGCCACGACTCGGCGTCACACCTACGACGGCCTGAACCGCCGGGTGCGCAAAGCCCTGGGCGATCCATCCAGCCCGACTTCCACGACGGACTATATCCACAACACGAACTGGCAGATCATCGAAGCGTACGAAGGCTCGACGCTGGTCGAGCAGAACGTTTGGGGCCTGGACTATATTGACACGCCTGTGTTGATGAGGCTTTTCGATGCTGCGACCAGTTCGCTGGTCGATCGCCGGGCCTTGTTCGATGCCAACCGCCACGTGACGGCCTTGCTGGGCGATGGCTCGAACGCTGCCACGGTGGTCGAGCGTTTATCCCATCCATCTGCACTCGCTCCCCTCACCTGCTAATCTGCCGACTCTGTTCAACCAAGGGAGTCTGTTGGCATGAAGCAGTACCAATTGTGTGATAACCGAGTGATGCGCTGGCAGTTTCCCCTGCCCCGGCCACATACCGGCGTGCCTCTGGGCAACGGCGTCCAAGGCATCCTTATCTGGGGAGAGGGCACGTTGAACCTGACCATCGGCAGGGCTGGCTTCTGGGACCGCCGGTTTGGCAACAAGTTTGAATCCAAAATCACTTTCGATCGGCTGAAGGAATTGCTACAGGCCGAAGAACATGATGCGGTGGCCGAGGCGTTCGGCTTCGGTAAGTCCACAGGCAAACCCAAGGGCCGGCCTCACCAGGTCGGCGGCGGACGGCTTGTCCTCACCTTCCCGGACGGCCTGCGCCCAAACTCAGCAGAACTCGAACTCGAGACCGGCCAATGCAAAGTCACGCTGGCCGATGCGAGCGAGCAGCAAACGCATGAAATCATCATTATTCAGGCGGACCAGCAAGAACTGACTGCACTTGAACTGCCAGAAGCATTGCGAGGCAAGGTGGATATCCAACTTTTGCCTAGCTGGCATTGGGTGGGTGAGCAGTTAGAGAAGATCGACTGCGTGCCGCCTGATGCATGGCGAAGTGAGGAAGGTGGGCGCGCGTGTTGTATCTTCACGCAGCATTTGCCTGAGGATGAACCCTTGACGGTGGCGGCGTGTAGCCAAAGGGAGCGGATCGCCATCGCCACGGCTCTCGGTCACGACTGTCGCGACAAAGCTCGTGATTTAGCCTGTGGCAGTGATCAGACACCAGACCGGATCAGTCACACCGAGAAGCGTCAGTACTGGCAGCAGGTGCCAACCGTCAAACTGCCTGACCCGATCCTGCAGGAAGCGTTCGACTTCGGCCTGTACAAGCAGGAAGCTTTGACCCCGCCGCAAGGCTTGGCGTGCACGCTGCAAGGCCCGTGGTTGGAGGATTATCAGCTTCCCCCGTGGAGTTGTGATTACCACTTCAACATCAACATTCAGATGATCTATTGGCCGGCGTTGGCATCCGGCTGCTTCGATCACTTCACCCCGTTGTGGAACATGCTTAAAGGCTGGAAGGATCAACTCCAGGCGACCGGGGAAGCGTTCTTCAAGCAACCCGGTGCGATGCTATTGCCTCATGCGGTGGATGATCGCTGCCAGGTCGTTGGCCAATTCTGGACGGGCAGTATTGACCATGCCTGTACGGCATGGATGACGCAATTGGCCTGGCTGCATTACCGTTACAGCATGGATCAATCCGTGCTGGAAGAGGTGGCTTGGCCTTTGATGCGGGGGGCTTTTGAAGGCTACTGGGCCATGTTGGAAAGAGTCAAGGATGAGCAAGGCCAGGAGCGATGGTCGCTGCCTGTGTCGGTCAGTCCGGAGTTTCGTGGCAGCCGATGGGATGCCTGGGGACGCGATGCCAGCTTCCAGTTGGCGGCCTGTCATTGGGTGGCTTCCGCGCTGCCCGAAGCTGCGATGATACTGGGGCAGGAATTGGATGAACGGTGGGCGAGTGTATCGCGGGAGTTACCTCCTTACACCATTGTGGGCAGGCCTTACACCATTGAGTACCCGGAAAAACAGGTCGAAGGCATTGGTCTGTGGGAGGGCATGGACTTGATCGAAAGCCATCGCCATCACTCGCACTTGGGTTGCCTGTTTCCATTCCAAACGGTCGATCCCTATGCGGATGAGCATCGCGCGATCGTGTCCGCGAGTCTGTCACATTGGGTGCGTGAAGGCATGGGGGCCTGGTCGGGTTGGTCGATGCCTTGGGCTTCGATCTTGAACGCTCGAACGGGGAATGCCGATGGGGCGGTGGCTGCGCTGCATCATTGGCATACTAATTTTGTCAACGAAGGGGGCGGCTCACTGCATGATTCTTTCCATCCCGGCATGACCAACCTGTCGCTTGGATTTCTTGGCCAGGAGGGCAACCGCTTTGCCAAGCAGGAGATCATGCAGGCGGATGCCGCGATGGGTGCCCTGGCTGCGGTGTATGAACTGCTGGTGCAATGTCGCCAGGGGGTGATCCACATATTGCCTGCGCTGCCGACCGGTTGGCTTGATCTGGCGTTTGACCGAGTTCGAGCGGAAGGAGCCTGCCAGGTGGGGGCGATGGTTAAGCATGGCCGGGTCGTCGAGGTGCGTTTTGAAGCCTTGAAAGAGGGGCAGTTCAAAATCGCCCATGGCCTGGGCAATCGGGCACAACTGGACGGGCAGGTCATTGAAGGTGAAGTCTGGCAGGGCAAGGTGCAGGTTGGGCAACGAATGGTTTTCACCCCTGCGTGACTTGCCAGCAGGACGAACGCAGGTGGCGTGAAGGATGGGTTAGGCGCATCATCGAGCCGTAACCCATCGTCAAAGCTGAGTGGCGCGGCGAAGCCACGTCCGCTCGAGCGACTTGTTGGGCATCATTGCGAGCTTAGCAGCACAGACCATCGATCATCTCATTGAAAGATGGATACGCATCCACTGCCTTGGCGACGATCTCAACCGCTCCTGCTTTGGGGGTACTCGCATGCTGTTCCGCGAATTCAAGGAATGCCATATTCTGGCTAGCATTCGCATCCAAGAATTGGACCGCTTCGCACGGACCATGGCCACTAGCAAGTAGCCAAAGATAGTCCGAGAAGCATGCAGCAACCACACCAACTTGGCCCTCAGACCCCATGAACACAATGGGTTGATCCAAGATGGGCTTGCCTTCATTCACCGGCCAAATTGCGGCATAGCCGCCAGTGCCATCCTGACCGAAGATGAGCAATTGCAGTCGTGCGTTTTTGTTGCCGGTCCACGCTACCAGCCATTCAGCCTGTTCCTCTTGGCTCATGAATTGCTGATATGGCTCGAAGTCGATGCCATCCGCTTCGTAGTCGATGTCGATTTCGTTCAGCTTGGCCAGAACTGATGGAATTTCTCGATTCATGGTATCTCCATGGCTGGCACGGCTACGTGCAGTTCAGATGCCCAACAACTGCTTAAATGAACTTTCCCTATCACCAAGCATTCGCGGTCGTGGCTACGCCAGTGACCACGGCACCCACCATTGCCCTATATATGATGGGTTACGCTCCGCCAGGAGGCTACGCTAACCCATCCTACTTCGGATGCTACACTTGACCAAGGGCTGGGTTTGATCACAATAGAAGTCTTGGCCTGCTGAGGCTGAGCTAAATAAAGGACAAAGAAAAGCGATGGCTGATATCCCGATAGTGGAAGAACAGGAAGAAATGCGTCTGGAAGGTCGGCGGATTCTGATCGTCGATGACGATCCGGAAGTCCGCGCCAGCATTGACCAGGCCTTGCAGGCTGAAGGTGCTTTGACCCAAACCTGCGGGGACGGCAACCAGGCTGTGCGCATCTGCGAGGAAGATCCGCCTGAGCTGGTTGTTCTGGACATGATGCTGCCCAAGCGCAGTGGCTTTTTGGTTCTTGAACGCATCAAAAAGGTTGAGAATCCCCCCAAGGTGGTGATGGTGACTGCCAACGAAGGCCGTCGGCATCAGCAGTATGCCGAGGCTTTGGGAGTGGATGGCTATATGCTCAAGCCTGTGCGACTCGAAAAGTTGATTACCCGAACGATGGAACTGCTCGGTGATGAATGAGCATGATTCGTACAATTGTGCGGGGTCATGTCACAGTTCAGCAACGCAAAAGGGCAAATCCGGGTAAGATTCCTAGAGTTAGCCGCCGATTTCTCAGCAGGCAGCGAATTTTCATCGCGTGCTGCTGGTAAGTTCACTGGAGGTTGCCCCATGCGTCAGTTGTCGCTTCGAGTCGTTTCACTGTCCATTTTCGCGCTTTGCCTGATCACCATCACCTCGCTGGCGATGGCTCGGCAGGGGAAAGTCACCCGCACCGATGGCCGGGAGTTTGTAGGCGAGATCGTCAAGGATGGCGCTGACCAGGTCATTGTTTCCATTGAGGGCGTTGAAATCCCCATCCCGCGCGATGAGGTTTCCAAGGTCGAGTATCTGGATGGCACGGGGGACAATCTTGAAGATGCCCGGGCCGCATTGAAAGATGATGACTATGAAGGCCGGTACAAGCTGGCTTTTCGCATGTTCAATGAAGAAAAGTATGAGTTGGCCAAGAAGGAACTGGACGGTCTGATCGCGCTGGGTGACAAGGTGCCTGTGGATATTCGTGAGCGTATCGACTTGCTCAAAGCAGCGGTCGATCAGAAGTTGGCTGACAACACCAACAACAACACAGAAGGCAACAACCAGACTGAGCCCAACGATCAGAATCAGAACACCAAGGTTGATAAGGATGATCTGCTGACCGATGAGCAGATCAATATGGTCAAGGTGTATGAGACGGACTTGTCGAGCAGACCCCGCGTGATCATTTCCTCGAAAGTGCTCAAGGATTTCTTCACGGAATATCGCGGCGAGCCCGGCGTGCCCTTGGGGGATGATGAACAGGCAGCGTTCCGTCGGCTGAAGGGCTATCAGCAGCTTGAGCGGATGAAAGAAGTGCGAGCGAAGGAACTCTTCAGTGACATTCGCATCGTGGGCGATCCGGATTCCATCCAGAAATGGCGGCAGATCCAGGGGCGCTACATACTGGGGACCACCGGCTGTGCAGCCAGCGGATGCCACGGCGGGGTGGATGAGAATGGTGCAGCTCCGGGTGGCTTGCGGTTCATTACCAATAAAGCCACCGACCTCAAGACGGTTTACACCAACTTTGTCATCGCCACCTCGTTCCGCAACAGCCAGAACATTCCGCTGGTCGATTATGATGATCCCAACAGTTCGCTGCTGATTCAGTACTCCCTGCCTGCGAAATTGTCCCGAACGCCTCATCCTGAAGTGCGTAACTGGAAGCCTCAGTTGACTAATGCTGAAGGGCAGACTGAATTCATTGCTGAGTGGATTCGCAGCTTGCAGGAGCAGACCGGGGACTATCGTTTTACCTATAAACCCTCATGGGCGGGTAAGAAGCCTGCCTCGAAGAAGTCTGAGGATGAAGCGGAGGGTGATGAGCAACCGGGCGAGTGAAGGGGCTTGTCTTTTGCCCTGGTGTCACCGGATCGAGATTTGCTTTATTCTATGGGCCTGCCCCAATCCCCCGCAGATGAGGTTCCCGATGCGCTTGACACGATGGACACGATTGAACTTGGCTGGTCTGGCCGTCCTGGCTGGGCTGACAACACTGGCTGGTTGCAACGAAGCAGAACAGTCGAAAGAGGCTCGCGAAACCCGCGAACAGTTCCATCAGGTTTTGAATCAGTATGAGCAGGCTCATGCCAGCACACTTCCTGAGGACGAGTTAAAGAACCTGTCCGATCAGATGAACGTGGCTTTGGCTCAGAATGACTATGCCAGAACGGTGGACTTGCCCTTCGACATGATGGCTGATTATCGTCAGGAGACGATCAGCAACCAGTTGAATGACTTGAAACCCTTGCTCAACCAGGGGCCGGAATCAAACCGTGCTGAGACGGCAAGATTGATTGCCAACATTGAACGGTCGCGCGCTTGGTACGACGGTTATCAGGCGATGGGGGCTTGGGCTGAGATGATTCGCACCCGTCAACCTCTGATGGGGCTGGCTGACGATCTGCAATCAGCGAAACTGGACCTGGCTGAACTTGATGAACGTAAGCAGAACCTGACGGTCAGACGTAACAAGTTGATGGCTCAAAAGAGCGAGTTCGAAGGCGAATACAACAATTACCAAAAAGAAATCAATGAGAAGCGACAAGAAATCGCTGCTTTGAAAGAAAAGAATGACAAGCTGCAGGATGAAGTGAAAGACGCATTGGCCAAGGCCAATCAATTGACTGAGAAGTCGGCCATGGCCGAACTCGATCAGCGTTACAAGCTGGCTGAGCAGGCAATCGATGCACGTCAACTGGCTTCGACCAAGCAGAACGAGATCGTTCGCGCGAACAAAGTCATCGAAGTCCGCAACAACTACATCAAACTCCTGGAGCAATATCAGGATTCGATCGAAGTCATTCTGGGTGAAGACCAGAATCCTGATCCGAAAACACTTCGTGGTCAGCTGAATCAACTGCAACAGCAAATTGACGAAAACCAGCAGCAGACCACCGACAAGCTGGCGATCCTGACCAGCAAACTGTCTCAGCTTGCCGAGATCTTCCGGATCGTGAATGAGCAGTACTCGACTCAAATCCGCGAACCCATGCAAAAAATCGATGAGCGTCTGGTCGAGGCGGCTGGTTATCTGGAAACGGCAAAGAAACAGGTTGCCGGTGACCGTTTGCGTGTGCAGTCGATTGAACTGGAACATCTGGGAGTCAAGGTGGATCGTATTTATCATCGCGCTCAACTGGCCTTGGCGTTGCAGGATTATGCAGCCACGTTACAGCGGTTGGCGCAATTGGCTGAAAAGTTCACCCCGGCGCAGGCCGATGTTGCCCAGTTGCCTTCACCTTCGGTTTACAAAGAAGCCGCCAGCAAGGTTAACAGCAACCTTGAAAAACTGCGGACGGAGACCGTGGCCTTGATGGACCAGGCCCAGCAACAGGCCCGTGAACTCAAGGAACAAGCTGGCGAAGAGACCGAAGCCGGCAAGTTGGCTGAGCAGTACCGCAAGAGCTGTGAGAGCTTCCGCCAGAATCTTCAGTGACTTTTTTCGACTTTCGTGTCATGACAAGCGTTTGATCAGTCAGACGAGACGATCAAACAGCGGTGTCGCATCTGAGAGATCATCGACAGCGATGTCTGCCCCAGCCTGACGCAATGCTTCGGCAGAATAGCTGGCTGTCCCCACACCAAATGAGATGCAGCCATGCACTTTGGCGCATTCCACATCGAGTGGCGTATCGCCGATGACGATGACGCGCTTCGGGTCAGGCTCCTGCTCAATCCTTGCTTCGAGTTGCTGCAGTGCATGAGCCGTCAGGTCGGGGCGGGTGGCCTGGGGCCTGGAAAAAGCCCCAATTTCAAAGTGACTTGGTTCGTAACCCGCTGCACGAAGCTTGATGGGCACTGCCTGGGGGTAGTTGCCAGTCAGCAATCCCACAATGACATCGCCTTGCGACAGGCTGCGTTCGCGTAAGGTGGTGACTGCCTCGGCCATGCCGGGTAAGGGCCTGACTTTGGCTGCACGTTGCTTCAATTGAACCTCAAGCTCCAATAGGTAGTCGTTCAGAAACTGCTCATGATGGTCGGTGTGATTGGCAATCTGGTTGGCGCGCGTGGCTTCTTCATAGATGAGATGGTCGAGCATCCCAGCCGTATTGACGTTGAACTCAAATGTTTCGCCGAACAGGCGTTTGCCAACTTCGGCCATGGCATGAACTCCTGCCATGTCGGTCGTTAGCAACGTGCCATCAATGTCGAACAGCACCAGCCAGGGATGAGGATTGCCATTTTGCACAGGACTCATATTGCCTCCAATAATCAAGATTCGTCATTTTAGCCGCTATTTCGTGCGATTGATTGTGACAGGTCTGTTACGCAAATAGCTCTTGTCAAAGTAAAGCCGACGCTTAGGCTGGATGATATGAGTTACAGAAAACAGAATGGCGTCAAGCAGGGATTTACTCTGATCGAACTGTTGGTCGTGATTTCGATTATCGCTTTGCTCATCGGCCTGCTCCTGCCAGCGTTGGGTGCTGCGCGAGCTGCGGCTGACAACATGCTTTGCCTGTCCAACCTGCGGCAGCACATGACAGCCATGTCCGTCTATCTGGGCGAGAATCGTGACAAGGTTTTCTGGGGGGCAGAAAGTGGTGTGGACTGGATTGACCGCTTCCGCTGGGCCGGTCGCGAAACTGACAACAAGGCCGGGGCATATTTCAACAGCATGGTGCCTCGTCCATTGAATGATGCCCTTGGACAGGATGCAGACAGTAACGATGGCATCGTCCGTTGTCCGGCTGACGCTGGCAGGCATGGCACGTCCTGGAAACTTGATTACGAGTGGGGCGGGAACAGCTACACCTTCAACTCAGTCGGCAAGGAAATCAATGGCAACAAGGTCGGCGGACTGGCTGGCGCTGTGATGTCACACGTTCGTGCCCCTTCCCAAACACTGATCTTCATGGAAGACCCGCTGCAATATGCAGGTGATCCCGGTTGGCATTACGGCCAAACGGATTCAGGCAATGCTGCGTTCTGTGACGGCCACGCCGAAACGCTCAAGGACATTGATGACGATGCCGGTGACGGCTGGACATATCACGTCGATACGCCAGCCAACTCGGATTAAACCTGAATAATCCCTGCTGCTAAGATATTCCACAGCAGCGTATGGCCGAAACTCCTGTCAAATCCGACCGCAGCATCAGCCTGTTTGGCGCCACCAGCCTGGGTGTTGGTGCCATTGTGGGGG
The DNA here is from genome assembly GCA_964546335.1 of uncultured Phycisphaeraceae bacterium. Taxonomy (GTDB): domain Bacteria; phylum Planctomycetota; class Phycisphaerae; order Phycisphaerales; family Phycisphaeraceae; genus CAZJJN01. The sequence goes on from CAZJJN010000017.1 coordinate 15,164, forward strand.
GTGGCATCCTCGCGTTGGCTGGGGTTGCTTTTCAATATGCCGGCCCCGCTGCGATGCTGGCTTTTGCCATCAACGGGGTGATCGCGCTGCTCACGGCCTTGTCCTTCTCAGAGATGGCGGCCCGTTTCCCGCAGTCGGGAGGCACATACAACTTTGCCAAGAAAGTGTTGAGTGTTGAAGCAGCGTTCGGCGTGGGCTGGGTGGTCTGGTTTGCCTCGATTGCGGCATCGGTGCTTTATGCGTTCGGCTTTGCCGCATTTGGCTTGGAAGTCGTGGCCGAGGTCTGGTCCATGATCTATCACGAAAGAGTGGATTGGGCGTCAAACCCTTATGCGATCAAAGCGCTCGCGCTCGTTGCCACGCTTGGGTACACCTTCACGTTGATGCGCAGCAGTGGTGGGGGTGGGCAGTTAATCAATGTGGTGAAGGTCGTGGTGTTTGGCGCATTGATCTTTGGCGGGGTCTGGGTGTTGACCGGCCAGCCTTATGCAGTGACGACGCAGCGGATGACGCCTTTCTTTCCTGATGCCGGGATGGGCATGATTCAGGCCATGGGCTTTACGTTCATTGCTTTGCAGGGGTTTGACCTGGTCGCTGCGGTGGCTGGGGAGGTGAAGAAACCCGAGCGGAATGTCCCTCGCGCGATGCTCTTCTCGCTGGGCATTGCGTTGGTGATCTATCTGCCCCTGCTTTTTGTCATGGCTACGGTCGGGGTCACGGAAGATGAGCACATTCAATCCTTAGCCACTGCGAACCCGGCGACGGTCATGGCCATCGGAGCGGAAAACTACCTCGGCAAGACCGGGCTCTGGCTGGTGCTGGTTGCCGGTGTGCTTTCCATGCTCAGCGCTTTGCAGGCCAACCTTTTTGCTGCCTCGCGCGTGGCGCTGGCGATGGCGCGCGATCGCACCATGCCCAACGTCGTGCGTGGCCTGCACATTCGCCGCAAGACGCCGATCAACGCTATTGCCACCACGGCAGGTGTTGTCGTGGTGTTGGTGATTCTTCTGTCCGATCTCGCGGCTGCGGGTGCAGCATCCTCCTTGATTTTTCTGATTACGTTTGCCTTGGCGCATGGCATCAGTGTGTTGATGCGCATCCGAGGTGGCGAAGAAGGTTTGGCGTTCAAATTGCCAGGCTTCCCGGCGATCCCGTTGATTGGTGGCATCGCCTGCCTGGGCTTGGCAGTTTTTCAGGGGGTCATGGTGCTTAGTGCCGGCCTGATTACCCTCGGCTGGTTGGCGATTGGCCTTGGTTTGTATTTGTCTTTGTTGTCACGTGGAGCACGCACGTTTGATGCAGCCAGTCAGGCGCTGAATCCCAGCTTGATGAAACTGCGCGGCAACAATCCGCTGGTGCTGGTGCCCATTGCCAATCCTGCCAATGCGCGGGCGATGATTGATGTCGCTCATGCTCTGGTGCCTCGTCACATTGGCCGGGTGCTGCTGCTCTCGGTTGCGTTGCGTCGTCGTGAAGAAGGGGCTGACCGGGACAAGTTGGTGATGGAATCTGCGGCCGATGTTTTGAAAGAGGCTTTCAGCTATGCCTTGGAGCGCGACATACAGCCTGAAGCATTGACGACATTGGCGCACAGGCCTTTGCCTGAGATTGCCCGTGTTGCCAAGTTGCATGGCGTCGGCACGGTGCTGCTTGGTTTCAGCCGGGTCAGTGAGTCAGCGGTCGGATCGCCTTTGAATGATCTGATGCGGCGCGTGCCTGCGGATGTGGTGGTTTTGCGCGCCCCGCATGGCTGGGAGCTGTCGCAGGCGGCTCGGGTGCTCGTGCCGATCAGTGGTTTGCACAGCCATGATGAATTGCGCGCCCGTTTGCTGACTAGTCTGTATCGGCTTCACAATTGCTCCTTCACGTTCCTGCGCGTGCTGCCTGCCAATGCAAGTGAGAAGCTGGTGGAACGGACTCGGCTGAAAGTTCTGCAAGTCGCTTCTTACAAGGTGCCGGGCAATTATGAAGCGGTTGTGGAAAGACATGACGACCCGATCGCTGCGATTTGTGCGCACGCCAAGGCCCATGACATGATGGTGCTCGGGTTGAATCGTCGCGACCATCCGGACGAAGTTTTGGGCGAATTCCCGCTGAATTTGGCTTCCAATACGGAATGTCCCATACTGATGCTCAGTATGCGCATCCGCAGCCGGGCGATGCCAGAAGAAAAACCGATTGAAGGCTGAACATTCAACGAACCACTTCCAGCCTGGGCTCGTAAAGGTTGACATGCTATCAGTGCGCATGGGTTACGTGCCGTAAGCACTTAGGCACACCACAGCGTGATTGTCTAGAAAAAGAAAGGCTTAACTGACTTGGCGATCCTGGAAGAGCAGCACCGAAAGCCCGAGAGCCGCGATGGTCAAAAGCATCGCGTAACCCGCCAGCATGCCAAGATAGGCAAGCGGGAAGTGGTTTCCCAAGGTGATGGCTTCCTCCGAGGTGAACAGGCGAAGGTTGGGGGTGACAGCATAGAGTACACCGTTGAGCCAGTTAGAATCAGCCTGAGGCAGCAGCAGTCGGTTGCTGAGTTGGCCGAACATCAACACGCCAGTGCAGACGACCAGTGTCATGACCTGGCCGAGTCGAGTCGAAGCAGCGATGGCGATTGCCGAGAGAAACTGCATCGCCAATATCACCATCAGCAATGCCTCGGGCACCAAACCGCCTCGAAAAGCGCCGTCCTCATCAACCCATTCGGTGGTGGGCACTTGAAAACCCCAGTTGCGATTCACAACCAGCATGATCAGCACCGTGAGGATGCCCCCGATCAGCAGTGTCCAGACCACGGGCGGGGCGAATGCGGATTGGCTCAGATAATTACGTCCGCCACCAATGCCCAGAGCGGCGATGATGGTCAACCCGCCAAAAAGTATCACGACCCAGTCGCTGCGGAAGCTGGCATTGATGGGTACGCCGTGACGAATCGACATCAAAAAATACAGCGAAAGAATGATCCAGGCGACCAGAACCGCGGCAAACACCCCAAGGAACTTACCCAGAATGAAAGCGGGTCGGCCAACGGGTTTGCTGATGATGGTCAGCACGGTTTTATCTTCGATCTCGCGGACAAGTACCCCCGTCGCAGTAAAAGCGGCCAGCAAGGTGAGGATGACACTGATCCACGAGACCCCCAGTTGAATCAGCAGTTTGTTGTCATCGCGAAAGGCGAACGCGGAAATGAAAGGCAGCAAAGCCAGCATGCCGATGCCCACCAGCACCAGCACCAGATAGATCGGCTGTCTGACACTCTCTGCAAAGGTATTTCTCGCAATGTCACGAATATTGGCCAGCATAGTCAGCACTTCCACTCGGGTTTGACGAGTTCTACGAGACAAGTAACTGTAGCAGTTCGATGTCACGGGTCGAGCCGGGTTTGCCAGCAGGCGTTAATCGTGCTTCAATTCCCGACTCACCCGAAGGCAAAGTTTGCCTTGTTAAGACGGCGTACCGTCTGGTCCAGTTTCATCAAGGGACGAGTTCATGGCAATCGGTGACGAATTAAGAACCTGGCAACGCGGGTTCCAGACCGCTCTGATCGGCTTGATCTTTCAGGGCTTCCTCCTTGTGGCCACAGGCTTGCTCTCGGTCTATGCCGGGAACCTGGGCCTGAACCTGCTGGTGTGGTATGTCGCGGTCGGCCTGCCGGCCTGGCTGATCCTCATGCTGATCTACAGCCAGCGTAAGGCCGAAAGACAAACCGCCCTCGAAGCCCAGCAGCTATCCAGCCGGGAGGCAGAGGGCAGCGCCTTTGATCTGCAAGTCGATGAACTGGAGTCCGCGCGTAAACGGGTGGAATCCATTCAAAAGTATGGCCTGGGCATCATCAGCCTGGTGATGACGCTGGCGCTGGCATTATTGGGGGGCATCTGGCTGCGCTGGGCCATGCAACTCTACGCCGAGGAAGCCAGGGACGGCTTTAGCCGACAGTTATTTGAACAGACCTTCCGTGCGACCGGCCCATTTGGGGCAGTCAATCCGAATGTGATCTGGATTGCACTGGCGTTACTTGCGTTCATCACGTTTATTTTCGCACGTTATGTCGCGGGGATGACGCGTATCAGTCATTGGAGCATGCTGCGTGCCGGGGCCAGCTACCTGATGGGTCACGCGGTGGTCATGGCACTATTTGCGATTGCTGTCTTCTGGCTTCAGTTCTTCGAGAACAGTCAGCCCTTGGGTTTCATGTCAATCGTCCTGCCCATCATCATGCTCGTGTTGGCGCTGGAAACCTTGCTCAATTTGGTGCTTGGTTTTTACAGGCCACGCAAGAAAGATGAACTGCCTCGACCGGCATTCGACAGCCGACTGTTTTCCGTGTTGACCAATCCACAGTCGTTGGGTGCGATCATCGGCGAAGCCATCAACTACCAGTTTGGCGTGGAGATCACCCGCAGTTGGTTTCTTCGTCTGCTGGCCAAGGCCATCGCTCCGCTGGTGGTGCTGGGTGTGCTTTCAATCATGTTGATGACCAGCGTGGTGATCATCCGCCCGCATCAGGGGGCGGTGATTCTTCGCTTTGGTGAAATACAGGGTGAACCCATTCGCTCCGGTCTTCATTTCAAACTACCTTGGCCGATCGAGACCATTCGTATTTATGACATACACCGAATCGGTGATATACCGGGGGCTGGCTCGATCCAAGTCAAAAAAACAGAGAATGGGCAAATGGTTCCCATCCTTTGGACAAACGAGCATGCTGTCGGTGAGGAAACCTTCCTGATCACCATTCCTAACTTGAGCGCGGAGGCTGAAGCAGAGGGAAGCAATGCTCGGGGGATTGCCCTGGTTGCGGCAGAGGTGGTTGTGAAATACCGCATTGATCCAGAGCAACTGGTGGCATATGCCAGTTCTGCAGATGAGCCAGAAGCAGTCTTAAAAGTCATATCGCAAGATGAAATCAGTCGGTATTTCGCATCTCGACATGTTGATTACTTGCTAAGCGATGGCGTGTTATCAGGTTCTGACTATCTGCAGAAGCGGATTCAAACAAGGTCCAATGAACTGGGGCTGGGATTGATGGTGGTGCGTGCAGCGATTGTCAATGTCCATCCGCCACGCAACGCAGAGGTGGCTGACTCCTTTCACAGGAGCATCAATGCATTGAGTAAATCGCAGACATTGATCGAGCAGGCGTCCAAGTACAAGACGGATGTGCTCTCGCGCATTGTCGGCAGCGAAGCTCGGGCGCAGGACGTTTTGCAGAGACTGATTGATATCGAAAATTTGAAACGAGAATTGCGCGAAGCGATGGCCGCCAGCTCCGAAATAGAAGCCATGCAATTGTCCCACTCTCCGGAGGTAAAAGCGCTTCAAGCCAAGATCGCCAAACAGACTGCTGACGCGGAACGGCTGCTGCTTAACTCCGATGGCAGTGCATCCGCAGCGCTTTATGCCGCCCGGGCGGATCGTCTGACCTATATCCTCAGTGAAGAAGCCGCGTTGAATCGAGCGCGAGCCATGGCCAAGGCCTACGGCTATGCCCCGGAACTGATGCGCTGGCGCCTTTTCTATCAAGCTTTCCTGCGTGGCACGGAGAAGTCGCGCGTGTTGATCCTGCCACCTTATGCCGACCAGGCGACGGTGCGCATCGACATGACCGGCGACCTTGACTTGCAGGATTTACATCAATGGCGTAGGGAGCAAGCCCAGCCGATCCAAGGCATGCCCAACAGCCCGGATTGGAATCGCTTCCTTCCAGAATAAGAACGATTGAACAAATAAACTCAGAGGAGTTGATTGAACATGCGTAACAGTCTGACATTACTGGTGGCCTTGGTCGTCGCGGCCGTGTTGCTGGTGTATATGTTTCTCTTCGTGCTGCCTTTCGATGAGGTGGCAGTCGTGGAAACATTCGGCAATGCCCCAGCACCATCTGAGGAAGGTGGTAACGCAGTCAAAAGTGACCCAGGCTTGTACTTCAAGTGGCCCTGGCCTGTGCAACAGGTCAACAGCTACTCGACCAAGCTGCGTTTATTGGAAGGCCCGCGGACGGAACTGTTGACGCGCGATGGGCGCTCCATCATTCCCCAGTGTTATGTGCTTTGGCGCGTGCGCGAACCGCACAAGTATTTCACGCGGGCCACGACCGAGGAAGAGGCGCAAATCCAGTTGCGTGGCATACTGCAAAGTGCCCAGCGCATCATCAGCAACTATTCCTATGATGAACTGGTCAATGCGGATCCGGATAAACTTGCTTATGACGATATTAACCAAAAAGCAGCCGCCGAATTCACCAAGCTTGTGACGGATGAAGACTATGGCATTGAAGTGATATCGTTTGGCATTCGTCGTATCGCGCTGCCTGAGAAGGTGACCGAGACTGTCTTTGAAAGCATGAAGGCAGCCCGTGAAGCTCAGGCTCAGTCGATTCTGAGTGAGGGCCGGGCCCAGGCGGACAAGATCAAAGCCGAGGCCGACAACGCTCGGGCCAGAATCGTCGCCTTCGTGGAAACGCGATCCAACCAGATTCGCAGTGAAGGTGAGCGTAAAGCCGCCCAATACTACGAAGCATTCCAGAATGACCCGCAACTTGCAGAGCTGGCCATCCTTCTTGAAAAGATGGCTTCCTTTGAAGAAGCATTGAAGGGCAGCTCAACGATCGCACTGCCTGCTCGTTATCTCGGATTCGAGAATCTGTTCCCCAACTGGAATCAACAGTTCACAGGCAAGGGCGGAGCAAGTTCTGACACGAACGACAACAATGTGCCAGACATGGGAGGTCGTCCGTAATGGCTGAGTCCGCTCAACAATCCAAGCCACCCGTGCAGGACATTGATCCGGCCCAACAGTCGCTGACGGATTCGCTTCGGTTCAGCTTTACCGCGCTGAAAGTGCTGATCGTGGTGTTGATCATCCTCTACTTTTTCTCGGGCTTGTTTATCGTCCGTGAAAATGAGGTGGCGATTGTCAGTATGTTCGGTCGTATCCCCGGCAGTACTGCTTCTGAGAAGGTGCTGACTTCCAGGCCGACGCCTTATTTCGTTTGGCCAAGTCCGATCAGCCAGGTTTACCGTGTCAGCACCAAGCCTCAGCAACTCACGTTTGATAAAGAGTTCATGTATGAGATTCCCCCCGGTCGCGAAGGTGCGACACCGCAGGAACTGGCGACTTCGGCTGGGCCTTTGAATCCGCTGGCCGCCGGTGCTTTGTTGACCGCAGACCAGGGATTGGTGCATGCGAAGTTTTCCGTGCGTTTCATCGTGGGCAAGGAGCCGGTGCCGGGCCAAAGTGAAGGCCGCTTCAGTGAAGAACAGTGCATGAACTACTTCCGCAATGTGGGCAGCATACAGGCAGCCAATGAGTTGATGCGCGTGGCAGTTGAGGAAGGCATGATGCGTTACGCCGCCCAGACGAGTACGGACGACCTGATCAAACAGATCAACTCGGGCGATGAGCGAGGCGCCAATCGTGTGACGAGCCTGATGCGCGAAGAGATACAGGCCATCCTCGACGAATGGCAGACCGGCTTGATGGTCATCAGCGTGGATATCGGGGATGTGATTGAACCCTTGGCTGTGATGGATGCCTTCGATGCCGCAAGCAACGCGGAGGCCGAGCGCGACCAGTCGATCAAGAAGGCGGAAGGTGATGCGACGCAGCAACTCAAGAGCGTGGCCGGTGAGGGATACCAGCAGATGATTGAGTTGGTCAACGCCTACGAAGAGTTGACCGAGCGCGCAGAAAGTGGCGACCCAACCATCGAGCAAGCAGCCAAGGAAGATCTGGCCAAGCTAGAGAAACTGGTTGATTATGCGCTTGGCAGTCAGTCGTTTTTACTGCCTCGTGGGATGGGCATGAATGAAGATCGTCGATTGATCGGCGTTGATGACTGGCTGACATTCATCGACTTGACGGAGCAAGGCAAATCCGACGAAGCCCCAGCAGTGCAAACGGTCGCATTGACCGGCCAGGTCGCCAGCACCGTGTTGCAAGCTGTCGCTTATGCGGAGCAAACGCAGGCTGAAGCGCAGGCGATGGTTCGCCGTGTCGAAGACTTGGCACCTGCCTATCGAGATAACAGGGTGGTGGTGATTGATCGCAAGTGGAACCAGATGATCCGCCGGGCCTTAAGCGATGACTCATGGGTGCCGCGTTTCTTCCTGCCTGAAGGTGGGCTTTACATTGAACTTGGCATCAGCCAAGCTCAGCAGAACCGGATTGATGCAGCGCGAACAAAAATGGATGATGCCAGGAGAAATCAGAACCAGTGAACGCGACTTCCACCCAGCTTAAAGATGCGCCAGCGACGGCGGGACAGACACAGCCCATCGTCGAATGTCTGAAACTGCGCAAGGTCTTCAAGGACTTCTGGCTGCGGGATCGCGTTGTCGCGGTGAATGATATCGACCTTGAAATTCGCCCGGGAGAAGTGTTTGGCCTGCTTGGGCCGAACGGCTCGGGCAAGTCCACCACGATTAAAATGATGCTTGGCTTGCTCAAGCCGACGTCAGGCCTGGTGCGGGTCTTTGGCAAAAGGCCTGAGGATGTGGCAGTCAAATCTCGCATCGGCTACCTGCCTGAAGAGAGTTACCTGTATCGATTTTTGAATGCCCGTGAAACGCTGGATTACTACGGCAGGTTGTTCAAACTCAACGGCCAGCAACGGCGTATGCGCATTGATGAACTGCTGGAAATGGTCGGCCTGGAACATGTCTGGCGTCGCCCGGTCGGGCAATACTCCAAGGGCATGGCTCGCAAGATCGGCTTGGCACAGGCGCTCATCAACGACCCCGGCTTTCTGATTCTCGATGAACCGACGACAGGCATGGATCCGACAGCCACGCGCCAGACCAAGGAACTGATTCTTCGTCTGAAGGAACGCGGCAAGACGGTACTGCTTTGCAGCCACCTGCTGGCGGATGTGGAAGATGTGTGTGATCGCGTGGCCATCATGTTTGGCGGAGCCGTGCAACGGTATGGCCCGATTGATGAGTTGCTGACCGTCCAGAACCGTGCCCAGTTTGCTATCGACGATGTGGACGACCAGACCATCGCGCAGATCGCCAACCTGCTCGAGGAACGAGGCTACGTCGTGGATCGGGCGGGTTTGGAACGCAAGCGACTCGAAGCACTCTTTGATGAAGTCGTGGCCGAGGCGACATCACGTGGTTCGGCCACCAGCGGTGCCCGTTCCGGTGCAGGCTTGGCTGGCTTCCTGAATGAGGATGTGCCTGAAACTGAAGCCCCGGCCCGTGTAATTGAAAGTCTGCTCAAGCCTGTAGAAGAAAAGGTGGATGAGCCATCGGTTTCGCCTGAGGTCACACCTGCTGAGGCAGCCACGCAAACAGATGCATCATCGCAAGCCAGTCAGCCACCTGCGCAATCTTCTGTGCTGAATGAGTTGGTCGATCAGCAAACTGATCCGCAAGAGACTTCGTCTAACGAGCGCGAGGATGATAAACCCGAGCAGAAAACTTCCTCGGATGATGCGAAGAAACACTCATCTGTGAAACGAGATGTTCTGGATGACTTGCTGGGCGACAAGTCCTGACAGAGAGGTAGAGCCATGCCCGTAACGGATCGAGGCATTCAGTGGAAGATCATGCTCGGGGCGGCAGCTTGTCTGCTTGTCGCTGCCGTGCTGGCTTACTTTCTACTGACCGGCCAGGCCTTGGTGGAAGCGGGACGCATCAGTGCGGCAGTCCTGCTCAGCCTGTCACTCCTGAGCCTGGTGGGCAGCTTCTTTGCCTACGGCCAACCGGAACGCTGGTTGGTCTGGCTGGGCTGGTTCGTGATGACTCTGGTCATTCGCTCCGCTTCGGGGATCGTGCTCCTTTTTTATGACTACACCGGGTTGGGGTTGTTTGTGTTGGCGGTGGGCGCGGGGATTGAGTTAACGATTCTCATTCGTGGCTTGTCACTCGTGCCGCGCGTGCGCCTGATTGGGCTGACGTTTGTCGGTGCGTTGGAAGCACTGTCTCTGGCTGCGGTCTTGAACTGGTCCGGGCCTGAGTCGAATCAGGCGATGGTGACCGGTTTACTTGGTTTCACTGCGATGGGGTTGACGTTCCTGCTGGGGCACTGGTTGCTCAAGTGGTTATTGTCCTGGCCGATGCCTGTGTTCGCGGTGGCGCGCAGTGTGCTGGATGAAGCGATCCGCATGAAGGTGGCGATGGTGTTTGTCATCCTGCTGCTGTTGTCGCTGGCGATGCTACCCTCAGCCGTGGGCGAGGATCATGTGGACTACCAGGTGCAACGGTTTCTGGCTTACTCGATGATGGCCGTCGCGTTTTTTCTGGGCATCATGACCATCTTCCTCGGCTGTTCATCGGTCGCCCGTGACCTCAGCCAGAAGCAGATTTTTCTGACCATGAGCAAGCCCATCAGCCGGGCCCAGTATCTGCTGGGGAAATGGCTGGGATTGGCAGCCTTGAATCTGTTGCTGGTGACGATGTGTGGCGGAGCGATCTACACCTTCACCATGGTGTTTCGGGCCAGCGAAAAACCTGACAGTCGTTGGCTGGCGGAACTGGATAACTTCGTGCTGGTTGCACGCGAGTCCAAGCTGCCTGAGCCGCAAGACCCAGCCGTGATCGATCAACTGATCGAGCAGCGCGAGAAGCAGTATCTTGCGGACAACACACAACAAGCAGCCGATGGCACGATTCAGCAACCCGTGATTACGCCCAGATTGATTGATGAATTCCGCGGGGCGGCTTACAGCAAATGGCAGACACTTAAACCCCTTGAAGAAAAAACCTTCGTCTTCAGCGGGTTGGATTATGCCCGTAAAGAAGGTGGCTACATCCAGCTTCGTTTCAAACCGAGCCGCTCAAGTGATCTGCCTGAAGAAACACAGCAACAGATGCAGATGATGGGGTTCAGCACGGAATACGTGGTGCTATTGCCTCAGATCAATGGCGAACCCGTGGCCTTGCCTCATCCTGTATATCCACAGCTATATCCTCAGGTTTATACACCTGTGCTGGCGATGGCCAACCGCACGGTGCGCACCATCGAACTGCCTGTTTACCCCGAGGAAGTCGGACGGGCCATCCGCAGCGATTTGAGTGAAGAGTCCGACCAGAAAGCGGAACGCATCTCACCCTTGATCGACAACGAAGGCAAGATGCGCTTGACGCTGAAAAACTTCTCCGCATCCTCGCCCGGAGGCAACGGCACGGTTTCCTTCAAACGAGGTGAAGAATTTGAATTGCTGATCCCGGTCGGCTCATTTGAGGGCAATCTCTTTCGAGCCATGCTCATTAACTGGATGCAGCTTTGCCTGCTTTCCACCGTGGGGATCATGGCCGGGACATTCCTCAGTTTTCCGGTTGCGTGCATGCTGACCTTTCTGGTCTTCGCTGCGGGTCTGCTCAGCAGTTATGTGACTGAAGCGCTTCGCTTCTATGGCAACCTTCCCAGCGACGAGTTGCCTACATGGGAATGGAGTTTGACACTGTTTGCCTACTTCTGGAATGAGACTGGCGCACGCATCCTCAATGACAACTATCAAGGCTTCAAGCCAGATGAAGTGCTTCAAACCGTCGTAGCGCTCTTTGCCAAGATCACAGTGTCCTTGCTGCCACAACTGAGTGTGTATGATCCGACGGATAAGATTGCCAACGGCAGGGTGATTACCTGGTCGCGCACGCTGGATGCTGGCTTGTGGATGATGGTCATCTGGAACGGGGCCGCCTGCCTGGTCGGATGGTTGGCGTTCCGCAAACGTGAACTGGCCCAGGTGCAGGTCTGAGAAGTGAAACCATGACGCAGACACGAATCATTCAGGTCGCTGCTTTGCTGATCGCGTTGGCTGGCTTGATCGGTGCGTCTTTCCTGACCCGTCCGATCCAGGACATGCGCGTCGATTATCGACTGCAATTGGCAGGGAACGATGTCGGCGATGCCCCGGTGATCGTGACCTTGGCCAATGCATTGGGCGGGCCGGTGCGGGCGGTGGCGGTCGTCTTCCTCTGGCAGCGGGCGGAGAAACTCAAAGAGGCTGGCCAATATCAGGAAGCGAATCAGTGGGCTCAGTGGATCAGTTCACTCATGCCCGGCTTCTCCGAGGTGTGGATATTTCAATCGTGGAACAATGCCTACAACATTTCCGTGGCTACGCATACACAAACAGAACGATGGTATTGGGTGCGCAGTGGTGTGGACCTGCTCAGGTCGCAAGGCCTGCGTTATAACCCGCGCGATGAAGAACTGTATCGCCAGCTTTCCTGGATATTCCTGCACAAGATCGGTGGCTACACCGACGATATGAACAAATACTACAAGCGACAGGTGGCTTTGCGCTGGCAGATCATGCTGGGCACGCCTCCGACGCGCATTGACGAAGACCAGGCCAAGGCCCGCGCGCAGGCCTTGGTCGATGCGCCGGAGACTGAAACGGCACTTCGAGCCAAACATCCTCAGGTGCAGGAAGTGCTCAACGTGTTGGATGAGGTGGACATGGGGGAAACGCCTGCGCTTCGGTTGGATCGGATCGGCCTGGTGACGATGGCATTGGACAGCTACTCGATGGAACTGGCCAAGGATCGTGATACTTATCTGATTAATGCTGTCCGCCGCATCAACAGTCAGTTTGATCCGACCGTGCAAGGCATGTCCGAAGCGCGCATCAAAGCGGTGGCTCAAGTAGCCAAGTCGGACGATGCGCAAGTGCGCGAGGCATTCGATGCCTACGTGGATTATCTGCGTAAGCGGGTGTTGCAGGACGATTACAACATGGATCCCGCGTTGATGTTTGATCTGCAATTCAGCAACGGCCAGGCAGATGATATCGCGGTCGGGCCTGTGGATTGGCGACATCCCGGTGCGCATGCTTTGTACTGGGCTTGGTTGGGAATTCGGGAAGTGGGCGCGCTCGAAGATAAGAGTGATATCAATGTGGTCAACATACATCGCGCCAAGACTCATGCCATCCAGTTGCTGGCCCACGAAGGGTCCATTTCCTTTGATCCTCTGTCCGGTCGGGAAGTGTACTACGGCCCGAACTTCCGTTACATCGAGGCTTACAACAAAGCCGTGGCTGCAGCACGTGAAGCCGTCTCAGAGGAAGGCGTTCGCGGCAGACCGACCGCTTATGATGCTGGCCACGAGAATTTCCTGCTGTATTCGGTTCTGCAATTCTGGACAGCGGGGGACAAAGCCGCAGCCAACAAGTATTACCAGTTGGCACGTGAACTGTATGGCTATAAGTATGCGCCGGAAAATCATCCCAATCATCAACGCTACCAATACTCCCAAGTCACGGAGCAGATGGTGCGCAGCATGATGACGGATGATGTCAAGACCCGTGCTCAAACCGTGTCGCGAATCAACAACGCTCTGGTTCGCGGATTTGTTGATGGATTGCTGGAAGGGGATCAAACGACCTATCGTGAATACCGCGACCTGGCGAAGCAACTGCATACAGACTTCCAGAGTGGCAAGGTGGATACCGCCAACACGTCAGAGAATCGTTCCAAGTTGCCTGACTGGGAAGAAATGGAAGCGGAAGCTTTCAAAGCGGTCATCGGCGGGTTCGCGACGATTCAACCACCAAGGCTTGATCCATGGTCAGCCATGCAGGAAGGGGAAGGAGATCGTCCGCCTCGCATATTGACGATCTATGAGCGTTCGCGCATCTGGAAGCGCGCGCCGGTGACATTGAAGCGTCAGGTCTATCCTGATCTGCGTGCCGGGATGGAACGGGTCTGCAATGAAATGGGACTGGATGTCAATCGCGCGTTTCCTGCTCCGCCGGGATTCACGCCTGCGGACGCCCAGCCCGAATCTCCCCTTCCCGGCAATGAATAAAAGTCGGTTTCCTGACTCACCTCGGCTATAATCAGCATAGCGACATATCCATCAGCATCAGAAAGGCGGGCAAGCATGTTCTTTACTCGTAAGATCGGCAAGATACTTCGCGGAGAAATCACTCCACTGCAAATGTGGCTTGCCTGCATCCTCGGGGCAGCGATCGGCTTTGTACCAGCAGGTATGACCGGCCTGGGACTATTGATCTTCCTGTTGTTCCTCTTGCTGATTCTAAATGCCAACCTGCTGGTCGCGGGTCTGGTCGCTGGCTTCTGCAAGTTGCTGGCTTTGATTATTTACCCAGTCAGTTTTTATACCGGTGTTTATCTGATTCAGCCGGGTAGTTTCACGATTGGGCCTTTCAAGTACTTGGCCAATGCCCCCGTCACCGCGTTGATGGGCTTTGACTTCTACCTGACCACTGGCTCACTGATCATCGGCCTGATCGTTGGAGCCGTGATCGGTCTTGTGCTGACCACTCTCGTGCAAGGCTTTCGCAAGAAGATGATGAATCTGCAAGCCGGAAGTGAAAAATACAAGCAGTGGTCGAGTAAGACCTGGGTGAAGATCGCGTCATGGATTCTGCTGGGCAGTGGCTCGAAGAAAACATATGAAGAAAGGCTGGCCCGGAAGTCTCTGCCGATCCGTATCCCCGGCGTGGTGCTGGTGGTGATTTGCATTGGTCTGCTGATCGGTGCGTATCAGTTCCTGACCGATGATCTGGTCAAGGCCGGTCTTCGCGGCGGGTTGGAATGGGTCAACGGAGCGACGGTCGATGTAGAAAGTGCGAAGCTTGATCTGGTGGACAACAGCATGACCGTCAACGGGCTGGCAGTGGCTGACCCGAATGCACTGGACACCAACCTTTATGAGGACGAGCAGCTTTATGTGCAATTGGGGGGCATGGAACTTCTTCGTAAGAGAGCGGTAATTGAAAAGATCAAGTCCGCGGATGCAAAGCATGGCAGCAAGCGAGCGACGCCCGGCGAGCGCATCGGACGCTGGCCTGAGTCGCCAAAAGTGGATTGGCCTGAACCTGACTTCGAGCCATCTTCCATCGAGGATTACTTCGAGCAGGCTCAGGTCTGGAAGGACCGACTCCAGCAGGTGCAACGCTGGATTGAGTGGATGGCCGGCGACGGGCAGGCTGCTCCCAAGCAGGAAACCTATCAGGAAAGACTGGCCCGACAGGTGCGCGAGTATGGCTATGCCAATGTCCGGGCAGATCACTTGGTCGATCAGGCCCCGACATTATTGATTCGTGATATTGAATTGCTCAAGATCAAGAGCACGCAACTACCCGAGGGTGTCGAGTTGACGCTGCATGCCAAGAATCTTTCAACGCATCCACATCTCGTGAAGGAACCGGCCTATCTGGAACTGCGATCCAGCGATGACAAACTGCTGGCCCGAGTTGATATCGACCAGCAAAAACGCGTCATTCTCAAGGGACATTATCGCGGGTTGGATGCAAGCCCATTGGGTGAGCAGATGAAGTTTGGTGGCAAGCAGCCTTTGAAAGGGGGCACGGTGGATGTCGAGTGGGACGGGCCGATCTCGACCAACCCGCAGGTGCTGCTGGATAACACATTGGCGATCACGTTGCATGATACGGAACTTGATCTGACTGGCTTGTATGATCAGAAAGTGAAGTTAGATGAACTGGCCTTCGGTGTCCGCGTGTATGGCCCGATGGATAATCCCTCCTTGAAAGTCGATATGGACAAGATCATGGACGGGCTGAAGAAGGCTGGCTTCAATCTAGTGATAGATAAAGGCAAGGAAAAGGGTAAGGAATTGATAGATAAACATACCCCTGATGAGGCCAAGGAAATTATCGATAAATTTAAAGGGTTAGGTAGATAAGACTTTAATAAATTACGATGCATCTATTTATCTTTATTCGAAAAAGTATTTATTAACGCAGCGTAAACCAGCAGACCCCAGCCGAGGATAAACAGCGTGCCACCAATCGGCGTAATCGCACCCAGCCATTTGATGTCCGTGATAGCCAAGAGATAAAGACTGCCTGCGAAGATCAGGCTGCCCAAAACAAACGCCCAACCTGCCAGCCTTGCGGGAAGCGCATTGGTCTTGCTGACCAGCAGACCTGCAAGGATCGCAGCCAGGGCGTGGTACATCTGATACCGAGCCCCGGTTTCTACAATCGCCAAAGCGTAAGCAGAAAGCTCATCCTTCAAGCCATGGGCTGCAAAAGCACCGATTGCAACACTCAAGCCAGCCAATGCAGCACCGGCTGCAATCAACAATCGATCCACTCGACCTTGCATCTGTTTCATGGACTTTTCTCCTGCTGATACAAGGCGACCCCAGCCAACAACTTGGCATCGACAGCTTTGCCTGCCTGCTGCTGCTGTGTCAGCCAAGGGTAAAGTGAATCCATTGGCACGACATGCAAGGCAATCGCTTCGCCCGCTACGCCACCACCGTTGCCTTGTTTTTCGACCTGCCGGGCGATGAAGAAGTCGATGCATTCATCCGTCAGTCCTGCTGACGAGGCATATTGTCCAGCGTAAGACCATTGGCCACCTGCGTAGCCAGTCTCTTCCAGCAATTCCCGCTGGGCGGCAGCCTGAAAAGTTTCCCCCTGCATGCCCGGCTCATCGCCAGCCAATCCTGCAGGTAATTCCAGGCAGTGTTTACCCAGTGGAGCGCGATACTGTTCAACGATCAGCAGTTCTTCCGCCTGTGTGACTGCAACGATTGCGACGACCCCTGATGCGTTATGGCGCGAGGCAAATTCCCACTGGCCTCGTCTGACCAATGACAGAAACCTGCCTGCGTGAAGTGTCTCGGGCTGATGTGGTTCCGCGCTCATGCGAGCATTTTAGACTATCAAGAATAGTCTTGTGGTATCAATAGTGATTCATCTCTCATGCCCCAATTTGTCTTGGGTGCCACATCTTGACGGCATTCGAGCAAAGTCCTGAGCATAGGCGAAGGACAATGTGAGAAGGGCGCAATGTGTGTATATTCGCGAGAAACAAAGTCTTTGTAGAAGACACAGTTTGCCTCGCAAACTCGGTCAAACTGTGGCACCCCTGCGAGCAGTTTAGTGCACATCAACCTGTGCTGTTCAACCGGCCAGGCTTTGGCCCCGTTGAATATGCCGACTCATCACGCGGTCATACCTGGAGAAATCCATTTCCAGGAATCGGGCGGTCAGATCGGGATCAAACTGTGAGCCAGCGCAACTGCGGATCTCATCCAGCACCTGTCGACGGGGCATCCGCGCACGATAGGCCCGGTCTGAACTCATCGCATCAAAGGAATCCGCCAACGCAATCCATCGGCCAAGAATTGGTATGTCTCGCCCAGCCAAACCATGCGGATATCCTTGCCCATCCCATCGCTCATGGTGATGTAACACACCCGGCAGCAAAGGTTGCATCGAAGGAATCCCCTCGAGAATATGCGCCCCGATTGTGGGGTGCAGACGAATCGAGGCGAATTCGCCTTCGCTGAGCAGTCCCGGATTGCATAGCACGGATTCGGGTACGCCGATCTTACCCACATCATGCACTAACCCAGCCAGGTAAGCCTGTTCACATTCCAACTCATCGGCACCGCAGCTTTCAGCGAGTTGACGGGCGAGTAAAGCGACGCGCTCGGAGTGGCCATGCGTGTAACTGTCCTTGGCATCAATCGCAGCGGTCAGGGCGCGAAGGATGCCTTGATACATCTCCTGCGATTCCTGATAAAGCGTGACGTTTTCGAGGAACATCGCCAACGTCCCCGCGAGCGAATTGCACAGCTTGGCATCCTGACTGTTGATGCTGGCATTGTCCCCAGCCGACCCGGCAAAGAGCATGCCCAGCACCTGGCCGTCGCCGACCATCGGGATCACCAGCATGTGACTGACCTGGCCGGGGAAGTTGGTGTGGTTGATGGCTCGGGGATTATCGAGGATCGCCAATGCTCCACCGAACGGACGTTGCATCATCAATGTGCTGCCGATCTCTTTGAGTTGTTCTTCGCTACATCCGGGGGTGCCGACTTTGATGATCTGGTCGCGCAGGTTGCCCAGCTTGGGTGAATGATTCTGTGTCTGCAAAGCCAGCCATTTGAAGCGGGTGATCTGCGACAGGTGTTCACAGGCTTGCCTGAGGAAAGCCATCGGATCTTCCCCGACACTCATGTTCGATGAGCAGCGATAAAGCAAACTGAGCTCTTCGTATGAGTGGATGAGTTCTCGCCCCAGCGATTCCGAGCCACGCTTGTCGTGCAGAAGCTCGATCACATCACCAATCAGCCAATCCACAGTCTGGCGCGTGGTCTCATCAAGGTATTGATCCAAAACGGTGGCGACGATCAACTGAGTTTCATCAACGGCTGGCAGACGTGTGTAATGAGTGCCATCAATGCTGATGGTTGTACTGACTTTCAGTCGGGCAAGTTGGGCCTGATGATCCAGACTCACCTCAGCAGGGACTTTTGTTTCTCCTGCTGGCGATTTCATCAAACTGGCAAGCCCGTGACTGTCGATCTGCTGAACCGCCAGGCCAAGTTCGGCCAAGCGAGCATAAAGACGCTCAAGGAGCCTTGCTTTGTCGTGCTTGTACTTCATTGCATAACTTTCAGCTTGATCAGGCAGCAAGTTTGTGTTGCACCAGGTCACACATGGTGTCTTTCAGCGCCGTTGGCGAGAAAGGCTTACTGAATACATGCACGATATTCGTGCGCTCGATTTGTGAAGGCTTCAGTTGCAAACTGTGAGCGGTCAACATGACCAACGGGATGTGTGCAGTCTTGGGATAATGGCTTAAATGCCGGGCCAGTTCCAGACCCGTCGGGCCTGGCATGGAAAGATCGCTGATGATCGCATCAGGCATCTGTTTGATGGCTACCTGCAAGGCCGCCTCGCCTGACTCCACAGCCACCACGCGAAAGGCCGCGTCTTCCAGGATGATGGTGAGCACCTCAAGGATGTGAGGTTCATCATCAGCCAACAGAATGAGCGGGACTTGATCTGACATGGTTCCTTCCCGTACTGCTCCCTTGCGATACCAGATATATCGGACGGTCCTGATAAAACAATGAGCAGAACCTTTCAGTTCTGCCCATGTCAAACACTTGGTTGTGATTTTTGTTTTGATGCTGACTTCTATAACGGTGATGCGGATTATTCCGCGATGGTGATGCGATTGAGCAGGCGTTCAGCCCGGCGATCCTGCGGATCGACTTTCAAAGCCTGCTTGTAGGAGTCAGCCGCAGCTTTGTCCTGCTTTGTTGCTTCCTGAGCCAGGCCTCGCAGCACCCAGGCGGTGGTGTTGGATGAATCCAGTTGCACAGCCAGGTCCAGGTAAGCCAGCGCTTGCTGCGGGTTATCGCGTGTCTGCCAGACCATCGCGGCCAGCAGGTAAGGTTCTGCCTGTGTGCCATCAATATGAATCACTTGTTCGGCGGCAAACAAAGCGCCGTTGAGATCATCCATCTCCCATGCCACCCGACCAAGAGCCAGCCAGGCTTTGGCGTCACGGGTGTTGGTGCGGGTGAGTTGAAGATACACGCTCTTGGCTTCAGTCAATTGCCCGGAGCCTTGCAAAGCCTCGGCATAGGCGTGTTGAAGATCCACGCGATCCTTGAAGTCAGGATCATCCAGCAATCGGCCCAGACGCTTGGCACTGCGTTCATACTGACCCGCAGCCAATTCCGTCAAAGCCAGTTGCTCGACGATCTGCTGA
Organism: uncultured Phycisphaeraceae bacterium; assembly: GCA_964546335.1. Lineage (GTDB taxonomy): Bacteria > Planctomycetota > Phycisphaerae > Phycisphaerales > Phycisphaeraceae > CAZJJN01. Next base: position 34,627 of record CAZJJN010000017.1, read on the forward strand.
TCCTCAGGTTCGAGGATCATGGCTTCACGGTACGAAGTCACAGCCTTGCTGTATTCATGTTTCAGCCGATAGATTTGCGCCAGGGCCACGCGCAAACCGGCGTTGCCTTCAAATACATCGCGATGCGACAGAAGCAATTGCTCGGCTTCATCAATGCGCTGCATGTAAATCAGCAACTCCGCCGAAGCCAACATATAGCCCGGCTCGGTCGGTTCAAGTTGGGCTGCCTGACGATAGCTGGCCAATGAATCTTCATACTTCTGCCAGCGTTGCAGGATGATGCCTCGGTAGTAATAGGCCGGGGCATGATTTGGCTGCGACTCGATCGCGGCTTTGAATTGACGGTTGGCCAGTTCAAGCTGACTTTGTTCCAGGAAGATGCGTCCCAGCAAGGTCAGCAGCTCCGGATTCGTCGGATGCATCCGCAAGGCTTCTTTGAGTGATTGCCGGGCTTGTTCAAGATCGCCCGATTCAAATCGACCCTGGGCCTCCTGAAGCACCATGGCTGAGCGGATGTCGAGCCAGCGTTGCTCGGCTGCATTCACAGCATCGTTGTGAGTCTCACTCATCGAGCAGCCGACGCTGCCCAACGCGATGAACATCAAGGGGAAGGCAAGGAAAGTTCTCTGGATCTTGGCGTGCATGGAAAACCTCTCAGGTTAGTTGATGCAATCTGACGAATGTTGGTCAGTGTTCTTGGGTATGTCAGTTCGTTCAGGCAGGTTGATCATCAGCCGTGGTGATCGCCTCGGTCTCCTCGGACGGGACGGCTGGCTGAGACTCCGGCTCTTGTGTGGTTTCACTTTCAGGCTGAGTTGAGTTTGTGACGTTCTTACCGATCTGATCCCCCAGTTCTTCGAGCAACTCAGCAACCTTTTCATCCTTGGCTGGGTTGGATTCCTTCGCCGGATCTGTACTTGTCTGAGCTTTCTGCTCAGGTGAAGTCGCAGGAGTGGATTCAGGAGCAGGCGTGATCTTGGCCTCCTTTTGATTCTCCGTTGTAGGAGCAGCAGGCATCTTCGGTGTGTCGGACTCAGTCTTTTCTTCGCTGCCCAGTTTTTCATCCACCATTTCATCGACCATGCTCTGGAGCAGTTGCTTGCGGTACTCCACGGGGCGTTTGCCACCAAGTTCTTCCTTCAGCAGTTGTGCGCTTTGCAGTCTTGGATCGATGGACAGCGCCCAGTCCACGTGGAGCTTGGCCTGGTCGGTCTTGCCCTGATCCTGAAGTTCCAGAGCCTTGCGCATGTGGTGGGCCAGCAGTTTCTCGCGTGAGAAGGGGAGCAAGCCTTCACGTGCACCGACGCGAGCCAGTTCGACGGTTTCTTCGCCTCGCTTGCCGCTCAGATGCAGGTTTTCATCTTTCACGATGGTGGGTTTGATCATGAAGATGTATTCGTTGCGGACGACATCATCATCCGAGCCTTTGAAGGCGTTACCGATGACGGGGACGTCGCCGAGGAACGGTACGCGACGACGGGTCACGACAGTGCTTTCGCGGAACAAGCCACCCAGCACGACAGTTTGGCCGTTGCGGAGCATGACGTTGGTCGTCAGTTCCTGCGTGGTTTCACTGGGGACGACGAACCCGCCGACGTTTTCGACCGTGCCATCACTGATCGAAGGCTGCAATTCCAGGCGGATGAAACCATCGTCACCGATGAAAGGCCGAACCGTCAGTTGCGTGCCGATTTCGAGGAACTCAATGGTCTGCGTCGTGGTGGTTTCAGTTTGCTCAGTCGTCACGTAGCCGCGACGGCCACCCACCAGTAGGTTCGCGCTTTGGCGATTGAGTACCAGCACCTTGGGCTTGGCTAGCACGGTTGTGTCAGTGACACGGGCCAACGCGCTCAAGAAGACGGAGAAGTCATTGTTGACGATTCCGATTTTGAACGAGTCATCCGCGCTGGCGGTATTGCCAACGGTTGATTGGACGCCACCTGCTTTGCCGGTGATCGCTCCGCCGATCAAAGCATCCACGCTGCTGAGCGGGTTGGCCAGCTTGGCCATGTCGCTGTCGATGATGACGGAGAAGTCCACACCGAGCTTGTTCTTCTCGGTGAGAGAGACTTCCAGGACCACAGCCTCGATCATCACTTGCTCAGGACGAACGTCCACGCGCTCGATGACCGACATCACTTCCTCGATCTTTTCCGGGTAATCGCGTACCACAAGGATATTGCCAAAGGCGTTGGTATCAGCGCCAGCGTCGGCTGTGCTGGGTTTGAAATTGGTCGGGGCTTCATTCGAGATCGTCACCGCACCGCCGGGTGAAAGCATCGGCGAAACGAACGTTTCCGCGTCCGCAGCACGCAGGTAACTGAGCTTGATCACTTCGCTGACCATCTTGCGATTGGCCTCTTCGATCTGCTTCAGTTCCTGTTGCGTGTACACATAGATAAAGTTGCCTTTCTCGCGATATCCCAAGCCGTTGGGCGCGAGGATGGCATCCAGCGCTTCATAAAAATTCACCTGATAAAGATTGGCTGTGACCTTGCCGCTGACATTGCGCGAAGCAATGATGTTGCGCTTGCTCTGGACACTGAGTCCCTGCAAGACCTTGGAGATTTCAACATCGTTGACTACAAGGTTGATGTTGCCAAACGCACCTTTCTCGATGCGTGGCGACTGCTCATCTGCATTGGCCTTATCCGCAGGCTGGTTAGCCGGGTCGGCTGCTTCTTTTTGAACGGGGACTTCAGCAACACCCGCTTCATCCGCCAGTGCGGAAGTGAGCATTGCCGTTGTCGTCAGGGAGAGGGTGAGGACGGCCAGGCCGATGTGCCGCCAGCGGTTCGGGGACATGGTCATTTCGACAGCTCCTTGGGGTCTTCATAACCCATGCCTCCTGATCATCGAATTTCAGCATCGCGAGTGACGTTAAGGATCGTGATGCCCTGGCCCTGGTTCCGCAGCGGCTGGCTGGCGCGTGGCCAACCTTTGGCTGCTTCCACGGTTATCGGGCCTTTCCTATGACGGACTTGCCCGTCTTAACTAAATTGCCTAAGGAAAATTGGGCGAGGGTGATAAGCCTTGACGGTTGTAACGATTGCTGGCCCGCGCGACGAGAGGGTGCGACGGCTTCAAGCCTTTGGTGACGAGCGATCCACACGTGGGAATAACTCAAGGCTGATACGAAACCATCGCCTGAAACCATCGCGCAGCCAGATGCCAAACAACATGCCGATGGTCAAGCCAAGGATCACATCGCTGACGTAATGCACGTTGAGCAAAACCCGCGTGAAAGCAATCACCACCCCCAGCAGTAACCACACCGGCCAAACGCGAGGCAACAGCACGCACAACACTAACGCCAAAGCCCCGGCTGTCGTGGCGTGGCCAGAAGGCATCGATTGCCGGGCATACTCGAAACCCAGCAAAGGCGAGAAGTGGTAAAAATCCAGATTGTCAATCGAGTTTGGTCGATGACGACCCAGAAGCAGCTTCACGATGTTGATGAAGATACCTGACGCAGCGATGGCAGTGAACGCGTACAGGCCGACCAGGAAAAGTCGCTGCCTGCCCAGCCAGAGCGCGACCAGACCAAACACAGCCGACCCGACCAGGTACCACGTGGAAACGCCCAGATGCGTCAAGGCGTCGGCTGTTTGCTGCAAGCCCGGATGCAATTGGCGAACTTCCTGCGCGACCGGCCGATCCACAGCAACCAAAGCCAGCAACACCAATGCTGCACAGATAATCCACGCAAACAGGTATTGCTTCTTCTGCCAGGGCTGGTCGAGTCGTCCACGCATAGGGGGATCATAGAGTACAAAAGAGCAGGATGAAGCGGAGGACGAACGTATGTGTCATGTAGGATGGGTTAGGCGAGTCTTCGAGCCGTAACCCATCAAAGGCGCATGCTTGGTCTAATGCCTCATTGATGGGTTACGCTCCGCCAAGAGGCTTCGCTAACCCATCCTACCTCCGATGCTCTGCGCGATTTGTGCTCCTGAATCCCATACATGCGTTCGCCCTGGGATGAAGCGGAGCAGTGAACCTACCTTGTCGGGTGGCAGTGTAAACTCTCGTCGATCCCTAGGCTTGTCCAAGGGAGAGCGTTGACACAGATATTGCCGGGGACGGAACATGCCCATGACACACACCATCCATGAAAAACTCGTCGTCGGCATCGGCAGCTTGATGTCGCAGGCCAGCCTGCATCGCACCTGTCCGTCAGCAAGTCTCGGGCAACCTGTCTGGGTGGCGGATTGTTTGCGCCATGCTCATCATCCCAGCATACGCCGGCATGAAGGTCGCGGGCCGTTCGGCGTGATGGGGATTGAGCGCGCCATTGGCGCACGATGCAACGGCATCCTCATTCGTGTGCCCGACAGCGATTGGCCGGATCTGCTTGAGCGTGAGAAGGGGTATTACTTCGAGCCGGTGCAGGTTGCCGACTACGGAACGGACCAACCTTTTGGCGAAGCGCTTGTTTGCGTCAGTGACAAACCTCGTATGGCTAAGTTGGATTGGGAACATCCGCAACAGATGAATTACCTTGCCATCTGCGCTGCAGGTGCGGCAGCGATTGGCAATACTTTCTTGAATGACTTCGCAGCAACGACGGAAATCGAAGGCAAACCCATGCTCGATCAGCCCCGCTGGGAAGAGATTCAGAAGATGATCGGGCAGGCGAAGTATTAATGCATATTGTCTGATATTGAGTACTCTGCAAGTCGCGAAACTTATCTTGAGTCAATTCGCAGGCAGCGATCAGGCTAAACATGAGATGCTGAATATCACAACATAGTATCGCTCTCCTGTTTCATTATTTCTTGGGGTACAATGCATGCATCCACCTACTTTACGGAGAATCACCATGAAGTCAATGCGGTACATCCTGGGAATCGCCCTGAGTCTGTTTCTGATTGCGAACAGCGTTTGGGCTGAAGAAGAACAGAGACCTGAGGAAGAAAATTTACCCATGCCCGAGACAGTCGAAGCTTATAAGGCGGTCGTCGACCCGGTCTTGCATTGGACGCCTCAGGATTTGAGCGGGAAAAAGAATGCGATTGATCTGGTGGAGAAAATTGCAGCACGTATCGACATGATTAAGAAAGAGCACCCCATCTACGATAAATTAATTGGTAAAGAAATCGCTCTTGATCTTTCTGTTCCTGAAATAGCCGCGTTGGATAAAGCGATCAGCGATGACAAGGAAATGAGGAAGTGGTTGGATGAGTTGGCGACTTGTGATTACATCCTCCGCAAGGAGCCTTCTTACATCGTATTCTTTAGTGATATGCAGTATCTCGGTTCCATGAGACGCATCTCGAATCATCTGATGTTATGTATTGATCTACAGATGCACCACGGAGAATATGAGCAAGCGGTTCATTCTATTGTGATTGGGAAGAAGCTTTCGGTCATTGGTATGCATGCAAGACCAGTGATGATTGATGCGCTTGTGTCCCTCTCCATATCTGCCGGTATGAATGAAGAAATTCTTGAAAATGCTGATTTGTTAAAGGAAGGCGAACTGCAGACGTTACTTGGTGTGCTGCCAGATGATGAGAAGGTTCGTGAAGCAGAGATGAATACACTCCGGTGTGAGTTTTGGCGTTTTGGCGTGGATTTAATTCGACGGAAGGTTGTTGGCAAGAATCAAGTTGAAGTGCCGGGGCTTTTTGTCGGGTTGCAGACTGTCGACTTGGAAAGCGCAGCTTACAAGAAAGCCATCGACGAAACAGTGGCTAGTTTTGCGCAAGTCATGAGCCTTTACTACTCGATATACTTAGATGAAAAGTTAGCTCATCTTGATGATGAAGCAATGCTTGAGAAATTCAATGAGAAGTTCAGTCCGATTATTGAGTCTGCTGCAGCTGATACCTTGAAAGTGATGGAGATCATGGAACGTGGCGAATCACTGACATCACAAGAAAGAGTGATCTATCTTCGGCCATTAATGCTTCGTTCTGCCTGGTTCACGACACAGATGGTGATTCCGTCGTTGGATGTTTTTCGTCGCGCTTTTGACAATTCAGAGAATCGTCGCAACGCCACGCGAATCATCTTGGCCTGGCATATCTATAAACATGACCATCTGAAGAAAGCCAGGGAAGCGACGTTGCAGGATTTGGTCGATGCCAAGATATTGAAGGAGATGCCTCTCGATGTTTACACAGGCAAACCCATGCAGTTTGATGCAAAACAAGGCATCATCTGGTCAGTGGGAATGGATCGAGAAAACAACAATGCAAAACCGCCACACATGGGCTATTGGGCAGAGGAAGGCGAAGACGATGTCTGGTATCTGACGCCTGAGATAAAGAAAAACCATCGGGCAAAGTATGGCTTAAAGACAGACGACTAATGCTTCGATTTCAATAACTCATGAGACCGGCCACCAACACTACGATTACCGCAGCAAGGCTTCAAGATCATCACGCGTCAGGCTGCGCAGCAGATTCTCCTGCTCGCCAACGATGGCATCGGATAAATCGCGCTTCTTCTCCTGCAACTCAGCAATCCGCTGCTCGACCGTGTCCTCACAGATCAGCCGATATGCAAACACGTGATTCTGCTGGCCGATGCGGTGCGCCCGGTCGATGGCCTGCTGCTCGACTGCCGGGTTCCACCACGGATCGAGTATGAAAACGTACTCCGCAGCCGTGAGATTCAAGCCCAGTCCGCCAGCCTTCAGACTGATCAGGAACAAAGGCACGGAGTCATCATTCTGGAAGTGTTCCACAGGCTTCTTGCGGTCACGCGTTGAGCCATCGAGATACTCGTAGCGGATGCCTTTCTTGTCCAAGGCCTTGCGCACCAGCGCTAGGAAGGAAGTGAATTGGCTGAAGATCAAAGCCTTGTGTCCTTCGTCAATCAATTCCTCGACCTGGGCCAGCAGCGACTCCAACTTGGCTGACGGCGCATCGGCCCGCGCAGGATCGATGAGCGCGGGGTGACACGCAGCCTGTCGCAGTCGCAAGAGCGCTTCGAGCACGAGCATTGCCGACCCGCCAACACCTGAATCGCCCGGCGTGTTGTCCAGTTGTTTCATCAGCGTGCCACGGTAATGCTCGCGCAACTGGTCATAGATCGCCCGTTGACGCGAGTCCATCTCGCAGACGATGGTCTGCTCCGTCTTCTCTGGCAGATCATCCAGCACCTGCTTCTTGGTGCGACGGAGAATGAAAGGCCGAAGCGATTCACCTGTCTGCTTGGCCACCTCCACGCTGCGCGGGTCATTGACGCCGACACGGAGCATTTCTGAAAATTGAGAGCTTGCGCCAAGCATGCCGGGGTTAAGAAACTCAAAGATCGACCACAGATCACCGAGGTGATTCTCAACAGGCGTGCCGGTCAATGCCAATCTGTTCTCGGCCCGAAGCAATCGCGCAGCCTTGGCTCCCTGCGAACTTGGGTTCTTGATCGCCTGGGCTTCGTCGAGAATGACATACTCGAATTCATAATTGACCAGGTCTTCAATATCCCGACGCAGCAGGCCATACGACGTGATGATCAGATGTTGATTGTCGAACCTGGCTCGCAAGCTGTCTCGCTCCGTTCCCGAATAGGAAAGCACCTTCAGCTTGGGGGTGAATCGCTTGGCTTCATCCAGCCAGTTGTAAACGACAGAGCGCGGAGCCACGACCAGCGTCGGTCGCTGACTTTGCGGGAACATGTCCGCCAGTTCCTTGTCTTCTTCCTTAGGCTGACTCAGGTACAGTCGATCCAGCATCGCCAGCACCTGAATGGTCTTACCCAGACCCATATCGTCAGCCAGGATGCCACCCATCGAGAACCAGCGTAAGAAACCTAGCCAGCCCAAGCCATCACGCTGATAACTGCGCAGCTCACCCTTGAACTTCTCGCCAGCATTGATCGGCTGCACCTGTTTGAACTGACGCAGCCTTTCGCGTGCAGCCGCAAACTTCTCATCGACCTCTTCCAGATCCTGCTCTGCAAGCATCGCATCGAGCAAAGCAGCCTGTGAATTTTTGAAGCGAACAAACTCATCTTCAACCTCACCCACTGCGGTCAACAGGCCATGACTTTTCAGCCACTCCTCAGGCAGCAGACCTTCCGAGCCATCACTGAGTGTGATCATGGCCCGACCTGAGCGAGCTGCCCGCAGAATGTCAGGCAGAGAAACTATTTCCTCACCGTCATCCGTCTCGAATCGCACGCCACCTTTCAGGTCGAACCAGTCGATGCCTGAAACAATCGACAGCCGCATCGTGCCTGGCCTGCGCAGCGCCCGCCGATCTGCGGTGACGTCCCATCCACCAATGATCAACCGATTCACCGCTTCCCCCAACCTTTCGCCGGGTAAAAGCAAGTCATCTTCATCCGCCACGCTGTTGGTACGAAAGCCTAACTCAGGCAGAAGCGACAGGGCTTCCTTTTCAAAATCAAGGTCGCGCTCGATGACGGTCGCCTCGTCACCATCGGGGGCGGATTCATCGTCCGTTGCAAAACCCAAGCCCATCTGGTTGGGATCGTTGCTTGGCGTTTGCTCATCATCATCGCCGACCGGTTGAAGATGCACGCCGACATAACGGCCCGGTTGTTGCGGATGCACATCGACATCGCCGTAGCGGAAGCGAATCTGAGCTTTCAAGTTGCCCCGTGTGGCTGAGCCGTTGTTGTTATTGCCTTGGCGCTCGGGGGAATGAATCTGCATCACCGGCACAGGCACGACCCGTTGGAACGGGCGTGGCAGTGACTCGGGAAAATCCAGATTGGGCAAATGTGGCAGCAGAAACAGTCGGTCAAGGAACCGCCTTAAGTCAGGCCGATCCACTTCGATGGCTTCCCGATGAGAAAACCGATTGCGATCCTCGCGAAATTGCTGCACCCAGCGATAGGCTCGGTTGTCATCGAAAGGCATCACCATTTGTCGGTAAATCAGGATCCCACTGGGCCCACCCAAGACAACCTTGGGCTCATCGACATCCAGATCGCGCTGCTCACGTCTCAGGAACAACTGGAAGCGATAACCTTGATCGCGCTCCGTGGCTTTGAGCCAAATTGTCCAAGTGCCTTCACTTCGATCCCAGGTGAGGGGGCGTTCAGCCTCTTCCACATCCATGAAGCATCGGCGCGTTTCGCAAAGCCTTTCCATCAGGTTGCGCTGAATGGTCGCGGGCACGCGGAACATGCCGTGGCCTCGCTCACTGGTCCAACGCGGATAAAGGTCATCTTCATCAATGCCCAGTGAGCCAAGCAGCAGGCCGCAGATTTGCCGATCAGTTTCCGTGGGCAGTTGGGTCACGGTGTCCCGGCTGATTTTTATCTCGCGCGATTTGCCCCAGCCCGAACGAATGGGCGTGCGCTGGCGCACCTGTAAGATCAACGCATTATGTTCCCGGCAGCGGTGGGGCAGGACGTGGTACGTCACCAATTTCTGCTCAGGCAAAAGCACATTGGGCAACTGGTTGCCACCCGACGGGCGCAGGAGAGTCAGGCGCGTGGCCCACTCCGGCTCTGAGCGGAGAGATCGGCGAACGCCTTCCTCGCGACGCTTGGCTTTGGGCATCGCCGGGGCCGACCCGCTCTCTGCCGGTTCAATGTCTGCCCCTTCGTATGGGCCGTTCTCCTGCAGGTCCATGAGCACCGCATAGATGTGCTTGCAGTAGTTGCCTTTCTTGAAGTCCGGGCAGGTGCAGGTTGGGGTAACCTCATCGTCATCATGGCCCAAGGTCACGAGATAGTTCTCGCTGCCACGCACGATGGCGCGCGCAACCTCATCCTCTCCCAGCGGTTGGCGTGTGACGCGGCCATCCTTGAAGTAGCTGCGTCCGCGTAATCTTGTTGGCCCGTAAAACAGAGGGGCCCAAGTTTCCAATAGCGACATTGATGTCTCCCGCAAACCGAATCGTTAAGGATAGCGCAAATCGCGTGACCTTGAAAGCCCGGTCGGGCAAAATCCGTGTGTATTGCCTGGATCGCCCGAAAAACACTGCCGGTGCGGCTACTTTTCGAGCTGGTGGGGTTGGCAATTCACTTGACGACGTGGCGGATTGATCTAAACTGAAGGGCTCGACAATTGAAACGCAGGCCCATGTGGCGGAATTGGCAGACGCGCCGTCTTCAGGTGGCGGTTCTCGCAAGGGAGTGCAGGTTCGAATCCTGCCATGGGCACTTGATATAACGCTTGCATCACGCAAGCGTTTGTTTTTTTATAACTTACAGCGTTTTATTTTACGCCTATTTTTCAATCTACGCCTGTTTTACGCCTATTCCTCTGCTTGCTAGCATCGCCCCATCATGACCTGATCGAAAGGGGTGTTGGCATGGCGCGTAAACCAAAATCCGGGAAGGAGCTCTCGTTGCATAAGAGCAGCAAGAGATGGTGCAAGTCCTACACCATCGATGGCGTGAAGAAGACTCAATACTTTGAACACGGCGATGGTCCCAACGATTATGCCAGCTATAAGAAATTGTTAGAACAGTTCAGAATATGGTGGCCAACGGTTGAAGTTGAAAAGAAATTCCAAAAGGCACTGAGTCTTGTCCGAGACAAGCTTCGTGAACCGGAGGCGGGTGACCAGATAGACCTGACAGACGTTGTGCGCATGCATCAACTCATCACGGAATACCAAAGCGCAAAGAAACGGGTGGATCGCGTCTCCGTGCGAGAGATGGAGGAGGAATAAGGGTGGCCCGATGATCCTGCATCACTTGACGCACTGTGCAGGTGACGCCGTTAAGGGCGCGAAGGCTTGGTGGAGTTGGCGGGGAGTTCGTGAAGTTATTCCGACCAGCGATAGACGATTTCGCCTTGTTGGTTGACGAAGCCCCAATGGTCTTTGGTACGGAACTTGGCGAGCGGGCCTTTGAAATCGAAAGCGACGCTGAACTGCGGCTTGATGGCGATTTCGCTTTTGAGATTAGCATATCCCCAGCGGTTGCCGACGCGGACTTTGGCGAGTCCTTCGTGGAAGCTGCCGACCTCGTCGTAGGCGATGTCGCCGATAATGTTTCCTGATCGATCCATGAAGCCGACGTGATTGTTTTTCTTGACGACCAGCCGCTGGGGGCATGAGTGGAAGGCGTTGATGGTCAGGCCCTGAGGTATTTGCAGCACGGTTTCGTTTTTGCGGTTGCGTAGTTCGTACTGCCCGTTGATGCGCACGAGTGCCTTGCCTTCGTGAAATTCGTAGCCCCAGTCGAACTGCGGTTTGATGACGCATTGGCCCTTGGTGTCGATGTAGCCGAGTTTTTCATCGGGGGATAAGCGGGCGAGAGCCAAACCTTCTGAAAACGCAACGATGCTGGCAAAGCGTGGGGGGATGATGATGTTGCCTTGTACATCGATGGCTCCGACGACGGGTCGTTCCAGCCGATGCACTTGGGGGTCGCCTTTCTTTTTCAGCTCGGTTAGCAGAGCTTTCGCGCGGGCAGCCACTTCAATGTCGTCGCCGAGCGCGGCTTCTTGCAGCAGGGGGGCGGCTCGCTCGCCGAACTTAACCAACGCTTCTGTTGCTTTTTCACGGTGGGAGAATTCTTGGCTACTTAAATCATCGATAAGGGATTCAACGCGTGAGCGTTCTTGCTCGGTCAATTGAAACTGGTCGGGCTCTCTTGTCGCAAACAGAGCAATGCCTTCGCTGACTGCGGAGATAGTGTCAAACCGGGCGGGGACCGCGACCTCTCCATCAACGGTGTAAAGGCCCCATCGGCCGTTGATTTGAACGGGCACGTAGCCTTCTTGAACAGTACCTAGCCTGTCGAACTCCGGCTCCACGACGACATTCCCTTGAGCGTCAAGCCAGCCGTAGGAGGTACCAACCCGGTAGGGGGCGATGCCTCTCTCGAAGTCAAAGACCATGTGGCCCACGGACTTGTTGCCTCGTGCGGCGATTTCTGTTCGAGCGACGATCTTGCCGGTCTTGTCGATCAATGCATAGTTGTCATTCTCGTCGATCACGACATAGCGATGCAGCGGAGAGTCGGCGGGTTTGGCGGGGGTGGCTTGCGTGGTGCGAGGTTGGTCGCTTTGAGTCTGTTGCTGCGGCTTGGCGACTGTGGGGGTTGGTTGTTCAGCCCCGGCAGTTGAGATCAAGCTCAGGCAGATGCATATGCAGATGAGGTGACTATTACGAAACGTCGCGCTCATGGCAGTGAATCCTTTCAACGTCTTTCGACCATCCATAGCACTGCAGGCCTGTCGCCTGGCTCTTTGACGTTGCTGCGATCGTACATCACGTAAAAGTAGCGTTCCGTCGCTACACGCCAGCGATTCTCCTCGCGATCATACCACAGTCCCTTGAGTCGGACGCCGGCGATGAACACATCGCTGCGCAAAGTGACAAGGTTCGCTGCCTTGCGGAACAGTAAGACCTGTTCTTCCATGTCATCGACAGCGGTGTCGTTGCGGGTTTCATCCATCAGGCGGTTGCTTAGGATGTCGTTGGGCAGATTGTAGGCAGGCAGCAGATTTTGGCTGTTTTCGGTGCGGTCGGCAGCGCGGTGGATTTCGGTATCGGTAAAGTCGATCGCACTGAGGTTGATGGCGGGTTCGACTCGCGTAGCGCGGCCACCCGTTGCAGGGGGCAGGGCCTGCAAGGCGAGGAGTTCGCCGATGGAGCGATAGCCTCGCTCATCGCGCAGACTGGTGTCGAAGCCGTTGACAGCTTCGCGACCATTTGCGCCTGACATATCCATGCCCGGGCTGACGTCTGCACGCTCGCGGTAGGCCTTGGCGGCATCACCCGGACCAGCGATGGAGCCTCGGGTCTGATCCGACCAGTAAGGTAAGGCATCAAAGCTGCGGGCTCGGGCGGTGTTAAGATTCAGTCGGCCTGGCAGCAGGTTGCGGTCGCCGGGCAGTTCTGCAGCGACGATGTCGAAAGCATCGAAGATCATCATCGCGACCGGCAGGCGAGGTTCAGCGGTGCGGATGTATTCCGTGTACCGCAGGCGGCCCGCTCGCGCCATGGCAGCAGCGTAGCGAGACCATTCAAGTTGCTCGGCTTCCGATCCACCTGCGTTCTGCTCAAAGTGGCGTCCGTTACCGACGATGGTCAGCGACGTGTTGGGCCGATTACCTGCGACGTTCTTCATCAGGAAGTAACGCTCGGCCATGAGCTCGGAGAACGTTTTTGAATTATCGGGGGTTGCTTCATGCCAATGGCAGACGGTGGGGAGCAGGGCGATTTCGCCGATGTCTTCGAGGTCATCATTCTTGATGATCAGTTGCTGCGGGGCGGGCCAGTTGTTGCCATCCAGTTCAGCATCTTTTGTTTCTTCGCCGATCTGTGAAGGGTCGGCGTTGCCTGTCAAGAGGGCGGTGTTCGCGCCAGGGTCCCCCTGCGTCGCGGGGGCACCGGCAGTGCCTGCGACAGCCACCACGTTGGAGGCAGGTCGTTCGTAGATGTAATTGGGCAGGCCTCCGGATTCGAAGCCGAAGAAGCGATTGGCTCGGGTGTCGCGCCTGAGGGCTGCCGCGGCGGTGGCGATGCCTTCGTCTGAACCCACGTTGGTGTTGTCGTTGGGAGCCTCGGCTGGCCAGTCGTCATCGTCATCGTTGGAAGGGCGGATGCGGTCGATCACGACATCGTTCCCACCGGCTCGGTAGATCAGCAGGAACTCACCGTCGCCCCAGTCATTGATGTTGACGGCCCGGACATGATCGCCTGCATTACCCGTTCCGGGGAAGTTGCCTGCCAGGTCTTCCGCAAGGGTGCGCAACTGGCCTTCGCGGTCGTTGCTGGGACTTCCCTGGGCGTTGCTGTACAGCACCATGATGCTTTTCGCTTTGAGCGTGCCTGAGAGCCGGACGGGGTCGGCCTGATCGACCTTGAGGTAATACTCGCTGAGGTTAATGTCAGCGTCAAAGGGGTTGCGCAGTTCGACGAGGATGTAGCGTTCGACCGGTTCTTCTGCGGTGATGAGAAAGTCTGCATCTTGCGGATCGCCTTCGCCATCCGCGCGGTCCTGGCGCACTGCGAGGGTCATGACTTCGACCATGAAGGGTTGGCGTTCCATGCCATAGTAGGTGCGCGGCCCGTCCGTGACCGAGGCCAGCCCGATGTCGGAAGTGGTCGCATTGCGGTAGGCGAGCAGGTTGGCAGCGAGTGAGCCTGCGGTATCGGTGGCAGCCTGGTTCGTGCCTCCGTAGGGATTGCCTCCTGTTGAGAGGATGGCCTGGAAGGCCAAGGCCAGTTGCGATCCGCTCAGGGCGTTGGGATCAAGCTTGTAATAAGGCAGCGGGTTGGCGTTGCTGAACGTGTGGCTGTAACCTTCCTCGCCATCCAGGCGGTCGATCCACGGGGGCATTTCGGTTCGGCTGCCGACGGTTGCTACGTTCAGCAGGCGTTCGCCGTTGAAGGTGGTGAGGTAATAGCGAGGATCATCAACGTAGTCATCTGCGGAGAAGCTGGTGCTGCCATAGGGATTCGTGCCGAACAGGCCTCTAAAAAGGTCTGAACCGCGACTCTGCGTCCCAAAGAGCAAAGCCCATTCGCTGGCGGAACCGAAAGCACGCAGATTGGACTGGCCTCGATAGATCGCACCCAGGTTATTGCCATAGTTGTCCCAGAAGCTGTCGCGATCGGCTTGTGTGTTCAGGGAGTTGGCGGGTAAGCCACGGGAGGCATAGAAGCCATGCGTGTTTGCTGTCCAGTTCGTCAGCAAGTCGGAACCGGAGGGAGCAGATGACGATGCGCCCCAGCGATCGACCCGCGCCAAGAGGCCCAACAGGTCCAAATCGGCAGGCGTTTTCCCAATCGCGACATCCGTGTTGGGATTGCTTAAGTCTGCACCGGGGTCGTACACCTGCGAAGCGACGTTGACGTTGACCATGCCCGACGCGTCCACGACACGAATAGCTGCGACCCACGTCAACCCGTCGTAGGACGTGATGGGCAGCCTCGTATATTTCGCATCGGTGTTGCCTAGCACGGTCGTCCAGATGTTGGCTCGTTCCTCGTTGAAATCTCCCCAGGCATTAGGATTGGAATCGGGATCGTTGGGGTTATGGGGAATGGCCACATTGCGATAGCTCTGATCCGCCAGATCGTTCAAAGGATTGCGAATGTCCACGAAAGGGCCGAACTTGCTGAGCTGAGGCCAGCGGTTCCAAGGGTGGTACCCGTTGGTGTAGGCCACAGAATCATCGCGCCAACCGTCCCACGATGACAACCACGGGCGGTCGGCGGTGGGGTACGTCCAGTAAAGGCGATCCACCTCATCCTGCTGTGCACCGGTGAGTCCGCTTTGGGCCCGCAGTTGGTGATAGCGAATCAGTTCCTCAGCGATTTGCTCGCCGATCATGTCCACCACTTCAGACACTGCCGCATCACCTGCATTCCGCTGCGCTGCAGCACGGCCTGCGGCACGATCATTCTGGCTGATGATCAGGTAAACCGTGCCCAGCACGACAAGCACAACCAATGCAAAGACGACGGTCAACAACGCCAAGCCGCGCTGGCGGCTGGCATGTTTTTGGGTCCTGCTATTCGCGCGTGGTGCTGCTGCGCGACTCTGCAATTGATGTCTGTTGTGATGGTGAGCCATCTTCAATTGCCCTCCGAAGCAAAGCCGTTGCCCACCTCAGCTATGATCTGGAACTGCCTGCCGTCTTCGATGCTGACGTTGCTGTCGTAGAGTCTGCCGGTGAAGCGGATCAACCTCGGCCAAGGCGTTTGTTCCTGGTCGTAGCCGAACACCCAACTGTTGCTTCCGTCGATGAGACTCTCGCCTGTGTTGGTGCTGCCTCCGCCTTCCAAGTTCATGCCATACCACTGGATTCGACCACCAGTTGTGTCCAGTTCCCCATCGTTGTTGTAGTCGCCCGCGAATTGAATGCGCACATCCGAGCAATTGGCGGCCAGCAGGGCATGAATTTTCATGAGGTCGCCATCCTCAACCCAGCGTTGGCCTTGCAGTCGATTGCACGCATCCAGAATGCGGCTTCGCTGCGAAGACAACCCGCCAGCCTGCTCTACCTGATTGCGAATGTCCAGCAGACTTTGGGCGACCACATCCTTGCTGCCATCATGTACGTCCGCTGCCCAGAGTGAATCCGCGCGGAAACTACTTGTGTTGCCAGAAGAGACCATTGGGTTAAGCAGCATGTCCTGCCGTCCGAGTGCCCAATGGGCGTACCCCTCGAAATCAAATGGCGAAGTAAAGGAGTCAGTTTCAAGGTGGCCGTACCACACGCGGACAACGCCCGACGAATCTACTCCACTCCATTGCGCATCTTCATTGACCGAGCGTTGGTTGACGTTGGAAAAGAAGAACAGTTGATCGGTGGCGAAGCTGTCGCCGGCGTAGGTTTTGTTCGCCCCTCGGATAACCATAAATCCATCGCGAGCGATATTGCGCAGGTCACGCCGGAGATTCACTTCCAGTGTTTGCGTTTCGGTACTGGCGTCGCTTAAAGCAGTGCCTGAACGCACGACGAAAACTGCGTTGGAGATCATGACCGCCACGACCGTTAGCAGGATCGAAACGCTGGCCATGGCTACGAGCATTTCCATCAAAGTGAATGCGTTTGCTTTTGGTTTGCGTTCGCGGGTGTTGCCTGAGCAAGCAGAGCGCCAAGGCGACGCGGCAGCGACGTCCGGGCAGCAGTCAAATTGGTTGGGCATTGATTGCATCAGTCTCTCGAGTTCAGCCACACTAAAACGATGCCAGAAGCAGCAGGCTCCGTACGCAACAGACGATAGTCCCCTTTGGGTGGTGCCGGAAGCACGGTATCTGCACCAACAACGCGAACCACATACGCCTGGCCGTTGTCCTGCGACTCGAGCAGGACCCATTGGTTCGCAGCAAGGTCTGTACTGCCTGACAAATTCCCCACAATGCTGTCGCTGGCGTTCTGCGCCACGTTATTGGTGATGGTCACGCTTTGTTCGATGAGGTTGCCTGGCTCTGCGTCATCGTGAGCGAAGACCGCCAACTGCATGCCGCCGCTCATATCGACATTGAAATCTTGTGCATACGAATTCTCACTCCAGATCAGTGAGTCTGTGTTGCGCCCGAGGACGACAACATCTCTGCCATCAATCTCCGTCTCTGCATCGGGCAGTTGCGATTGGTCACCTGCGGAAAGCTGCGCGAAAGTACTGCTGCTGATGCCCGTCAGTTCAGGTCGGGTGGCGCGGAGCATGGCAGCGTAATTCTGCGCCGCACGCATCCCCCAAGAGTCACGCAAACCATCCGATTGCGCTTTCATCCCGGTCGCGAGTAAACCCAGCACAGCGACGGCCCCGAGTGTGAGAATGCCCATTGCCATGAGCACTTCTACCAATGAAAAAGCTCTACAGCGTGAGGCAGGTTGTGCGTTTAACCTGCGAGTCTGCTGCATCAAATGAGGCAGGATGCGCTTGCTGCGTGGGGAAATCACGGTTCCTCCTGGTAACGCAGCAGGCGGCCGGTGTAGCGGTTAAGCACCATGTTTGACTTGGGTTTGTCGTCAAGCCAGGTGTTAATAATCCAGTCGTCTTCCTGAACTTGTGTCCACGTCTCTCCATGCCGTGCTATGAGTTCTTCTTCCATTGTCTTTTTCATGATGATGACCATGGAGGAAGTAAAAGGCACACTTTCGAAGTCGTTGGGGTCCTTCTGGTATAGGCCGCTCGGTCCCGCGATTCGGTTCCCGCTGTCATCAAGCAGATACAGCGTGCCATCATTATTTTGGTCATAGTGAGTAATACTTGAGGTGGTCAGAAGTGAGCCATCAGAATGGAACCCAATTGCGAAGCGGACAAAGCGCGGCTCGTCATCGCGCCAGTTGTCCTGCTGTTCCAGCGAGCGCACTGTGACAGCATTGCTGAACTTCATCGGGGACTTACCTTGCATTGGAATCCAGCGACCTGAATTTTCCGATTGCTCGATCAACTGCACTTCGACCTGCTCGCCTTCGAGCCAGTGAATCAGCAAGCCTGCTCTTTTTCGCTCTTCAACAGCAAGCGTCCGCGCAGCGTTCAGTTGCGCGCTGATTTGGCTTTGGGCCAATGAGAACGCGAAGCCATCTGCCATCTGCAGGTAGGACAACGCGCCGATGCCGATCAGTGCGCTCAAAATAGCCATCACCGTGAGTAACTCCACCAAGGAGAAGGCTGAGCGGACTCTGCGACAGGGCGTGCTGCTGGTCTGCTTTTTATACAGGGCTTGGTTCATGGTCAATACATCCGCGATCTCAGTCTTGCACCTGGTTGGCGTTGCCACCGATATCGTCACCTTTTACCGGGTTGCCAAACGAATCGTTGTCATTGTGCGGCGACTCTGAAGGCATGCTTTGATTCACACCATCCGCCCCGAACGACCAGAACCATCGGGCCTTACCTTGTGGGTCGCCCCACATGACGATTTCATTGCCCCAGCCGTCCAGGACTTTGCCGTTCTTGAACACTTCATCCCCGAGATTATCGAGGATCGCTTTCGGGCCCTCCAGTTTGACCGCATCTTGAAGGAATAAGTCCATGGAGTCTGACCAGTCATTATCCGGGGCATTTTTCAGCCTTGCCGGCCCATTGGTCAGATCGCGAAAATCTTCGTGGATGCTCTCCAGGCTCTGCAGGGTAGAGGTGGTATTCATGGTCCGGACAGCCTTCATGATCGGCCCTTGGGCTGCGACTGCCAGAACCGCGATGAGAATCAGAATGATGGCAAGAGCCACCAGCATTTCGACCAACGTGAAGCCTGCACGGTTTGCGGCAGGCAGTCGAATACCGGATCGGTTCACTTTCAAGGGGACACCTTCATCTGGGCTGATACTCACAGAAGCCGATTCACTCCAAATACTACAATGTGGCGCATTTAACGGCTTCGTAACTATCAAAAATACTAATCGCAGTCTATCCCCGGTTGTTGGGAGCGTCAAGCATTTACAGAGACGTATCTTGGCGACATTTTGCACTGATATTAGTAAAAATGATGATTTGCCTATTGACAGGGAAAGCACATGAGGTACATTGTCCATAGGAGTAGGCGGTTGGAAGAGCAGAGAGTTGAGTAAGGGATCCTCAACAAACCCAGCCGTACTTTATTTTGACGGAAATCCACCGAAGTGGTGGGTGAGATTTTATGTACGTTTATTGGGAGAAGATTGATGAATCTATCACACAAGGGTGGAAAGTTTGGCAAGATTTTGCTGGCTGCAGGTACAGCCAGTGTTCTGGCAGCAGGTTCAGCACAGGCATCATTGCCGAACTACATTGGTTTTGAACTGCAGGCTTCGGACCGCAATGGTGCCGAATTCAACCTGCCTGACAACTCGTTTGGCAGCCAGGACATTGGCTTGTCAGACCTTCTCGCGGTGAGCAACGATCGGCATGTGGCATTTGAGTATAACCACGCGACCGGCAGTCACTTCTACTACGGCTTCACCGAGCGTGAAGACGCGATCTGGTACGGCCAGAACGCCAGTGGTGGGCTGTTGACCGTTAAAGACGGCTTGGGCATGAACACCGGCAACTTGGCTGATGACGGCACCCTGCTTTTCGAGTACTCGCCGTTTAGCACCGGTAGCTTCGATATCGCTGGTCAGACACTGGGCAAGGGCGCTTACACCTACACCCCCGGAACGCCGGACGTCGTGACCACCGTTGATATCGGTAAGGATGACTACACGACCACCTCCTTGTCCAACGATGGAACCAAGGCTGGCTTGTCATGGTCCACCGGCGGTTTCTCCGGCGGTGAAAGCATCGTCCTCTTTGATGGCTTGGTACCGAACGTCCTCGCCTCTGACGATGCGGTGGAACCAACCAGCCCATTCACTTTTGTCAGCACCGGCCAATCCTCCGGCGACCACTATGTCTCAGCCGTCACCGTGGGTGGCAACAAGATTCTCGCCAAGTTTGACGTCACCTCGGATCCTCTGGCTCCGGTCTACACCGATCTGACAGGCCCTTACAACACCATCGGCAACAGTTCATTTGACGTCTCCGAAGATGGCGATGTGCTGTTCTGGGCTCAGGATGCGACGGGCGCAGACGTTCTGGTCTTCACCGATGATGATGGTGCAAGCTACTTTGAACTGGCTGTGGAAGGTGATGGCATCATTGGTGCATCACTGGGCACCGGTGACGGCCCCGGCTTCCCGCCTATCCTCACCGCTGATGGCTCGCTGGCTGCCTTCTGGGCGGATAACGCCGCTGGTGATGAAGCCATCTTCGTCGTCAACACCGGAACAGGCGATATCTCCCAAGTAGTGTCAGTCGGCGATATGCTGATGGACGGCAACGGCGTGCTCGTCGAAATCGACGACCTTGGCCGGTACATCGATATCAACGACCAAGGCGACCTGCTCTTCGCCGCTGGATATGGCGATGGCAACGGCGATGGCATTTATCTCGCCCTCGTTCCCGAGCCCGCCTCGCTGGCATTGCTCGGTCTAGGCGGCTTGGCACTGATCCGCCGTCGTTAAAGAACGACGCTAGCATTTGCGGGTGCTGTTTGTTCAGCACGACAATCAAAAACTTCAAAGGCAGGTCTGGTCATCAGGCCTGTCTTTTTCAATTACGATACACCCATGGCCAGACGAAAGCGCATCCAAAAAAGAAAGCAGCAGCGTGGTTTGACTGCCTCCAAGAACAAAGGTGTCCAATCGATATCTCAGCTGGATTCCACGCTACTGAATCAGGCCCGGATGCTGGCCAAGCAGCAACGCACGACCGAAGCCCTTGACCTGTACGAAAGATTGCTATGTGAGCATCACAATAATGTATTGTTGCTCACAGAAGCGGGGCAGACTTACACCCGTATTCTCAATAGCCGGCGAGCGATTGAACTTCAGGAGCGAGCTGCAGCACTTGCGGGCAAGAATGCTTACGTGCTGGCCGAGTTGGGAGCAACCTATCAGATTGCCGGTTTTGCTGACAAGGCGATGGCTTGCTATCAGAAAGCTGCTGAATTAGCACCCGACAACCCCTCCATTCGGTGCGGCTTGGCGGAAGTCTATGAGCGGACGCATCAGGTCGAACTTGCGCGCGAGCAAGTACAGGCCGCAATCAAACTCGATCCGAATGCGCAGTTCCCTTGTCTGTATCTGGCGATGCTCAACCGCCGTTGCGGCGAGGAAGATCAGGCCCGCGAACAACTTGCGAAGTTGATCCAGGATCTAAGCCTGCCTGCGCACCTGCGCTGGCGCGCCCACTACGAACTTGCATCGATGGCTGACCGTGAAGGGGATGTTGTACGTGCTTGGGAATTATGGTCAGCGGGTAAAGCGATCCAGTCCCATTTAGCAGACGATGCCAAAGAGCAAAGCGAGCTATCCCGACAGGAAGCTGAAACGATATGTTTAGGCTTGCAGGCTGACATGGTCAGCCGCTGGGTGCGGCAGCCGCCTGCTGATCAAGGTCGTCACGCCTTTCTGTTGGGCCATCCAAGATCGGGCACCACGCTGATGGAGCGCGTGCTGGATGCACATCCGGATGTCTTGGCTGCTGATGAAAGACCTCTCGCCAGCGGTGTGCATGGCGGAGTGAAGTCTGCTTGTCCACCGGACACGTCTTTTCATGACATGTTGGATTCTCTCAAAGAGCAGGAGCTTGCTCGGTTGCGCAGTCAGTACCGCACGGAGGCGGAGGGCATGCTCGCGCAGCCGCTCAAAGGTAGACTCCTGATGGACAAGTCACCGGACAATTTTCCATTCGTACCGACTCTAATTCGCGTCTTTCCTGATGCTCGTTATGTGGTGATGCTGCGCGACCCGCGCGATGTGCTGCTGTCTTGTTTTATGCAGCCTTTTCCGGTGAACAGTTTCAGCATGCACTTTCAGGACATCGTCTCGGGTGCCAAGCGGTATGTCTGGTACATGTCGCTTTGGCTTCACTTTCGTGATCTACTTCCACCATCAAGCTATCTGGAAGTTCGCTATGAAGAGATGGTGGATGATTTCGAAACCCACGCTCGCAAGCTGATCACTTTACTAAACCTTGATTGGCGCGACGATGTACTGGCGTTCCATCAAGCCTCCAGCGAGAGACTAGTGCGTACGCCAAGCTACCAGGCAGTGACCGCCCCGGTGAATCGCAAAGCTGTCGGTCGATGGCAACGTTACCGTGATCAACTGGCCCCAGCCTTGCCTGTCCTCGCGCCTGTAATCAAAGCACTGGGTTATGAGCTGGAGCCCTGAAACCACCACGTCGGCAGTATTGAAGCGCTGCAATTGCAGACTCCTTAATGCGGATTTGGCAAGCAATCGCATCAAATTCATGCGAATCTAACAAAAGTCAAAATGGGTAATGTCATCGCGCAATTTTGCACCAGTTCGTCCCGCCGCCCTGGGACACTTCCGTCTCGGCTGCAGATGTTCTTCGACTTACTGCGTTCACTCAAGACTTCTTGTCACTTCTTGTCGAATACATAACAAATAACAACCATCCAACCTTCCGCCCGTAGGCCGACGTGCCAGGAAGAAACGGAAGTGCGAGCGCGATCTTAACCAAGAACCACATTTAATTACCGCTTATTCCATCCCCCCTCATCTTCATTAATTACGTGCAACAATGCGACAATCAACGCACGGATTGCCTCGCCCCACACCGATCACAACCCCATATTCACGCTTTCGCAAAATATTTTATCATTATCTTCTCAGCACGTGGAATCGGCGCTCACGACGCGCAAATGGCGTTTTTAAGCGCCGATCATAGCATAGAGTCCATCATTCTGGCATCGCGGAATAAGATTATGACATGGTTGTTCTAAAGTCCAAACAACTTCTGATATAATCGAACTATGGCCTATATATAACAAGGTCATGACGCTGCGAGCACCTGTTCAGGGATGAACTTCAACTCCCCACGGTGCAAGCAGTCCTCCGTATTGATCAGAATATTCTGATCCGGAAACAACATTGTCGCGCGCGCCTTGCGCGCCCCCTTACCGCGGCAAAGCCGCAGGAGCTATCTCTATGGTTGCATTCAACGACGCCACCCTCACCCGTCCCTTCCTCCAGCAGGTCACGGCGACCTGGCCTTTGTCTGACTCTCCGGTCGAAGTTCGTGCCATCAACGTGCAGCCGCGTGATCAGCAGTCTTGGACATCCGGTCGTCCGTCCATCTACACTGGGCTGTATGACGATGTGGATCAACTGAGCCAGGCATTAACCCAGTTCGACCAGCAGTTCATCGCCAGTGGCACCCACTTCACCATCAACCCCCGCAAGAGTTCGCCTGGCTTGACCATCAATGGCCTGATGGAATATGCCCATGACACCACCAGTGATGCCGACATCGACAGCCTGCGCACCGTGGTGATTGACATTGATCCCAAGCGACCCAGCAAATGCAGCAGCACTGAAGAAGAACGTCAGCGTGCCCTTGACTGTGCCCTGACGATTGCCACCGAGTTGGGGAGTTCAGCTTCCCTGAGCCTTTGCGGGTGATGAGTGGCAACGGTTATCACCTGTACTACGGCATCAACCTGTCCGTCGATCAGAAGCCCGTGGTGCAATCCTTTCTGCAGGCCGTGTCACATCGATTCTCCAGCGACGAGATAGACATCGACACCACGGTGGGCAATCCATCACACATCATGAAGCTGCCCGGCACCTGGGCGCGTAAGGGCAAGAACACAGAGGATAGGCCACACCGCATGGCCGTATGGGAGAACACCGACTACCAACTTGGTCATGTCACGCAGGATCAGCTTGAAGCCGTCATTAAGAAGTGGCATAAGTCACCAGCGTCAGCCAACAGAACCGCAACCCCACGCTCATCGGGTGGCTACACGCTCGCAGATCTTCAGGCCAGTGCGGCGCACGATCTAAAAGCCATCGAATCCAACTGCAGCTTCATGGCTTACTGTCGTGATCATCCCGCCGATCTTTCCGAACCGCAGTGGTTCAGCCAGATGAGCGACTTGACCAACTGACCATTCGCCGCCCGTGACAGGCTGCTGACGGTGTCCGTGACTGCTGCCGAACCAAGCTCTTGTCATGACTCTTAACGCCAGCTAGAGGGCGTGCTGATCGCGATGACCTATCGCTGCGGCCAAAGCAAAACCCCCGGCCGATGCGAACACCAGCGCGGGGGCTTCCGGGGGCAAAATTGTGCAAACTTCATCAACTTTATTATATCAAATTCGCGTCGCTGAATAAGTCTGAAATGCTCGGGGACATTCACCTTCGTGCACTCTCTTTTACGCCCGAGCTACAGTCATGCGATAGGCGTATTCCTACGCCTATGGCACGTTTTTACACCCTTATTAACATTATTAGGGCGTAGAGAGAATTAATGCAAAACGTTATAAAATAATGACTTATATGCATTTTGAAAATTCGTATTTTGCCTGCTATGGGCTTTACCCTTCCATATAGCAAGCAAGAAGTCGTGCAAGTCAACACCAGCGATGTCCAGCAAAGAGTTTTCGTGTTTCTGCTTCATATCCCCGCGCCATCAACCATCAACTGGCTCTCGTTGACGCGCAGGGTCACAATGGTGACATCATCAATCGCTTCCTTCAGGCCGACGAATCGGCGCATTTCCCAAAGCACATGATTGAGCATGGACTTGGCTGTCGGCTCCGGGGCGCTGCGCATCGCCTGAATCAACCGCTGCTTGCCGAACTTGTTGCCTTCAAAGTTCATCGCATCGGTCAGGCCATCCGTATAAAGCACCAGTCGGTCGTGTGGCTTCAGGTCGATGACGCTCTTCTGATACGCCTCACCAGGCGAGACGCCGATCAACATGCCACCAACATCGAGTGGAATGATCTCATCACCTCGCAGAAGCAGCGGCGCTTCCTGGCCAGCGTTGCAATACGTCAGCCGACGCGTTTGCAGATCAATCGTGCCATACCACAGCGTGGCGAATTCATTATCCAGCGTGTCGCGCACCAGGTTGTCGTTGACCCGGCTGATGATTTCATCCAGGTCATAAACATCCTGCGTATAGGCACGCAGGCTCGCACGCACGGAAGCCATCAGCAGGCTGGCAGCCAATCCCTTACCCACCACATCGCCGATGACCAGGCCGATGGCTTTGTTCAATTCAATGAAGTCATAAAAGTCGCCTGCCAACTCAAAGCAAGGCACGAAACGCGCACTCAATTCCAATCCCGGCAGGCTGGGCACCTTTGAAGGCAACATCCGCTGCTGCACACTGCTGGCAACCTGAAGCTGCCTTTGCACGCGCATCGCTTCCATCTGCTGCTCCGCCAGCCTGGCATTCTCAATCGCCCCAGCTAAAAGCTGAGCCACCGCACGCAAAAGATCATGCTCGAACTGCGAGAAACGACGGATTTGATCGGAAAACACTTGTACCACGCCGATCTGCTTGCCCTGATACACCATGCCTGCACAAAGCATGGATACCAGCCCTTCCTTTTGTGCCTCATCCGGATAGATCACGCGCGAATCGTTAGCCATGTCTTCGACATACACAGGCTGCCCGGACAAGGCATCCTGCATGACCTGCGCCGAGACCAGGCGGATCGGCCCCTTCTGCAGGTATTCCTCGCTTAAGCCATGCCCCGCGCGTAGTCGTAACTCTGACGTATCCGGATCAAGCAGACGAATGGACGCAGCCTTGGTTTGCAGGGCATCGCTCGCAGCCTTGGCTGCAAAGTTGAGTACCTTTTGCAAGTCGCGCTGACCTGTCAGTTGCGTACTCAGGTTGTACAGCAGACTCAATTCTTCCAGCCGACGACGCAAGGCGTATTCCTGGTAACACAACCGGGCAATGTTGTTGGCCAGCAGGTCAAGAAACTGCACGCCGGCAGCACGGTTGGCTGTCGAGGCATCGCGCGCCAACTCCAGCAGAATATTCATCTCCGCTTCGTCGACACCCAGTTGTGTCAAGCGGTTTTCCAGCATCCGCCGGGCCCGTGAAGGCTCGATGTGCCTGCGCGAGTCATCGCTGCTGGGTTCCTCGATGGAGATCGTGCCCAACGTTTGGCCGTTGACCATGATCGGGGCAACCAAAGGCGTCGCGCCCGGTGAGTCGCCATCACCACCGATCAGAAAGTTCAGCGTATCGTCCGACTGCTGTCGGCTTTCGACATCCGTCTGTTGCGTGATCGGTTGACCGTCCGCATCACGGATCACAGCCGGGATATTGGTCAACACAATGAAACTGTCCTGCAACTCCTGGAGCGTGGCGACACTGACGATGTCCGTCAAAGCGAGATCCGCAGCACCCGGCCCATCAACCGGAATGGGCGGGGTAACCGTGGCAGTGATGGGGCGCGAATTGTCGATTTCAGATCGGTTCACAAATACTCTCTATACAACGGCCTTGCAGCGCAGTGATGTCACTGCGCCCGGCAAGTTCTTTTACACGAAATAGAATCGTCGGCGATTAGTCTTTCGTTTCTTCGGTCTTGGATTCGTTAGTTTTTTGATCCAGCCAGACCTGACGTAATAGAATGATGGTGGGTTCCGCGGGGGCCTTGGCTTGCGCCTTGTCCAGGCCGTAAGCCACGAGTTTGTCATTGCCTGTCTGGTAGCCCAGATAAGCCAAAGCAATGCCTGCGTCCGGTCGCCGGGCGTTGTCTGCCATGTCGTCGAGCTTGTCTCGCACGATCTTCAAACGATCGGCCTTGGGTAACAGCGCCGCGTCATAGCGGGTGGCAGCCAGTTCAGGATGTTGTGTCAGTAACTGCCTCAGATTCAGGGAGGCGGATTGCAGCATGCCTGCACCAAACTGCGCGTGGATCAGTCCAACTCGGGCCAAGGGATACTTGGGCAGGGCAGCGACCAGCTTGCCAAACTCCCGTTCAGCACTCATGTACTGTTCCTGGGCCAGCAAGTCCTCAGCCTTGCGCATAATGTTGTTGACGGCACTTTCGCCCTGACCCGCGAATGAGCGAATCGCTGGCAGGTCATATCGCATGCGTTCGAGGAACCGCTGGTAAGCCTGTCGCTCTTTTTCCGTTCTACCTGAAGCCGCGAATGTACTCGTTCCTTCGAGAACCGACTTGTACTGTTCCCGCCGCGTCATGTCGTCTTCTTCGGGTTCATCGCCGGTGTTGTTCTGATCCTTTGGTTTTTCTTTATTCTGTTTTTGATCGTTGCCAAGAACTCTGTCCAAGTGTGCTTGGATGGCAGCTTCACGTTCCTCACGGGCTTCACGAGCATCATCGGTTTCCGGCGCTGCCAGCAAAGGATTAGCCAACGGCCCTTCCGGTTGCGCCTCACCGTTGCCCTGGTTCGGCTTGTCTTCCTTGGGTTCGGGTCGATAGCCTCGGATGGCACGCAGGCGATCCATGTAAATGTCCTGGCCGGGATCTGCTTGAGCAGAACCGAGAATGCTGAACATGCGCGTTTCAATGTCCGTCACCTGATCATCCAGTGTCTTGCCGGGCTGTCCGGTGACTGTCAGTGGTAGCAATTGCCCCTGAACCTGACTGCTGGATTTTGGCAATGGGAGCATGGATTGCTCAACCAGCCCAGCCATCTCCAATGTCATCGTCTGCCGCTCTGCCGGGTTGTAGGTGCCATACACCTGGCCGAAACGCTGCGTCTGCTCATCCAACGCTGGTTGATTGGCTGTCCCATTGGGATTGCCTGGGGCAAAGCGATTGATGCTGGTATACGGGTTCACTTCCTGTCGACGGACACCCATCAGGCTCGATCCGATGATCTGCAACTTTCGGCCTTGCGCTGCCTGAAACTCAGCCAACTGGGTCTGGCTGGTGTTCTGATCGACCGAGGCATTGATGTAGGCCCCGCGTGTGGGGTCATAAACGCCGCCGCCGGGCGCGATCAGGCCACTTGGATTCATCGCACCACCTTGATAAACCGGAGCTGCGCCGGGCGGTGGGGCGGTAAAGCTGCGCTGCACCACCACCGAACTGGGGATGGTCGTGCCAACCCCGGCAGGCAGGTTAGTGGACGAGAAACTCTGAGCCTGGAAGCGGAACAGGTCGTCCGAACCAAGTCGGCCCTGGAAGGCGCGCGGGTCGCCATAGTCAAGCTGGCCACGGAAATAGCCCAAGCCTGACACGTTGCCATAGATCACCTGATTCCGGGCGGCATAGTCGGTCTGCTGGGCTGCGGGATTCACCCCGCCGGTTCCCTGTTGCAGATTGTTGTCCAAGGCATATTGGCCATGGGCACCGGCCACGCACACCGCACCCGATGCCAACGCGACCAAGGCAGAAGTCAAACGATTTTGTTTTCCGCGTGCCATTGTCTGGCTCTCTTTCTGCCGGTTTAGGCCCGGCATTATTGGACGATCTCCAGCACTTCAAATCGCTTCGTGCCACGAGGCAAGTCCACTTTCACCACGTCTCCGACGCGGGCTTTCAAGAGAGACTCGCCCATCGGGCTGCTCGTGGTCACTTCGATCTCATCGGCATCGAAGTTGCCCGTCGATTCGCCAACCAGCTTGTACAGGTCTTCACTCTCATCATCTGTATCTCGAAGTCGGCAGATCGACCCGACAAAAACCATGTCATCGGGCACCATATCCTTATCGGCCACCTGAGCGTGTTTCAGTCGCTCTTCCAGCCGGCGTATTTCAGCTTCGTTCAGCCCCTGATCATCACGGGCAGCGTGGTACTCCGCGTTCTCCTTCAGATCGCCCAAGGCCCGGGCTTCGGCAATGCGCTGTGTGATCTCTGGCCGACGGGCTTTCAATTCCTCGACCTTGGCTTCCAGTTGCTGTTTCTCATCTGCCGTAATGAATTCCATTGTCTTCCCTGTTTACTGGTCCTTCTATTAAATAAGTACGCGTTCAGTCGTTGGCAGTTCCGCCGCACCGACCAAACCACCATTATCGCGAAACCCGTGACAATTCCAACTCTGGCGCACCGGCTGCAACTCAATCCAACATCATTTTAGGGTTGCCCAGCCACTTGAGCCCTGTTTGGGCCTGCCAGACGCATTTTTTACTTTGAAGCAGCAGCCAGCACCAGACCCCCAACCCCGCCAGTGCGATGCCGAAGGCATGGGTCAAGGCGTGAATCAGCGTCGCAGTCGAAGCATCCGCAGCCGCGAGCGTGTTCAGCAATCCCAAAGGGGAGATCACCCAAGGCCAGTTTACTCCGAACTGTCCAGCCCCCGCCCCCATGATCCAGGCCAGCAATCCTTGCAGCAATGGTTCACCCAGGATCAGCAGGGCGAGAATGCCCACACCCAGCATCCGCGTCCATTCGCTGGAAGATCGGCAGACGGCCATGAGTATGGCTGCGACCAGCAAAGTCCAACCCGCCAGCATCAGCGCGATAAGCAAAGCATGCAGCAGAGGCCAACCCACCGTCATCCATAAAGGCCAAATCACGATCTGCGTCACCAGCGTCAGGCTCAGCGCATCCAGCAGCAGCATGCTCCCCGCGAGTCCGCCTGATTGGTATCGCCTTTGGCCGACGCGATCCTGCCTGCCGGGGATGTAAAACATCGTCAACCGGGCGACAGGCCAAAGCAATGCGGTACCAATGAACAAACAGTTGATCATCCAGCGGACGGATTCCTGCCTCCCGCCATAGAGCCAAAGCGACACCATCCACACCCCCAGCAGCCAGAGACACCAGCCGACGAGCAGCAGCCGGGACAGGCCGGTCTGGCGATGGATGGTCTGCCTTCGCAAAGCCTGATCTTCCAGGCTGGAGAGATAGCCTTCGAAATACTGCGCTACGGCTGGTTCTTCGCTGGCAGAGTTTGGGCCAGCCTGGTCAGGCTGCGCGTCGGGCGAAGCTGGTGTGGCCGGCGACACCTGCGGGTCGGGCAAAGCCTGCGTGTCGGGCGAGGCCTGTGGCGATTCAGGTTCTTGATCCGGTGAAGACATCAGTGAACGGTAGCAGGGGTTAGGCTTGGAGTCGATGGGGATGAAGGCCTGAAACTTTCCGGAAGCTATGCATCTACAGCAATATACCCGCGATTACTTTTCATCCCAACACTTTTCACCTCATTTTTCCACAATCCAGGAAACAGCCTTGACAATGGTGGTGTGTCGCGTAATTTACATTTTCCAGTCAGGAGATTCC
>CAZJJN010000018.1:0-62878 GCA_964546335.1 uncultured Phycisphaeraceae bacterium
TCTGCCGATGTGGCTACCTTGATTAACGAAAGCTTAGAGCGGGATGCGTATTAGATAATGGTTAGGATTCCAACGAAAAGTCCCGGACAGTAGTGGCCGGACGCCTGCCATTGAATTTTGCTGTATTTCGAGCTGCGATCGAATGACGGGCGAGACGCCCGCCCCACTCAGAGTTGCTTAATCACAAATCCGTCACACACCCCTCACTCGCAGGGCGGACAGCCTTGATGTACTTGTAAAGCGTGCCGCGATCAGCCTTATACTCAGGCATCTGCCAGGCGTTGCGACGCTTGGCCAGTTCGTCTTCGCTGACCTCCATCTCGATGACTTTGCGGTCGGCGTCGATGGTGACTTTGTCGCCGTTCTGGACCAGGGCGATCGGGCCGCCCTCCTGCGCTTCGGGGCAGACGTGGCCGATGATAAAGCCATGCGACCCCCCACTGAAGCGCCCGTCGGTAATCAGCGCGACATCTTTGCCTAACCCCGCCCCCATGATCGCACTCGTCGGCGTCAACATCTCAGGCATGCCCGGCCCACCCTTCGGTCCTTCATACCGGATGATGACGACATCGCCCTTGTTGATCTGGCCTTCTTCAAGCCCTTTGAGCATGTCTTCTTCGCAGTCGAAGACGTTGGCCGTGCCGGTGAAGGCCATGCCTTCCTTGCCGGTGATTTTGGCCACCGCCCCTTCCGGCGCAAGGTTGCCAAACAGGATGCTGATATGCCCGGTCGGCTTGATCGGCTGCTCCAATGAATGCACGACGTCCTGCCCTTCTTTCAGGTCAGGCACGTCAGCCAGATTCTCACCAAGCGTCTGACCTGTGACTGTCATCGCAGAGCCATCAAGCAGGCCGTGGGTGAGCAGGTACTTCTGCACCGCAGGCACGCCGCCGACGTTGTGCAGATCTTCCATGACGTACTGACCGCTGGGCTTCAAGTCCGCGAGGAAAGCCACCTTGTCCGACACACTCTGGAAATCGTTGAGCTTCAATTCGATGTCAAACGCCCGGGCGATAGCCAGCAGGTGAAGCACAGCATTGGTCGAGCCGCCCAAAGCCATGACCAGGACCATCGCGTTTTCCAGCGAGGTGCGCGTCACGATGTCGCGAGGCTTGAGGTCGAGTTCCAGCAGCTTGCGGATCGCGGCCCCGGCTCGCTGACATTCATCATGCTTGCCTTCATCGACCGCGGGGGTGCTGGAGGAATAAGGCAGCGACAGGCCAAGTGTTTCAATGGCCGTCGCCATGGTGTTAGCGGTATACATCCCGCCACAGGCACCGGCCCCGGGGATGCTCTTGGTCACGATTTCCTTGCGCTGTTCTTCGGTGATACTGCCAGCGAGAAACTCGCCGTACGATTGGAAGGCCGAGACGATATCCAACGTCTTCGGACAGCCAGCCATGTCGGTGCAGCCGGGCTTGATGGTTCCGCCATACACCATGATGGCCGGGCGGTTCAGGCGCGCCATGGCGATGATGCAGCCGGGCATGTTCTTGTCGCACCCGGGCAGCGCGACCAAAGCGTCATACCAGTGGGCGGCCATGGTGGTTTCGATGGAGTCCGCAATCAAGTCGCGCGACTGGAGCGAGTAGCTCATGCCATCCGTGCCCATGCTGATGCCGTCCGACACGCCGATGGTGCTGAACTTCATGCCCACCATGTCCGCTTGCGCGACGCCTTGCTTGACGCGTTCAGCCAGATCGAGCAGGTGCATGTTGCAAGTGTTGCCTTCGTACCAGCAGGCCCCGATGCCGACGAAAGGCTTGTTCATGTCAGCTTCGGTCAGGCCTGTGCCATACAGCATGGCCTGGCTGGCACCCTGACTCTTGGGCTGGGTGACTCGGCTGGAATATTTGTTGAGTGCGTTGGCAGTGTAAGGCTTCGTGGTCATGGCAAATCTCCGTACTTTTCGAGCCGCGTAGTGTAGCGGATGCGCAGCGTGAAGCGCGGCTTAGAGCCTAAACAGATTCGGCAACGAACGAGACCCGTTCTCAGAATGGGCGGAAAAACTCAGACATCCGGGTGCATTGGGTCGCCATGCAAAAACCCACAGGCTTTGCTGGCCTGCGGGTTGGTGTTTGTGGAACAACTAAGATTATGTGGGTGTATCACGCAGCGGTGACAGCATCCAGTTCATTCTTGAACTCAGGCTTGGGCGTCACGCCGACAAATTTCTTGACGACTTCGCCACCTTTGAAAAGGATCACGGTGGGGATCGCCTGGATGCCAAACTTCACGGACACCTCGCGGTTGGCGTCGGTATCCAGCTTGCCGATCTTCACTTTGCCGTCGTACTCGCTGGCCAGTTCTTCGATGGTGGGAGCCAGCATTCGGCAAGGCATGCACCACTCGGCCCAGAAATCAACCAGAACGGGAATATCTGACTGAACGACTTCCTGATCGAAATTGTCGTCCGTAAACTCGATAACAGCTTCACTAGCCATGCTTGGCTCCTTTCGCGCAATGTTTTGTCACTGAAAACACGAGGCGTCGCCTCGCACCAGCGATTCTAGGGCCGGCCTTACAAGGGAGCAAACATGCCAGTGCTAAGGTTTATTCCAAGCTGTGGAGAATCAGTCGCTGATCTTTGCCGATCCGTTGCAAATCCTGCCGATCAGCATCATTCCGCTTCTTCTGCTTTTTCCGCGGCGTCTTCAGCTTTTTCACCAGCTTCCTCGGCTGGCTTGGTGGATTCTTCCGCGGGTTTGTCGTTTTCCTCCGGCTTGTCGTCTTCCACCATTTCAGCGGCCAGTTCCTGAGCATCCTTGGTACTCATTTCAACCTGATCTGCGGTCAGCACCAGGGGCACTGGCCGAGGCAGTTCATCACGGATGAGCAATGTCACGACACCAGCAACTTTGCCTTCCTTGTTGAAGATGATTGCACCCGGGCCGACGCTCACATCATTGACCACATAGAAATCAAGGGGTTTGTCCACCTTGCCAGCGACCTGACCGCTGCTGACCATGACCTTGTGGTCGAAGAACTTACTCATTCGGCCCACAGCAAAGACTTCATCTCCTGCTTTGAGTTCGGCCTGCTTGGATAAGTCCACATAGGTCAGTTTCTCAGGCAACTTGCCCGTGATCTTGACCCATGCCAGGTCGGTGTCCTTGTCCGTCACGATCAGTTTGGCGTCGATGCCCTCGGTGTCGTCACCGATCAGAATTTTGAAGTCGGTCTGTTCGATGGCATCATTTCTTCCCAGGATCAGCGAAAGCGAGATCAGCACCATGCCATCCTTGCTGACCAGCGTGGCATCGCGCTCAAACTCGCGTTCCTGCCCGTTCGCTCTTGCGACGAACTTACAGGTCACCAGAGCACCGCCATACTGCTCCTTGAGCTTTTTGAAGGTTTCGCTCTGATCTTCCGCTTGGGCCGGGGTGGACATCCCAAGGCTGGCTACCATCGCCAGGATTAAGCCGATCAGTGTTGCACGGGTTTTCATCTTTATCTCCAATTCTTTCTAACGTAAAAAAGTCTCAATCAAACGGCCAGTCAAGCGCCTTATGCGTGGTGTCACGCAGGTTTGGGCGCGGCCGCCTTTTCATTTATTCACTCTCGGTTGCTTCCGTTGCAGATTCTGAATCCTCACTACCAGATTCTTCTTCACTTTTGGGTTTCCAGTCACATTCCACAAAGAGGAAGCGTGTCCGGGCGCCACGAACGACAGAGAAGACCACGGTTTCTGGCTGTGCTTCGCTGATTTCTTCCATGGCCTTTCTAAAGCTTTTCACATCGGTAATCTTCTGGTCGCCGATGCGTTGGATCAGGTCACCTCCGCGAACGCCACCTTCCGCGGCCCAGCCAATGGGTGAACCACCGACGACCAACACGCCTTGAATGGACTGATCCCACCGGGCATCTTCCCTGTCAAAGAAAGTCAGGTCACGAACGACGATGCCGAAGTCCTGATTGGTGTCGCGTTTCATTTCGCCAGCC
Source organism: uncultured Phycisphaeraceae bacterium (assembly GCA_964546335.1). Lineage (GTDB taxonomy): Bacteria > Planctomycetota > Phycisphaerae > Phycisphaerales > Phycisphaeraceae > CAZJJN01. Next base: position 3,943 of record CAZJJN010000018.1, read on the forward strand.
GTACGCTTCGAAGGCTCAAGCAGAATCTTGATGTCCTTACTTTCATCGCCGCGATGAACCGTGAGCGTGGCTTCTCGGCCTCGACGCAACTGCCTGACCTTGTCTTCAAACAAGCCGGCCTGTTCCTCACCCAAAGGTTGTAAGGCTTCGCCTTCGAGATGGGTAATGATGTCGCCGACTTGCAAATCAGACTTTGCAGCAACAGTATCCCGATAGATTCGGGTGATGCGGAATCCGCGTGCGCCATTGTCACCCAATCCCTTGGCCAGCTTCTCGGTCACGGGTTGCGTCGCCACACCAATCCAGGCTTTGCGAATTTCAGGCGTCGGATCGACAGGCTCGGGTTCCTTAGGCTCGATCAGCGTCAGTAAACGTTGTCCGCTGCGGTCGAACTCGATCAACACCTGCTCAGGTGATTCTTCCATCTCCACGTATTCGTTGTAGATATCCACCACATCGCTGATGCTCTTCACCTCTTTGTCATCCACGCGCAGAATCACATCACCCACACTCAAGGCAGGTTCGGCCCGTTGGGCAGCACTGCCGCTGCGGATGCCGGTGACCAACGCCCCTTCACTGGGCAACTGAAACTCACGCACCATCACCGGCGTGGATTGCTCAACCGTCAAACCCCAGAGACGCAGGTTTTCGCGCTCGCCCCGGTCTTTCTCCAGCCGTTCCGTGGTTAACACGGTCTCATATGTCTTGCCATCTCGTTCGTAGGCCAGGGCCAGCTTGGTCCCGACCGGCCGATTCGCCAGGCTGGCCAGCAGTGTAGGTACCTGCTCCAGGAATTCAACCGTCACAGGATTCTTGTCAATGGACAGAATCAGATCGCCCGGCTCCAGACCTGCGGCATCGGCTGGGCCATCCTTCACGACCGAACTGACGAGCACACCTTTGTCGTTGCCCGTGCCTTCGATGGTTCGAAAATCCACACCCAGCCAGCTTCGTTCTACTTCGCCATGCGCAATCAGGCGATCCGCAACGGAGCGTGCCTGATTGGAGGGAATCGAGAAGCCGATGGCATTGCCGCCCCGCGTATTGATGCCCACAATCTGACCGGCCAAGTTTACCAATGGCCCACCCGAATTGCCCGGTTGTATCAAGGCATCATGCTGAATCCATCGGGTAAACAAACCCGAACGCTGGCCTCCTGCAATGCGAATGCGGTCAATATCTTCACTGCTGTTTGCCAGAACGCGTTCGACATTGGAAACAATCCCTAACGTCACCGAGCGCGACAAGCTGAAAGGCGACCCCATCGCCAGGACATAATCCCCCACCTGTAAGGCATCGGAATTGCCCCACTTGGCTACTGGCAGCTTATTTACATCACCCTCATAGGCACTCAGATCCAGCTTCAACACTGCCAGGTCTGTCAAAGGGTCGGCCCCGACCAGTGTCGCGGGAATCTGTTGTTTATCCGAAAGTGTACAAATGTATTTCTCACCCTCATAGACAACGTGAGCATTCGTGACGACATGGCCTTCGCTGTCGATGATACTGCCGCTGCCGCTGCCTCGGCCGCGCTTAATCGCGCCATCGTCATACGTCGCGATATAAACCGAGACATGCACCAAAGCCGGGAAAACGCTATCTCGACTCTCGCGAATCACCTCGCGTAAATCGTCGCGAAGGGCGGCTGGTCTTTGTGTTTGACAGCCCGACAAGACCCCTGAAAAAACCAATAAGAGCAGCAAAACGAGCGATGAGTTCATATTCCGATTCAAGTCGGCCTCCTGTCTATATAAAAAATCAGGACACTCCGGTCATGGAGCGCCAAGAGTACCAAAGACGCCCTGCTGACGCAGAACCTGTCAAGGAATCAACTTTTCTAATAGGATCAGACAGGCAAGGCGTGAGGTGTCAATTTCAGGCATCAGCCAATGAATCAGCGAAGCAGAACGCAAAATCACGCCGCTTTCTTGTGATCTTCTGCCAAGTCATCCTCCAACGTCCCGCCCCAGCGTTTCACCTTGGGATCAAGATGAGCCGCCTTGGCCAACATGTGGGCAGCAACCGGGGCAGCCAGGAACTGGAAAAGAATGATAAGCAGGCCTTTGGTGACGACCGTAGTGACATTGACCCCTTCCTGTCGGGCAATAATCAGCATCAATGCCACGATCACGCCAAATGTGCCCAGCGTCAAACCCTTCGTCGCTGCATGCATGCGATGGTAAACATCCGGCATGCGCACCAATCCAACGGCACCAATCACAAAAAAGAACAACCCGAAGGCAAGACAGGCGATGATCAGAATGTCCAGCACAAAATCATACATGACCTACTCTCCTTGAGGCTGTGATTCGATATAACCCTCATCATGCTTGTCCGTGTGCTTCGGTCGGCTGTCTCGAATGAAAGGCCGGGCAATGTACTGAGCCAAAGCCACCGTCCCGGCGAAACTGAGCAGTGACAACACCAGCACCGCATCGAGAAACGCCAGGGTCTGCAACCGAACCGTAAACAATCCCACCAAGCCGACCAACAACACGCCGATGGTGTCCACCGCGATGGACCGATCAGCCAGGTGTGGCCCGCGCATCAATCGCCAGACACAGCAAAGCAAGCCGATGACCAGCATCACAATGCCGATGTCGATGGCCCACATCACCAGGGGCGAGATATTCCAGATCACCCCCGAACTGCTCGAACTTGCTAGCGTCGTCAATGAAATCATTGTCCGAAAACCTCCTTGAGGATGCGGTTGCGCAGTTCGTCCAACTCTTCGATGATCGAGTCCCGATCGCGAGCGTACATGCAGTGTACATACAGGTAATCCTCTTGGTCCGCGACATCCACACTCAGCGTGCCGGGCGTCAGTGTGATCGTGTTGGCCAAAAATGTGATCTGGATCGGCGTCAGGTCTTTCACGTCATACCGCAGCAGGCGAGGTGACATCTGATAACCCGGGGTAGCAATCTCTCGTGCCACCTGAAGATTGGCAATGACCAGAATACGCAGGAAATAAATCAAGAAGGAAAACAGAGAGATCACCCGCTTGCCGTAATGCCTTTGCAAGGCAATGCGATCAATCAGGGCAAGCACAATAAAGCCCATGACAAAGCCAGCAAGAAGATTGTAAATATCAAACCAGCCCCACATGAAACACCATAGAACAGACAACAGTATGTTGAGAAGGATCATACTCATGGCAACACCTCCGGCGCATTTTCAACAACACTCATAATTGCCTGGTTGGATTCGCCTGCAATCACCAATGTCTGAGGGGATATCGACTCGCTCTGGGCTTGCAAGGCGTCTTGTTCCTGTGTCTGTTGCCCCGGCAAATAGGCTTCACCCAAGACGCCGGCCACATAGGGCTCGGGATGCAAGACAAAGTGTGCTGCATTCTTCGAGAGATTCAGATACCACTGTGCGCCGAGTCCCATTGATAAGGCCACGCCTACCAACAGCAGAACAGCAAACAGGCCGGCATGATTCTTCGGACGATAGTTCGGATAACTCACATGCCAACCCTGAGCCGGCTCCCAGAAGCCATAGCTCCAGATTTTCAGCATGGACAATAAGGTCAGCAGACTTGTTGCAATGGCAAATCCCGTAACCCAGAAATAAGGTGATCCTAATTCGATTCCCGCAGCCCATCCTGCCTGAATGAGCGCGAACTTGCCAAAGAAACCGCTCAGCGGTGGCAGACCTGCCAGAGACAATGCCGCAATGATAAAGAGAGTCGCCAGCCAGGGGGCACGTTTGAGCAATCCGCCGATGTCTTTCAGTGTGTCGCTCCCCGCATGTTGCTGCATCAGACCGCCACACAGGAACAGGCAGCATTTCACCACCATGTTGTGGATGATAAAGAAAATGCCTCCTGCAATCGCCAACTCACGCCAATCGTTGGCCAAACCGGTGGCCATGCCCAAACCCACGCCCAGCACCATGTAGCCGACCTGGCTGATGATGTGAATCGCCAGAATCGAACGCACCGTGTGCTTCGAAACAGCCCCCAAAACCCCCAAAAACATGGTCACACCCGCGATCACCAATACGATCGGCAGGAGCATGTCACTGATCGGGTAGGCAACAACAGCACCGGAAGCATCCAGCGTGACTGCTGAGCCAAACATCATGATAAAGACGCGAACGAGAACATACGCACCCACTTTGGTCAGCAAACCCGCAAATAGACCGACCAGGGCAGCAGGCAAGGTATGGTAAGAATCTGGCAACCAGAACCAGAGCGGGAATATCGCAGCCTTGCCGCCAAAAACGATCAATAGCATGGCAATCACTGGGATCGCTGTGTCCGGCAACTCACCAGCCAGACCAATGCGGGTAATGTCTGCCATGTTCAATGTTCCGAGCTGGCCATAGAGCAACCCACATAAGGCGACGAATACTGTTGAACCCAGAAGATTTAATATGACGTAAGTATAAGCCTGACGCATCTGGCCCTTGGTTGTACCGATACAGAACATGGCATAGGAAGCCATGAGCATAATCTCAAATGCCACAAACAGATTAAAGATGTCACCGGTAATGAACGCCCAATGCACACCAAACATCAGCAGGTGAAACAGCGGATGAAAATAGCCGCCTTCCAATCGTCCTAACTGCTCGCAGCAGAAGATAAAGACGCAGAAGCAGACAATGGAGGAACCGAACAGCATCAGCGCAGACAGCATGTCCACGGCAATGGTGATGCCGAATGGTGCCGGCCAATTGCCCATCTGTGAAGTGAACATATAGACAGCGTTCTGATCACCATTGAGATAAGCCGTTGCCCCATTGTTTAGTGTGATCAGGATAAATCCGCTGAAAATGACAGTCAGAAAAAGCGAGAAACCGCCTAGTGCACGTTGGATACGCCGCTGTTTGTGCAGCATCATCGTAACGATGCCAGTGAACATCGGCAGCAGGACGTAGGCAATGATCGAATGATTCAGGTCCATAGGTTTACTTTCCGTTCATGCCTTTCAGTGCTGGCTTTGAGCCACCAGATCATCAACGACCAATGTTCGCGTTCGCCGATACGTCACAATCAACATCGTGAGCAAGAAGGCCTGCACTGCAAAGCCAATCACGATGGCTGTCAGAATCAATGCCTGAGGCAATGGGTCGGCATAGGCCCCACTGGGCGTCCCCATCAATACTGGAGGAATGCGGCCGATCGGCGACCGACTGGATGAGAGAATCGCCAGGTTCGCACCATGTCCCAGCACGAAAACACCCATGCAGATGCTCTTGAGGTCGCCACCAATCATCATGTAGAAAGCCACCGCGAAGAGCACGCCCACCACGACTGCCACGAGCATCATCATTTCTCTGTCTCCTCACTAAGCGCATTAATCATGCCAACCACCACACCCACCACGACCAGAAAGACCCCCAAATCAAAGACCATGACCGTGGCCCACTCAAATTCAACGTCAGAACCCGGCAGGGGCAGGTAGTTGTGATTACTGGTTAAAAATGGCAAGCCCAGCAGCAACGCTCCCAGGCCTGTGAACATAGCCAGGAACAGCCCCACGCCGACCAGGACTCGCTCCTTGCCCGGCAGCAATCGATTCAGTGCCCTTCCACCAAAGGCCATGCGAAACGTAATCAGCGCTACCGCAGCGACCAATCCGCCAACAAATCCACCACCCGGCGTCTGATGACCTTTGAAGAAAATAAATCCAGCAAAAACCAAAGCCAAAGGGACGATTAAGCTGGAGGCTGTTCTTAAAATAACTGAAGTCATGATGATACCCCCTGCCCGACCTTCTCCGGTGAGAAATTGGATGTCGATACTCGATTGCCCGAGTCCTGATGTTTTTTGCCGTCATCATCTGAAGTGGCAAACTCAGCATCATTGCGATGTCGGCGGATCAGAGTCCAGACCCCCAGTGCGGCTAGTCCAAGCACCGTGATTTCACCCATCGTGTCGAAGCCACGCCCATCAACCAGGATGACATTCACTACATTGTCGCCACCGCCGCCGGGTGATAGATAAAGCGTCTCTTCGCTCAATTGTTCAGGTGCGAGATGCAAGCTTCCTGTACCCCGACCGACCACACCCTGCCCCACTTTATCCGCAGGCCAGGCCATGACATCCTGCCCCTTGTAGCTGTTTCTCAGGAAAAAGTCACCTAGGTCATTGAAGTAACCTGCGTTGGCATGTTTCCCTTTGATGTCATCGGTTGGGCCTTGGATTCCTGTCAGTGAATCATTCATCACCAGCGCGTGGTCCATTTCAGGCAAAGCCTCGGCATGTTTTTCATGTCCACCTTTTGGCGGCTCGTTGTAGGTATATGGCATTTCAGGACGCTGCCCGGTGCTGCTGGTTAACGTCAACCAGAACATCACCGCACCAACCCCCAAAGCACAAACAATGCGTGGCAAGATGAACTTGGGAGGCAAGGGAATCCTCTCCTCGGGCAGCAATGAAAGCACCAGAACAAACAGAATCAGCGAAACGATTTCAATACTGATCTGCGTCAATGCCAAATCAGGTGCCAGGAAGAAAAAGTACAGACCCGTCATAGAGAAACCGACGGCTCCTAACACAAGAACCCGGGCCGCCCTATTTTGCACGATCGGCATCATGCAAGCTGTAATCACAATCAACAAACAGACAAGGACGGCTGGCATAAGATCACGCCAATTCGAGAGCCACATCGGTTCAGGCCAATGCTCTCGCAGAGCAGGCACGTTGAAATCAATGCTCCATAGAAACAGCCCGATGACTGCCAATGAAAAGACACCGGTATAAAAGCGTATATGTCCGCGTTGCACGGCTCCAAAAGCTCGGGGGCCGACGATCTGCGTCACCAGCTTGTAAAAACCGGGATAAGCCGCATCAAACGGATCACGATATTCAAAGGGCAGTTTGATCGAGACAGCCACACCCACCAGCAGGCCGAGTGCAATCGCAGCCAGACTCATCTGCAAAGGCAAACCCCACTGTGCGTCCCATGTCATAGGAAAATCTGCCAGTGTCTTGAAGTAATTGGTATTCGCCTCCAGCCAACCAAACAGGTATGCATAAGCCCCGGGGATAATGCCTCCAATGTATTGGAAAACCACAATCGCCAGGCCTGGCAGCCAGAGGAACCAACTCCAGAAGCCAGTCTCGTGGTCATGATGGCCATGCCCGTGCGCGTGATCCTCTTCCTCCTCGTGCTCATGCGCATGATCAGTGTGTGCATCAGCTTTCGCAGGTTTCTTGCCCAGAAAGTTCGTGCAAAGTCGCACAAAGATCGCCACGTTGAACATCCCCGTCGCGACTCCCGCAGCAACCAGCAGGTAGAACGCCCAATCCGTCGGCAGCGAATCCTTGGCGTGATAAATCTGATAGAAGAACATTTCCTTCGCAGTGAAACTCACCGTGAATGGACCTGCTGCCAGCGCGTAGCCAGCCAACAGCAGAATGATGGTCATCAGTTTCGCCTGTCCACCAGTCCAGAAGTAGCCTTTCAACTCCTTCATGGAACGCGAAGCCACGTGACCAATGGCCCCAGCCAGGATAAACAGCGGCGCCTTGTACAGCGCATGGTTCAATATCTGCGTAACATCCCAGATCAGGTTAGGCTCTGCCTTGTGCGCATGTGTTGCAGCATCAACCGCTTCATGGGCCGCATGCGCATCCGTGGCAGCCACCAGAGAACTGATAGCGTCATGGGCATGACTGCTGCCATGCTTGGCATACTCATACGCCGCCAAGCCATACATGCATGTCAACAGCCCAAGTTGGCTGACCGTTGTGTAGGCAAAGATCTTCTTCAGGTCATCCTGCGATATCGCGATGAACGCGCCATAGACCATCGTCGCTGCCCCGAGCGGAATGATCACGCTAGGCCAAACGTCAAACCCATCCACGCTGGCGAAGATCGGCCAAAGGCGACCAATCAGATATACCCCGGCCTTCACCATCGTCGCAGAGTGCAGATAGGCCGAGACAGGCGTTGGTGCGGCCATGGCTCCGGGCAGCCAGAAGTGGAACGGGAACTGCGCGCTCTTGGCCGCCGCCCCGACAAAAATCATCGCAAACGCCGCGATGGTGATGCCATCCGTGTGCAGCCCCCCTGCTGCATTCAGCGCCACCAGGCCGGAGAAAGTCCACTCGCCGGTATGCACCCCCAGCAGAATCAGACCACCCATCATGACAAGCCCACCCAGACCCGTCGTGATGAACGCCTGCATGGCCAGCTTCACAGCCTTGGGGTTATCCCTGTCCCAGCCGATGAGCAAAAAGCTGCTGATGCTTGTCATTTCCCAGAAAAGCAGCATGAGGATGAAATTATCGGACAGCGCCACCCCGAGCATTGCTGTCATGAACAGCGATAGATAAGGATAAAACCGAAACAGGCTGGCTTTGTCAGGCCCGAAGTACCCGCGTGCATAGAGAATGATCAACACGCCGATGCAGGCCACGAGCAGGAAAAAGAAAAGCCCCAAGTGATCGGGGTTATATGCCAGGTTCAGATTAAAACTGGGTAGCCAATCTGTGAAAGGGACCAATCCCTTGGCTGCATGCCCGACGGTATTGACACCAAACTGTTGAACGTACAGGCCGAGGATCGTGATCGCGGTCGCGGGGCCAGCCAATGCGGTCAGGACGCGGAGCGTCAGGAACTTCTCGCGTGGTATCAGTAACGTCACCAGGCCAAATAGCAATGGCGCGAAGATGGCTAATGTGAACAGACCAGTCCAGTTCTCAATCATTGCAAGAGTCTCAGGAAGGACTTATGCCGACCGCCCGAGCCGACTTGTCTTCCATCGGTTGCAACAGACTCAAGACTCAATACGGTGGCAGGCTTGTGCCAAATCCCCGCCAAAGAGCTTCCGATAATAAGCGAACTGGATTCATGTCAGATGAATATTTGATGGGTCAGTTATTTGATGAGCCATATCATCTTGACTCATGAATCGATTTGAGTCGTCAATTCAAGTAAAAAGCACGACCCGGACGGTTAATGTCACGGGCCGCGCTCGATCAGGGGCGATAGGGGTTTACGGGCCTCTGATTCAGGCCAGATTCTTGGTGATGTGGACCGGGCGAACCACGGGGAACTGTTGCCTCTCGATCGGTTGCCTCGGGCCGGTCTGGCCGACCTCACGGCCCACATCGCTATTCGTTTCAGTCGGGTCGAAGGGAGCCGTGCTCGCTGCTTCAATTTCGACTGCTTGATTTTGGTCGGCAGCCTCGGGCGCTGCCTGATCGGATCGGGTCTCTGCTGACGTGGCCTGTGAAGTGCCTGCGACCGTGGTCAGCGTGGCGAATGCCAGGATGGAAAGGGTTCTCAACACTGGGCAACCTTTCAAAGGCGTCATATGCCTTTAGCCTCCTGTCTCGCTTCCCTGTCGTGGCTGGGTGTCTCACGTCCAGCCGGTCCTCTTTTCCTTACGGGCGACTTGCGTCTTCTCTGTTCCGCCTTGCGTCTCTGGCGTCTCTGGCGTCTCTTAGCCGTTCCGGGCGAACAGGAAGAGAATTGGCAACAGGTGTGCCAGTCTTGTCTTGCCGGAGACGTGAAACTTATCTGACTTACTGACAACTACTTGCGCGAGGCTGTGAAGCCAGGCGATTTGTCCGGATAAGGTGCAGTGTTGCTTCAACACAACATGGCTGGGGGAATGTGCAGCAAGGAATCAACACCAGGCTGCTTGTGGATGCACCCAAAGGACAAGTGGAAGCAGAATACGGGCGGGTGGCGATCATGATGGGGCAGGCAGTCATGACCGGTGGCGTGGTCAATAAGGGTGGCGCGGGAAACAAGGGTGGCGTGGTCATCGCGAAGCATGGCCACGATTCCTCTCTACGAGCCGCGGCCGGGAAGGAGTGGATTCATCGTCTGCAGCCATCGTTCGCGCGTTACCATACTCCCATGGCCAACGAACCCAGTATCTTTGAGCGCATCGTCGCGGGGGAAATCCCCTCTTACAAGCTTTATGAGGATGACCTTGTCTTTGCCTTCCTCGACATCGGCCCGTTGTCGCGCGGCCACGCCTTGCTCATTCCCAAAGAATGTTACGTGACTTTGGATCAAGTCCCGTCTGAGACGGCTGCAGCACTTGGCCGAGTCTTGCCTGCTCTGGTCAAAGCGGTGATGGAAGCTACCGGCGCGTCGGCCTGCAACATCCTGCAAAACAATGGCAAACTGGCAGGCCAGGCTGTCGATCACGTACATTTTCACATCATCCCGAAGTATGACGACGGCTCAGGTTTGAATTTTGACTGGTCGCCTCTGGAGTTGGATCAGGATGATGCGGCCAAGTTGGCGAAGGAGATTGCAGGGAGAATCAGGAATTAAGATAGATATGCCCAACCTAGGGCTTTTGCTTTCTGATCAGTTCCACCCATTCAGCAACCAATGAAGGTAATCTTTCCACAACTTCTTTGCCAAACAAGACTTCATCAACATATCCCATATGAAGCATATCGAAGATACGGCATAGATATGACCTACCACAATCCCACCATGTGTAATAAGCATCGACCATTAAATAATGTTTGACGTCAACATTCTCACTTTCACGCAATTCTTCAAGTTCCAATCCATCAAGCAGCGTTTCATATACCCCATCTGCAACTCGACTACCAAATGTGGTGGTGTAGTAATACTCCTTGATCTCCCATACAGCAATCGGATTAACTGTGCTTGGGAAGCATCCATCGACACGACGAGCAAGCGTTCGTAATGGTTGGTCATTCTTCGTGACTGTGGTCAACTCTCTGGGGTCGTAATCACAGGTAAAACCATTTGCGTTTGCTTCAACGATCATGTTAACCAAGCCGGTAAGGTAAGCATATGATTTTTTCTTTCCCTTCTGCTTATTCATCGGCAGTGGGCATGACGGCTTTAACTTCTTGCGCATGCTGTTGAATAGCTTTTGAGCGCTACTTGCATCCATCAGGTTTGGTTCGACATGTTGATTGAGCCTATCTGCCCGCAGTTGGAAGTAGTCCAAGAGTAACCGGCCCATCGATGTAAGCGAGCCATCGTGTTGGTGTAAGTGCGAGGAATCCAGTCCGAGGTTTTGAAGAATTGAAACAACCTCGTTTGATGTCGGTACTCTAATCTGCCCTTGGCCACGAACTGTATAGCCACACTTCTCACTGATTACACGAACATTAGCCCAGAAATGCTTGGGCTGATTTAGAAATCGTTGCTCAGGTTTCAACGTCGTGTCCCCTCAAATTTTGTCACAATATCAATCAGCGAAACCCCGATAGCCTTGCAAACATGGCGGAGTTCCACGAGAGTAAGGCCGCGCTCAGCAGATTCGTATTTACTGACGAAGGATTGTGGTTGCTGTAAGCGATCTGCAACATCGGCCTGGCGCAATCCTGCGTCAAGTCTCGCCTGCCTTAATAGGGCCGCGAGTTGCTCCTGCTCAGTGTGAAATCTCATCTTTGACACAAGGAAAAAATAAATCCTCTTGACGGATATTCATAATTGGGATATCATTCGGTTGGTGTTAGGTATATCAGATGATTAGACAATTACCTGAGGTTTGAACGGATGCAGGCAACGCTCTTTGAAGAATATGCACTTGGATTTACTAATCCGACACCTTTCAAAACACAATTATTGAAATGGATTGGCAACAAACAACGATTTGCGCATGAGATCGCCTCATACTTCCCAACAGATTTTTCTACTTTGCATGAGCCTTTTTTTGGCAGTGGGGCAGTATCAGCGACGGTTTCTCCTAAACAAGGACGAGGTAGCGATGTCTTTGAGCCACTGGTGAATATTTGGAAAACCTTGAAATCTGATCCTGAAAAAATGAAACGTTGGTATTCCGATCGATGGCACATTGTCATGGATGGTGATGACAAAATTCGTGGATACGAAGCAATAAAAGCATCATATAACGCCAATCCGAACCCCGCTGACCTGCTTTTCCTTTGCCGTAGTTGCTACGGCGGTGTTGTTCGCTTTCGTAAAGCGGATGGTTATATGTCCACCCCCTGTGGTGTTCACAAACCGATAGACCCAGGAAGTTTCGCGAAAAGAGTGGATATCTGGAGAAAAAGACTCGATGGCGTTGAATTTGATTGCATTGACTTCTCCAAGGCGATGCAACGAGCCAAATCTGGTGATTTAGTTTATTGTGATCCCCCCTACAGTGATACTCAAGCAATTCTTTACGGCGCTCAAGATTTTAATTTGAAACAACTTCTTAAACTAATTGGCGATTGCAAGGAGCGCGGCGTTTATGTCGCTCTTAGCATTGATGGCACCAAAAGATCAGGTAATCACATATGCAATCTACCCATTCCAAAGGGACTGTTCGAGCGTGAAGCTTTCGTAAATTGCGGAAGGTCAATGTTGAAGCGGTTTCAAATGAACGGGAAAACACTTGAGAAACATGAAGTGAGAGATCGCTTACTCTTAACCTATTGAGTGACACAAAAATTAGAGATGATGCGTTTCTGCTGAAATTCGTTGGTCAGGAAAATATCCTGATATTCCCTCACCCCTGCCCACTGCTGCGTCTTTTCACCAGTGTCACTTCATTGCCAGCCTGTGAGAATTCGACATCGTTCATGTAGGCCCGCATGAGCATGACGCCTCGGCCGTTGGGGCGGGATAGATTCTCTGGCTGGGTCGGGTCGGGCACGCGTTGCGGGTCAAAGCCAGTCCCTTCATCCTGCACCCGGATTTCGCATTTCTTTTCATCGACGTGGTAGTGGATGACCACACGTTTGGCAGGGTCGTCCGCGTTGCCATGGTGGATGGCATTGGCCAGGGCTTCATCGAGCGCCAGGCGGATGGCGAACTGGGCCTGATCATCAAAGCCTTGCTGAACGACTTCATGCAGGACGATGCGCTGGACGCGCACGGCCTCGGACATCACGCTTGGAATCTCAATGGATTTGAAGGCGGGGTTTGACATGGCTGACTCGATCTTCTCCCTTCACTGACCTGACCACATCATTCTTACCACCTGATGGACCAATGGCACGTCCAAACTCAAGAAAAACTTGCTTTTGCTGCATCTGCATCGTCGTGAATCTGGAAAAGCTTGTTCAACTTGGTAATGACGAAGACTTCGTAGATGTTCTTGTCGATGCTGCAAAGACGCAGTTGGCCCCCCTTCTGCTTGACCCGGTTATTGATGGTGATGAGCTGGCCTAACGCGGCTGAGGAAAGGTGCTCAACGCCTGTGAAGTCAAGTAATAACTTGGGGTTACTGGCTCCCTCGATCAGTTCAGTGATGGCGTCGCCGATCTGCTGAATCTTGTCTTCCTCGAGGATATTCTTGTCATTGAAGCAGACAAGAGTCATGTCGCTTTCAGTTTCGACCCGTAATCGACTACTGTAATCTGCCATTGCTGATGTCGCTCCTGTGACAACCGGAAGTGAAAGCCTAGAAACAGGTCATAGGGGTGTCAAACCTTCACAATCCACAACTTATCTCTTGCTGGGATGTTAAAACAGAGAAAGGTCAGATTCCACAAAGAACCGGCTGGAAAACAACCGCAACCTGCCCCTCCGGGGCGAAAAAAGCTTGCCCCATCTCAAACTTAAGTTACACTTTGCCCGTCAACTGCTCAGGAGTTTCTGCTGCATTCGCGTTGGGTGCCTTCTGAGCCTGTGCAAGAGTTTTGCATTTGGACGGCATGATGACATCCTGCTCGACTGAAGGCTCTGCTTCCGAGACGCCAACCCCTTCGGATGAAGGTGACTCTAGTGGCTTGTGTCGCGAAGCAGACGACCCTTTGATACGTCGCAACAACGGGTTGAACCCCGCGCTGCCCGGCAGCAGGGTTGATATCGCATGGGCGTGTGCAGATCGTGACGCGTGCCCGGAATTGGTTGACTGGCTTGAGTCCCATACTGAGAAAGCCATCGCGCAACTGAATATCCAGCAGGCCGACCTCAGCATTGCCCTTGTCGACGACAAGCAGATGTGCGACATCCATGAGCAATATCTCGGCGACAACTCCACCACAGATGTCGTAACTTTCTCGCTTCTGGAAGATGATGAACAATCGCCCCGCGCAACAGACGATCCCGACAGCATTGATCGAATTGATGGCGAGCTGATTGTCTGCGTTGACGAGGCGCAAAGACAAGCCGAGCAAAGAGGCATTGAACTGAAGCATGAGTTGTTGCTTTACATTGTGCACGGCCTGCTGCATTTGATGGGGCTGGATGATGCTGACGCGGAAGAAGCAGCAGCGATGCATCAGCGAGAGGATGAAATTCTCCAGGCCATGGGCATCGGGCTGGTGTATGCCAGGCAAGAAGAAAATAAACATACGTCGAGTCGATCAAGATTGGCAGACGCAGAGTCTGCAGATTGATTGAGGAGTGAATGACGGTCAGGTCGGCCTCGCGATTTGACCGTCCGTGTGAAACATCGAGGCACGAGTTCAAAAGAAGGTGTCAAGTCCCGCACTTTGGATTGCATTGATTGCCACGCTACTGGGTTGCTATTTCGCGACGCTGCATGTCTGTCTGAAACGATTCAGCCGAAGCAGGTTGCTGGAGCAACTGCAGCAAGCGGGGCGTGAAGCGTGGTTTGCTGACTTCATGGCCAACCGTTCCGAGAATCTGCTCGCGACTGCCGTGCTCCGTATGCTCTGCACACTGGCGGTTTTGCTGGCGGTCCTGTTGTGGGTGGAATGGATCGGCTTCCAGCCGGGGCAGTTATGGACGTATGTCATCGCCTTTGCCATATCCGGGGTGTTGCTCAGTGTGTTTGGTGTCAGTGTGCCTGAGTTCTGGGCTTCCTACTCAGCAGAAAAGTTCCTTGCCGTCTCGATGCGTTTTATTCGCATCATCGAACTTCTTTTCCGACCGATTACCAAGATGCTCAAATTGGCTGATCCGGTCGTCCGCAGGCTGTCTGGCTATGACGAAGACGAGTACAGCGATAGCGAACTGTCAGATGAAGTGCTCAGCGTTGTCGAGGATCGTGATGAAGCTGGCGAAGTCGATGAAAGTCAGCGCGACATGCTCGAGGCTGTGTTTGAGTTCAAGTCCACGACGGTAGATGAGATCATGACGCCTCGCACCGACATCAAGGGGATTGATGCTGCCAGTGATTTGAAGGGAATCAAGGCCTGCATCATCGAGAATGGCTTCAGCCGATTCCCCGTCTATGAAGAAACGGTGGACAACATCATCGGCATCCTTTACGCCAAGGACTTGATGCCTTTCATCAAAGCCAACGGTGAAGAACCGCCAGCCTTTGATATCCGCAAGGTTATGCGCGAAGCCTTGATGGTGCCGGAAACACGCTCGGTTTCCTCACTGCTTGAAGAACTGCGCGCGAAGCATGTGCATATTGCCATCGTGCTGGATGAGTACGGCGGTACGGCAGGTCTGGTGACCGTCGAAGACATCATCGAAGAGATCGTTGGCGAGATCGAAGACGAATACGAGACCGACGAAACTCCCGAGGCTATCCGCAAGATTGATGATCGCACCTTTGAGGTGGAAGCCAGGTTGTATGTGGATGACCTGAACGATGAGATCGGCCTGGAAATCCCCGAAGACGAGGATTACGACACGGTCGGTGGGTTCGTCTTTGCCCAGTTCGGTCACGTGCCCACGGTGGGTGAAAGCTTTGAATACAGCGGAACGCGCATCAGCGTGATCGATGCAGAAAGGACACGTGTCAACCGTGTCCGCATTCAGCGGATGATTGGTGAAGAAGCTTCAGATTCGCAGGAGTCACAACCTGTCGCGGGTGAAGCTTAAACAACCGCTGGCAAGGCGGTGAACAGAAGCAGCAAATCGTGCACCTGTTGCAGCAAGTTTCTTATTGCACGGGCATCGCAATGGTCGGGCCTGGCACGATGTCATAATCCCGCAGCATCTGCTTCACTTCCTCGTTGTCGGGCAGGTAGTACAACGCGTATCGCAAAGCCTGCACTGCATTGGTGCGGTCGCCTAAGCCCTTGTAGAAACGAGCCAGTTCGATGAACAATTCCGGATGTTCAGGGGAAGCCAACTGCTCAGCTTTGCGCAAGGCCAGCAAAGTATTGTCCACGTCGCCGATCTTCCGCAGGTAACGCGCCTGCCTGAGATAAGAAGGCATGTCGGCATATTGGTCTGCCTGTTGTTCAAGGAATCCCGCGAGGTTGTCATAAGCCTGATCGCCTTGCTGGTAGTAAGCCTCGGCCAACAGATCGAGCATGGCATTGCGCGATGGGCCTTCCCCATAAATCCCCCACGCCCGGTTCAAGGCAATCTGGGCATCCTGATATCGGTTCTGCTTCATGCGCAGCCGACCCAGCAGGTATTGATTCATCCAACTCGATTGCTCCCGGCTGAGCAATTCCTGAATGTTTTCGTCGGCCTGAAGATATTCGCCCTTGGCGAGATTGGCTTCCGCCCGATCACGCAGGACAGGCGTTGAAACTTTACAACCTGTCAGACCTGTCACTGTCAAAACCAACCCTACCGCAAATATGCCAATCATGAATCGCTGCATGAAGGATCTCCATCATCATCGTTGCTTCGTGTCAGGGTATATCATGGGATGCAATGTTCCCCCACGCAAACAAACGCATCTTGCGCACGATTGTGCTGCGACATCAACGCAAGCAGGACACCCATTACGACTGGCTGATAGCAGGCCTGGTTGAGGATGCCAGTCGTTGCCTGACTTTCCGCATCAGCCATCCTCCCCGCCATTGGTCGCAATTGGGTTGGATCACAGCAACCCAGTTACCCGATCATCGCAAGCATTATCTCACATATCAGGGATGGGTCCTTCCTTCGCCGGATGATTCGACCGGCCAGATGAGAGGAAAAGTTGTGCAGGTCGATGCTGGCTGTGTGTCGATACAGTTGCAAGCCAGTTTTCGTCTGATTTTCTTAGCCAGTTGGCGATCAGACACATTCCGTGTTGATTTACGGCGAATCCACGCGAATCACTGGCGATTTCATTGCCTTGATGCGCAAAAGAGAGACTTTTTGCTCTGAACACCCTTGGCAAACCTGGCCGTTGGTGTTAAGCTACTCGAAGTTGCAGCAGATTCGGGTCCTTTCTGCCCGCTGCATCGTTTGCCATTCGGCATTTAGTCTGGAGTATCGACATGTCTGAAATCAAAAGCGAAGAAGAATTGCTGGCCAACGCTACCCCTATTGAAATTGACGAGGTGGATGAGCAGACACTGGAGCCAATTGATCTGGCCGATGAGTCGGATCGTCTGGATACAGGCTCGGAAGCCAGCAAGATTCGCACCTTCGCTGAAAACAAGCAGGTGTACCATCACAAGTGGGAGCGAAAGACAACCAAGACTGGCAACGGGGCGACGCATGTCAAAACCTTCGTCTGCAAGCTCAGACTTGATGCGATGGACCATCTGGACGACATGATCAACGAATGGCTGGATGCGCATCCTGACTGTGAAGTGAAATTTGTGACGACGACGACCGGTGAGTTGAAAGGCAAAATCACTGAGCCGGCGTTATTTGTGAATATCTGGGTGTAAGTGAAGGATCGTTTCGCGGGATGAGAAGTCACGGGCCGTGTTGCGCGGTAGCGCGGGTGGTGCTGGAGCAAAGGCAGCCTCAACAGGCAGCCCATGGCAGGGGTCATGGACAAACCGTTCGGCAAACGTCGAGCGGTTTGTCTTTATCACGCAGGCTCATCAGAATAGCTGCCAATGGATCGTATTTATCTGCATGGGCCAAAAGCCTCGCGGTCGCTGCGCCGGCCGGGACTGATTCCACTTGCATTCTTCCTGGTCGTCATCGGGGCGACCACGCTGGCTTTACTGATGCCCGGCATGACCAGGCCCGGCCAATCCCTTTCTGTGCTGGATGCCTGCTTCACCGCAACCAGCGCCACCTGCGTGACTGGTCTGATCGTTGTCGATACGCCGACCACTTTCACCCCTCTGGGCCAATCTGTCATCGCACTGGCCATCCAACTGGGCGGACTGGGTTACATCATCTTCGGTTCATTTCTTGCCTTGGTGATGTCCCACAGACTCAGCATCAAAAAGACGGCCAGCTTTTCGCAGGCCCTTAATGATGTGCCGTTGAATCAAGTACGAAGCATGCTCATCTTTGTCGTGGCTGTAACACTCTGCACCGAGTTGGCAGGCGCCATCGTCCTCACGCTCATCTGGCCACAAGGTGATCCCTCCTGGGCGTGGCACGAGCAGTTTGGCCTGGCCTTGTTCACCAGCATCAGCGCTTTCTGCAATGCTGGCTTTGCCTTGCAGACCAACAGCTTCAGCGACCCGGCGTTTCGTTATCACCCAGCAACGCTCATGGTACTGCCCTTGCTGATTACGTTGGGTGGGATCGGTTTTCCCGTCATAGAAAATCTTCTCCGCGTTGCACGCTACCGCTATACAAGATGGCAGTCCAGGGCAACGGGGATTGCAACGCGCAAATCATTCAGCCGGGCAAACACCACCCTGTCGCTTCACACCAAGTTGGTGCTGGTCACCACTCTGGTCATTTACTTCATCGGCACATTGGGCGTTTTTCTCGCCCAGCAATTGACAGCACCGGAAGGTGTCCACGCGACCTGGGGCCATACACTGGCTGACGCCCATTTTCTGTCTGTGACATCAAGAACCGCGGGTTTCAACTCAATGCCTTCAGATGAACTGTCACTGGGCAGTCGTTTCCTGGCGATGGTGTTGATGTTCGTTGGAGGCTCGCCGGGTGGTACTGCTGGTGGCATCAAGACGGTCACCATCGCGGTACTGATGGTCGCGCTCTGGGCCACGCTGCGTAATCGTTCCGCAGCAATCACTAACAAGCGCACCTTGCCCGACCCATTAATCAAACGTGCCGCTGCCCTGCTGGCCTGCTATCTGTTATTGCTGGGTGTTGGTGTCTTCTTGTTGACATTAACTGAACCGACACCACACACCTTGACGGACCTGGCTTTTGAAGTGGTTTCTGCTGCGACGACCACAGGCCTGTCGCTTGGCATGACGGACCACCTGACCAGCATGGGCAAGATCATCATCATGGCTTTGATGCTGATCGGTCGGCTTGGGCCTTTGGTGTTGTTCGGCGTGTTGTTCTTCGCATCTTCAGGCGACCACCGTTACCGTTATCCATCGGAACAGGTGATCCTTGGTTAAGGAAGGAGTTGCCATGCATCGCTTCGCGATCATTGGTTTAGGACGATTCGGCTCAAGATTGGCGACCAACCTCGCTTCGGCAGGCAGGGAAGTGATTGCGATCGACCGGGACATGGAAGTGGTTGAATCCATGCGTGACCGGGTCACCCTTGCCGTCTCGATGGACGCGTCGGATGCCCAGGCCATGCGCGCCCAGGGCGTGGACAAGGTCGATGTAGGTATCGTTGCAATCGGCACGGATTTTCGAAACACAATTCTTGCCACAGCCGTGTTACGCGAACTGGAAGTACCCCGCGTGATCAGCCGAGCCACATCACCGATTGAAATGGAGATTTTGACGCGCATCGGGGCGCATGACGTGGTCAATCCGGAAGATGAAGCCGCCGACCGTTGGGGCAACCGACTGACCAGCCCGACGTTTCTGAACCAGTTTGAAGTGGCTGCCGGGGTCAGTATTGTTGAATCGCGGTTGCCCAAGGCATGGGTCGGCCGGACTCTGGCAGAACTGAACCTGCGCAACAAATCAGGCATTCATGTGTTGGCGATCAAGCAGCCCGTCACCGATAAAGCACCCGCAGAGAATGCGGAGAACGTCGGACTGATGCATCTGCCCATGCCTGACCAACCTTTGCCTGAGGGTATCACGCTGCTGTTAATGGGCCAGGATGGCGATCTCGCAGCCCTGCCACGGGATGATTGATTGCATTCGTTAGAATCTGTCATGATTCACAACTCGTGATAGGCTGAGCCGTCATGATTATCTGAAAGGATGATTATTGAATATCGTCATCTGCGGTGCGGGTGAGGTGGGTCGGCATGCCGCCGAGGTCCTCTCCAATGCCGGGCACAACATTACGGTCATTGACCGCAAGAAGTCCAAGCTGAGCGCGCTTGAAGAAACCCTCGACGTGCGCACCATGCTGGGCAATGCTGTCCACGCCAACGTGCTGGCACAGGCACGTGTCGGGGCGGCTGATCTTTTTCTCGCGGCAACCAATATCGACGAGATCAATCTTCTGGCTGCCAACATCGCCAAGGGTGTGGGGGCAACCAAAACCATCGCCCGTGTGCATCATGGCGCTTATCTCGACACCACCACCCTGGCCTACGCGGATCAACTCGACATTGACCACCTGGTCTGCCCGGATCAGGCCACAGCCAACGAAATCGCCCAGACACTGCGCAGCCCGGGATCACTCGCTGTCGAGCGCTTCGCAGATGGCAAAATCGAGATTCAGGAACTGGTAGTCAGCAGCAAAGCCCCGGCTGCGGGGAAGCAACTGATCGACTTGAAGTTCCCCCCTGCTACCCGACTCGCGGCCGTGCGGCATCAAGGCAAAGCCTTTATCCCCAACGCGGGTACCGTCATCAATGCAGGCGACCAGATCACCCTCATCGGCGACGAAGCCAACTTCACCAAGGCTCGCGAGATGTTTGCCGATACCGTTTCCCGGCGAACCAAGGTCATGCTGCTAGGAAGCAGCCCCATCGCAGTCTGGCTGTGTCGTGCCCTGCGCAGCAGACGCTTTTCGATCCGCCTGTTGGAGACCGACCGTCGCCGATCTGCCGAACTGGCTGAGAAACTTGAGTGGGTCACCGTCATCCGGGCCGACCCTACGGAGCCGATGGTGCTG
The DNA here is from genome assembly GCA_964546335.1 of uncultured Phycisphaeraceae bacterium. Lineage (GTDB taxonomy): Bacteria > Planctomycetota > Phycisphaerae > Phycisphaerales > Phycisphaeraceae > CAZJJN01. The sequence goes on from CAZJJN010000018.1 coordinate 24,598, forward strand.
GAAGAGGAACATGCCGATCAAGTGGACGCCTTTGTCGCGGTAACGGATGATGACGAACGCAACATCCTGGCCGCCGCCCGGGCCAAAACGTTTGGCATAGGCCGGGCCATCGCAGTATTGCAACGTCCGACTTACCTTCACCTGCTGGAACACGTCGGCATCGATCGGGCCTTTTCGCCTCGCGTCACAGCCGTCACCGAAATCTTACGCCTGCTGGATGACGCCCCTGTCCGCAAACTCGCATCGCTGGCCGATGGCATTGCTGATGTCTTTGAGGTAGTTGTCTCTGAGCATACCAGCGAGGTGGTCGGGCAACCTTTGAAAGGCATCCACTTTCCTGACAACACTCTGATCGCGGCCATCCAGCGCGATGAAGAAGCCCACGTTCCTGGTGCCAATGATGTGATTGAATCGGGAGATCATCTCATCGTCATCGGGCCTTCCGATTCTCCCAAACGATTACGCAAGCTTTTCGCACCACGTTAGGCTATTTCCCATGCACATTCGCACAGTCATTCGTTCATTGGGGCAGGTGCTCATCGTGTTGAGCCTGGCTTTGCTCTGTGCTGCGCTCTGGTCGCTGTTCGATCTCGTGCGAGGTGAAGAAACGGAACTGCCTGCGGTGCGTGCGCTGACGTTATCCATGATCCTCGGCTGCATAATGGGCATGATCTGCTGGGTGTTTGGTAAAGGTCGAGGTAAGGATCACCTCGGTCGCCGCGAAGCATTGCTTTTGGTCTCGCTCAGTTGGCTGGTCGGGTCGATGTTGGCCGCGTTGCCCTATTACATCTGGGCGGAGATGTCGTCCGTGAACGATCATCGTATGACGTCATTCATCGCCTGCATCTTTGAGGCCATGAGCGGGTTGACGACCACTGGCGCCACCGTTCTCAGTGAGATTGAAAACCCTATGACCGGCGGGTTACCACGAGGGTTGCTGCTTTGGCGCGCGTTAACCCACTGGCTGGGCGGGTTGGGTATTGTCGTCCTGTTCGTGGCCGTGCTCCCCAACCTCGGCGTTGGCGGGAAGAAACTGTTCGCGTTTGAATCGCCCGGCCCACAGACGCAAGGCGTCAGACCACGCATCCGCGAGACTGCGCGAGTTCTCTGGTTGATTTACCTCGGCCTGACCGTGGTGCAGGTGCTTCTGCTCAGATTGACAGGCCTACCCTGGTTTGAGTCGGTCTGTCACACGTTCGCCACACTCGCGACTGGGGGTTTCTCCACTTACAACGCCAGTACAGGTGGGCCTGAATTTACGATCCCTGCCATGCTGATTCTGATCCTGTTCATGGTTCTGGCTGGTGTGAACTTCGGCGTGTATTACGAACTGTTCCGCGGACGCTGGCGGATGGTGTATCGCAACCCGGAACTGCGCCTCTATCTGCTGTTGCTCGTGATCGCCACGGCAGTGGTGACCTTCTCGATCTATGGCAAGAGCATCACGCTGACTTACTTTGCCAGCGATGCCCAGCGTGCCACAACCGAAGGCACCTTCGCCTCGTCATTGCTGCATGGCGCGTTTCAGGTCACCTCCATTCAAACAACAACCGGTTATGCCACCGCTGATTCAGAGCAATGGCCTTTCCTTGCACAATTCGTGCTGGTGCTGGTGATGTTCATCGGGGCTTCAGCCGGATCGACCGGTGGCGGCGTGAAAGTGATTCGTTTGCTCATTGCTGGCAAAGTGATACTTGCTGAACTGGAACGCGTGTACCGCCCCAACGTGGTGCGCACCTTGAAAGTGGGTGGTCAGACGGTGCCTCCCGAATTACGCATGGGGGCCATCAGCTACATTCTCATCATCCTGTCGCTATGGGTGATTGGCACCTTGGCGCTTATGCTGATTGAGTCACACAATTTAATCGATTTCACCACTGCAGCCACAGCCTCGGCTGCCACGTTGAATAATATCGGCCCGGGATTTAACGCTGTCGGCGCCGTCGAAAACTATGGCTGGTTCAGCGATGCCTCATTGGTGGTGATGATTTTTCTGATGGCGCTGGGACGATTGGAAGTTTTCGCTCTCGCGGTATTGGTCATGCCACACTTCTGGCGGAGCGATTGAGTCTTTAGGATTTGCCCATCAGCTTTTCAAACGCCTGCATCATCGCCTGTGTGCCAAGTTTGCCACCTTCAGTCTCATTCGTCACGGCTCGGAACAACGACTCAGCCAAAGGTGTGGCAAACAAAGGCATCTTCGAGTCGCGCGCGGTTTCATGCACGATGTTCAAGTCCTTCAACACCAGCTCGATCATGAAGCCCGGCTGAAAGTCACCCTCTGCGATCTTGGGGCCAAGGTTCGCCAACTGCCAACTTCCTCCCGCACCGCTTGAAACAACTTCAATCATCTTCTTCTCATCCAGCCCCGCCTGGCGCGCCAGTCCGATCGCTTCACAAACCCCCATCAGGTTGCTGACGACTGCGATCTGGTTGCAGGCTTTGCAAAGCTGCCCCATGCCCGACGTGCCAAGATGGGTCACACGCTGCCCGACCACCTCGAACATGGGTAAACAAGTCTCATATGCAGCCTGGTCACCACCCACCATGATGCTCAGTGTCCCGGCCTTGGCGCCGGAATCTCCACCGGACACAGGCGCATCCAGCAGCGTCACATTGTGCTCAGCCAATTGCCTGGCCATCTGCTGGGTTGCCAGTGGATTGATGGTGGAATGGTCGATGACGATCAGACCTTCTTTCGCTTTGCTGGCGATGCCTTGGTCGCCGAAGATCACTTCCTGCACATCAGGTGTGTCGCTGACATTGATGCAGATGACCTGAGGCCCGGCAGCCGCGACTTCCGCAGGTGATGTCGCAGCCGAGGCGCCAGCTTCAATGACTGGCTTCATTTTCTCCGCGGTTCGATTCCAGATTGTGAGTTGATAACCTGCATCAATCAGGCGTTTGGCCATGGCTGATCCCATGATACCTAGCCCGATGTAGCCGACGTGCTTGATCTTTTGCTCGCTCATGTCATCACCTTGTCGAAGTCTTCATGAATTGCTCTTGCTGTCTCAACCTAACACCAACTCCGCCGGCCTGTCATCTTCAAGAATCTGCGCGAGGGTATCAGCTAGCCCCATAGTGGCGGGTGCTTCATCCATCGGCAATGCGGTGAAACGGGCTGGTGCCTCGGGCACGAGCGTAGCGAACTTTGAAGGGAAGCCTAGAGCGACCAGGCCGTTGGTCGTCGCCATGTTGAGCAAGTGCAGTGGATCCGTCCGGTCGCGACGGAACAGAAAACGCATCTGTGGCAGGATACCCAACGGCTGAGGCTCTTCCGCTGGCTGACAAAGAATCGAATCCGTCCCAAGGCAGACATTCACGCCCCCGGCCAGCATCTCTTTGTATTGGTGCGGCGGGTAATCCTCATGCGGATGGCCAAAATAATCGCTGGCAATCGGACAATAAACCACCGAGGCTTCTTTCTGTCGCAGCAAATCAATATGGCGAGTCTCGATGTAATTGCAATGAGCCAGCAACCACGGAAAAGGTTTCTGACACTTTGTTGATGACAACAGCCAATCGATGGGATGCTGGCCCGTCGGCTCAATCTCAGAAGACCATTTTCCCATTTGCTGAAGCATCTGCGCGAAGGGTCCGGTCGCCTGTCTGACAAATTCAATTTCTTCCAAAGACTCAGCCAGGTGGGTTGTGACCGGCAGGTTCCGTTGCTGCCCAAGTTTCGCAGCTTGGTCATAAAGCGTCTGCCCAGTGGAGTAAGGCGCATGGGGGGACAAGCCCAACACACATCGGCCTGTCCTTTCTTGCGCCCCCTGTGCAATCTCACTCGCTCGCGCCTGCTCCAGCACGTCATTGATCTGCTCTGATGCTTCTGATTCATCAAGCCTGCCGATCAACTCCGCAAAGCCGACGCCGGGCAGGTCGGCCTGAAATCTTGCCCACAACGCTTGCGGGCAGTGGGCGATGTCTCCCACCCAGCCGACACCAGCCTGCTTCGATAGTTCAACCCCCTGCTGTACAGATTGCGTCACGGCCAGTTCTTCGCGGGGAGCGCGTTCGATGACCTGACCCAGCCAATCGATGAAACTGGCAGCAGCCGGTTGCGGCCCAATGTTGGTCAGGCCCAGATGGGCGTGGCTGTTGACCATCGCAGGCACCAGCAGCCAACCTGTCCGGTCGATCACGGGCTGTCCTGTTGGTGGATCACCCTCGCCCAAGGCCTGGATCACGCCCGATCGCACACTCACCCAGCCGGGCCTGACGTATCGGCCCGTCGCATCAGCCAGGGCACTGGCGCGGTATATGATGAGTTGGTCGGGATTGTTTGGGGAATTCGTTACCATTCGCATTCAACCATTTCGCGCGGATCGGGCGATTGAGATATAGTAAAGGCAGATTGATTCAAGATTTCGATTAAGGGACCGGTTACGACGAAAGGAAGGTTCACGGATGATGACACGGAAAGGAACCGTCATGCTGGCGGCAGCGTTGCTTATGAATGCCTGGGGTTGCAGTGCCACACCTGAGGTGGATCGATTACGGGCAGACAACAACAGCCTGCGTCAGACGGTGGCAGAATTACAGAATGGTCTGGCCGCGGCTCAGGCTGAGGCTGACATGCTGCGGAATCGCACTCCTGAGCAGGATCCTGCCTTGATCGCAGCTTTGGAAGCAGAGCGTGCTGCCCGACAGGCTGACCTGGAAAAATACAACGCCACACTGGTGACGTTGAAAGAACAGATTCGGGCGTTGTCGCAAGTGGATCCCGGCTCGGGACGCATGCTGCCGACCGATCTCGACCGCGCTCTGGTTGCCTTGGCCAAGGCCAACCCCAACCTGATGACCTACGACCCCAAACTGGGAATGATCAAATTCTCCAGCGATTTGACCTTTGCATTGGGCAAAGCGGATGTCAATAACGAAGCTGCCACGGGCTTGAAGCAGATGGCTCGGATTCTCAACAGCGATGCAGCCAAGGGTTACGAGGTGCGCATCGTCGGCCACACTGATAACGTGCCTGTGACCAGTGCGACTGGCAAACAACGCTTCGGTGATAACTGGGGCTTGTCCGCAGCACGGGCGATCTCCGTTGCCAAGGTGCTGGAGTCAGCGGGTGTCACTCCTGTGCGCATCGGCGTCGCGGGCCATGGCGAGTTTCGTCCGGTCGTACCCAACAAGGTCAATCCGCGAACAGGCAAGAAACTTGGGGCCGAGGCCAATCGCCGAGTCGAAATTTACCTGGTTCCCAGCTCGTATGACATGACTCAGGCGCCGTCGGATGAGGCAGGTGATGCCTCGACTGGCGCAGGAACAGGCACGGGCACAGGTAATGCCACCGCACCTGGGCCTGACTGGTCAAAGTAAACGGACATGTCGGTTTGACACTCACGCTCGACAGGGCACAATATCGGTCTCACCGAAAGGAAGTACCACCCATGCGAAAAGTTGCTTTGCTCGTCGTGATAGTCAGTCTCATTCAATTAGTCGGCTGTGCTTCGCCGACATACACGCCTCCCTTGACCGAACGTGTCATCATGGGCGTAGTGCCACCAATCATTCCTCAGTCCAAGTCCGACAAGGAAATGTACACTGTGGCGCGAACTTACCCCGAGCAATGGGAAGTGTTCCGTCACACCAACACCATGAATCGCAGGCAGTTACGTGAGGAGTGGTACTCATTCTGGCTGTTGGACTCCCCTGCCCGCCACAGCATGTACCCCATTCGTTCCACCCGTCCCTGATATTTTATTGCCAATTCAAGACCTAAGCCTGACCAAGTGTCAGGCTTATTTTATTTGCTCCGATAATCTCTGTGATTGGCGTTTGCCCTGTCCCTTGCCGATATTCCGATTAGCCGAAACCCGAAATCCAGTTCCATCGGGGAGGATGACTGGCAGAAAGGATACGAATGGCGGCTATGGAACCTCAACAAAGACTTGACGTCCTGAACACGCTTGAAAAACTGCGCAACCCCGCCCAAGGGAATGCCAACCGCTATTTCAAACGCTACATCGTCCGGGGCGAGGCTTCACTCGTTTCTTTAAGCCCGACAGCGATCGATCATGCTCCGATCCAGGTGGCTCTTCGTGACCTGGGTGGTGGAGGCGTTGGCTTTATCAGTGAACAGCCACTCGATGAGCACGAGCTTTATCGCGTTGATTTCCTTGATCACGGGTTCTCAACCCATTCACAAAACATTGCCATTCGACACGGCCAAAAAGTGGATGATGGCATTTATCTCATCGGCGCAGTTTTCTGCAGCAACCCCGGCCTGCTCATCGTTCAAGGCGTTGATCCTGTCGAGCTGGATGATTTCATCCCCCAAGCCAATGCTGAGGCGGACAACATGCCCTTCCTCTCGCCCGAAGATTTGGCTGAGAGTGCGTAACCCCCAAGAATCAGAATTCTGACGGTTTCATGTAACTCGACTTAGAAGTTGCATGACCGGCGTGACATCAATCTTCCAACTCCGCTTTGGTGACTCGCCTTAACTCCACCTGAGAAGTCTTTGGCTCATCCAGAGACTTGCTGGAGTTGGCTCCCAACTCCTCGAATCGCTTGGCCTGGGTGTAGACTTGCGACTCCATTGAGCCAACCAGTTTGTTGTAATGCTCGACGGTTTTGTCCACCGCTTTGCCCAGGTTGGATAGATGTTTCAATGCCACCGAAAGGCGGCTGTGCAGTTCCCTGCCAAGGTCGCTGATCTTTCGGGCGTTTTCTGCCAGTTTCTCTTCGCGCCAACCGAGGGCAACTGCTTTAAGCAAGGCCACCAATGTGGAAGGGGTCGCAATGACCACGCCTTGCGTCATGGCCTTCTCGATCAGCGTCGGTTCGCGTTGCACGGCTGCCTGCAGGAAGCTTTCGCCCGGGATGAACAGCACCACAAAGTCAGGCGTCGCATCAAACTGCGAAACATAATCCTTGGCTGAAAGTGACTTCACCTGCTCACGAATCTGGCGGACGTGGCGATCCAGATGAATCTCACGCTGGCTGGCATCTTCCGCTTCCATCGCAGATAAATACGCATCGATCGGCGTCTTGGCGTCCACAATGATTGATCGATCAGTTGGCAAACGCACGATCATGTCAGGCCTTTGCCTGTTCTCACCCGACTGCATGGTGAACTGCAAATCGAAATCGCAGTACTCGATCATCCCAGCCAACTCAGCAACGCGACGCAGTTGCACTTCACCCCATCGGCCTCGCACTTCCGGCCGACGCAGGGCACTGACCAGATTCTGCGTCTGATCGCGCAATGCCTGGTTACCCTCGGTCAATGCTGTCACTTGTTCTTTCAATGAGCCATACGCTTCTTTGCGCGCTTTCTCCAACTCGTTGACCTGCGTCTGATACTTGTCCAACTGCTCGCGCACAGGTTTGACCAGTTCCTGGATGGCCTGCTTGCGTTTCTCCAACTCAAAGGTGGCATCTTTCTTCTCTGACTCAAGTGATTTCTTGGCCAGTTGAAGGAACTGCTCGGAAGACTGCTTGAGGACATCGCCAGCCAATGCCTGGAAGACTTCGCGCTGACGTTTCTCCAACTCGGTGTATTGTTTTTCCAGGCCGACCTGAGTCTGACGTGCGACCGCAATTTCTTTCTCAAATTCGTGGTTCGCTTGGCGCAGCGATTCGAGTTGCTGCTCTGCCTGAAGCAATTCCTCGGCTGAGGTGCTGGCTTCGCGTTTCCATCGCGTTCGGTCAAGCCAGAAGTAGACCAGCCCAACGACGGACAGGGTCAGCAACAAACTGAGAGTGATCGATATGGCTGGCCAAAGCATGCACCGATTTTACGCGAAGATTGAAGATGACGTGTGCGTGCTCAGGCTTCGAGGTCGAGATGATGATACAAAGCGGAATCTGGCCCCATCACAGGTGGGGGCAAGGGGTCGGCTTTGGGTTTGGCCTGTGCCTGTTCATGTGTGGCCGGCTGTTGGATGTGTTGCTGCACTGACTCTTGCTGGTAGGGTTCGACCGCTTCCTCGCGGGGTTCTTTCTCGACTGCATTCTTGCGCAGATGTTCAGGGACATCCTGATCGATGTGAAGCTGGGCCGGGGTATCCGGTTCATCGCCTTCATCAACCGCGCGCATGTGGATTTCAAAGGAGTCGCGCAATTCCTTGAGTTGTGATTTGTTGTCGGCCCGTCGTTTGTCACGCTGGCGTGATACCTGCTGCGACGTTTGTGTCGTCTGGGCGACCCCTGCTGCGATGCCTGTGCCAATTGAGCTCATGATATACGCTCCTTTTGAGCGCCTTCACCCGCATTCGATATCGGCAGTTGTGTGAAATAACCTTAAGCGGACCTGAGAAAGTCCAATAAAAAAGCCCCTGACATCAGCCAAGGGCTTCGTGAGCACGCTAAAAAATATGGATGGAAGGTTCATCCATTGATGGTCTGGTCAACCTACTCGTCTTCGCAGAAACGCCAGCGAAGTGAGTGCCAGAATTGCCAGGCTGGCTGGTTCGGGAATGGGGGTCGCTGAGGTTGCGGACTGGCCGTAGTTAGTCGCGAGGATACTCAAATCCAAAACGTCGATGACACCATCGCCGTTTGAATCACCTTGCGCCCAACCCCCTGTCCCGCCGTAATTCGTTGCAAGAATACTCAGGTCCAAGACATCGACAGCATAGTCAAGGTTGGAATCTGCCAGGATGGTGCCGACTTCTTCGAAAATATGTTGATTTCGGTCGTCAGCATCAATATCACCATCGAAATCCAGATCATACACGCCGGGGTCTGACCCGCCTTGGATGGCGACAAGGGAAATCAGGTCGATGTCATCAGCATTGACCAGGTCATCGTCGTTGAAGTCGCCAAACTCGCGGGGATCGACCTCAAGCGTGAAGAGACTGGCTGTTCCACCGACGGGTTTTGCTTCAAAGGCGATCAGGATATTGCCATTGGCATCGCGATCGCTGGTTTGCAGGCTGGCCAGGTAAATGCGTTCCAACGCGGTGTCAGCGATGCCGTTGCCATCGGTATCGACCAGGTCACCAGTGCCAATGATGGGTTCAGCATTGACGTAAATGCCTTCAAAGCCAGTTGAAGATGATTCCGCCCAGACGACTAGATCGCCGTCTTCATTGAGTTGGATGCGTGGGGCATTGCCTTCGAGAGTCACGCCATCGATGATGGCACCTTCCCGCAGGACAATCTCGCCATTGGTTTCATTGCTCCCCATCACCAGAACCCACTCATCCGTATCCGGGACTGGCTTCAGGGCACTGCCCACTAGCCACCATTCGCCATCGCTGTTGATCGCGGTCTGGTAGAAACCACCGGCCCCGCCGTTGTCCCAGATTTCGTCCGGTTGACCGCCCGCAGCCGCTTCAATCGCTTCGCCTTCCTGAAGCAAGCCACCGCCCAAAGTCTTGGCTGCCATCCCGTTGATCACAACCTGGTTGGTGATGGTGTTGTTGGGGGTCTGAGGCGTCCAGACATTCGGATTAATATCTACATAGGCAATCCATTGAGATTCATCGCCGGAGATCTTGAAACCGCTGATGGCTCCAAGGTCAGGATCGGTCAGCACAGTTTCGGGTATGCCCACGATGGCATCGCCACCCTTGATGACAGGGACAGCATTCGCCCCGATGAGGATGCCATGGTTCAGTAGCGGACCACCAGAGGTTGCACTCCACTCAGCCGCGATGATGACATCACCATCGTCCGTCCAGCCAAGGGCTGCGAAGGGTGAATTGTTATCAAGCAGATAATTACCAGCCAGAGGTGAACCGGCAGGAAGTGGGTCCCCCCCCTTGGCAATAACAGTGTCATCAACCCACAGGTAGCGTCTGCCAGCGAAGGTTTCACGTGTGGAGTAGAAAAGCTCACCGGTGCCTGGCGCGACATAGGCTGGGCTTTGGAATTCATCTTGAAAAACGCCACTGACGGTGGTCTGATCGTAGCGCAGGAAGTCAGGGGTCGAGCCACCGATACTGCCAAAGTAAGCATTGCGCACTGTAAAAAAGGTAAAGTCTGTCAGTTCCAGGCTGGCTGTCCAACTGCCATCGGAAGACACATGAACTGAGCTGATTTTATCCATGAATTCGCCTGTGACGGGATGCAGATCTTCCTCGGCGAGCTGTAAGGTCGCAGGACCGGTTGCAGAGGCCAAGACTGGCTGAATCGCGGTCACACCAGCCGCAAAGGCGAAAAGAGATACAGGCAGCGAAATTCTAACAATATTCATTTTGGTAATCACTTACCCCTCCTTTTGGATTTGATAATGGTTCGCAATTCAGACGATTTCGCAAAATCGCCCTTGAAATTCTCCTCAATATGAAGGAATCTTATCCAAGTTTTCGGAAAACGCCAGCCTAGAAAGTGTTTTTAGGCTAAGATTATCAGGTTAATCCTGAGGGTGGATGGCAAACCGTTTGATGAAGGATACGAAATTGGCTTCGACATCATCGAGAAAAGTCCAAGAGATGCGGGGATTCACGCTGATTGAATTGCTGGTGGTCATCTCAATCATCGCGCTGCTGATCGGCATGTTGCTGCCTGCGCTAGGCCAGGCGCTGAAAGCCGCCCAACAGGTCGGCTGCCTGAACAATCTGCGCCAGAACTACTACAGCAGTGCTGCCTATGCGGTGGACAGTAAGAACCGCCTGCCCGATGGCGAGATCACCGGCGGATGGGAACACCGCATCCCCCCTACTCAAAACTTGCCTGTTGATTTATACACCGCCTCGGCTGGCAGCCTTGCGGGTGCTCTGAATACCTACAAAGACAAGGAAGAAACCTTGGGCCTGCCCGCTTTGCTCTACAAAACAGGCCATGGGGACAGCGTCGATTCATGGGATTGCCCGGCTTCTGACCCGACCATCTTCCCCTACAAAAATGGATACAGCTTTGCTGCCGATTTCAGAAGGATTCGCTCCAGCAGCAGCTTAGTCGGCGTGTCTCCCGAAGACCTGCTTTTCAACGAAAAGCTGCGTTTCATTGAATTTACCGAACTCCAGGACGTGTTTGGCAAGAATTCACAAAGCAAGTTTGCCTGGATCAGAGATAACACCCAGGTCGGTCCTGCCTTCCCAACTGTGAATTTCTATGGCAACGACAACACAAACAATATCCTAAACAAGTTGAACGGCCCGATCCAAGACGCTGATCCTAAGCCACACCCCTTTGGCAATAACAAAAACCAGATGTGGAACAAGGTCGATTTTGATGGCAGTGCCTTCCACGCCTCCTCAGATATTGATGATGAGTGACACAGAGATTGTTCTTGAGTCAGTTTGAAGACTGACTGGATTATAAAAGTTAGTCAATGAAAGCAGAAAATGCTTGCGAGAAGAAAAGAAAAGAGTTAAACTCCAAATAACTTCTATTAGCAATGTTAATATAGGGAAGTTTAAGAGGGATATGTAGGGATCTGGTGGATGGGGGATAAGCGCGTATCAAGCCGGCATGAGGGTGGTGTGAATCCCTGAATCAGGAATGTCGGCAATTTTTAGGAATCTCCAAATATTGAAGGAGGAAGGACGCATGAAAGTTTCGAACATTCTATTGGGTGCTGCTGCCATGGCAGCGATGACAGGTATGGCCAATGCGGCCAAGTATGTTGAGGTGTTTACGGAGGCCGAAGCGAATAACGGACAATTGTCAAATCCATTCCTGGACACTGTCATCACTGATGGTGCAGACACGTATGCCTTTTCGCGCGGCAACGAAAGTGGTAACAACACTGGCGTCATCACCAAATTTGATGGCAGTACTTTCTCAGTGATTACCACAACCGCTGAATGGGACACGATCTCCGCAGCGACCGACTCTCAGCTTGGCGCTTTCTTCTACGCCAACGTGGTGGGCAGCAACATCGAATTCATCAACTTCTTTGACAACACCATGTATCAGGTGGATAAAGTCGCTGGCACGGGTTCCGTCAAAGTCAACGATACGGCCTTCAATGTTGCGGCTGGCAACTTTGTGAATCTCACCTCCAACGGCGTCGTCGCCTCCGACGGCTCAGCTTATGCCTATGATGGCACGACTGACCAGATTCTTTCAGTTACGCCTGGTGGCTCTGTTGCGGTTGAAATTACTGCCGCTGACCTGACCACATTGACTGGTTCAAGCAATCTGCTGGGCGCGATGGAGATCATTGGTACTGATCTTTACTTTGGTAGCAATACCGGTGATTCACTCTACAAGTGGGACACGAGTACCAACACCGGAAGTGTGGTTCTCAACACCGTCCAACTTGAAGCATTGAGTGATGACATTGATGGCACCGCTGGTATCGACGACATCTTCTATGCTCCAGATGGCCTGGTTTACTTCTACGAGGACGATGCGGACTACATCTATTCCTTTGATCTGTCAGATCCTGTCAACACACTGGCTGTTGTTCTGACTGAAGCAGAACTGACAGCAGGACCGGCGGGCTCAGACATTGTGGCTCAGTTGACATGGTATGACGGCAACATTGCATGGACCCGTCAAGGCACCGGCTTCTACGCCATCCCTGAACCTGCCAGCCTCGCGTTGCTGGGTCTGGGTGGTCTAGCTTTGATTCGTCGTCGCTAAAAAGCTATGACAAACAGGTCTGGCCGTCGCTGAAGCGATGGCAAAGAAGCCCGCGTCGCTGAAGCGATGGCGAACAAGTTCGCCGTTGCCAAGGCAAGGTTAAAAATCAGTCTGTGTCGCTGCGGACGGTGGAAACATCAGCGATGACAATCTGAAATCCACGCAGAACGCTCGTTAACCCGGGCGTTCTGTCATTTTCGAGAATCAATTTCGCAGGGATCGACAGCCTGACATGCGCGATTATCACCTGTCCGCTCAAACCCGGTGCAGGCACCGAGGCTGTAAGAAAATATTCAATCCGTGAAAACATCTTGGCCGACAGCCATGGCCACGACCTGAGACTCCTCTACCCGCCGTCGAACCCCCTTTTTGTCATTCAGTCTCAACTGCCTGCTGCAACTTTTCTTGTCCCCAACCCCAACACACGCTAGATTTTCATCGTGGCTGAACAACGCAATACCAAACAACGTGAAACCATTCGCCAGGTCATTGAGGATGAAGATCGGCCATTGAGCCCGCAGGAAATCCTCGATTCCGCCCAGCAGGAAATTCCAGGTCTCGGCCAGGCGACGGTTTATCGCACCATCAAACTCGGCGTCGAGGAGGGTTGGCTGCAAACTGTCGCCCTACCCGGCGAACCCGACCGCTACGAGCCTGCTGGGAAAGACCACCATCATCATTTTGAATGTATCGCGTGCGGCAGGGTGTTTGATATCGAAGGCTGCCCGCCGGGCATCAAGACCTTGCTTCCCAAGGGGTTCACACTCACCCGCCATGAGATCATGCTCTACGGCCTGTGCGATGCATGCGCGTGAATTCTTTTGCCAATCCGCTGGAAACTGCGAGCAGCCGTGAAGTTAGAGGGTGGCATGGTCACTGCCGAAGGCATGACCATGAACGTGTCGTACACGATGTCATGGTTTTGCTACTTCCTTCGACTTCAGGTTGAACTTCACGAGTAACCATCGCTTGAAACTGCGAGCAGGCTCGCAGGCTAAAGCACCATCATGTTGACTCGCTTTTGTGGCATGAACCACCTGACTCTAAACTCTTGTTGTGAACGGCTCCTGGCTTGCTGACATCCTGATGCTGCTGATCCTGCCTTTGCTGCTGGTGGCCAGTGCTTTTTTCTCCGGCTCCGAGACCGCCTTGTTCAGTCTGTCTGCCAAGGCCCGACTTGAATTGGCGCGAAGCAAGACGCTGGTCGCGCGCAACATCGTCCAGTTGCTCAGCGAAACACGCAGCCTGCTCATCACCATTCTGCTGGGCAACATGACGGTCAATGTCCTGTACTTCGTCATCAGTACGGTGCTGCTCATCCGCCTAACTGACCCTGACATGCATGGCCTGGCGTTGACCGCAGCGATCACTTCCATACTCGCCTTGCTGCCGGGCGGTGATCCCAGCCAGACATATGTGGACACCGTGTCAGGCATTGTCGTGTCGGTGTTGTCGATCTTGCCTCTGATCATGGTGATTCTGCTGGGTGAAGTGTTCCCCAAGCTGGTGGCGACGCGTATGGCAATGCGCTGGTCACAGATCATTGCCATCCCGCTGATGCTGGTGCATCGAACGATCACGCCGTTGCGGCTGGTGCTGAACGCAGTGGTCATCACCCCATTAGCACGACTGATTGCCCCGAGCACCAAGCCTGTGGAACTGTCTCCCGATGAGATGGCCACGCTGTTGGAACTCAGTCACGAGCAAGGGGTGATCCACGCTGAAGAGGAGCAGTTGCTGCAAGGGGTATTGTCGCTGTCGCAGTTGCAGGTGGAAGACCTGATGGTCCCTCGCGTGGATCTGACGGGATATGACATGAATGCCCCGCTGAATGAGTTAGGGGAGATTGCCACTCAAAGTCGGGCGGAAGACATCGTGGTGTATCGTGAAAGTATGGATCAGTTCGAGGGGTTACTGCCTGTGGAAGCGCTGCTGCGTCAACCGCCACGGAATCGGCGTGACCTTCAAAGATTGATGGTTCAGCCTTTGGTGGTGCCTGAGATCAGTACGGCAGACCAGGTGCTCAGACAATTTCGCGAGTCGGGCAACAGTGTTGCCATCGCGGTGGATGAGTACGGCGGCACAGCGGGGTTGATCACACTGGATCAGATTGTCGATGCCATGATGCGTGACCTGGGCGACTCTCCGGAGGACACGCAGGTTCCCGATATTGAAAGGCTCAGTGCTACACGCTGGCGTTTGAGTGGCAGGCTGCCTGTGTCCGCCTGGGTCGAGTCACTTGGTCTGGGTCAAAGCCCGTTAGGTGTGACCACAATGAGTGGTTTGGTGACATCCTTGTTGGGCAGACTGGCCAAAGAGGGTGATGAGGTTAAGTTGGCGTATGCGAAATTACGCGTGGAAGAAGTAGAAGGCCGACGCATTGCGCGACTATTGCTTGAGATGACAACGGAAAAGAAGAGCGGTGTGGAGGAGCGAAGCGGCGCGACGGGTGATGATGAGGGGGACCGGCCATGACGTTGCTGGAAACCGTTGGCCTGGAGGCATTGGCAGTAGCGGGGTTGGCGGGGTGCGGCCTGTTTGCCGGGCTGGAGACCGGGGTCTATCGGCTGAATCGCGTGCGACTGCAACTGCGCAAACATGAAGGCTGGGCGTCGGCTGCGTTTCTGGATCGCATGCTGCATAAGCCTCAGGTGTTAATCACCGCGCTGCTCATCGGTACGAATGTGGCGACGTATCTGGCGACGTCTTCAATGGCTCATATCCTGGAGGGGGCAGGTTACAAGGAATGGCAGATCATCATTTTCGATGCCATGATCATCACGCCGACGCTGTTGATCTTTGCAGAGGTGTTGCCTAAGGATTTGTTTGCTGCTCACACGGATCGTCTGGTCTATCCGTTGGCTGTGGTGATCCGCCTGACTCAGTTTCTACTGACGATCACGCTGCTGCTGCCTTTGGTGCTCTGGCTGACGACAGTTCTTTCGCGCGGGTTGGGGATACGCCAATCCCCCATGCAGTTTCACCCGCGATCACACATACAGGACATGATGCATGAGGGGTTGGACAAAGGCATACTAAGCAGCGAGCAAAGTGTGCTGGCCGCTCGAGTTCTGGATTTAAGCCAAAGGCAACTGCACGAGATCATGCAACCGATCGAAGCAGGCAAAGCACATGCTCCCAGTCAGCCCGGCCTGACCGAGGCCAACTCAATCGTCGATGCCCTACGATTCATGAAGAAGCATGGCAGCCATGACGCGACGGTGTATCGTGGCAAAAAGCCTGTGGGCAGAATAAACCGGCGAATGCTGATGATGCGATTGATTGGATAAAGTGGATTTCTCAAACCCCATCCTGTGGATTGCGCTGATGATCCTGGGCTTTATTGGCTCTGCGATCTTCTCGGGTATTGAGACAGGTTGCTACAGCCTGAGTCGGGTACGTTTGGCGATTCTTGAAAATCGGCAACCGCGTTATGCGCGATTTCGTCAACTGATGGATCGCCCTGCTGTACTGCTGGGCACGTTGCTCATTGGCAATAACATCGCCAACTATCTGGGGACAGCCGGCCTGACAGTGATTCTGGAAGAAGCTGATTTTTCAGACACCCAGACGATTCTGTTGAACGTGATGATTGTCACGCCGCTGCTTTTTGTCTTTGGCGAAACGCTGCCCAAGGATTTGTTCGCACGTTTCGCAGATCATTTGACTCATCGTTTCCAATGGTTGTTGAGAGCGTCAGAGCGAATATTCACATATGTGGGCCTGCTGCCTTTGGTTCTTTTCTCTCAAAGGTTGTTTGAAAGATTACTGGGTGTACGAGATAGCCAATTTCCCACTCATCCACGTAGAAAAATGATCGACTACTTCACCGAAAGTGCCAATCAAGGCACGTGGTCGCGCGAGCAGAGCGACCTGGCGACACACACGCTGGATGCAGCCCATCTGCCAGTGGGCAATTGGGCGGAACCCATACGGGATTGGCTGGTGCTTCCCGATTCAGCTTCGCAGGAAGATATGCATCAGGCAGCGCAAACCATAGGTCAATCCTGGCTACTTTTGCGAAATGCGAAGGGACAGATTCATGCTTCAGTGCTGGCCCGGCATTGGCTTGGGCAGGATGAATCGGGGGATCAACAGAGAACGCACTCACCAACGGTTTTGATTGATCAGCAACAGACGGTGCTCCAGGCCATGATCGCGATGCGACAGCATGGTGCTGACCTGCTGATTGTCACCAGCCAGGATCAACCGCGAGGCGTGGTGACCCGGCGGGGCCTGGCTGAAGCGTTGATGAAAACCCGGCCGGATGATGTTGCCCCCACTGCTGCTTAAATGATGCCCTGGTCTATCGCTGATATCGCGGATGCTGTCGAAAGCCGACTGAAACAACGGGTCGTGGAGGAATCGCTCGAACAGGTGGTGTACGGGTTTGACTCGCGCGATGAACTTGGCCTGCACCCGTTGATCCAGGAAAGCCTGCACAATGCGGAGTATGGCGTCTGGCCTGAGCAGCGTTACCCCTCAGAGCGCGAGAAAAGAAAACGCAGCGAGGGCAAACGCTGTGACATTGTGCTGACCCCTGCTCCCGAGGCATTGCCCTTGCGCGATCCACTGGTGAAAGACACTTTGTTCGATCAGCAACCAGCCATCGATCCGACCGAGGCCTATTGGCTGGAGATTAAGTCGGTCGCGCAGTTTGAACCCGAGGGGCCGTTCCGAGGCTACAGCAGCGAGTTGTTTTCGCCTGTACCCAAGGATGTGAAAAAGCTCTGGACGGATCCGCTGATCTACCACGGCGGGTTATTGCTGCTGCTGTTTACTGAGTGTGAGTTGGTTGCCACCCATGATCTGAAGGCGTGGCATGAACGCTGCATGGAAAAAGGATTTCCGGTCAGTCCCCCCGCAGCCCGAGGATTTGCCATCCCCGACCGCATTGGCAACGGCTGGTGCCAGATCGCTGTGTTTGGTGTGCGTGGCTAGATCAGGATGAGTTCAATCGTCACGTCTTGGGTGCCACACCTTGACGACACTCGAGTGAAGCGAGAGAGGCGCAAGGTGTGTGGATGCTATAAGGTGGTGTGGATGCTGAAAGTTGGGGTGGCTGCGGATACGCGAGGAGTGAAGCGACGCAGCGTAACCACATTCTTCTCCCCACGAGCCGCGCTCCGTAAGGAAGCGGACTCTTCGGCTGGTGGCGAAGCATGGCCATGATATTCCATGCGTTGGAAGAAAGAGTATCACGCCAAGGCGCAAAGACGCGAAGAACGCAGAAGTAAGAAAGCTCCTTGATATGAGCAAGGCTTAGAGAATATCTGGGTTAACTCTCTCCCTGCGGTCAAGAGTTTACACAGCCACCCGACGCATTTCAGCTTTCCATCGAGATCGCAGTTTGTCTCGCAGACTGGATCAAACTGTGGCTCCCCGCGACAATTGATTTGGATATGCTCTAATACAACACGGAAAAGTAATAGAAAAAGAAGCCAAAGCCAATGAAACACGCAATACTCCCGAGCACCAGCCCCCAGATGGCAAAACCTTTGCTGTGTTCTGAATAGCGCCCGGACTTGCTTGCCTGCAAGCCAAGGAAACCAAAGACCAGAGCCAACGGGCCACAGATCACGCTGGGGATCGCAAAACAAGGGCACAAGGCCAGGCTGATGATCCCCAGCACCATCGATGCAACCGCTGCACTGGACAGGGGTAATCGTTCACGCGCGACCAGTGATTGATTGATGGCTGTCCCACACTCCGGGCAGGTACCGCCGATGCGGACGCCCGACAGATTATACCCGCATGTGATGCAGTAAATGCCTCCATCGGCGATGGTATCTGTTGGCTTCCAACCCGGGCCGGGGTTAAACGATGTCTCGGCAGGAACAGCCCCAGCGAAACGACTTTCCAAGTCCTCAGGTGCAGGTTCGACGGAATCCATAGAGTCTTCATAAGCAGTGAAAGTTGTTTCACATTGCAGACAGATCACTTCCTCGCCGACGTGTTTTTCCTCAATCCGAAATTGTCCGCCACAATGAGGGCAAGTGGTTGTCAACATCAACTGGCTCCCGCATCGCCCCGGCTATTCGGTCGCCGTGGCAATGGCTGACAGGGCATAATCCGACACAGCATCCTCACTTGGCAGGTGATAAGCAAGCCCGGCAATCATCGCGGCATTATCCACGCAAAGCGACATCGCAGGAAGATACACAGGCAAGTCATGTGCCGCTGAGAATCGCGCCAAGCCATCGCGCAGACCTGAGTTGGCTGAGACCCCACCGCCAACCAACACACTTCGCGCCGGTGTGTCTCTTTCAACCAGGTACTGCAACGCTCTTTCCAGTTTGATTAACAAGGCATCGACCACAGCCTGCTGGAAGCTGGCTGCCAGATCACATCGCGTTTGCTCATTCAAATCCTTCTCGCTGCGTTCAAAGCTGGCATCACTACCTCGGCCGACCGGTTGGCCACGCACCTTGTAAAGCAATGCTGTCTTCAAGCCACTGAAAGAAAAGTCCAGGCTGTCAGGTCCAAGCAGTGAGCGGGGCAAGTCTACCTGGGTCGGGTCGCCTTGCGCCGCGGCCTTGTCCACGTTAGGGCCGCCCGGATAACCCAAGCCAAGGATCACCGCCGCCTTGTCAAAGGCTTCCCCTGCTGCGTCGTCAATGGTGTGGCCGAGGCGTTGCATCTGTGTCGGCGAGGTGACCAGATACATGGACGTATGCCCGCCTGAAACGACGAGTCCGAGCGCGGGATAACAAGCCTGCAATTCTTCCGCCTGCATTGCCGCAGCATACAGGTGCGCGTGCACATGGTTGATGGCAAACAGCGGACGCCTCAATGACCAGGCAAGTGCTTGCGCTGCCGACACACCAACCAACAGCGAGCCGATCAACCCGGGTCGATTCCCCACCGCAATGGCATCCACATCGGCCCAAGTGACTCCGGCTTCCTTCAGGCAACCGGTCAACACCGGCTCGATGCTTTCAAGATGCGCCCGGCTGGCAATCTCAGGCACCACACCCCCAAACTCTTCATGCAGGTCATGTTGCGACGCGATGACGTTGCTGCGGATCGTGCTGCCATCTTCCACAATCGCAGCCGCGGTCTCATCACAGCTTGTCTCAATGCCAAGGATCAAGGTCATGGCTGAACAGTCTCCAACTCTCGCTCATGACTTTGCTGGTCCTGGCCCTCATGGCTTGTTTCGTTTTGCAATTTCTGCTCTGGTTGTTGCAACTGATCAATCTTCTTCTTGACTGCCTTCAACATCTCTTCCAAGTCGTGCTGCTGATTCTGCAGTTGAGTCAGTTCATCATAAACCTGCCCATCCTTGGGCGCGTCACCTCCCACGCGAGGCCAATTTCCTTCTTCCCACCACCCAGTCAAGGCTCGCATCCCCGCAGCCAATTGCGGATCATTCATCTGCTCCGCCACCCATGTTGCCTCGATCGACTCAGGCCAAATGACGGGCGTATCCAAACCAAGTATCGCCGCATCACTGAAGCTTTCACGATGCTTGCGTTTCTGCTCGCGCGTCATCGGCACAAACCCGCCGTTACTGGGATCAACCCCCCACTGCGTGGCACCTTCGACTTTGTGCAATTTTCGTCCGCTTGGAATATAGAAGTAAGCACTGGTCAGTTTCAGGATGCCTTTGCCCATGCCAAGGTCGATCACATCCTGCACGCTCCCCTTGCCGAACGTTCGTGTCCCGACCAGAAAGGCCCGGCCGTTGTCACTGAGTGCCCCACTCAAAATTTCCGAGGCCGAGGCACTGTCGTTATCGATCAGCACTACCATTGGCAGCGTCAGTAACCGCTCATCTTTCTCATATTCAGCCTTGGCGATGTCGCCACTGGTGCCAATCTGTATCTTGCCAAACGCGCGATACTCATGTTCGCCGGACGTCCTACCGCGTGTGGCCACGACCAACGCATCCTCAGGCAGAAACATGCTGGCAATCTCCACTACCACGCCCAACTGTCCACCGGGATTGCCCCGCAGGTCAAGAATGATGCCTTTGACTTCACTGTCTAAAACCTGCGTCAAGGCTTCATATAGTTCTTTCGTCGATCCGGACCAGAAATGCTCCAGTCTGATGTAGGCGATGGAGTCGTCAAGCCCGATCGTCCACCGCCATTGTCCGTCCTGCTGGCGCACCAGGCCACGCAAACTGGTCATCACGACCTTGCCTCGTGGCACCTTGATCTTGAAAGTCTCGACTTCGCCGCGCCGGATGGTCAACTCAACAATGGTGCCATCCTCCCCTTTGATATGTTCCACAGCCTTGGTGATGTCCCAACCCTTGGTTGGCTGGCCATCCACCTCGACAATCACATCGCCGGGCTTGATCCCCGCTTTCAGCGCGGGAGAGTCAGGCAAGGGAGTCTGAATGGTCAGTTGATCTTCTTCCATCGACAAGACAGCCCCAATGCCGGAGAACTGACCTCGCAAAGATTCATCAAACTGTTTGCGCTGGTCAGGCGTGATGTAAACCGAGTAAGGATCACCCAGCGACTGCACCATCGCCTCGGCTGCGCTCTCGGTCATCTTTTTCGCATCAGGCTCTTCGACAAAGCTGTTCATGATGCGACTCTGAACCAGAAACAGCAGGTCAAGCTGATCGCCCGACGAACGGTGATGTACCACCACCAGCACGGCAAAAACCGCCAGCACCAACACAACCGTCCGCAACATCTGCCGAGTCAACATCCCACTACTTTACTAGGCCAGCCAGCGAAAGACTATTCATCCAACTGAATGATGCTATTCAACCCAGGCCGTACGCACGGTGCAGCAACGTAACCGGGTGAATCACCTGAAGTTTCACGCCCAACCGCCGGGCTTCGCCATCAATCTGCATGGCACAACCGACGTTGCCTGTCACGCAAATTTCGCTGCCCGTCGATTCAATATGACGGATTTTCCGCTCGCCCAACTGCATGGCCATGTCAGGCTGCTCCAGGTTATACGTCCCCGCCGCACCGCAGCACATGTCGGACTCGGGCAGCACCTCCACCTGTAACCCTTCGATCCATGTCAGAATCTCACGTGGTGGCGAAGTCACTTTCTGGGCATGGGCAAGATGACAGGCATCGTGATAAGTCACTTTTTCATGAATCGCCTGCGTGGGCCGGGCGGGTTTGATTTCAACAAGCACTTCACTGATATCACGAACGCGAGCCACGAAGTCTTTCGCCTTGTCCGCATATTCCGGGTCATCACGCAGCAGGTGGTCATACTCGCGAAGCGAGGCTCCGCAGCCGGCGATGTTGTTGACGATATAGTCAGGCTTGGGACTCATTGAGAGAAATGCATCAATGTTCTGCCGGGACAGTTGCAGGGCTTTTTCATGTTCCCCGCCATGATGATGGATGGCTGAGCAACAGGTCTGATCGCCGGGTACCCACACATCGCAACCAAGGTAGGCCAGGAGTTCGACAGACTGGCGGTTGACTGATTGAAACAACGCGCTGCCCACGCAGCCTGAGAAAAAAGCAACCCGCGCAGCCGGTTTGATTGCGCGTCCCGCTTCCTCGCGTGGCGGATAGTGTGCAGCCAGGGGTTTTTCCCAGATCGCGCCCTGCTCAGGCAGCATCTGCTGCATCTTGCGGAACTGCGCGGGCATCAACTTCAACAATGGGCCTTGCGTCAGCCAGCGCCAAAGTCCCACGCGCTGCAGCAAACGTGCGGGTAACAAAGCGAACTTCAGTCGCGTGGGGTAAGGGAAGACATGGAAAAACAACGCTCGCATCAGCTTGCTGGTGAGTGTTCTCGATTTAGTCGATTCAAGTTTCGCTCGTGTTTCTTCAATCAATTCGTGATACACCACACCGCTGGGGCAGGCTGTCTCACAAGCCCGGCAATCGAGGCAGAGATCCAAGTGTTTGACCACTTCCTCGCCCGGCTGGATTCGTCCGTCGGCCAGGCCTTTCATCAGGTGAATTCGGCCGCGCGGCGAATCCACTTCCAACCCATTCTGCGTATAGGTCGGACACGCAGGCAGACACAACCCGCAATGCACACAATCCAGCGAGCGATCATACGTTCGACTGTCAAGTTGAAGCGTGGCCAGGGCTTTCTGGCGGGCGCGCGACTCAGGCGTCACTTCCACCAGTCCGGTCACACGCAACGGCTGCGCGCCGTCACCTGCGTTTGATGATGCAGCCTTGGCATCGGTTGGCGAAGTTGTGCTGTCAAACTCACTCATACGGTTTCCAATTGAAATAGCTGTCGCAAGCCGAACACACCATGCGTGTCCAGCGATTGCTTGAGTCGGCAAAGCATCGGCCAGTCTGTCGGCAACGGGTGGATCGCACCCTCAATCGGCAGGCGAGGCGCTTTAAGCCAATGTCGATAACCAACGCCAACGCTGGCGATCATTGCTTGAAGAGATTCATCGGCTGCAGCGATCTGATCTGCTTCAAGGTCACCCGCCAGCCAGGCTACGCCATGCGATGGATACGCCAGTACATGCCAGTGGCATCTCGCGCTTCCGATCATTTCCAACGCCTCCGGCAAACTTGCCGGGGGCACCACCAGCTTCACCAAGGCCTGCCGTGACACCAGCCAAGGCAACGGTGAATCTTCCCTCAGTAATACTTCAATCGACTGGCCGGGCCGAATCACCTGATGCTCAACCAATTCAACCCCGACCAGTTGCTCAAGTGCCTGCCTTTGTGTTTGCACACTGGCCTGCGTGCCAAGGTAAGTCACCTGTGCTTGCCAGTCTGATGCGTCGGTCACGCGAACCACCCATGATGAAGGCGCGGCATCACTGGTCAGCAATCGCGTGGCATCACGCATCAACTGTCTGGTCGCATCACCCTTCACGACCGTCGTGCCAATGTAGTCGGGTTTGGCCCAGGTTCGTAAGGTCACTTCATGGATCAGGCCAAACGCGCCGAAGCTGCCCGTCATGAAGCGCGTCAGGTCATAACCCGCGACATTTTTCACCGTGCGTCCACCAACGTGAATGTCGCGACCTTGCCCATCAATGAAACGCAACCCCAGCAAGTGATCACGCACGGAGCCAAATCCGACACGCAATCCTGCCCAGAGATGATGCTCCACCACCTCGCGCAAGGTTAATTCGCCCGGCCCATTGATCGGCAAGAATTGGCCACTGCCTGCCAATCTCTCGTTGACCTGCTGCAAGGTGAAATTAGCCGCAGCGCGGACAGTCAGATCGCGCTCATAGTGTTCGTAGGTGCTAAGTGCTGGGGTGATTTCCGTCGCCGATGTAACATCGAGCAACTGCACAGCCGGTGCCAAGGTCGGCGAAGTGGCGCGAAGCACACCGCGCTCAGATAACGTCTGTTGCACCACTTCGGCAAGAGATTCGACCTTTTCCAGTACAGCAGGTTCAGCCATGGTCACTTCACCTCTCCAGCCAAAGCTCCGCCGGGCGAGCCAGCCGCGATCGGCTTGAGCAGTTCGATCTCCAGCGTGTCACTCGGGATCAGTTTGCCATCGTTGCAGTGGTGCTGGGGGTCAAAGGTGCCCCGCACCGCGTTAAAAACATCCAGCGTGGCAGGATTGAACATCTTGTTCATCAGATGCAATTTTTCGACACCGACGCCATGCTCGCCGGTCGGTGTTCCGCCGATGCTGATGCAATAGCTCAGGATTTCCTCGCTGGCGAGCAGCGTGTTCTGCACCTGCTGGGGGTCTTCCTCATCGAAAAGCAGGATGGGATGGACGTTGCCATCACCCGCGTGGAAGACGTTCGTAATCTTCAGGCCGAAGCGGTCGCCAATGCGAAGAATCTCATCAATCACATCAGGCAGCTTGCTGCGTGGCACACACGCATCCTGCGTGCAATAGCTGTGGCTGATTCTGCCAATCGCACCAAACGCGCGCTTGCGCGCACTCCACAATTCAGCCCGACGTTCCGGCGTGGCGCACTGCTGAATGTCAGAGGCATGGTTGTTTCGCGCGATGGTGATAATCCGTTCGAGTTGTTCATCCAGCAGTGAGTCGATGCCATCAATTTCAATCAACAACAATGCCCCGGCATCAGGCGGGAAGCCGAAGTGGAAAGCGTCCTCCACCACGCGGATCATGGCCCCGTCCATCATTTCCATGCTGGTGGGCACGATTCCCGTCGCCACCACATCAGCTACGGTGTTGCAGGCATCGCGCGTGGTTTCAAACACGGCATAAAACGTGCGCAAGCTGCCGGGCTTGGGTACCAGCCTGCACCACAAGCGGGTGATGATGCCTAGCGTTCCCTCGCTGCCACACATCAGCGCCGGCAAGTCCGGGCCGACCCCTTCGTGCAAGCCTTGGCTGCGGGAGGTGATGATCTGGCCGTCGGCTGTGACAAACTCGATGCCGAGGATGTGGTTGGTCGTCACGCCATGTTTAAGCGTGTTGATGCCTCCCGCGTTGGTGGCAGCATTGCCTCCAATGGTCGCCGCTCGTTGACTGGAAGGATCGGGCGAGAAATGCAGCGACTGACCGAGTTCACCCGTTCGGGCCACGGCTTCGCTCAGGGAAGTGTTGCGTACACCAGCCTGGACCACAGCAACACGATTGGCGATATCAATTGACTCAATCTGCGTCATCCGGCTGGTACAGATGATCACGCCTTCGTGATACGCCACCGCCCCACCAGCCAGACCTGTCCCGTTGCCTCGTGCGACGATCTGAGCCCCGGCTTTGGCGATAGCCTTGGCGCAGTCGGCCACCTGATGTGTGGTGGTTGGGAACACCACCGCCAAGGGCAACCCGCACGCCACCGGGAAGCCATCACATTCATAGACGAGTAATTGATCGCGCTCAGATAGCAGGCCTTGCGAGCCGACGATCTGCTTGAGTTCCGCAATCAGGGATGCATGGTCAACGGACATCAGAACATGTTAAACGGCACAGCCAACAGAGTGAAATGGCACAGCAGTCCAAGCGGAAGTTCACTGCTTACTTGGCATATTCAACCGTACGCATTTCGCGCAAGACCGTGATCTGAATCTCGCCGGGGAAGGTCATTTCCTCGCTGACCTTGCGGGCGATCTCCCGGGCGATGTAGTTCGTGTTCGTGTCGTCCACGTGGTTGGGGTCAACAATCACGCGCACTTCCCTGCCGGCTTGAATGGCATACGCCTCGGTCACACCCTTCATGCTCGTGGCGATGTTTTCCAGATCCTCCAACCGCTTGATATATCGTTCGAGTGTTTCGCGACGAGCACCGGGGCGGGCACCACTGATCGCGTCCGCAGCCATGACGATGGGCGTGTAAGGCGTGGTCGCGGGGATGTCGTTGTGGTGGCCTCCGATGGCGTTGAGCACAGCTTCCTTCTCGCCATGCTTCTTGCAGAACTCCATACCGATGGCCGGATGACCGCCTTCCATCTCATGGTCCATAGCCTTACCGATGTCGTGCAGGAAGCCGCAACGACGCGCCAGTTCACCATCAAGCCCCAGTTCATCAGCGATGACCTGACAGAGATATGCCGTCTCCATGGAGTGGCGGAGAATGTTCTGGCCGTAGCTGGTGCGGTAATGCAACCGGCCCATCATCTCGCTGATACGCGGGTGCAGTCCTTGAATGTTGGCTTCAATGGTCGCATCCTTGCCAAACTTGATGATGCGCTGCTGAACTTCGCTGTTGATCTGCTCGACGATCTCCTCAATGCGGGTCGGGTGGATGCGGCCATCGTCTAAAAGTTTCTGCAAAGCCTCAGCGGCGACAGCACGACGGATCGGATCGAAACAGGAAACCACCACCACGCCGGGCGTGTCATCCACAATGACATCCACACCGGTTGCCTTTTCAAACGCACGAATGTTGCGGCCTTCACGTCCAATGACGCGGCCTTTCATATCGTCGCTGGGGATCGCAATCGATGCGATTGTGCTCTCGGCAGTATGCTCGCTGGCATAACGCTGAATGGCCTGCAGCGTGATCTTGAGCGAGTTTTCCTTGGCCTCCTCCTCCGCCTGCTGCATGCGACGTTGAATCAGTTGGCCTGCCTCATGCTGGACTTCCTGCTCGATCTGGCGGATGGCTTCCTTGCGGGCATCTTCAGCCGACAGCTGAGCGATGGCCAGCAGCTTGTTCTTCTGTTGCTCGTAGAATTCCTCGTTGCGCTGCCGGCGTTCCTCAATCAGATTGTTCAGTTCTTCTTCTCGCTGGGCGTTCTGTTCCTGATGCTGCTTGACCTTGGCATCCAGTTCATCCAGATACTTTTCCTTGGTGGTCAGGGTGTCGAGTTTGCGATCAAGGTTGTCCTCGCGCTTGGTCAGGCGGTTCTCGATTTCATCGAGCTTTCGCCTTTCTGCGCTCATCTCCTTGTCGAAATCCTCGCGTTTGGCTGCCAGTTCATCCCGGGCGTCCAGTTCGAGCTTTTTCTTCAAGGTTTCAGCTTCCGACCTGGCATTTTCAAGCAGGCGGTCCGATTCCTTTTTGGCGTTGCTCAAAGTCTGGGCACCCGTCAACCGGGCAATCAGGAACCAGCCAGCCGCTCCAACGAGCAGGCCAACGACACCCGCGATGATGCTCGTGGCAGTATCGCCAAGAAGTAAGAGTTGATGCATGGTCACACCTTTCCCGGCTGCATGGCAGCCGACCTGATACATGCGGCACATCTGCCGATGGTTAGGCGGACCAGACCAGAATTCTGAGAATGCGCGGAGGCTTGCGCAGGCAGGCCGGAAACAGGCTCAAGTCGAACAGTCGTAAGCCACACAAGCACTTACAGCCGCAGAGCCTGGGCTATCTGAACAACGTGTGCAAAAAACAATCTCGACAAACGTTGGTTGCATTCTCAATCTATCACCGCTGCAAAGTCCAGCGGTCAAAACTGCCGCTCTCGCGACAGACAGGTCAGGTCGGCCAACTGCGACACACGCATGCCAGGCCTTGTTCTTCGATGCTCCGGCCGGGAGTTCGCATCCCATTTGTCAGCCAGACCATCGGTTCTTATTGACTGTATCGTAATCGCTTACTCATATTCTGGTCAAGAAGTGGTTTGTATCAATCAAAAGCATCATTGACTACCCGGCTCGATCGTCGCTTTCTTCCACCAATCACCTTTTTCATTCTCAGTTTTCTCATACACCACAATTCGAAAACCCAGGTATGGCGTCGGACCATTGTGGTACTGAGCCTTGCGGGTCCACCAGTTCAATCCCTGTGGCATAGAGGCCCATGACCCTCCTTTGGCGACGGGTCTGCCAAAGAAGACCGGCTTGCCTTCCATCATGATCCGGTGGTTGGGGTAAGTGCCCACGGGCGTGGAAGTCCATTCCGCAGCATTGCCGAACATGTCATACAAGCCCCGGCTGTTGGGCAGCTTGCTCGCGACCGGCTGAGGCCCAGCCTTCTCGTAGGTGTCAAAAGAAGTCGCCAGCCAGGCATGGTTCTGCCAATGCCCCTGCGCGTCCCGGCCATCATCAGTAGCCATCGCGATCCACTCCAGTTCGGTCGGCAGTCTAACCCCCAGTTCAGGCTTCAACTTCTCCAGCTTTTTGCAGAATTCGATGATCTCCAGATAGTTCACCTCGACTTTGGGCTTCTTCGCATCCTCGCCAGCAGGTTTTTCACCTCCCATGACTGCATGCCAGAGTTCCTGTGTCACTTCTGTCTCAGACATGGCAATGGAGCCATGGATCGTCTGACTCGTGACCCATTGGCCATCGCGTCCGATCCAGCCTCGTTCCCGGGGGATGACGATGTTGTCTCCCATGATCGGACGAACCTTAATCTCTTGACCTGCCACTTCAATCGTCATCCGCAAGCCAAAGCCATCCTTCACCCAACTGTCAAACCAGCGCACATTCTCAGGATCGAGATCAAGCACCTTCACAGGTTCTTTCATACGATCCCGGATGTCTTGTTCTCGTTTTTCAAGTTGCTCGTTGATCCAGGCAAGCTGCTTATCAACATGGCGATATTCTGAGGAAGGTTCCCGCCGTTTCTCGTATTGGCTCAGGAGTTTCAGTGCATTCGCCGCGGCCACTTGTGCGTTATGAATATCGTCTTCACGTAAATGCTCCGCCAACCGCGCCTGCATAGCCTGCAACTGCATGCGATCAATCGTTTCAAGAAGATCAGACAGCTCTTCGTCGAGTTCTCTCATTTCCCGCGTGGGTTGAAAGTAATAATGGCCATCCGATTGAAACGTCCAGTAGCCGGAGGCATCGTAACCACCGGAGAAAAGGTTAAGTTGATGCCGGGCAATGGCGTGATGGCCGAAGTGGACAAGATCGTTCAAACGCTGTAATCGATACTCGTAGGAGGGTTCAGCCGCGAATCGTTTCTTATCTTCCTCGCGCGCTACTTTATTCATCGCTAACACCGCAAAGAACCAATTAGTTACACCACTACTGCTGCTGCCATGGCCACCCTTCGGTATCAGGTCGAACTCGAAGTGAACGCCCCAGTGCTTCATCAGTGGGGCCAACTGACGAATGCTGGCATGATCGCCCCCGTAATCAAACTCGCCGCGCTGGACCAACAGCCGGGGCAACTGTGGATGCACATACAGCAACGGGGTTGATTCCTCGCGTATTTGCCTCGCTTCGGGATGCCACTGCGGCAACTTGTTTCCAGTGAAGGCGCGCATGGCACTCCACTTGAGATCAATCACGGCTTCCTCCCAGTTGCTGGTGTCCGGATAGTCCGTAAAAGCCGAGGCGATGGGCAAGGCAGCGCGAATGCGCAGCTTGTGTTCCTGCCAGGGATGATCGCCGACGAAACGAGGCAGGTCAGGCATAGCCGACACCATGCAGGCCAGTTGCGATCCCGCACTGTGCCCAGCCACGACCACTCGGTCTGTATCCAGACCAAATTTTTCACCTCGGGCTGCAAGAAACCGCATGGCCGCCTTGGCGTCCTGAACCTGAGCAGGCCAAGGCTTCTCATCCACCAAGCGATACTCCACACTCACGACTGCGAATCCCTTATTGAGGAATTTTGCCAAAAATATGCCAAAGCCACGGTCAAACTGGATGTCGTGCTTGCCATACCGAAAGGACCCGCCATGAAACCAGATCACAACAGGTAATTTTGATTTCACCTGATCCTTATCATCCTGCTGCTCTGGCAGGTAAAGGTGCAGGTGCAATGGGCGATCTTTACTCGCATAGGAATAAACCAGATTTTCATGCCATTGGCCTTTGATCTTTTCCCCGATGTCTTTGGGTTCATTGTCT
Organism: uncultured Phycisphaeraceae bacterium; assembly: GCA_964546335.1. Lineage (GTDB taxonomy): Bacteria > Planctomycetota > Phycisphaerae > Phycisphaerales > Phycisphaeraceae > CAZJJN01. Next base: position 54,205 of record CAZJJN010000018.1, read on the forward strand.
CGGCTGGCTTCATCCACCTGTTTCTCGATATCAGCCAAACCCGCTACAAGATTCGTGCAGGCGGTCAGCATCAGGAGCGACAAACCATAAGCAATCCATGGTTGTTTTCTGTTGAATGTCATGTCAGATTCCTTCGTCGTATCTTTTGGTGAATCTTGCTAGATCAGTGCTTCCAGCGCCTGTCCAATTTGTTTGAAGTGCTTCTTCCAGGTGAATCCACAGGCAACATCCCGGGCTTGCGACCCCATCTTCAAACAGCGATCCGTGTCCATCAATTGGGCCAAACACTTAGCCAGTGTCTGCGCATCCATCGGATCGTCAACCACGTAGCCATTGACTTCTGATTCAATGATCTCGCTGCCGCCGTTGGTCGCCGTGGTGACGACAGGCAATCCCGCAGCCAAGGCTTCCAGCGTGACTCCCGCAAAAGGATCGTAGCGGGTGGGCAATACGAACGCATCCGCAGCCGCGTAAAAAGCCTCGGTCTCGGAAGTTGGCTGAAGCAGCATCACCCGATCAGTGACCCCCAAAGACTGAGCCTGCTTTCGATATCGGCTGGGCCTAGGCTCCTTTCCTGCCACCACCAAACGATATCTCGATTTGGCAGGCAACAGGCTGAGTGCCTGCAACAACGTAGGCAAGCCTTTGCGTTCCCAGCCGTTGGCCAGTATCAGGAAAAGAATTTCATCCTGCCGAATCTGCAGTTTGTCCCGCAAGGTTTTTCGGTAAGCCGCCCTGTTGCCTGGGCTGAAACGCTCGAGATCAACGCCGTGATAAATCACCCGACCGCGTTCCTCTGGCAAGCCGTAATATTGAGCTGCATGGGTCAGGCAAAGGTTGGAGTTGCTGATGACGCGCTGGCAACCACCATTCTGCAGTAGCTCTTTTTCAATGCGTAGATGAAAATGATTGACCGGATTGCTCAGCAATTTGAAGGTGCGCGAGAAAGCACCGGGGAAGCGATGTTCCAGCCAGTAACGATGCACCCCACCGCCGAGGAAGTAGGCATCCACCGGGCAGACCTGCGTCAAACCGAAGCTGACATCGTATTCACTCTTAAGTTGCTTCAATCGCGCCCCAGCGTTGCGAGCAAAGCCACTGACACGTCGACTGGCCAGCCACTTGGGCATGGGGATGGGTTCGATGCGAGCCTTCTTTGGCGGGTCTTCAATAAGATGCCCCAGCAGGATGACATCGTGGCCAGCTTCGACCAGACCATGCGCTAACGCCCATGCATATCGTTCGCCACCACCGAAGCGCGTCGAGAAAACTTTGTTGACCAGAGCGATGCGCATGAATCAATGCTGACTCGTTGTTATGGGTGTCTTGGTGTGATGTTGACTTGCAGCAGCTCGATCAACATCATCAGGCCGGGCTGGCTTCAAGCCCCAGTCGGCAGGCATACCCGCCAGATGCCAAAGCAGAATAGTCCAATAAATCTTGCGTCGGCCACGATGTTTAGGTGACCACAATCCCATCGAGGCGTTCAACAGCAGTTCCACCAGCAATTCTGTCAGCAACCCCGTGACGAGAATCAGGTTTTCCAAAGTTCGATAGTTCTTGCGGAAGAAGATGTAGCGAGAACGCCAATACTCAATCCGCGCCCGGCAAGGTGACTTGGCGGCACTCTTGCCCTGGTAATGATAAATCGCAAACTGCGGGAAGAAGACAATCCGCCAGCCATGCTTCGCAGCCCGCCAGGTCCATTCAGTTTCTTCGAACCACAGGAAGTAATCTTCATCAAGCAGGCCGACCTGTCGCGCGGTCTGACTGCGGATCACCAGGCAGGCACCAATCAACGATTCCACATCCGTTGCTTCTGTGAAGTGATGTTCCTTGCCCGGAAATCGCGCTGGCCAATACTTGCGCAACAGGCTCTTGTTGGTCAGTTCCGTCAGCAGCGAAGGAATGTTGGCGATCGAGTTCTGTTTGCTGCCATCTTCATTCAACAGTTGCAGGCCGGCCATGCCGATGTCGGTCTGCTCATCCAACTGGGTAATCAGTTTGTCGAGCGAATCGTCGAATAATAGCGCGTCGGTGTTCAGCAGGACCAGGTACCGTCCGCGTGCCTGTCGCAAAGCCTGATTGTTGGCTGCGGCAAATCCCCGGTTGTCCGGGTTGGCGATGAGATGGACTTGCGGGTATTTCTCGCGCACCATCGCTGCGCTGCCATCCGATGAGCCGTTGTCCACGACGAAGACTTCGCAACTGGCCTTGACATGTGTCTTAAGAGACTCGAGGCAGCGGATGAGCAGATCATGGGTGTTCCAATTGACGATGACAATCGACATGGCCACGGCCGGCATCTGCTCACTGGCTATGCCCTGCTGTCTTTGAAACATCACCTGACTGGTCGTGGTCGCGATCAAATATCCACCCATCCATGCTGGTCTTACTGGCCTGTGTGCAGTATAACCAGGCGTGAAGGATTGTGACGAGTTGAACCCAGCAATCATCCTCCACAAAGGGACAGAAACGGGATTGTTTGTGTAAGTAAAAACCTTCGCCTGTGACAGCGAAGGTTCGTTTATGATCTATTCAGTCACACGTTATTGCTTATAGCAAAACTGTTCGCCATAGCTTAGCGACGTCGAATCAGAGCCAAACCACCTAATCCCAACAATGCCAGGGAGGCAGGCTCGGGAACTGGCGTCTGGAAGATGGTGAAGTCGAAATTCACGCTGGCAGGGATGTCAATATCAAAGTCAATATTCAGGGTACCGCCGGGGGAAACGGTGCTGCCCGACAATTCAAACTTGTAACCATCGGCAATGGGTATTGTTGTGACAGTCCAACCAGGGTCTGTCACGAACGTGCCTGCGAGAACAGTCGCATTGGTTGCGGTTGCTTCAACAATGTAGCCCGTCCAAGTTACTGAACTGTCATTGGTCACATCCTTGGCAATAGAGATCGTCGGGTCGGTGTCGGTCACACCAGTTGCACTGAATTGCGACGGTCCAAAGCCGATATAATTCTCAGCAACGTCCCAGTCTTCTGCTGGGCCACCCGTGTTCGAGAAACTCCAACCGGGAGCCGTATTGCTTTGAGTAAGATTGGAAGCATCGTCCCAATTCGAAATCCATGTCCCTGATACTATGCCTGCCCACGAACTCGCAGCCATACCCAAAACAGCAACACATGAAAGAGAGAGCTTGAACATTTCCTTTTCCTCCAATGGCACATAGCCATAGCCTAAAAACCACCCTCGCCGGATGAACCTGAACACATTCTCTCTCTCAATGAACCCGGATTCCCTGTAACTCACTTAACTTTACAGCAATGTGCAAGGCGAGTCAAGAGATATGTGTTCGCGAAGTGTATTTTACGAAACTTTAATATTTTGATTAACGAATACGGATTACCGAATGGCTTCATCCTTGCGGACAGATTCTAGACCGGATTTTGGCGCTGAAGTGCTGGAAAAGTCATCCAAATCAATGTTTTCACAGGCTTTAGACCATAAAGCGTGACCATAATAGTCCGGGATATTTTCGCCCCATGCGATATCAACATCGCGGAGTCGAATGCTGTCAGCGTATTCCAGATAGACGCCTACTGTTTCGTGCTTGACCAAGCCGGGATCCTCCTCAGGATCACGAAACGCAGGCCCCAACGCATCGCAAGGTCGGCGGTCATGAATCCCGCCCGGCCACTTACTGGTCTTGTTCAACTCCACCCTCACATTGTCCAGCACCACATCTTCAATCAGGCTGTCCGGGCTTCCCGCAATGAAAATGCCATTCTCGCTCCGGCAAAGAATGTTGCTGAATCGAACATGCCGCACCTTGCCCAACTGGTTCCCCGGATTCCACGTCTCATTGCCCGACTCCCCCTCCTGACTGAACCGCCGAATCGCGGTGACGTAGATCGGCTCAGCCTTACCCCACCAATGGCTGTCAAACAGCCGTGTCTCCACCACCATGTTGGCGAAGATGACATTTTCCACATTCCCCTGATCGCGCAACTGAATCGCCAGCCCGCGCGAGCTGCCTTTAATCGTGCAGTTGGAAAAGACCAGGTCACGGAAATCATCCACACTTTCTGTGCCGATCTTGATGGCTGCACTGGTGGAAATCAACGTACAACCCGTCACGGTGATATTTTCCGTCGGGCCGCAGTCTGCAAACTCCTTGGTGTTCTTCAGCACGATGCAGTCATCACCCGCCTCAATGTGGCAATCGCTGATGCGCACGTTACGGCAGTGGTCAGGATCAATCCCGTCACAGTTGGGTACCTTCAGATTATTCAAAATCCGCAGGCCATGGATCACCACTTCCTCACAACCGGTCAGGTGCAGACCCCAGTTGGCACTGTCTTTCATGGTGAAGTCGCGGAAGGTCAGATGTCGGCAGCGAATGAAGCCGATCATGCGAGGCCGCCATACGGTGCCCTGATAAATGTATTTGAGATCTTCGACCATATGATCCAGCGCCCGGCCGTCAATCACACCCATGCCAGTGATGGAAACATATTCACTATCATAAGCCTCGATCAGACATCGCAACTCATCGTTGGGATAATCCGCACGCTCCTTGCCTCCTACGATGCGCGAACCTGCTTCCAGATGCAGTTCAACATAACTCTTTAAGCGAAACGTGCCTGAGAGAAAGATGAACCCGCTGGGAACGACCACCGTACCACCCCCAGCCTTGTGGCAGGCATCGATCGCGCGCTGAATCGCCTCTGTGTCATACGTCTTGCCATCGCCGATTGCGCCGTAATCCAAGACATCATAAACAGCCATCAGTTACACCTTCTATGTTCTAGTAATGGGATTCCAGTTATCTATCAATGTTGCTGTGGGACAAGTTGCCACTGCGATTCTTCCCAGGCGGTATCCATCAACGCCTGCTTGAATGCCTGTTCATCCTCGAACCGGCCGGTCACCAGCTTCAAAGTCTGTATTCCCAGTGTTACCTCAGGCTCATGCATCGGCCAGGGGTTCAGACTTGCAACACCCGCCGATTGCCAACTCATTTCTATGTTGCTGACAGTGTCACCTGCCATCAGTTCACCGACATGGCCGAGTTGCTTCACCGCGCCAAGCAACCACAACGACAATCCATCGGTAAACAGCAGCAATCGGGATGCGACATTCAAATTCTCTGGTTCCACAGCCAGAGCCCGGTCACCCCCCGCAATCTGGCAATGTCTTAATAATTCTTCAATATCGACAGATAAATCATCCATGAACTGCTGCACAAACCTCAACTCATGTCTATTCTCTTCACTGTTGAACTGAGCATACAGCGAGCGAGCATGCAGACAGATCAACAGGCGGACAAACGGATCACGCTGGCCGGCGATATCCACTGACCGCCGCCATATCCCCACATGATGCACGGGCATCGCCGTATCAAACGCGATCGGCCGACCTTCGCCATCAAGCTGCGGGTTACGGTCTTCCAGACCCCAGCCATCGTCATGATGCTCCGCTGCTTCCAGAAGCAAAGGCCAAATGCTCTTGGGTAAACAGGTCGGCCTCTGCCAGGCTTCAAGGATATCCTTGGCCATGCGCGCGTGATCCGTCTGCCTGACCACCATCGTGTGCCCATCTTTCAGATCCACGACAATCATGACTCAGTCTCTCCATCCGCACAGGGGATCTTGGGCACGGACACCCACTCCTCGCCGTCCGCCCCATCGCGTGCAGTCAGCAGCACCGCAGCCAACTCCAGCGACCAGGCTGTGCCGTAGAGGTCAGTCGATTCCCCACGCAATGCCGCAAACATCTCGCGATGGATCGGCTGCACCTGCACATCATCGGTGATATCCCGCGGGTCAGCGTCATTCGTCATCAGCATGCACTTGTCGTCGCGCACCTCGACCTGTCCCTTGGTGCCCACCAGGCGCAAGCGATCATCGCCATGCGTCGGAGCCTTGGCAGGTCTTAGAAAGTCAGCATGAACCACAGCCTTGACTTCATCTTCCAACTCAAACATTGAAACGGTGTGATCCTCGAAGGTACCCATCTCAGGATGAGACAGATTGCCTCGCTGACCTGTCGCTTTGATGAAACGTTTGCCTGTGACGAAACGCACCGCATCAATGCCATGGCTGGCAATCCACAGAACCGTCCCGCCATACCGCGAACGATCCGCATACCAGTCAGGCCTGCTGCCATAGCGGTAGCTCTTCTGAGCCGTGGCCAGCACCGGCTGACCAATGATTCCCTTCGCCACCGCGTCACGTGCTGCGCGGAAGCAGGCACGCGAGCGGAAATCAAACTCCGTCACGATAGGGACATCGCCTCCGACCGCGACCTCGCACAACTGGTCATACTGCTCCCAGGTTGTCGCGATGGGTTTATCTGAAACCACAGGCACCTTGTGTTCCAGGCACTTCATCACCATGTCGCCGTTGTCAGCGTAGATCGCGCCAACCGAAGCAAACGTCGGCTTGAAGTTGTTCAGCATGTCATCGGGCGAGTCAAAACGCTCTACCGACTTGCCCCAGGTTTTCTCAAACTGGTCTGCATTTTTCTGCCAATTGGTGTCGCCGTTGTCTTCACCACACACAGCGACGGCTTCCAGATCGATCTCAGCATCGTTGAGTGCGTTTTTCAGATAGTGATGACCATTGCCACCGATAAAACCAAGCCGCATGACATGCCTCTCGTGAATTGTTTCGATATAGGGATCAGTTTAGCCAAATTGCCAGTCTGCCGCGCCCTGCCTCAGTCAGGCAACTTCGCCAACTCGCTCTGGCAAAGCTCCACCAAAGGCTCAATCGTCTTCGGGCTGAAGTCAAACTTCGCGCCCGCAGCTTCAAATAAGTCTGGCAGCGGCCGCGTCCCGCCCAATGAAAGGGCCTGGCGATACTTCGCCACAGCATCCGCCTTATTCTGCAAACTGTTACGCCAGACCTGCAAGGCTCCAAGCTGGGCGATGCCATATTCCACGTAATAAAACGGGTAGCCGAACAAGTGAAGCTGACGATGCCAGAACGTGCGGGTGATGTCCTCGAAGCCGGTGTAATCCACTTCCTTGGAGCGGAAGCGATTCCAAATATTCAACCAGGCCTCAGCCCGTTGCGACTCGGAGTGGCCGGGGTTCGTGTAAAGCCAATGCTGGAAGCCATCAATCGTCGCCATCCATGGGAAGAACCGGATGATGCCTTCCAGTTGTTTGCGCTTGGCGCGGGCCGCTTCCTCTTGGGTGTCATAAAAGATGCCATAGTCGTCGCAGGCCAGCAGTTCCATGCTCATGCTCGCGACTTCGCAGAATTCCATCGGGGCATGAGTCACGAAGATGATCGGCTCATCGCGTGCCCAAAGCGTGTGAAAAGCGTGCCCAGCTTCGTGCAACAAGGTATCGACATCACGCTGCACTCCTGCTGCGTTCATGAAAATGAAGGGCTGGCGTGAAGCCATGAGCGTCGCCTGAAACCCGCCCGGTCGCTTGGCTTTACGACTTTCCAGATCAAGATTGTTGTTCTCACGCAGCGTTTCAAATTCATCAGCAAAGCCCGGCGAGACTTTGCCAATGATCTCTTTCGTGCCATCCACAAACGTGCTGATCTGCTTGGCGTCGAACGGCCGCAAAGGATCGCGCCCTTTCACATCCACCGCCGTGTCCCAAGGTCGAAGCACATCCAGCCCAAGACTCTCCTTGCGCTGACGATTCAACTCATCCACCAAAGGCACGAACAATTTCGCGATGCTGTTGCCAAACTCAAGGCAATCCTCAGGCGTGTAATCAAACCGCCCTTTCTGCTTCCATGTGTAACTGCGAAAGTCAGGCTCATCCGCATTGCTCGCCACCTGCGTGCGCAGCTCGATCATCTTGCTGAAGATTTCCTCTTCCTTGGCCACATCCTGAGCCTGCCTTTGCTCACCCAATCGCCAGGCTTCTTCGCGCGTAGCGCGGTCGGTCTCTTCCTGGAATCGACCAAGCTGTTGCAGCGTCATGTCCTCGCCTCGGAAGTTGACGATCATGGCCCCGCGTACCTTGCCATACTCCGTATTCAGCTTGGTCAGCTCCGTGAACAGAGCAATGTTCTCGTCACGGTAGATTTCAACATCCGTTTTCCACTCGCGATGCAGCATGTGAAACTTGGTGTCGCGATCATTCAGTTCTTCAGCGAAAGGCAAAGCCAGGTATTTCTGCTGGAGCTTGAAGCCGAGAGGTTGCAGCTTAGGCTGAACATTTTCGACGAAGTTCATGAAGACTTTTTCGATTTCCGCGTCTTCGGTGTGGCAGGCCAGATTGATATTCGCCCGTGAGCCATATTCACCGACCACCGCCACGAGATCGGAGTAATCTTTAAGCCACTGCTCCAATTCGTCAGCCGTGGGGATCTCCCGCTCCTGAAGCTGCGTGAAATAAGGTTCGATGTTGGCAAAATCCGAGCAATCCAGATCAGCCGGGACAAACGTGCCGTTGAGCATAGCGGTGGACATACGACTTTCCTTCCTGAGCGAAAATGACGATTCTGTAATCCGGAAGCATAGCACAGACCAACCCTATTCACCGCGCAGCCGGACAAAAGTCAGTGTGCCGGGTTCACCTTCGTTGGCGGTGATGATCCATGAGACAGCTCGATTGCCGAACAAGGTGCGGTCACGACTCCAACTGAAAACCAGCACCCCCTCAGGCCTGGCCCCCGTCTCCATTTTTAGGTCCTTCCGGGTTTTCTATGGGTAAATGATGGGGTACAACGGCACACAAAGGAG
>CAZJJN010000019.1:0-60506 GCA_964546335.1 uncultured Phycisphaeraceae bacterium
GCAACCCGAACAGATACCTAACTTGCGCGCAGTGTAAGAGTGGGATGCGTATCAGCCGGCCACACATCGGCTCGATCAAATCTGCAACGGTTACATTCTGCGCGCGACCCGCGGCTTTTCGCCTTTCAAGTCGGGCATAGAAAAGTACGTTTTCCACCAAGTGAATCAATCGTGCAGATTCATCGCGAAGGACCGCCAGGTAATTGCGCTGCTTCTCCGGTGCCGCCGAGTCTGCAGAGGAACGATCCAGCAGGTCGGTGTAAAGACGGAACGTCGTCAAAGGCGTGCGTAACTCATGCGTCACAGCCGAGACAAACGCGGCCCGGCGTTCAGCCAACGCCAACAAACTCTGCACGATGAAGAACGTCACCACCAGCAAGCCCAGCCCGGCAATCCAGACGCCAGTCAACATGGTGTGGCTGGCAGTCCAACCGAGGGTTCCGGGCATCACGGGATCAGCCATTTGCAATGCTACGGGTAACGCCGCCAGTTGATTGGCGCGCGGCTGACTTGCGCCATCTTCAAGAACCGTCAAAGGCATCAACTGCGCTTCCGGGAAAAGGTCAACCACCTGATTGGTCAACCAAGACTGCACCTCAGGCCAATTCAACCAGACGCCTTGGATAAGCTGTTCCTCCTGTCCAAGTTGAACCTGGCGCAGGAGCAGCAATTCATCCTCACACCAGCGTGGTTGCATCAGTCCAACACTTGCGGTTTCTGCCGACCACGCGCCTCTTTCAACTTGTTCCTGTCCGCCGGGCGCTTGCTGGCCGTCGATATCCGATTGGTTTTGAAAGAATCGCCCGTTGTTATCGCGCGTCAGTCGCTGTTGATTGATCCAATTGCTGGCTTGACGCTGCTCGATTTCCTGCGTGCCTTTTTGCGCTGACTGCGAAAAACCCTCGGGTGCATTGATGGATGGATTGGCATCCACCATTTGTTTCCCGCGGGGGGGCAATTCGTCATGGGGCAACCGATCTTGCGAGAGCGCCATCTGCTCTCGGGCATAATCCGAAGTCAACGCCTGCCACGTTTGATTAAAGGGAATCATTTCGCGCAAGCGGCTCTGCTGCGCCACCCGCAATGCCTCCGCAGGGCTCCAACTTCCCCCCTTTGAAACATAGCTGTTGTTGGCAGGATCAAACCCGCGCCACAGCGGCGAGGTCACCCGACCCGACTCATCAATCTCAAAGTGAAGAATTGTGAGCGAATCTTCACGGTCGGTGTCGCTTCTGTTTGAACTACCCGTCAGTTCGGTCGGCCTGCCCAGTAACTCGGCCATGCGATCTGCCCGCGCCGGGTCGTATTCATAAAAAGGCCGGGCATTTTCTACAGCCAGCAATTGACCTGCTGCCGCATCCATGCGCCATAGTGCCAGCCGTACCAGTTCCTCGTGGTCCTGCTGCACCCGAACTTCAAGGTCGTGCTGTTCCATCCCAATCACATGCTGGGTCATCCACACCAGCGCAACGATCACCCCGGCTGCACAGACACAGTAAATCAACCAGATGGTCGTTCGGTTTCGCATGGCGGTTCATGCCTCCCGCGAAACAGAAGCGCTTTGGGTAGCAGGATCATCCGCTTCGTGACACCACATGTAACCCTTGCCGCGCACCGTTTTGAGAATAGCCGGCGCGTTGGGATCGTCACGAAGCTTTTGCCTTAAGCGAGCGATATGCATATCGATCGTGCGTGTCACCAAGCCTGCGGGATCAATCCGCCAGACGCGCTCGAGAATTTCATCGCGCGAAACCGCGCGGTCGGCATGCTGGGCCAGGTAATACACCAACTCACTTTCGCGATCAGACAGAGTGTGACTGTCGCCATCGCCGAAGCGAATCTCGCCCTGCTCCAGATCAATCATGCCATGAGGCAGCGCGATCGTGCCATTGATCCGTTTGCCGGGCATGGCTCGTCGCAGCACGGCTTCGATGCGCGCCAGCAGTTCATTCACGGAGAAAGGTTTGACGACGTAGTCATCAGCGCCGAGTTTCAAGCCTCGGATGCGATCGCGCTCGTCGCCTCGCGCAGTCATGATGATGACAGGCAGCGTCGGCCGGGCCCGGTTCACCTCGGCCAGGATATCCAGGCCATCCCCGCCGGGCAGCACCAGATCGAGCAGAATCAATTGGCATTCACAGGACAGCGCCAGCTCCCGCGCCTCTGCAGCGGTCGCCGCCTGCAGCGGATCAAAGCCAGACATTTCAAGGGCATCGACTATGCCGGCACGGATCGCGGCGTCATCTTCCACAACCAACACCGGCTTGCGACTCCATCGATTCATAACCGAACTCGCCAGAGATACCGTGGTACCGAAATCCGCGCGTCCCACACTAAGACGCTGCAAATTCGGCACGCCGGTCACGTTCTTATGACTTTCTCTGACGCTGTAAACCATGTCCGGTTCCATAATGAAGCCTGCTGCCGGGCCAAAACATGTTTTCCCCGGAGTTTTCCAGAAGCCCGCAGGTGAATCATGACATGAATCAAGGCTGGGAGATGTAACAGCCCAGTAACAAGGTGGAATCCATCGAACGCGTTTCGGGGGGTCAACAGGGCAAACGCATGCACCCCATCTCTCAATTTGAAGCCACGCTCAAGCTTGGCTTGCCAGCATCGAATGAAGCTGGTCAAGTGGGGTGCCACGGCTTGGCCGAGTTTTACTGAGCAAGGCAAAGGAAAAACACGGCAAGCTGTGCTGACAAACATGGTGTGATGATTGGTCGGCGTGATCTGACAGTGGGAGCTTGACTGAAGAAAGACACACCTTGCACCACTCTCGCTTCGTCCTTCGATGGTACTCAGGACTTTGCTCGGTGTCGTCAAGATGTGGCACCCATTCTGAGGGAAATGTCGAGCGCTGGAACAGGTCGATTCAGTTAATCGCAATAGCCTTGGGCGCGATATTCATCCAGCCGGTAGTAAAGCGTGCGCACGCTGATACCCAGTTGCCGGGCGGTGGCGGCACGGTTTCCGCCGTTCTTTTCCAGTGCATCAAGAATATGCTTGCGCTCGATGTCTGCCAGCTTCTCTTCTGAAGAACTTGCCTGCTCCGCTGATTCATCGGCCTCATGAAATTCACCCGGTTGATCTGCTTCTCTCTCAGGCATCTGCCTTGGCTTCTCGACATCCTCTGGTGATCCAAAGTCCATCTGCGCCGGCCCCCTGCCCGGTTCGGGCATCAGCCTTCGCCTTGCCCTTTCCAGCGCCCGTTCCAGATCGCCCAGCGTGCAAGGCTTGGTCAGAAACTCCACCACGTCCAGATGAATCGCCTGCCGGGCTGCCTCCAGATCACCAAAACCCGTCAACACGATGGCTTGAATCTTCGGCCAGTCCTCGCGGACGATCTCCAATAAGTCCAGCCCACTCATGCCGGGCAGGTTCAAATCCAACACCAGCACATGCCGAGGCGTTTCCTTGAGCATCTTCAGCGCCTGCTCCGCACTGCCCACCCCCTCAGCCACGAAACCCATGTCAGGCATCGCACGCAGCAACATCTCGCGCAACCGCTGCTCATCCTCAACCACCAGGACGGTGAACTGGTCGGTCGGCGATGTAAAGAAATCCGTCACGATGAGAAACCATTTCTCCAAAGACTCAAAATATGAGCAACACTCTAGTTTGCCTCTTTTTTCCGATGAAGTCCAACAACTGCAAAATCCGCAAACTTTTAACTCTCCGCGCTCTAAACTGTTCAATATCTCGCAAGCCATGTAGAAAGCCCACATGACCCTGGCCCGACAAATGCTCTTGATGACCGTCACCTTCCTCAGCCTGCTGGGCGTGATTGCCATCGTTTCGTTCAATGGCTACCTCAGCGCGGTCGGCGATGTGGACACTGCCCTGGAAGGCATCGAAAGACTGGGTAACAGCGTCGAAGAGGCCGCCAGCCTGATTGATCAAAGCGAACGCCTGACCGCAGCAGGCCTGCACCTGGCTGTCGCTCGAACCTTCCTCGCCACGCAAGGCTATCAGGGCAATCGCATCCTCGGCGAACTGGCCAAAGCAAAGTCTGACCTTGGCGATGTGGAGGACGACACGCACTCAGATGACAGCTTCACCTTGCAGGACTTTCGCCAACGCATCGACAAAGTTACCCAGCAGATCGAGCAAGCCCGGCAACTCGCACCCCATGCCGACCAGCAACGGGCCGTGTCCGCTTTGGCTGAAATTGAAAGCATGCTGGCTGCCTGGCGCAGCAACTTGCTCTCCCGCGCGGAGAAAGCGCGTCAACTTGCCAAAGATGAACGTGAGCAAGCTGTCGCTCTGCGCGATGAACTGGACAAACGCCGATGGGCTGCTGCAAGTACCTATGGCCTGCTGGGTACCACGCTGATCGTCCTCACCATCGCGCTGGCGATTCAGCAATACCGCACGGTCATGGCCCCGCTTCGCCGACTTCAAGCTGGCGCCCAACGACTCGGCGCAGGCGACTTCGACCAACCCGTGCCTGAGCTTCGCCCTGCTGAGTTCGGCGAAGTCGCACGCGAGTTCAACGCAATGTCTTCCAAGCTGGCCACGCTCTACCGCGAACTGGAAGACCGCGTCCGCCGACAAAGCACGGAATTGGCCCGTTCCGAACGATTGGCCAGCGTGGGATATCTCGCAGCCGGGGTCGCGCATGAGATCAACAACCCGTTGGGGATCATCGCCGGTTATGCCGAACTCGCGATGCGCAAGCTGGACAAGAACAAGCCGCAAACCCCCGCCGATCAGGAACAGGCCGAGGCATTGCGCGAAACTTTGCAGACCATCCACGAAGAAACATTCCGCTGCAAGGACATCATCGGCAGACTGCTGACCCTGGCCCGGCAGCGCAATGAAACCAATGAAACAGTCGACGTCGTGCGCATCGTGGCTGGTGTGGTTGAAATGGTGCAAAGCACGAAATCGACCGGCCAACGCACCATCGGCTACCGCGTTGAGCCAGGCGCAGCCAACGAGCAAGGCCAGGTCAACGCACGCATCGGGCAGGATGAACTCAAGCAGGTGCTGCTCAACCTGGTGATGAATGCCGTGGACTTTACTGACCCCACGACCGGGCAGATCACCCTCACGATCTCGCAGTTTGATGACGTGGTGAGCATCGAAGTGAAAGACAATGGTCGAGGCATGGCTGAGGAAACACTCAGCCGAATCTTTGAACCTTTCTACACGGCTCATCGCAGCGGAGACAATCGGGGCACTGGCCTGGGCTTGTCTATTTCGCACGCCATCGTTGAAGGGGCCGGTGGTGAGTTGACCGCGACCAGTTCAGGCATCGACAAAGGCAGTCAATTCGTGGTAACTTTGCCCGTAGAAATAGCCAATCCGCCAACGAGGTGAATCATGATGAAGCCTGTTTGTTATCTGAGTCTTACTGCTTTTCTCGTGTTCTCAATTCTGGCTTTGCCCGCTTGCGACAGCACCAACTACGAGGGGGTCACTGAATTCAATAGTGTTGCCGGGCAGTTTGATGCTGCTGCCAAGAAGGCGCAAACTGAGAATGATGATCAGACACGCGACGAGGGCATCGAAGAACTTAAAGGCATGGCTGACAAACTCGAAGCCTTGCTCAAGAAAGACCTGGCCGAATCCACTGAGAAGGAAGTGAAAACCCAACTGGGCAGTATCTATCTGACGCTTTACAACGCCTCGACGCACCTGCCGTTGCCAGAGTCCCTCGCTTATCTGAAAAGAGCCAGCGAACTGACCCCCGACAAGCTGACAGATGCAGACAAGCGCGCCCTGAAACTCGCAAAGTAAAGATATGTCCAACCCCGTCACCACTATCGAACCGCTGGCAGATTACCAATGCATCTGTGGCGAGAACCCGCTCTGGCATGACACCGAGCAGGCGTTCTACTGGACTGACATCCCAACAGGCAGGTTGTTCCGCTACGACCCGGCCACGGGCCAACATGAAAACTTCTACAAGGATCGCTCCGTCGGAGGCTTCACCTTCCAGGCCGACGACTCACTGCTGCTGTTCATGGATCGCGGCACGGTGGCGGAGATGCGTGACGGCCGGATCATGCGACACCTCATCGAAGACATCCCCGACGAGCGCGAATCGCGCTTCAATGATGTCATGGCCGACCCGCAAGGCCGCGTCTTCGCAGGTACCATGCCCGTGAAAGGTGATAACCCGCGACTCGGCAGGCTCTACCGCATCGACCCCGATGGCAGCTACCGCATTCTGCTTGAAGACATCGGCTGCTCCAACGGCATGGGATTCACACCCGACGGCCAACACATGTATTACACGGACTCCACCGTCCGCAAGATTTACCTTTTTGATTATGACCGCGCCACTGGTGATCTGACCAACCAGCGCGTCTTCTTTGAACTGCCTGAAAACCCGGATCGGCACACCGTGCCGGACGGCATGACGGTCGATTGCGAAGGATATGTGTGGTCTGCTCTGTGGGGTGGGCAGGCCATCCTTCGCATCAACCCTATTGGCGAGGTGGTTCAGCGTGTGCAGATGCCCGCGATCAACATCACCAGCCTGTGTTTCGGGGGCAGGCAGTTTGAACATGCGTATATCACTACCGCCACGGCGGGAACCAAGCCTGACGATCCCGGCAATGAGCATGGCGGTAAACTGCTTCGAACTGATTTAGGCGTCAAAGGCGTGAAGGAATGTCGGTCAAGAATCGGGCTGTGAAGATTCAAGAATATCAATGTGTGTGATTCATTCAGTTTCAATCACCAATGAATAGGCAATGTCCTTCTCCGGATTACCTTCATTATCCTGCAGGTCTTTGCCGATGCTGTAGATCGTGATGCTGTTATCTGCGGTAATCAAACGAATGGGTTTGCCATCGAATGGATCGGTGGGAATTTCTTTCAGATACTTGGGGACAAGGTCATTCAAATCACTTGGCCAGGCATTGTTGGACAGTTGATACCGTCTTACCGCGATAAGGGTGCGCATGGCTGTCTCACGAGCATCAACTCTGTATGACACGATCACGACCGCTTCCATCGGGCCAAACTTTTCGTCTGTAAATGAAGGAACAAATTCAAAATCAATATCAAATGGAGTGCCGGGGACTGTCAATCCCTTTTGGAAGTGATGGTTAAACGGCTGAGTCAAATCAAGGGACTTCCATTGTTTGGCACTTGTAATCATGGCAGAAAGGTTGTAACGCCAGCGACCGGAATACTTATAAAATATGGTATATGGTTCAAAGTTGAATTGATTTAACTCTTCACTTTCCGCCCAGTGATTCCACAACATTTCCTGCGTTGTGATTTCAAATGCCAATTCAGTTTGAATAACCTCCTGATAATATTGCGTATAGCTTTCCTGCTGCAAAATTTCATCAATTTGGCGTAACGCCGAATCATCAATGACTGGCTCAGCCAGAACGCCATAAATCAGGCCCACTGACAGCGAGCGAATACTCCCACCAACCAGCCAGCTAATCGTGATGCCATCACGTTCCAACATGCCTGACATCTGCCGGATGCGTTGGATGTCCTGCAATGCACCTTTGACATCTCCATCGTGAGCACGCACCCGGCTACGGGTCGCAAGCCATTTCGATAAGTATCTTGCGCTACCACAACCGGGCAACTCCAAAGACAGGGGAAAAAATGATTCTCGATAATTCTCCCACGGAAACAAAGCTTCATCCAAACCCTCAACACGATCCAACTCATCCAGCAAAGGCTCAACCCGCTTCAACGCTGTCCGTGACTGCTCATACATTTCCTCCGGCCAGGGAGAATCAAACCACGGAAAATTCATGTCGTTAAAAGCGATGGGCAGGTCTTCCGCATAAGTAATATCACCCACAACTCGTGACAGATTGATCAAACGATAGCCTGCATCGGTTTTCTCCTGATCCCTTGCCTGATAAACCTCATCAAAACTCGTCGGCTGCCCTGTGCGCTTCAACTCCGCCAGCGCCTGGTTGAGCTGCCAACGACCAATCCCGGCATACACCAGCCAGGCTAAAACTAAAATGCCCACGAAAAAGCCGAGGCTTCTCAACGTCCACTTGAGGATCGGTCGTTTACGTTTGGGTTTTGCAGTTTCCGTTGTCTCAGACATGTGCTGCTCCCGAAAACAGGTTGTATTCACCACAGGATACCGCGCGGCCGAGGAATTCACCCTTCCACATTCCGAAACGCCGCGAGGCTGGCGGTGTGGCCGTGCAGGAAGTTCTGCCCGTGCATCAGGCCGAACTCTCCCGCTGCAAAGAAGCCAGCCAAAGGCGCGTTGCCCAGGGCGCGCTGGGTCGTGGTGATGTCCACATCAGGTTGGCCGAACAGAGACTGCCCGCGCCCGACGCAATTGATGAGTAGCGCCCCCGCAGCCGGGCCATGCAGTTGCTGCATTTCAAGCAACAATTCGTAATCTTCCATCGCCGTCTGCCTGTCGCGCACATGAAACTGGATGATCTGTCCCTGCTCGATCTGCGGGTCAGCCACGGCAAAGCTTCCCTGCTCCTCATCTGCATTCACGATCTGGCGAATCAGAAAATCGCCACGCCCAAAGCGCGGCTTCTCATTGGTCACGGCCCGGCCAATGAAAAGCGAGGCGTTGCGCGCCAGTGATTCATCGTGCGGATCAAGCTGGGCGATGGTGTCGCGCACCACCTCTAACGCCGGGGCATCATCCAACTCCTGCACGATGTGACGTTGGCAACGGGTGATGCGGTGAGGTTTCCCCACAGGTCGGCAGCCCTGGCTGACGGTGGTCTGCACTTCAAATGGGCCTGACAACACGAGTCCGACAGCTCCCTGGTTATAAGTTTGACCTGACAGGTACAGGCGGTTTTCGCGCGGTCGGCGACCGGCGGAAGCGGCCCCGCCGATGATCGGCACGTCAGGCCAGGCGTTGGTCAGTGCAGGGAGCATCGAGGAAGTCGGTGCGGAGAAAGGATCAGCGATCAGCAGAATCGCGCGTGGCTGACCTCGCCGGGGGGCGGTCTGGTGGCGCACCGCGTCCGGTTGGTCAATCACCCCGGCCCAGTTGAGCTGGTCATAAGTAAACGGACGCGCAATCAATTCATCCGACCACGCCACCAGCAGAGACATGCCGGGCCCCTGCTCAACTTCCTGATTCTGAGCGATGATGCCCGAGGCCCCGGCAGCCAACATGTGGATCGGCGAAAGTGATTTGGAAATACGCTCTGCAATCTCAGGCAACTTCTCGACAAAGGGAAGTGAAACAAATAGACAAACCAAAGCCGCCCGATCGTGCTTGGTTGAGCGATTCAATTCTTCCAGTAATTCCGCAACGGCTTCCTGCCAGTTTGGGTTGGTCGAGTCGCTGGCGGAAAATTGAAGCATGGACAAGATCTTTCGTAACTTCTATTGGTAGGTGATCAGAGCGGGTAATGGCCGGAATATCACACCGGACTTCAAGCTCTGCTGGAAGGATAGCAGCTTTAACCGGGCTCAGGGTAAATGGTTGCATCAAAAAACAGCACCGTGCCGGGAAGCAACGGTGCTGGTGGGAAGAGAGAGAGAGCTAATTAAGATGGAGGTAATATAACGCCCCATAACTGGGGAGGCAAGGGGTTTATCCAAAAAGTTGGAAGATTTTGTACAATCGTTACGACCCCTGTAACCCCTTTTTCTCCACATTCTCTAAGTTCCCATTTCTTGGGGTGTTATGTACCAGTTTGGCTAATATTATGACCTGAAATTCGTGTAGTTCGCCTTTCGGCGGGGCTGTTTTTGAGTTGAACATAATGGTTGGGGCCGGTGAAAAACGGTGAACAAACCGTCATATTCAAAATAATCGTCATAATTCTTTCAAACTAGTTGAAATCTGTTCATCCATGCGCTATTTTCACATATAGGTTGGGATAAGTGGTTCGAACGGTTTCAGGAAGCGCGCCCCGCTACGCGCTGATTCCGGTATCTATCCCACCGCAATGAAAGTTGTTGTCCCTCGTTGGGATAAGGTTCAAGATATGGCTACGCACTTGGTTGGGAAAAGTCATGAAATGTCGCGTATCCGCGGCTTGGTGGAACGTATCGCCCCACGCGAGACGACCATCCTCGTCCGTGGAGAGACCGGCACGGGCAAGGAGTTGATCGCCCGAAGCATCCACGAAGCCAGTCCGCGCGCCAAAGGCCCGTTTATTCCCGTCGATTGCACAGGCCTGAACGATTCACTGATTGAGGCCCAACTGTTTGGCCACATCAAAGGCGCTTTCACCGGGGCAGCCAGCGATTCACTGGGTTTCATCCGCGCAGCCAACAAAGGCACCGTCTTCCTGGACGAGGTAGGCGAACTGCCTGCTTCCGCTCAAGCCAAACTGCTCCGCTGCATTCAGGAGAAATCCGTCGTCCCCGTCGGCGGCACGCATCCAATCGCAGTTGATTTCCGCCTGGTGGCTGCAACGCATCGTGATTTACGCGAGATGGTGGACGCAGGCCAATTCCGCGAGGACCTGTTCTATCGCCTGAGCGTGGTACAGGTGGAGGTGGCTCCGCTTCGCGATCGCGACGGCGACATTCAAACACTGGTTTCGTACTTCCTCAGTGACATCGCAGAGATTTATGGCGAGGATGCCAAATTGCTGACCGACCGGGCACTGGCGTTGCTGCTGATGCACGATTGGCCGGGCAATGTCCGTGAGCTGCAGAACGCCATCGAACATGCGTTTGTCCTGGCTGGTGATTCCAATCGCATTGATGTGCAGCATCTACCTGCGCAACTGCGTCGACCAATGACGACGCCTTCGGCCACGGTCGAGGAACACCACGACCGGCTGATCGGCTTCATGGATACCAACCGTACGAAAAGTGAATCCGCCCATGTGACGCGTGAGTCAGCCCAACCCTCCGATGGTGTGGTAGAGACTGTTCCAAGTGAAGCCACCGATGATTCCGCGACACCTTTGAGATCGCTGGCAGAGACGGAACGTCAATTGATCACCCGTGCCCTGATCGCCACCGAAGGCAACCAGTCCGCAGCCGCCCGACTGTTGAAAGTTGAACGACACCGCCTGCGTCGTCTGATTCAACGCCACGAGCTTCAGTCTTACTTAGGCTGAGTTTCCCCAACTCTTATTCTTGCTGCGCTGCGATTGCATGAGGCCATGTCACGCTATCTGTGTGCGCATCTGCAACTATCAAAAATACATTTCTGGAGTGATACAACTGATTATGTTGTGTGTTTATCTT
This sequence comes from uncultured Phycisphaeraceae bacterium, assembly GCA_964546335.1. Lineage (GTDB taxonomy): Bacteria > Planctomycetota > Phycisphaerae > Phycisphaerales > Phycisphaeraceae > CAZJJN01. The sequence goes on from CAZJJN010000019.1 coordinate 11,137, forward strand.
TTGGTTTGGGGTGTAGCAGGATGATACGGCGTTTAAAACCGCACTGTTTAGATACGCACAGGTTGGTACAAAACAACACAGCACGTTTATGGAGACAAGAAGATGTCAAACTCGACGTTATGCCCTTTTCAGCCAACCGCTGGCGTTTATATGAATTTCTCCGATTTTTTGCATTCTGGCACCACCCTTGCTTAGTATCTTTCCGTCAGCCTCGGGCAGGAGGACTGTGATACCAGAGGTGAGAGCCTGGTATCGTTGGCTGGTGGTTCGCAGTGTGAACTGCGAGTGAAGAGAGAGACAAGGTCGGTTGCTTGGGAAGGCTCCGACCGGGATTTAAGAGAGAGATTACGATGCCTTATGCCCAGGCGTGCAAGGTGATTTATCTCACCTCGCCAAGACAGTTTGGTTTTCTGCAAAATGCAGGAGAGACGCGGCAAGTGCTCGCATCGCCATGGCCGGGAAGGGCGCTGCGAGCGCTGCCTGCCGATCAGCCCGGCATTCTGGTTGTTGATGCCCAGTGGTACAGCAACCTGGAACTGCAAAGACTGATCGGCATCGTGAGGCGGTATCGCCCGTTCAGTGATGTGGTCATTGTCTGCCCTGCAGAAATGACGGACGCCACACGGGAACACAGCCTCAGACAGACAGGTGCCAAGGTCGTGATGGTGGGCTTGTCGGATTGGCTGCAGAACAAGGTGATTGAAGACCTTGTCAAAAGCAGAACGGAACTGGCTGCGGCTTCATGACCAGAAAAACAAAGGAGCAGGCTTAAGAGCAACAGACAACAAACAACATCCAGGAACAGGTGGGCCGGACATCAAGCTTTAGAGAGAGAGCTTGAAAGCAATTGAGAGAGTAAACCTGGCCGCATTTGTCGGGAACCAACGAGACCTAACCTTCGACTCGTCCCGACGGCAAGGCAGTCGCTGCAATCCTCCTTGGCGACGAACCAAACCCCACGCCCGGCCACCTGATCCTTTTTCATACAAATTGGCGGATGCCCGGTTCACCTTAGGAGGGAAGACCGGGCTTTTTGAAGACGGCCCCGGTTGACTCATGACCCGACCGATCGTCAACCCGCCAAACGCAAAGGTGCAACTGGTTCCGGTTGCACCTTTTTGCATCACATCAACCGACCGATTTGTTTATCTTCTGCTGTCACAGGAACATACTTGCCCTTTTGCACGGAGCCGAAGATGACTGACCAATATGCGGATGACCTGCATTACATGAAGATGGCCATCAAGATCTGCGAGGCGGGGGTTGATGCGGGGCAAAGCCCATTCGGTGCCGTGATTGTTTGCGATGGGAAGTTGCTGGCCACGGCTCACAATCAGGTCTGGCTCAACTGTGACGCCACCGCCCATGCCGAGGTCAACGCCATTCGATCCGCCTGCCAGGCCGTTGGCGAACCGCTTCTGGCTGGTGCGACCATCTATTCTACCACCGAGCCCTGCCCGATGTGCTTTACCGCCATCCACTGGGCCCGGATCGAGCGGATCGTGTATGGCTGCTCCATCGAAGATGCTGCGTCATTTGGCTTCAATGAATTACCCGTCTCCAACCAACATCTCAAAGAAGTGGGCCAGTCTGACGTCGAAATCGTACCGGGCGTCTGCCGGGATGAATGTCTGGCCCTGTTCAAGCGCTGGCAACAGGAACATGGCATTGCGTACTGACCAAGCCATCTATAACCCAAGCTGATTCTGCTTGGCGCCAAGGTTGGGGTAACCTTGTGAATAACCTGTCTTTGCTTGCTGCCTTTTAGATTCCGGCTGGCGCTCACTCGGTCGCGCTCCGCCTGTGTGTCTTACGTGGGTACCGACAGGCGGCGCCAGTCGCCCGAAGCGTCAGGCCGTCGCCTTGTTTGCGCCAGTTTTTGGGTCTTTCGTGTGGTTGTGTTAACCCTCTTGCGTTGCTGGGTTTGCGTTGCGGTGTCCGGCGGTTGTCCCCATATCGCCATGGCATACTACTAGGGAAGAAGAGTTTATTTCTATATTCTCTAGTTCTTCTTAACTTCCTGCCCCCCGTCGTTTTCCACAACACTTGCAGTACGGTGGATTGCCTTCAACGCTGGCAGCCCATGCACCAGACAGTCGTCCTCCCCGCAACTTGTTCCTGGTGTAGCACCTTGCCACATCTCCGACACGGCTGACCTCCTCGCCCATATACAGCGTGCTGCAACTGGAATCCCCCCGCCTGCCCCTGACCGGCGACGTAATCCCTCAGGCTTGATCCTCCGGCTTGTATGGCCCGGTTCAAGATCCGCCGGATATGTCTCACCATTCGTTGCCAGACCGTCAGATCAAGATTCGATGCCAACCGAATCGGGCTGATCCCCGCGGCATGCAAACTTTCATCCACGTATATATTGCCCAGGCCAGCTATGACCGTCTGATCGAGTAACGCAGCTTTGATTGGTCGTTGGCGGTTGTGCAGTTGACGCAGGAGTTGCCTGGGTTGAGCAGCCAAAGCATCAGGCCCAAGCTTGGCGATCCGCTGCGTGTGCAGTTCTTGCGCGCTTTGGAAATACCAGATGCCGCCGAACCGTCGCGGATCCGCGAAGACAAGCTCGCAGCCATTGCTCAACCGCCAGATGACATGACTGTGATAGGGCAGTGACTTACTTGCCAGTTGCTTACCAACAACGCGCAGGCTGCCGGTCATGCCCAGGTGAATATTCAACCAATGTGAGTCGGCAGGGGCACCACGTGACCTTGGGGCCAGCTCAATCAGCAATTGCTTCCCATGCCTGGCGAGAGCGGCGATGTGCAAGCCCATGCCCGGCAGCGATGTCCGCAAATCAGTGAAACCTTGGCGAATCACTTCCGGACGACGAACCAATCCGCCGGTAATCTGCTGGCCAGCAACATAAGGCAGCAAAGCCAGGCGGGTCGTTTCGACTTCAGGCAGTTCAGGCATGACTTGAGTTTAGTGTTCCAATCGGCTTGCGATAAGCTGAGGGTATGGCAAAGTCGCGCGTTCATCGTTTGGCCCTCTATGAAGCAGCCGTGCAGCAGCCCTTGGCCGAGGTTCATTTCCTTGAGAAGGCTTGGGAACATTACTTTGACGACGATGGCCCGTGGCTGTTGCGTGAAGACTTCGCAGGCACCTCTGCCATTGCTGCCGCTTTTGTCGCCAGCGACCCGGACAGGCAGGCGATGACACTTGATATTCATGGCCCAACCACTCGCTGGGCCCAGCGCGAGATGGGCAAACGCCTGGGCGAGCGCAGCGAAGACCTGCATGTGGTCTGTGCAGATGTCATGGAGGTGACTCGGCCTAAGACAGATGCAGTGGTGGCCATGAACTTTGCCTTGATGGAATGGCATCATCGCGAACAACTCCGCGCGTATCTGAAACTCATTCGACGCAGCCTGAACCGGCCGGGACTTTTCATTGCAGATTTGTATGGCGGCCCGGGCGCATGGCAAACAGGCATTCAATGGAAATCCGCAGAAGGTGGTCTGGCTGGTGATGGTAACCGGGAAATCCTTGGGCCAGTCGAAATGGGCTGGGAACAGAAGACCGCGGAGCCAGCGACAGGGCGAGTCAAGAATCACCTTCATTTCCGTGGGTCGAAGATTGGCGAGCGCACCAGCGCGTTCAAGTATGACTGGCGGCTATGGTCGCCGATGGAGGTGATTGAAACAGCGCTTGAGGTGGGGTTTGATAAGGCCGAGTTCTGGTGTGATCGTTTGGATGAACATGGCCAACCGACTGGTGAGTTCAGGGCAAACGCAAGTGTCGCCGGCCGACATGACTGGGTGGGTTATGTGGCATGTGTGGTTGGATAATCACGGATAAGTTTGTCCAAGAGCACATACTGCTGCACCGTCTGTTATCATGACTCAGTTTCCCCTGACTCAGGGCGTCTTTTCGACAGAGGTTTTCGATGAATGCTCAGACTGCCATCGCGCAGATCAGCCCATTGGGAGAGGTGCCAGCCGACGGCGAGTTTTTCAACCGTGAAATCAGTTGGCTTGAGTTCAACCTACGCGTGTTGCACGAAGCGCTGGATGAGCGAACGCCTTTGCTGGAGCGTGTCTTCTTTCTGTCGATCTTCAACAGTAACCTTGATGAGTACTTTCAGAAAAGAGTGGGTGGGTTAAAACGGCAGATTGCAGCGGGGATCATGGGTACCGGGCCTGATGGCTTAAGTGCGCGCGAGACGCTGTCACAGATTCGCACGGCTGTACTCAACATGCTTGAACTCCAGGCCAGGGCTTTTACGGAAGATATTCGTCCAGCACTGGCAGAAGAAGGCATTCACTTGTTGAAGTGGGCCGAGTTAACAGAATCAGAGCGTGCGTATGCGGCGAAGTACTTTCGGCTAAACATGTTCCCGGTGCTGACACCCTTGGCGGTTGACCCGGGACACCCATTCCCATTCATCAGCAACCTGAGCACTTCTCTGGGTGTCATGTTGCGTTCGCCGGGCGAGTCAGATGGTGAATTACAATTTGCCCGGGTGAAGGTGCCTCGCGTGTTGCCCAAGTGGATTCTCCTGCAGGATGGGGCCGCGGCTGATAGCAGCAACAACACCACAGCGATCGGTGATGGCGTCATGCGATTTGTGCACGCGCAGGATGTCATCATGCATCACCTTGAGGAGCTTTTCCCCGGCATGCAGATTGACAGCGTGATGCCTTTTCGCATTACGCGCAATGCGGATACCGAGCGCGACGAGGAAGATGCGGAAGATCTGCTGGAACTGATTGAGCAGGAACTGCGTGACCGCCGATTCGCCCCGGTCGTTCGTCTGGAGATTGGGCCGACGCGTGAAGAGAAGATGGTTCGCTTCCTGATGAATGAGTTGGAACTGGATGATGCAGATGTTTACTGTAATCCTGCCGAGTTGGATTACACCGATTTAAGCCCGGTGTTCAGTTTGAATATTCCCCGGTTGAAATATCGACCGTGGTCTTCGGTGGTGCCGACACGTTTGCGCGATGTGGAAGCGGATATTTTCACCATCATTCGCCAGGGCGACGTGCTGGTGCACCATCCTTATGAATCCTTTACCGCCAGCGTGGAACGATTTATTCGTACGGCTGCGAGCGATCCGAAGGTGATGGCGATCAAGCAGACGTTGTACCGCACCAGCAGCGACTCGCCTTTCATCCCGGAATTGATCCGCGCCGCCGAATCGGGCAAGCAGGTCATCTGCCTGGTGGAATTGAAAGCCCGGTTTGATGAAGAGCGCAACATTCAGGTTGCCCAGATGCTGGAAAAGGCTGGCGTTCACGTCGTGTACGGCCTGGTCGGTTACAAGACGCACACCAAGACGGCCATGGTGGTAAGGCAGGAATCGGACGGCATGCGCACATACTGTCACATAGGTACGGGGAACTATAACAGCAAGACAGCAGGACTTTATACCGATCTTGGGCTGTTGACCTGCGACTCCACGATTACCAATGAAATCATTGAGCTGTTTCATTATCTGACAGGCCGGAGCCAGAAGAAGAATTACAACAAGCTATTGGTGGCTCCGATCAACATGCGCGATCGCTTTGAACAGATGATCGACCGCGAGATTCAACATTGCGAAGCCTGGAAGCAGCGTGGCGAAGATCCGGGCGATCCCAATCGACCCCGCATCGTGGCGAAGATGAATAGCCTGGAAGACCGCAAGATGTGTCGCAAGCTGTATGAAGCAAGTCAGGCTGGGGTGAGTATTGACCTGATCGTGCGAGGCTTCTGTTGCCTGAGGCCGGGCGTATCGGGCATGAGTGAGAACATCCGGGTGACGAGTGTGATCGGGCGTTTTCTGGAACACTCGCGCATTTTCCATTATCACAATGCAGGTCAGGGCGAGTATTACATCGGTTCTGCGGACTGGATGTATCGCAACTTGAACAACCGGGTGGAGTGCATCACGCCGATCGAGCAGCCTCATTTACAGGATCGCCTGAGGCTGATTCTGGATGTCATGTTGAATGACCGCCGACAGTGCTGGGAGATGCAGCCGGATGGCAGTTACGTGCAGCGGAAACCTGTTGATGATGCGGATGGGGGAGATGGCACGCAGGAAACGCTGATGATGCTGGCGTTGCGTGAGTCGGGGCGCGTTCTACCAGACGAGTAAGCTGTCGGGTTTTTTGTCTTTGAGTGTGGGTAAAAGAAAAGAGCAGGCCGATTGACCTGCTCTTTCCAGAGGTATTTGTCTTAGGGGTTGTCTCTACTTGAGACGGGAAATCTATTTAATTGTCGGGAAGTCACTTATTTGCGACGGCGAGCAATGAGCAGTCCGCCGAGACCCATCAGAGCGAGGCTGGCGGGTTCGGGAACGACGTCGCCGGTACCGTTGAACTGACCACCGCCGTTGGCGTCGAAAGCATCAATGGTTGAGCCGGTGACGCCGAATTTGTCGAAGTCAATCAGGTGCCAGACGAATTCACCGGTGAAGTTTTCGATGTCTTCGATGGCGATGCCGTTGTCGGTGAAGATGGTGCCGTCGGTGATGGTCCAGGTACCAGCCGCGAAGCCGGTGGTCATGCCATCAAAGCCTGACAGATTGACACCGGTGAGGGTGCCGGACAGGACGGTATCGCCCGAGGTTTCGTCAACGAATGAGAAAGCACCATCGGTCAGGCCGACCGTGAAGTAGCTTCCCATAACGCTGGCGGGGCCGGTGGTGGTCATGTCGCCGAAGTCGAATGATGCTGGGATCAGCACGCCACCGGGCAGCAGAGTGGAGGTCAACTGAAGGTCATACGGATCGCTCAGACCGGGACCTGCCGAGAGCGTGGTTCCATCAAACAGGAACTCAGCAATCGACGGCGTCGACGGATTCGGAGCGAACAGAAGGTCCAGTTCGACCGAGGCATTGGCTGTTGTTGACAGGAAGCCTATCGCAGTTACAGCCAAAGCTGCACATAGGCTCCATCCAAAGGAAGTTCTCATCTCTCTTCTCCTAAAAAGTAGGAAACTGAAAATACACACCCAGCTTTCGCCCCACAGCGACTAGCAGGTGACAACACACGTCTCGTGTTAAAACACAAATTTTCCGGGAAAATCTCTCAGGAAGGGGTCTCTCTCTCCTTCCGATATTGTCCCACAGAAGTAAAGATACCCGCTGAAGCGATGGAAAGCAAGGATTAAATAAAAAAATGCAGGGCGAACGCATGTAGGGAACTCAGGAGCAGATCGCGCAGGGCATCGAGGTAGGATGGGTTAGCGAAGCCTCTTGGCGGAGCGTAACCCATCAATGAAGCCCTTGACCAAACATACGCCGGTGATGGGTTACGGCTCGAAGACTCGCCTAACCCATCCTACAAGCCACATGCGTTCGCCCTGTAAAAAAATGCTGCAAACCCCCAAAGGAGATTCGGGGCACTTTATGCCTTATTACAGCAAGAGTTGTCACATTATCGCGCTTACTTGACTCAGAATCGGCGTCGCAGCAGCATCAGCCCGGCACCACTGGCCAGGAGCATCAGGCTGGCGGGTTCGGGGGTCGTGACCGCTGGGGGAATCGACGCCAGGATCTGGTCTGAGTAGAAAGTCAGCGAAGAAGCGATACTCGATGCCCCGTCCCATGGGTTCAGCGCACCCGTGGAATTGGCCAGGTTCAGGCCAACCAACCGAACTTCGCCATTCACCTCCACGAAGACCGGGGCACCGGAATCACCGGTTTTCAGGTATGCCTCGCTGATGCCTGTGCCTCCCGTCGCGTCGAAATCCATCCACAATGCGCGCGTCTTGAATGAATTGCCTTGGGAGTCAGAGTAAAAGTGGTTGCTGAAATGCTCGATCTCATTTGTCCCTGCGCGATGACTCTTGCCGTACATGTAAACTTCCAGCCCAGTCAGCGAAGCCTCATCGCCAGTCATCAGGTGATACGTCGCCAGACCGTCATCCTGGCGAACGGGTTCGGTCAGTCTGCCGATCATCACGTCGCTGGGTCTGCCGTCGTAGGTGGTCAGTTTCTGCCAATCATCGACCACATAGCTGTAGCTGGTGTTCGGGCTGGTCTGGTCGTTGGTAAAGGTGATGGTTTGCCCGGCCTTGGGATGAAAGTGGGCGGCTGTGAGAAAGTACTGATCAGAGATCAAAGTTGCCCAGGCGCCGTTTTGCGCTCGGCCGATGCCGGTCAGGTCAAGATGGTCGGCAATGAAATCGCGGTCGGCCCCGGTATAGAAGCGGTTATGAAGTTCAGCCAGGACATGGTCGTCACCGATGCCCTGAACGTATAAATCCGCATCCGCGATCGCGGCCAAAAATCCAGAGATACCAATTGCTGCCACCCAGCCCCACGAAGCGAAAACCACGTTGCCTCGCATGTCTCTTCCTTTCTGCCGAGTTCACTGGCCGATGAATGCCGGCCTGTTTCGGTCACCTCCCGACACGGTCTGCATGACTAAACATCGGCCCCGGAAAGGGACAGATTCAGACTCCGGCCACCGATTCCCTGCAGATGGTTTGAAATGAATCACAGGCCTCACCATCAGCATCACAGCAAGGCCGGCAGTGTCCGATAAGTGGATGCGACAGGCGGCGGTGTCAACTCTCTTCCGAAATCCTTCGGCTTTACTCGGGACCTTGCCAGCTCGCGGGGAGAAAGGCAAGATCAGAAGATCAAGCACAAAGGTCACAAAGGAAAGAGAGAGTTTCTCGCTAAGGCGCTAAGGCGCGAAGATTACCAAGGAGATAAATCCATGGCTTGATCGCTCTCTGTGTCCTTCGTGTGCTTCGTGCTTCACCCCTTACTTTCTTTGCAATTGTCATATCACACACCTTGCGCCACTCTCGCAAGCTCGTGTGTCGTCAAGGCGTGGCACCCTTGATGCGGCGAATGAACTCAGCCTGCTCTATATAAAAAAACCGGCGCTCATGGGCGTCGGTTTCATGGATCATGAATATGCAGAGGTGAGCTACCGCGCGATCGTGATTCACTCCACCGCCAACGGGTCAGGCCTAACGACTTCCTTGTCTTGATCAGTCAAGCCCAGATCTCGCGCCACGCTCTGATCGATCAGACGCACCAGTTCATCCTGAACGCCTTTGATGTCAGCATGATAAATCGGTGACTCGTAATTGTTGAACAACAGACTCAACGCCACGACATGTTCCTTGGTCTCTTGCGTCCCTTCGACCGGCACGTGATACACAAGGTAGCCCGACAACGTGGTTACCTGATTGATGTAACCCGACTTGCCATGAAACTCGCCGACCAATCCTCTGGTCAGACGATTTTTCAGTGTGCCGTCCACCCCTGCGATGGCCAGACTGTCACGGAAGTAACGCTTCGGCTCACTCTTGTTATCCTTTGCTTTCCTGACCGCATTCTCATCCCACTTGTGCATGACACCCAGCAGACGCACCAGCATCCGTGCCGTGACCCGGTTCTCCCGGCTCATGCCGCTGCCATCATCACAACGGACGATCACCGATGATGTGCCGATCTGCCTACGCAAAAAGTCACGCGCCGCTGCGGAGCCGTTGTCCCAACTGCCGGGCGATCCGGTGTATTTGTTGCCCACTCTTTTCAATAGCGCCTCGGCAAACAGGTTTTCCGAATCCTTGTTGGTGCGTGCCAGGATGGCAGGCAACGTCGTCACATATTGCTGAATCATTTCGCCCGAATTGACCGGATCCTGCCGGGTCGGACGGCGAACCTCATCCACCTTGATGCCGGCCTTGCGCAGGCGCTCAGCCAACACTTCACCAAACACCATGGGCGGGTCGTGCATCGTGACTTCCAGCGGAATGGTGCGGGCAGTCTTGACCTTACCCATGAAAGTCAGGTGGTTTGTGCTCGGTCTGCGGTGCAAATCAAACGTGTCTGACTGTCCAGTCGCGGCCCGGTTGGTAGTGGTGACACCTTCCACCATCGGGATCACCGTGATCAAAGGCACCTCGCCAAAACGTGTCGGCTGAGGGGTGACATCAAACGTGTTGTTGTAAAAGTTCAGGCCAGTCACCTGAGCACAATAACTGCGGTGCAACTGATCCTCTGGCCAGTCTTCATGAACGAAGTTGTCATCAAAAACCCGATCATCAATCAGCAGGCTCTTGATATGCGTCGTTTCCGTGTCTTTGACAGCCTGAACCCATCGCTTGAGCACATCTTCAAAGGTCAGATCAAACTGACGCAGCAGCTTGCGGTCACAGAAAGCCGGGTCGCCATCACCCTTGACGATGAGCAGATCACCCCCATCGTCATTTTCAGACTCAATGAAAAGCAGCTTGGTGCGGAAACGAAAGTCAGGTCCGAGCGTGGACAAAGCTGCTGCCGTGGTAATCAGCTTCATGTTGCTGGCCGGGATCAAAGGCTTCTCCGCGTTGACCGACGCCAGCGAGCCACGATCCCCAGCGGTCAGATCAACCACGCTGATGCCGACATCCGTCGTCCCAAGGTTTTTGCCACTGAGCGTTTTCTGCAGGTCGCTTTCCAGACCAGCCGAGGTTTTGGTGGCAACCCCAATCAGGACAAGGGCGGCAACAGCAAGAATATTTCGAAAAGCGTGAATTCGCATGAAAAACTCCATTTCCCGGCAGGTTTCCTTCCTTGGATATCGGACAGGTCGCTTCCAGCCGTTAACCATTGTTCGCCAGCGATTCCCCCAGCATCTGGCTGTACACCTGAGCATAGGCTGCGTGCATGCGGGACAGCGTTAATTTCTCTTCCAGTCGCTGCCGGCCAGCCTTGCCCATTTCCCGTGCCCGGGCGGGATCATTCAGCAAGGCCACAAGATGATCAGCCAATCCTGCAGAATCCTTGCGCGGGGCCAGCAATCCCGTGACGTCATGTTCCACCACTTCAGGATTGCCACCAACCGCGGTTGCCACGATAGGCAGGCCAGCGCCCATCGCTTCCAGCAAGGTAACGGAGATGCCTTCGCTCAAACTGCTCAGCAGAAACACATCCGCTGCATGCAGCAGCTTGCTGACATCATCACGCACGCCGAGGAAGCGTACCGACCCACTGATGCTCAGATCGCGCGCCAGGATTTCACAGTTCGCCCGCTCTTCGCCATCGCCGACGAGAAGCAGAACCGCATCAGGCCGATGCTTGACCACCCCGGCAAAAGCGCGGATGGCTGTCTCATGATCCTTCACAGGATGGAACCGCGCCACCTGCATGACAACGGGCGTCTGTAACAGGATGCCAAGGCTCTGGCGCATCTGAGCGCGCGTTTGCTCATCCGCAGGGGCAAACTGGGCTGCATCCACCCCGTTGTAAATCACATCAATCCGTTCAGCTGGCAGCGCTTCTTTCTGTATGAGCGCCTCGCGCACCCACTGGCCGACTGCTGTGACACGGTCGCGCTTCTTGAACAGTAAGCGGTTGGCCCAGATGCGCTTCGGGCGACGGTAATCCGGATATTCCCTGCCATGCTCAGTAAAGAGGATGCGAGGCAGCTTGTGGCTGAACGGGCTGGGAATCACTGGCCACATCCGACTCGCTGCCGAGTAAAAGAACGGGGCATACTGATGCGCATGCAGCAGATCGACGCGATATCGCTTGCAGATATCGCCAATCCGTTTGGCTGCGGACCAATCCCAGCCGGGCTCGCGGCCAGCACACTCAACAGCGAATCCATCAGCACGTAATTGCTCGCCCAACGGCCCGACCTCATCCAGACAAATAAAGAGTTGGTCATACGCGCGGTTGGAATCATGAGGGTTGGCCTGCTGCCTGGCCAGCCCCGCAGCCAGGACTTCTGCGCCAGCAAGATACAGGCGGTGCAACACATGCGCAATGACAGGGCGGGAAGGCATCACGAGATTGTCAACGATTGAGCACGGGATTGCCAGTGAGAAACTGTGGCAGCGGGTGACATAGCTCGTTCCCCGTCTAGCCTCGGTGCCTGCACCGAGTTGTTCAGAGCAATGCAAAACAAAACTTTGGCAAGCTGCCAATTGAATCTTTCGAAAGACATCTCTCGCCAAGGCGCCAAGGCGCCAAGGCGCGAAGTTCGCCAAGGGAATACTTTGCTTGTTTGCTGGTTCTTTGTGTCCTTCGTGTTCTCGGTGCTTAATCTTTCTGTTTCTCAACGCCTGCGCACCGAAGCATCCGAACGGAATGCCATCCCCACGATAAAATGCCCGCTTTGCTGATGCGCGACTCGCCGTCCCAGCGTGCAGTCAGCTCCAACCCCGCAGGAGACTCCCGTGGCCAAAGGACCCAAGACCGCCATCACCCCGACCCGAGAAGACAACTACCCCGAGTGGTACCAGCAGGTCGTTCGGGCCGCCGACCTGGCGGAGAACTCGCCTGTGCGTGGCTGCATGGTCATCAAGCCATGGGGCTTCGCTCTGTGGGAGAATATCCAGCGTCAACTGGACAAGATGTTCAAAGACACAGGTCACGTCAATGCCTATTTCCCGCTGTTCATTCCCAAGAGCTTTCTCGAAAAGGAAGCGGAACACGTTGAAGGATTCGCCAAGGAATGCGCGGTGGTGACACACCATCGCCTGGAGCAAGGCCCCGACGGCGGGTTGGTCCCAGCCGGCGAACTGGAAGAACCTCTGGTGGTGAGGCCGACGTCTGAGACGATCATCGGCGCGACTTTCGCCAAGTGGGTGCAGAGTTATCGCGACCTGCCCCTGCTCATTAACCAATGGGCCAACGTGGTGCGCTGGGAGCTGCGCACGCGCCTGTTCCTGCGTACGACTGAGTTCCTCTGGCAGGAAGGACACACCGCGCACGCCACGCGCGAAGAGGCAGTCGAAGAAACGCTGAAGATGCTCGATGTGTATGGTCAATTCGCAGAGCAGTGGATGGCCATGCCTGTCATCAAGGGCAAGAAAACGGAAGGCGAAAAGTTCCCCGGTGCGGTGGATACCTATTGCATCGAAGCGATGATGCAGGATCGCAAAGCCCTGCAGGCAGGCACATCCCACTTCCTCGGGCAGAACTTCGCCAAGGCGTCAGGCATCGAGTTCCTTGATGAGAATCAGCAACGTGTGCATGCCTGGACGACCTCGTGGGGTGTGTCCACGCGACTCATCGGCGGGCTCATCATGACCCATGCCGATGACGATGGACTTGTGCTGCCACCTCGCCTGGCACCAAAACAGATCGTCATTCTCCCCGTCGCGGGCAAGGCTGAAAACCCGCAGGACGTGTACGACTGGTGCGACAAGTTGGCGGCTGATCTGCGAAACCAGACCTTCGGCGGCGGTCATATCGAAGTCGAAGTCGATAAGCGCGACTTGCGTGGCGGGGACAAGGTCTGGCAGTGGGTCAAGCGAGGCGTGCCCATCCGCTTGGAGATCGGCCCTCGCGATATCGAAGGCGACTGCGTTTTCATGGCCCGGCGCGACAAGGGCATTAAGGAGAAAGAATCCGTGCCCCGAAGCGCGTTCATCGCCAACGTGGGCAGCATCCTCGACGAAATACAAAGCAATCTCTTTGATCGCGCTCAACAGCAACGGCAAGGCAACACGCGGACAGTAACCTCGCGCGATGAGTTCTACGCGTTCTTCACGCCAGCCAACAAAGAAGAACCTGAGATTCATGGCGGTTTCGTGCTGGCTTATTACAACAGCAGCCCGGAAGTCGAAGACCAGTTGCAGAAGGACTTGAGCGTGACGGTGCGCTGCTTGCCCATGCCCGGCCAGGTCGGAGACATGCCCGAGCAAGGTCCCTGCCTGTTCACTGGAGAGCCCGGAGGCAGGTTGGCAGTATTTGCTAAAGCCTATTGATTCGACTGGCCGATTCGTTACAGTGAGGACGCAGGCGATTTCTGTTTACGCAGGACCGTTCATATACAACCGATCAGGAGCGAGGGAAATGATGAGCAAGGTTCAGGTTCGAGTTGGTTTGATTGCAGCCGGGGCATTGGCATGCTCTGTCAGTACGACATACGCAGCGTTCGGCGACATCCTGGTGGAAAGCCGATTCACCGCATTTAACGATGAAGGCTGGAAACAGCAGAACCTGCAATTGGATCATCCACCCATCGCGTTAACCACGCCCGGGTCTGTCAGTTTGAGTTCAACGGGTGGCAACCCAGGCGGGTTCATCCGAACCAGCGAGTCCTCAGCCCAGGTGCGCTACTTCGTCGCGCCCAGTGCTTACCTTGGGGATCAGAACCTGGCCTATGGCAACGCGCTGACCTTTGACCTCAAGTCCAACCTCAGCACCGCCCAGCCCGGCGAGTTGGTCTTGCTGGTAGGCAACGACGTCACGCTGGCTTACACCAGTACGGACTTGCCTATGTTGAACTGGCAGAACTTTGATGTGCCCATGGATGCCAGCGCGCCCGGCTGGGAAGTCGTAGGTAGTGGCGGTACTGCCCCAACAGTCAGCGAGTTCGCCAACGTCCTGCTGGATGTGCAGGCGATTTACATCCGCGCGGATTGGGTGGCCTCGACCAACAACGAGACATCGATGGACAACGTCATCCTCCGCGAAGGCGTCAGCATCCCCGAGCCAGCATCACTGGCACTGTTGGCTGTGGGTGGTGTGTTGCTGGTCAGGCGCAAGTAGCGTCGTCTGAAGAAGTTCAATGCATTTTGACTTTTTCCCGTGGGTCATGCTTATTCGTGCTGCTCTTTATTATCCGGGAGCTTCGTGATATCATTCTTTATGTAATTATTGCAATATCGCCTGGCAAAGATTGATCTTCAAGAAATCGCACAAAATGGAAATAGGACACGATTTATATCTCGGTGATTGTGAGGATGTCATGAAAGACATCCCTGACAACTCTGTGGATTTAATTTTCACATCACCGCCTTATGCAGATCAAAGAAAAAGCACATATGGTGGAATACATCCCGACGAGTATGTGGATTGGTTCTTACCAAAAACAGAACAACTGCTAAGGATTCTCAAACCCACTGGTACCTTTATTCTTAACATCAAAGAAAAGGTCGTTGATGGGGAGAGAAGTACGTACATCATGGAGCTGATCTTGGCCATGCGAAAGCAGGGCTGGTTGTGGACGGAGGAGTTTATCTGGCACAAAAAAAATTGTTATCCCGGAAAATGGCCAAACAGGTTCCGTGATGCCTGGGAGCGATTGCTGCAATTTAACAAAAACAAGAAATTCAATATGTATCAGGAAGAGGTTATGGTTCCGATGGGTAATTGGGCCAAGACACGGCTGAAAAACCTGAGTGATACAGATAAAACAAGAGATGAATCAAGGGTTGGCAGTGGTTTTGGTAAAAACATCTCGAATTGGGTTGAAAGAGACAAGGCCTATCCAACCAATGTGTTGCATTTGGCGACGGAGTGCAACAATAAAAACCACAGTGCAGCGTTCCCGGAAGGTCTCCCAGAGTGGTTTATTAAGCTATTTACAAAAGTCGGTGATACTGTCCTTGACCCTTTCATGGGATCGGGGACAACAAACCTTGTTGCCAGTCGGATGCAAAGACACACGATTGGTATAGAAATTGTTCCGGATTATTTTGAGATGGTAAAATCACAAATATCGCCGGTAGAAATGTCCCTTTTCGAAAAATAGGCTTACGATGAACAGTCTTGATTTGGGTGATGTGGCCAGTTACGTTGAAGACAACATTGGCATCTTTCATGTAAAAAGAATTTCCAGCTTGGACTCATTGAAATTAAGCAATGTCCTTAGAAGGAAAAACCCGTATCTTTTTAGAGCAAAACACGCACTAACCGCAGAGCAGATTATTCGTTGGCTGGTGGATGCACATATTTCATCAAATGAAGAAACCATCTTCGGAGATTGGTTAGAGGGGCTAGCTGTATTCATTAATAAGAAGGTTTATGGGGGCTGGAAATCTGGCATTAAAGGCATCGACCTGGAATTTGATCTTGACGGAATTAGAAACATTGTGAATATTAAATCTGGGCCCAATTGGGGCAACAGCAGTCAAGTGGCCAAGATGAAATCTGATTTCATAACCGCACAAAAAACATTACGAACCAGCAATTCAAAAATGTCTATTCGTTGCGTCAATGGATGCTGCTATGGAAAAGATAAAAACCCTGACAAGGGAGATTATTTGAAATATTGTGGCCAACAATTTTGGCATTTCATATCAGGCAACAGTGAATTGTATACAGAGATCATTGAGCCTTTAGGACATAAAGCAAAAGAAAGAAACGACGAGTTCATGGAAGCTTACTCAAAACGCATCAATAAATTCACAATGGAATTTGGCCAGCAGTTCTGCGAAAAGACCGGGGAAATCTCTTGGGAAAGCCTTGTTCGGTTTAATTCATCGGCGAACAACGATGATAATTCAAAATCAAAGTAATTTACAATTCTCCGCATGAAGGAAAAGCGCCTAATGAGATCCTGAAGCCTTGCCTCCTCACATCCTCACCATCTCATCGATCACATCCTGTGTCTTCACATGAGCGAACTTGCTGTTCTGGTCGCTGGCAGCATATGGAATGACCAGGTCGTCGCCATACGTCATGGCCCCGCAGGAATAGACCACGTTAGGCACGTAGCCATCGCGCTCGGTTTCATCAGGCTCGATCAAAGGCTCGCGCAGGTGGCCGATGACGCGGGAGGGTTCTTCCAGGTCAAGCAATGAAGCACCGATGCAGTACCGTCGCATAGGCCCGACGCCGTGGGTCAGCAGCAGCCAGCCTTCGTCGGTTTCGATGGGCGAGCCGCAGTTGCCGATCTGGACAAACTCCCAGAAATAACGTGGGGCCTGGAGGGGTTGGCACTCGTTCCAGAAGTGGATGTTGTCCGAGTGCATGATGAACATGTTCTCGCCGTCGAGTCGGCTGATCATGGTGTACCAGCCGCCGACGCGTCGGGGGAACAAAGCCATGCCCTTGTTCTGCACGTACCTGCCGTTGAGGGTGTGGACTTCGACATGGTGGAAGTCATCGCTTTCGAGCAGTTGCGGAAGTGTGCGCGAACCATCGTAAGCGGTGTAGGTGCCATAGTAGCGCACGCTGCCATCGTCTTCGGTGAAGCGACAGAGGCGCACATCCTCAATGCCCTTTGCTTCGGTCTGGCTGCCGGGGAAGATGACGATCTCAGAGATGTCGCTTTCGCGTGGCAGTTTCAGGCGATAATTGCTGTGCGCCAGCCAGAGCATGGCCTGTTCGATGTCATCAAATTCAAAAGGGTGGTCGCTTTGCTCTCGGGCCTGGCGGATCGCGTTTTCCAACTCGGTGATCGTAAAACGCTCGCTGAGATGATCGAACACCTTGTCCCCCATGTCCGACCAGGCGCCCATCTCAATCAGCTTGAGGTAGAAAAGATGTCGGTCGTATCGGCGGTCTGCTTCGCGCGTCGCAGCCGTCGAAATCGGGCTGATCTGGTCGAACTCCAGATCAATGATGCCTCGGTCGCGTGTGAGGGTTCCTGTGCGGAACACGATAGAGGAGATATGCCCTTCGCCGGTGGCGCGCAGGCTCATGAGAAAGCGTTGGTCGCCATCATCGACGCCATCCTGCTCCGGGTGGGGCACGATGGAGGGGTTGAACAGCGCTGCCGACTCAATGGAATACTCCATGGTGAAGTAAGCACCGATCAGTTGTTTGCTTTCATCGCTCAACTGGCCGGGCTGTTCGACAAACCGCTGCACCCAGGAGTAGTGGCGGAGGAAAATCTGCTCAAGGTTGCGGTGCCTTTGCCCGAACAGGCGATGCACATCTGCCAGCAACTCGGTGACTTCCGAGGGGGACAGGGAGATCACACGATGGATGATGGCCCGAATGCGGTCGTCGCCATGCAACTCGAAAAAGCGAGCAATGACGCGCCGATCGTCGCTATGGAAAAGCTCAGGCCTGCGATTGACCTTTAATATTTTCTTGGCAGGCATGTCTGTACGGCTCATATCTCCCCCAATCCGGTTTCCAGTGATTCACCCGTCGCCACAGGTTTGCAACATAGACGCTAACCTGAAACTGTCAAGGTAATTTTGCCTCGGCCAGTAGTTTGTCGATCGCTGCCAACCGGGCTTGCCAATGATAGCGCTGTTCGACGCATTGTCTTCCTGCACCGGCCAGTTGCTGGCGGAGCGTTTCATCCGAGAGCAATCTGAGGACGGCATGCGCAAACGCGGGCGCATCTACTTCGCAAAGCAGATGCGTGCCAGGTTCCACTTCGATCCCCTCCATCGCGGGTGGGGTCACGACGACAGGCCGGGCACAGGCCAGCGCTTCCAACACCTTGTTCTGCACGCCTCGTGCCTGATGCAACGGTGCGATGACGACCATCGCGCGGGCGAGTTCATTACGCACATCAGCAACTTCGCCAACGATGGTGACGCCTTTGGTTTGATCAAGTGCGCGCACGATCTCAGTCGGTCGCTTGCCGACGATGCGGCATTGCGCCTCAGGCTGCGTATCCAGGATCGTCGGCCAGACTTCGCGGACAAACCATTGCACTGCTTCCACGTTGGGTGGGTAATCCAGCACGCCGACAAAGGTGATGATGGGTTCGGCCGAGGCGGGTAAAGGCTTGAAGTACTCCAGATCAACGCCGTTGCCGATGACCGTTGGCGGCACGTTACTGCTGATGCGTTGTTGATACAGCTTCGCTTCCGCGTCACTGATGACCCCTACCGCATCGACAGGCATGGTGCTGCCTGCTTCAATCAGTTGCAGCTTGTGCGCTTCGCGCGCGTATAGCCAGCGTTTCAAGGCGGCGGCTTTGTCCGCGTAACCTTGCCATTTCTCGCTGTCCACATCGACCAGGTCGAGGATGTGGAAAGGTCTGGGCGGAATGCCAGGCTCGGCTGGTTCGTGCATGGCCAGGATTCGCCGGGCATACTCGGCCATGCCCGTGCAGAACGTGTAGATCACATCGAAAGGCTTATTGCGGTGCAACCCTTCAACCATCCGCATAAGCAAGGCATCGTAGAACACGGTTGGTGTGATGGCTTTGCCTGTAAGAATCGCCTTGATGGCGCGAAGGTTCCGCTGCCTCGTACTGACACGCGTCACGGCAAAGTCCTGAACGATCTCGCTGAGCGCAACTTCGCTTTCACCCTGGATGTCCTCATCCGTCAAGCTGGCAAGATAAACATCGTGCGATGCGGCAAGATGACGCAGGCGATGGTAACTGGCAATGCGGTCGCCCCGGTCTGGTGGATGAGGCAGGCGATGGGTCAACATCAGGATGCGCAGGCGTCGCGCCGACTTGGTCGAGTTTGCAACTGAGTCAGCGGGATCGGGTCGGGTTGGGTTGGTGTCTGCCATGCGTTGGTGGTATCGGCGGGATTAAATTGTCCCTACCACTGTACTTTCATTGGCTTCGAGCGGGGGAGAAACTGCCACCATCCTCCTCAGGTCTGCGACTGATCGCGCTGCCGCGATGGATCGCGTGTTTGCCAAAGCGGTTGGCCACGGTGTCCGCTGCCTGATCCAGCCGTTGCTGTTTCTCATCTTCATCAGCGGAGAACAGCCCCAGTTGACCGGCCGACTGCGTGAGTTGGCTGACCCCCATGCCGATCAGGCGCACGGGTTTGAAGGCATTGCGCGCCCATAAATCGAACAACCCCATTGCCGCCCGTTGAAAGCGCGCGGTCTGGTGAGTTGGCTCGTGCAATGTGCAGGAGCGAGTGATGGTTTCAAAGTTGCCATAGCGCAGTTTGACCGTCACCGACGCAGCAAACTTTTCCTGTTTGCGCAACCTTCGGGCCACCTGCTCGACTTCTTCGCTGAGGACGCGGCGAAGTTCATCGCGGTTGGCGACATCCACCGGAAAGGTGTGCTCATGACTGATGCTCTTGGCCTCGCGGTCGGTCGTGACCGGGCGATCGTCCATGCCCCGGCAAAGCTTATAGAAATGCTCACCCACCTTGCCGAAGTGTTTGTTCAGGCGCTCGACACTCAAGTCGCGCATGTCAGCAACGGAATGCACCCCCAGCCGGGCAAAGCGCTCGCGTGTTGATTGGCCGACGCCCCAGAGGGCATCAATCGGTGTGGCCAGGAGAAACGCATCGACTTCTTCGGTAAGGATGACCGTCATGCCGTCCGGCTTGTTGCGAGCCGAGCCTAACTTGGCCAGAAACTTGTTGGGGGCGACACCCACCGAGCAGGTCAGCCCCGTCTCTTTGAAGACGCGTTGTTTGATGTGGCTGGCGATGACGACCGGGTCCGGGCAGGGCTGTTGCACGCCGGTGACGTCAAGGAAAGCCTCATCAATGGACATCGGCTGCACCAGCGGAGCCGACTCATGAAAGATGGCAAAGACCTGGTCGGACAGTTCGCGGTAGCGCGCGCCCGAGCCTCGACAGATGATCAGGTCGGGACAGAGACGCTTGGCGACAGCCATGGGTTGAGCGGAATGGCAGCCGAACTTCCGTGCCTCGTAGGAAGCCGCAGCCACCACCCCGCGCGGGCCGTCATGTCCAACGACAACGGGTTTCCCAGCCAGGTTGGGATTGTCGAGAACTTCCACCGACGCGAAGAACGCATCCATATCCACATGCAGGATGGCACGGCTGAAAGGCACTGAGCTATTGTAAAGCTAAAACCACAAACACCAACATTGAGAATGGTCCGGCAGAACATCCGTCATCCTGCAGAAAGCGATTGTCTTGTCCTGATCGAAACCGATATCCTTTGATTTGCATGACCGAGCCAGCGAAAAAACTATGCATAAGTGCAGCCACCTTGCGAACGGGTGACAGTAGGCGGTTGCTTTTGTTGCTGCGCGTGCTCATCGTGGTCGGTCTGGCCTATCTGCTCTATCGCGGGGTGTATGAAGGTGTCGCCGGAGGCGGGTATGACTGGGAAATGATTTATGGCGGCAGCCGGGCCATGCTCGAAGGCCAAAACCCCTATAACTATGATCAGGTCATCACGGGACTGGAAGAGTCAGGTAGCCTGGCTGAAGATTCACGTTCGCGCAGGCACCCCGACCAATTCATGCTGCTCTACCCCCCGCCGACCTACCTGGTCATGGCCCCACTCGCGCTACTCCCCGCAGACGCCTCTTATCTGACCTGGCTGGCGCTTAGTACGCTCCTGTTGATACCTTTCGTTCTGGTGCTCCGCACGCTAAGCAAAGGGTTGGAAACGGAGCAACCCAATGGGAGCGCGGAAGGCGGGACGAGCACCATAACGTCGCGCTATGCTTTGGAATTGATCCTCGTCGCGGTGCTTTTCTTCGCACCGATTCACACCGGTCTGAGGTTTGGCCAAACCACCCTGGTTGCACTATTGCTTTCCCTGCTCGCATTACTTGGCGCGAAGCGTAATCACCCTTGGCTGGCGGCCATCTGTTTAACCCTGGCATTGGTACTCAAGTTTCAGGTGGCTGGGATATTCTGGTTCGTACTGTTGGTCAATAAGCATTGGCGCGTGCCGATGATTTCGCTGCTGGGCACCTTGGCGATCACAGCCTTGGCAGTCTGGCGACTGGAAAGCATCGCACCAGACTGGTACATGCAGTGGCGCGCCAACCTTGACTACTTTTCGACCCATCTGGCAAGCATTGGGCCAACCAATCCGGTGCGCTGGCAACTACTGACTTTGGGCTATCCATTAGAAGTCTGGTTGGGCAATGAAAACCTGGCCCATATCCTTTGTTGGCTGACCGTTTTCGTCGGCCTGCTCTGGAGTCTGGCCGTCTATTATCGCAAGCAAGTTCCACAGGCGTTGCTCTGGTTGCTGGCCATGCTTTGCGTCCTAAGCTTCGCGGTCACTTATCGTCGGACGTACGACGCGGTCTTATTGTTCCCCGCACTGGCATGGATCATCGCGGTTTGGCCGAGGCTGACGCCGCGCTGGCCGATGGTGGTGATGCTGGCCGCACTGGCCGTCTTTCTCGTGCCCGGCTCGGGTGCAACTTATGTTCTGGGTAAGAGATTGCTGTCTGATGCCATGTTCAGCCATCCGCTTTGGTACGGGCTGGTTCTGGCTCATCAGGTCTGGGCGATCTTTGTCATCGGCTTGATGCTGGCCATCTTGCCTGTTGTGTCTCGGCGAGCAAAGACTGAAAGACAAGATGCGTCGGGTGGCTGTGTAAACTCGCGACTAACGGGAGCGAGTTAACACAGATATTCTCAAATTTTACACGTATTATGGCGCTTTCTTACCTTTGCGTCCTTCGCGTCGTTGCGCCTTGGCGTGATGCATTTTCTTCACATCTCGCTGAAGATCATGGCCATGCTTCGCGATGGCCATGCCACCCACCCGCGCGAGGATAAAAACATATCTGGGGTTACACTTGGTCGCTCGTACCTTGCTTCCGCGCGTATCCACAGCCATCCTGCCTTACGGCATCCACACACCTTGCGCCACTCTCGCAAGCCCTTCGACTGCGCCCAGGACTTCGCTCGTGTGTCGGCAACGCGTGGCACCCAAGACGCGACGATTGAACTTATCCTGCTCTACAAGCCACATGCCTTTGCCTTGGGGTAACTTGATCACAGCAGGAATGCATGAAAAAAAGGCTCGCAAGTTGCGAGCCTTTGTCTCTTCCACGTTTCTTTGGTTTGACTCTAGAGAAGGTCTTACTCTGAAGGTATCAATACCGCATCAATCACGTGGATCACACCGTTGCCAGCCTTGATGTCAGTGGCGGTGATGTTGGCCTTGTTCACCTTCACGCTGCCATCCTTCTTGGCGATTTTGATTTCACTGCCCTGCAAGGTTTCGATTTTATCCTTGGTGATGACATCCGCAGCCAGGTGCCTGCCAGCCACGACGTGATACTTCAAGATTGCGGCCAGCTTATCACTGTTCTCTGGCTTGAGTAGTTCTTCAACCGTGCCCTCAGGTAGTGCGGCGAATGCTGCATCGGTCGGGGCAAAGATGGTCAGTTGGCCATCTGCTTTCAATGCGTCGGTCAAACCCGCAGCCTCTGCTGCGGCCAGAAGTGTGTTGAACTTGCCTGCTGCCGTCGCGGTCTCTGCCAGGTCGGGTTGGGGCAACATGACGGCATCAATCACGTGAATCACGCCGTTGGAAGCCTTGATGTCGGTCTTGATGATGTTCGCCCCGGCGATGCTCACAGCATCATCCTGAACGGTCACGTCCAAGTACTGGCCGAGCGCACTTTTGAGTTCATCACTGCCGACTACCTTGTCGGCCTTGACTTTGCCGGGCACGACGTGGTACTTGAGAATCGCAGCCAGCTTGTCGCGGTTCTCAGGCTTCAACAGAGACTCGACGGTGCCTTCGGGTAGCGCCTTGAATGCCTCGTCGGTTGGTGCAAAGACTGTCAGTGGGCCTTCACCGGTCAGCGTATCCACCAGGCCCGCGGCTTCTGCTGCGGCCAGCAGCGTGTTGAACTTACCCGCAGACTTGGCTGTTTCGACGATGTTGGTTTTTGCGTAATCTTTCTTCCCCCCCTCATGATTGTGCACGGCCATCGCGGTGCTGCTGGAGGCACAGCCTGCCGCCGCCGCCGGTTGTGCCAGACCAATCACCGCCAAGGTTCCTGTCAAAGCCAAGAGTGAAGTTTTTAGAAGAGGCATGTCATATCCTTTCAAAGGGGGTTAAAACGTTCATAACGTTCATACAGATGTTTGGCGGGCTAACCTTATAAGGCAAGTGGCCGTCTTAAATAAACCAGAAATAAGAAGAAATATGGGAAAGTCCAACCCCGATTTCTTGCCAGAATGGTTTAAAACGCCACTCAAAAACAAAGGGTCGGCCAATCTTTACTCGGGCACCATCAACCGATATGTCGTTTCCCAGTGCATCGTCTGCCCGGGCTGGACATCAATATCGGTGAAGCCCTCGGCACTGATGACTGTCGCCTTTGCGAATAATGCGCCTTTTCGGATGGGGCGGTCGCCTTCGATTTCAACCGCCAGACCTGACGATTCATGGCGAATCTCAATCTCGTGTTGCTGCAACTGATTATCGGGCGGGATCAGATCGCCAAAGATGGCTTCGTACCCCTCAAGCTTCTCGCGGGGGCTCGCGGTCTGATCTTCCACAATCCAACCCGCGTTCAACTTTTTGCCCGGCAAGGGATGGAAAGGCATATGGATTTGATAGTCAGGCCCAATCGGGTGGTTGCCGAGTTGGAAAAAGTTGTGGCCGTAGTGGTCAGTCGAAATCCTCTGTTGGCCGGTATTTTCAAGACTCCTGCGGATGGTGAATGCCGGTTTGTTGGGATCAAGCCGAATTGTCTTGGTGTAGAGGTAAGCCCAGCCGGCCGCGTCTAATGTGTGAGTGAAGGTGATGTGGTCAGGACCAGTCTCAACTTTCCACTCACCCAGCGAGACCACCTCATGGTTTTCGAAGAACCGGTATTCCCATTTCTGTTTCCGTTTCAGCACACCCACGCCGATCTTAAGGAAAGGCTCACCGACCTTGGCCTGCGCGTAACCCGGGGGATGGCGAAAGCCAAACTCTTCGGCCGTACCCATTGCCGACTGGTCATGACTTTCCGGATCCATCGGCAGACGATCTTCGCCCGGGACAAACCACTCACTTACGAATGGGGTGCCATTGACGGTCAGACTTTCAATCATGCCGCCGTCATCAAAGCGCTGGCCTCGATATCGCCCCGCTTCCATGTCGGGCAGCAACACGGTCATACTCAGATGCGCATTGCTCAATCGAGCGCGATATGGATCATGGGGCGTTTCGGGATTTGTTGAATCAACCATGGGCTGGTTTTCCGCTGGTGGTGTTGTCTGTCGATTCTCGCAGCCGAACTGTATCAAGATCAGCATCATGACAGCCGGTGCCAGAACAGATTTCAACAACAAAAAATAAGGCTTCTTTTCCACGCGAACAATGTCGTGGCCAGTGGCGATCTTGTCTATGTCAATAAGCGTTTGGCCGATCATTTGCCGAAATAACCCGGGCGATTATTCGCAGAAACCGGGTTGCCATTTGGATTGTCGCGCGGCTGCGCGCGATTGCTCACCGGGCATCATAACGCAGGCATCGGAATGACTGACTCATCATCGGAGGGTACCGCCGGGGCCGAACCATCTGCGGGTACCGGCATGGGAATCTCTTTCGGCTCCGGTCCATCATCGCCTGTGTTCTCGCCAGTCGTGTCGCCTTCGTTTGGATTGTCTTTCACGACCGGTTCGTCGCCGAACTCAGGTCTCAGTCCCGGCTCTCCCTGCTCGCGCATGCGTTCGATGTCCGCAGCCAACGGGCTGACCTGCACCTCGACTTCGGCATCCAGTTTGTCATTCATTCTCAAGCGATAGATGGCCTCGGCCACTTCGCTGTATGTCAGATCCAGGCCGGCGGTGGGTCGATCCAGTGTGGACTTGTGGGCCATGAGAAAGATCAGGTTGGCCAGCAAAGGTCTGATCTCGTGCGTCTGGGTGATTTCCCTGCTGCCATAGGATTGGTACTGCACCAGCATGCGGTCATCGTTTTTCTCGATGCGCATCATCATGCGGTTATTCCAGAGTGAAGCCAGCAAAGGCATCTTGAAAGAGGTATCTGCATTGAAGATCGCAATGCGAGGTACCCCGACCTGACTGATGTAAACCAATGGAGGCAAAGCTTCACCACGTTTGGGGGATTGGACGATGTCCAGCCTGAACTTGGCCTCGGCCCCTTCACCAAAATCCATACTCCGCACCAACGGCGAATCGACCGCCAACAGGACTTCATACACAGCGATGCGCACGTCGCGATCCTTGTCATACAACAAACTCGCCAACGTGCGGGTGGCCTCCGGACTGGTGGGATAGAAAGCGAGCAGTTGAGCGGCTCGCGTTCGCATCAACGCGTCGCGCGAATTGGTGACCTTTAACAGATAAGGCAGCGCCACTTCATCGCGCAGACCTGCCCCGGCTTTCAACGCGGCCAACTGAATAATCGGGTTGGTGTGGTCGTAGTAAATCCTGATCTCGGGTAAAGCGAGCTTACCCAGCGACTCCCACGCGAAAGCAACATTGGCTGCCCGTTCAAGTGGCGCTTCAGATAGCGACTTAGCCAGCCTCCCCGCCTGAGTGACTTCAAACCCGTTGCCAGTTTCAAGGTAGGTGTTTTGAATCAGGCTGAGCAGACGGGCGGGATCACTTCGAAAACGTACAGGTATGTTGATCTCCACCAACGCATCACTCTTGGCAATGGCGACTTTGTTGCGGTCTTCCATGCTCGGCTTGAAGCGATTGTTGATACGCATCTCGATCGCCCGGCTACGGCTCCAACTTGGTTGATTCAAGACCAGATAGATCGGGCGATGGGTTGTTACGACGCCACCTGAAAGAATCACGCCTTCCCGCTCACGTGAAAAAACCTGCGGATTCGTGGGATCCTGCTTATTTCTTTCAAACATGTCCACGACCACGGCCCCATTGCCCGTTGCCAGGGGTCGTGAAAATCGCATCGAGCGATTCAGCCCGGCTTCTGAAAGTTCAGTCGTCCAGAGCACGCCTCCCTGCAGGCTGGTGGTCTGCGTGCCCGACACCGCCCGGGTGTAAAGATCGAATCGGCTGCCTCGCGTCGCACCGGGTGGAATGATGCCCATGACTTCGACCACTGCCGTGCGCGCATCGTTAAGAACACGTTGGGGAGACATTGCTTCTGTCCCCATGCGCACACTGCCCAACCCCCGCTGCTTCATCTTGTTGATCAGCCATTCTTCCAGATAAGGGGGAATGTCCGCGGAGCCGGTCGGCTCTTTCATGACGACCAGGCCGAACCCGCCGACGAACTGTGGCTCAAATCCCTGGGGTTTGGTCAGCGAGCCTATGGTCCCGCGCAGATACTCCGGGCCCATGGTCGAGGGCGTCGTGGCGATGTCCGGCCCTTCCTTGGGGGCTGACTTGCAACCCACGAACGACAACAAGGCGACACAGAGTATGAAAGCCAATGGATTCATCATGCCAGCAAGTTGGAATGAAGCGGCGCAACGACGTGGGAGAAGTCTTTTCATGGGAGTCACCATCAATGGAGGCGGGGTTGAAGGCATTGTCTAAGGCAAGGCCGTCGGGGTCAAGGTTTGGCCCGTCTTCCCGATCGATATTGCGTGGGGGGGACGCCGGCGTTCTGCTTGAACTGGCGACTGAAGAAGTAAACATCGGCATACCCCAAAGCGTCTGCAATTTCGCTGAACGTCATGCTGGATTCGCCCAGCAATTGCATGGCTCGATTGATGCGGGCGGCAATAATGAACGCGCCGGGCGACTGGCCCGTGACCGATTTAAACACGCGCGTGAAATGATCCACCCCATACCCCACCCGCCGGGCCAACTCGGGGATGGCATACTCCTTGCCGGGCGACTGGCGTATTTCCGCGGCCAGGCTGTCGATCAACTGACGGTGCCTTCGTTCGCTGGCAGAGCGCCGGGCGTGGTCTTCATGCATTGGAGACGTGATGTCGCGCAGAAGACCAAGCAGGAGTGTGCTGGCCGTCTCGCGGAGTTCACGTCGGTTCTTGCCTTGGCGTTGTTCCGACTGGTGGGCAAGGGCGACGATGCGCTTCATGATGGTTTCGACATACGCCGGGTCAATGACAACACGGTATTCGCCGGGCAACTGCCGAGGGGCAGGTCTATGCCCGGTTCGATAGTGCTTGAGATCGAAGTGGGTGGCTGTCACGCCCAAGGTGTGTTGGGGGTCGTGGCTGGCCAGGTATTTGCCACCAGGCCTGGCGAAGATCGCGACGCCGGGATGCAGGTCGATGGTTTGCCTATGGAGTTCCATGACACCCCGTCCAGCCCAGACATACCACAGGTCGTAATCCTGCAAGTTATCCGACCAAGCCCGGTTCAGCGACCACTCCGGTTCACATTTTACGGTCAGGCAATTTCCAATAGTCAGTTGGTAATCTTTCCAGAGCATGGAGAGACATAATAGCGCAATAGTGCAAAACATTCCCGTCCGGATCGATTGAATCATCCTCAACAGGATGACATAATTCAACTAAGCGAAGATAAGTGTCTGGCAACAAGGTTAGCTGACATGGCCTATACCATTGATAAGCAATCATCCGATACGCCACCTGAGAATCTATACAACCCACAGGAGATCATCACGCCAATCACCAGCCTGGACGAGGTGACAGAAGACCACGTCAACCAGTATGCCGAGTTGGGATTTCTGTCGATTGCCAACGTCTTCACGGGGGATCAGGTTCAACAAGCGAAGCAAGGTCTGGCGGATCTGATCATGGGTCAGCAGCCCGATTTTGACGGGGTGGAGTTTGAATCCTCTGCTGCAGCAAGGCTGGAAGAGCTTACGCTGGAGCAGCGCGAGTTGGCTGTGCGCAAGCTGATGCATTTTGTGCCTTGGGATGCGCGGCTCGCAGCATTGGCTGAGCATGACGCCTTGCTCGCGCTGGTCAGCCGACTGATGGCCGGTCGCAAGCCCAGGCTGTTCCAGGACATGGCTTTGCTCAAGCCGCCGGGTGGACGGGAAAAGCCCTGGCATCAGGATAAAGCCTATTTCAACATTGACCCCTCTGAACCCGTGGTCGGCCTGTGGATTGCTTTGGATGAGGCGACGGTCGAGACCGGCTGCATGCACCTGATCCCCGGCAGCCATCGCGAAGGCCCCGTGCTTCATTTTCAACGTCGGGACTGGCAAATTTGTGATTCGTCGGTCACGGGGAAACAAGTCGCTGCCCCGCTGCCTCCGGGCGGCGTATTGATTTTTGATGGCCTGATTCATCATGGCACACCACCGAACCGCAGCCCTCATCGCCGACGTGCGCTGCAATACCACTATGCCCCTGCCGACGCAGTCTGGACGGATGAGCAAGCCCGCCTCAACGTTTATGGCGAAGAAGGAAAAGGCGTCACTTGCTGAGCTGAGTCATGACTTAGCCTTCCCTTTCAACTCAACCATGCCGAGATAACCATGCGCTGGACACGCGAGCAATACCTGGCACTGATGACCTTCGGCGATTTTCCCCGCCCGATGTTCATCGAGCCGTTCGGCCCATTACTGGGACTCGATGAAGAGTGGAGGCAACAGGGAGCGACCGAAGAAGAAATCGCCATGGTTGCTTTTGATTTCGATTACGTTGAGACCACGAGTGCGGGGGGCAATGTCTTCGCGGTGGGCTTGCCTGAGACAGAAGTGATTGAAGACAGCGAAACACGTCAGATCACGCGCGATAGCTTTGGCAGGATCATGGAGTTGGATAAGCGGACAGCAACACTGCCTTTGCCACGCAACTTCCCCGTCAGCACGATGGATGATTGGCTGAAACTCAAGCCCCACTTTCTGTTTTGTGAAGACCGCATCAGCAGCGATGCGATGGGTCGCGCGTTGAAAGATCGCGAGCGGGGCAAGCTGGTGCTGGCCCACATTCCCGGTGCTTATGACACGCTGCGCACACTGATGGGGGAAGAGATGCTGGTTTATGCCTGTGTGGATCAGCCGGAGATGGTGCATGACATCATGACCACGCTGCGCGAGCTTTGCCTGCAAGTGCTTGAGCCGATCACGCGTGAAATCACGATCGATCAGTTGAGTGTGCATGAAGACATGGCCGGCCGCTCCGGCCCATTGCTGGGTCCCTCGCAGGTGCGCGAGTTCATCAGGCCTTACTATCGGCCTGTATGGGAGCTGCTGCGCGAGCGCGGCACACAGATTTTCGACATCGACACGGATGGCAACGTCAACGCCATCATGGAACCCTTGGCAGAGTGTGGCATCAACCATTTGCATCCGATGGAACCCGCAGCCGGGATGGACATCGTCAAGTCGCGTAAGCAATTCGGCAAAGCGTGGACATTCAACGGCGGGTTGGACAAGTTCGCGGTGATGAAAGGCCGCGCCGCCATCGACAAGGAACTGGATTACAAGCTGACCGATCAATTGATAAGCGAAGGGGGCATTGCCTTCGGCCTGGATCATCGCATTCCCAACGGCACACACATCGAAGACTATCGCTACTACGTGAAAGCCGCACGCGAACGACTGGGCCTGCCTCCATTGGACGGTCAACGCAAAGGTTGGAAGCGCATGGCGATGTGACCACGCAAACGGAGTCCTGCCCGTGAAGCAGGTACGACATCATCCCGCCGGATTACTTCTTCTTTTCTGCATTTATTTTCGCGACTTCGAGCATGTAGTTCGCCATACCCACGCGCCCTGAGCCACGCGAGATGCTGTCGGTCATGTTGTTGATCCACTCGTCGGCCAGCTTGTGCTTACCAGACCAGGCCAGCGCTTCTGCAACCGTGGGGATGTCCCAATTGCCATCCATCGGGAACTCTTCAAGGTCAACCAGACTCATCGCTTTGACCAGATGGGCCTCGGCCTCAACGTTCTTGCCTTGCTTTACTAACAAGGTGGCAGCCCGGGCATGAAAACTTGCGCCGGGTTTCATGTTCCCCTCCCGCTCCTTGTTTAGTTTTGTAAATAAAGACTGGTCGCCATAGCCAAGCATCGCCAGTGCCAGCTCTTCCTCGGTCATATTTGGGTCTTCAGGCCAAATCACGGTCTCGCCAGCGTCTTCTTTTTCCCATGCTTTTTCTTCAGCGAACGCATCCCACTCTTTCCGGGCCTCGGGTAACAGCTCAGAACATTGAGCCGCGGCAAGTTTGGCTGCATCGGCATATCCATTATCAGAAAGCATTCGCGTGACCATGCTCCACGCATAAGCCTGGTTGGACTTACCCTTCATCTTGGCGATGTGCGGCTTCACCTTGGTCATCACCTGCTCCGGCTTGTTTTCCAGCACAAAGTAACGGGCCATGGTCTGAACGATCCATGCATCAGGTTCTTCGACTTTCTTTAAGGAATCCGCCACCACTTTCGCGGCTTCATCTTTCTTGCCTTGCTTGTGCAATGCGAGGGCGAGTTCCAGAATGACATCCTCGCTGTATGCAGGATCGTTGCATTTGGCTGCCATCTTTCTCGAGTCTTCGTACTTGCCTCCACGAGCAGCCGAAATACCCATGACGTAGTACGCACCTTCCCGGTCATACTCTTCTTCCATCGCGGACACTAAGGATTCCGCAGCCTTCATGGTGCTTTCATACTTGGCGTCCTCTCCCAATTGGGCATAGACCCCGGCCAGCACAGCCAGGCGATCCTGCTTCCTCATCACATACGTATAAGGATCATCCTTGGCCTGCAACGGCAGTTCGCTCAGCGACTTCTCCGCTTGCTTGGCCCACCAGGCAGGATCATTCAGTTCCTTCTCCGTCGGGTCGGCAGCATTAGCCGTCGCGCAAAACGCGCATGCCAGGCACAGACTGACCAAACCCATTGCCCATTGTTTTGACAGACTCATCACATTGCCCCTGTTCAGTAAGAAAACTCAAAAGCTTTGCCACCTCTTAGAACGGCAAGTCGTCCTCATCCATATCCATCCCGGCCACATTGCCTGCCGGGTGTTGATGTTCATCTGCTTCCATGACCTGGTCCGCGTCGATCACAGGCAAAGCCTTGCCCGAGGAAAGGTCGATCACGAACTGGCCCGGAATCAACCCGAACCAGTCGGCCCCGGTTGGTAACAGCCTCCTGCTGTGCCAACGCACCTGAACGGGAGGCTGGCCATCCTCAAACTCGACGATCAGGTCAACCAGATCCGCCTCATCTTCCTCGTCATCCATCTCGTCGAAGGCCTGTTCGATGGCTTGCAGATCGTCGTCCGTCACTTCGTCAGGCGCGTCCTGTTCGGAGTCATCAGGGAAGTCAGAGTCATCATCCATATCTTCAAAGGCTTCCAGCGGGAGAATGTCGTGGCCGAAGCCGTGACCAGTGCAGCCTTGCGTCGGGCAGGTCCAGTAGCCTTGCTTGCCCTTGGAAGTGGTTTTTTCGCGGTAAATCAGTTGGTAGCTGTCGAACTCGGCCCCGCATTCAAGGCAGCGACATTCGACAGGGATATCCGGCGGAGCAAAGGAGTCGTCTTCTGGACGATTGGCCGGTTCTTCTGACATAAACGCATTGTTATCGGCTTGAGGGGTCTTGGCAAGTCGAAAAAGAGTAAATTCTGCCTTCTTATCAAATTCCAACACTTTCCCATTGCCCCATCTTGACCGAAAGCCTTCTGCAAGGCATACTTCTCGGCTCGCAAGTGAGGTATCGGCGTCGCAGTGTGGGCGGCGACTGGCGCAGGTCACTTGTGAAGTTTTCAGGTCGGCTTTATCTAACCCAACCCCCTGCCGACGACCAAGCCACACGTTTCGCACATATCCCCACGTGGAGAACACCATGACAGACCAGTCCAATGAGACAGGCGCGGTAGACACCGTGACCCCGGATGCTACCCCTGAACAGGCCGAAGCCAAGCTCAACCTGACCGTTGCCATCGAAGACTCTGGCCCAGCTCGCAAAAAGCTGACCATCGAAGTCGATGCTGACGAAATTAAATCTAAAACCGAAGAGAACTACTCAACCTTGCAGGAAGAGGCTGTGCTGCCGGGCTTCCGCAAGGGTCGTGCCCCCCGCCGACTCATTGAGCGTCGCTTCGCCTCCTCTCTGAAAGAGGATGTGAAGACGCAGTTGATTTCAACCGCCTATCAGCAGGTCATCGAAGATGAAAAGCTGGATGTGCTCAGCCAGCCGCGTTTCATCGATGGCGAGAAGATCGACCTGCCCGAGGAAGGCAACTTCAAGTTCGAGGTGGAAGTGGAAGTGGTGCCTGATTTTGAAATGCCCGAGTTGGAAGGCGTCGAAGTCAAGAAGCCCAAGGTTGAAGTCAGCGATGCCGAGATCGACGCCGAACTTGGCAAGATGTGCGAGCAGTATGGCGAACTCAAGTCCGTCAACGAAGCTGTGCAGGTTAAAGACTACGTACAGGCCTTCGTGCGCATCCTCGCGGGCGAGAATGCGGGCGATGATGCTGATCAGATCGCCGAACACCCCTCGACATACATCCTCGTCAATGGCGAAGAGATGGATTTCAAAGGTCACGTCGTCGGCATCCTCGTCAGCGACCTTGGTAAGCAATTGGCAGGCAAGAACGTGGGCGATGAGTTGCG
The DNA here is from genome assembly GCA_964546335.1 of uncultured Phycisphaeraceae bacterium. Taxonomy (GTDB): domain Bacteria; phylum Planctomycetota; class Phycisphaerae; order Phycisphaerales; family Phycisphaeraceae; genus CAZJJN01. The sequence continues at coordinate 43,873 of CAZJJN010000019.1, forward strand.
CATCAGCCAGACCGGCCCCGCGGGGCACGAGGATGAACGCATCAAGGACAAGCCGATCACGTTGGTGATCCGCATCGATCAGGTGCAGCGTGTCGTGCCTGCCGAGTTATCTGTCCTGGCAGAGCAGTTCGGCGCAGAGGGTGAAGAAGCTTTCCGCGAGCAGTTCAAGCAGATGGCTGAGCAGCGTCGCCGGGGCGAAGCGCAGCAGGAAATGCGCAACCAGGTTGGCGATTGGCTGCTTGAACAGGTCCCCATGGACTTGCCTGAAGGGTTAAGCCAGCAGCAGACGTTGCGTGTGTTGCAGAATCAGTACTCGCAGATGGCCATGGCAGGCGTGCCCGAGCAGGAGATTCAACAGCGTATTGCAGAATTGCGGGCACAGAGCGAAGACATTGCTGCCCGACAATTGAAACTGCTGTTCGTACTCGACCGCATCGCAGACAAATATGAAGTTGAAGTCGGCGAAGGGGAAATCAACGGGCAGATTGTTCAGATGGCGCATCAGCAGGGACGCCGGCCTGAGAAGCTGAAGCAGGAGATGGCCAAGTCGGGTCAACTTGATCAGATCTGGGTGTCGCTGCGTCAGTCCAAGGCATTAGACAAGATCATCGAGCAGGCCAAGGTCGAGGACGTGGATCAGACGCCTCGGGAAATGCGTGAGGCCGCCCGGGCTGCCCTCGCGGGTGATGCCGGAAAGAAAGTCAGCAAGAAGTCGTCAAAGAAAGCGGAAGCGGATGACGCGGCAGAAGAATCAGCGGAAAGCTGATTGGCTTCGACTGGCGCTGACTAAATAAGCCCGATGGATCATGCGAGGTGACGATCTGCCATGGAAGCCCTCGTTGAATATGCCGACCAGATTCTGCTGTACGTCGCCATCCTTGCAGTCTTGGCTTTTGTTGCTGGCTATGCGGGTTACCGCCTCTGGAGACGGTACAACAACGACGACCAAGGCCCGAACATGTCGGCTGGGTTCAGCCTGCATGAACTTCGCGTAATGCATCGCCAGGGCAACCTGACCGATGAGGAATTCGAGCAGGCCAAGGCTTTGATTATCGGGCGGACGAAAACGAAGCCAGATGTGGAGATGGCAGATTCGCCCGGTCGCGAGTCCTCGCAAGGCAACATCGATTCCGACATCACCTTCTTTGATGATGATGATGAAGATGTGGAAACTGAGGATGAGGAAAATCCCCCGGATTCGCCGGGGAAATAAGCCCTCACGGGACGATTTTCCACATTCGCCCGGAACGCAAGGTCCATAAGTCATTTTTTGCGTCAAAACGATGTTATCATGCTTGAGGTATTGCTAGAATGCCCAATGCGAACTTGATGATTTGTCTGTGCGACAATGATGGCGTCAAGGCTCATTTGCGGTCAAGGATGGGCCAAAGTTGGACGACATTAACCCAGTGTCAACGCAGGCGTTGTAGGAGTAATCGAACCCGCTCTTTGTTTGAGGCAGGTTCGAGGATGAAAGGCGAAGCATGGCCAACGGACGCGGCAACAACGGCGGGAAAGATGGTGGCAATCACATCGGTGCAGACGACAGCGGGTTCAAGGGAAGGCGAGTAACCACCTGCTCGTTCTGTGGCAAGACTTCGCGCGAAGTCGGCCCCATGGTCGAAGGCCCAAACGATGTTTATATCTGCGCCAACTGCACCGACCTCTGCCAGAACATCTTCAAGCAGGAACGCCGACGCGTTCAGTCAGGCCGACCCTTGTTCGGCTCGATCCCTTCGCCCCGCCAGATCAAGGAATTCTGCGATCAATATGTCGTCGGCCAGGAAGGCGCCAAGCGCTCCCTCTCCGTGGCAGTGCATCAACACTACAAACGACTGACCGCTGCGGAAAACAAAGACGCCGGCGTCGAACTCGATAAGTCCAACGTGCTGCTCATCGGCCCGACCGGCTGTGGCAAGACGCTGCTGGCGAAGACGCTGGCGCGCACGCTCAATGTCCCCTTCGCCATCGGTGATGCGACGACACTCACCGAAGCAGGCTACGTCGGCGAAGACGTCGAGAACCTGTTGCTCAAACTGCTCCAGGCTGCGGACTACGATGTCGAAGCGGCCCAGCGAGGCATCATCTACATCGATGAGATCGACAAGATCGGCAAGACCAGCCAGAACGTCAGCATCACGCGCGACGTGTCAGGCGAAGGTGTTCAGCAGGCCTTGCTCAAGATGCTCGAAGGCACCACCGCCAACGTCCCCCCACAGGGCGGGCGCAAGCACCCCGAACAGCAGTACATTCAGATTGACACCAGCAACATTCTCTTCGTGTGTGCCGGCACCTTCGTCGGCCTGGAAGACATCGTCCGTCGTCGCCTCGGCAAGAAGGCCATCGGCTTTGCCAGCGAAATTACCGCGGCTGACCATGACCGTACCGACGACAAGGGTTGGCTGCTCTCGCAGGTCACGCCTGACGACCTGAATAACTATGGCATGATCCCCGAGCTGATTGGCCGTCTGCCTGTCATCACGTCCATCGAGCCTTTGAGTGAGGAAGCGATGGTGGCGATCCTGACCGAGCCCAAGAATGCTTTGGTGCGTCAGTACCAGCACTTCTTCAAGATGGAAGGGGTGGACCTGGACTTCTCCACCGGCGCGTTGAAGATTCTTGCTCAACGGGCCATGAGCCGGGAGACCGGCGCCCGTGCTTTGCGTGGCGTGCTGGAAGAAGTGATGCTCGATCTGATGTACGACCTGCCTGACGTGAAGGAAGAAGGGGCTAAGTACATCATCGATGCGGACGGCATCGAGAAGCACAAGCCTTTGGCTGAGATGCGCGAAGCCAAGACACGCAGTGCGTGAGAATTTTCGATTCCGCGTATTCACCAGAATGCCAACGCTTTGGATCAGAGTCAATCTGAAGACGCGCCTTCAATTTGTGCTTCTGCATCCGGTGGTTGGCTCTTCTATTTTCTATCAGCAGCCTTTCGGATAGCACCCTCGATATTATCATCTATAAGCTCATATTTATCCAATTGCATAATGTTGTCCTGATTGATGTGAAGCTGCCCCTCGTTTCCAATGTTTCCGTAATGTTGCCCCTTGGAGTAGAGCGGATTGTTGAGCACTTCATTGGAGTTCATTATCCAGAGCACTATCTCGTCGCGAAATACGGCAACCCATATAAATACGTCGCAGCACTGAGGTTTGAGCTGCTGGAAATTCATCAAGAAGTTCTTCTTTGTATTACGAGATAGGGCTTTCATGTATAACGGCTCGTCGCTATCTCTATCAACGGCTCTTGATGCCTTGACTTCGATAGTAATTCCATCGAGCCAAAGGTCATAGTGTCCAGCATGTTCTGGATCAAGCTTCTTGGTGGGTTTCTTCAGTTTAGAGCATTTACCTTGCACATATGTCTGTGCAAATCTCTCACCAAAACCCCGTGGGGCCGAAATCTCAAATACCCATAGATTCGGATTCTCAATGATGTATTCTGTCCGAATTTCCATGTATTGATCGTAAGTCAATCCACCTTTGTTTATCAGATTACAGATTAAATGCTCATACTCATTGAATGGGAAGACAGCCCGATCTTCGTCAACAAGCCTGAGGACTTCATCAAGGTCTTGCTTTGAACCTATAAATGCTGCTATAATATTACTCTTTAAGTCGGTAAGTTCCATTGCCCTCCTTTCGAATGCCTAGATAATTCAAATACTCATGCTCTTCAAATCGGAGATGATGATCATAGTACGTCGCATGGATCGGCAAGGTCTCCAAATCGCTACGTAGGATTTTGTGTGTTTTAAAAATGCTCTTGAAAAGCCAGTTCATAAAATCACTATTCAAGAGATCCGCAAGCTGATTACATGAGATTGGAAAGTTACGTTTGGGAATCAGCATGTTTGCACTATTCAAAATGTACCGCTGCTCTGAATCTGCAAAGAAAATAAGGTCAGAGGAAATGAACTTGTAAATTAGCTTTTCTTGCGCGTTGTAAAGATCTATTGGCGCAACTTGCTGATAGAGAGAAAAATCGTTCGGAATGAAGCATGTTGGTTGCTTAAGGGTTCCCGATTGAATATCCGAACCTTTGAAAACTGGCACATGGTCTGTATGCGGCGTCGAACGTATCCATTTCTTATTATTGCCGGTTACAATGCCCAGACCCCACCGCGCTTTGCCAGTCAATGTTACATGTGGTCTTTTTAAAACGTGATTAATTACGGCGGATTCATCCTCTGTACAATGAAAGTTGAAAATGGATTTTGGGTTCTGTGAGAAAGATTCTTGGGTTCGTTTGTGTTTGGTATTGTCCACCTCACAACAGGCGCTCAATTCATTTCCAATACTGGATTTTGCGCGAAGTATGATCGCTTGTCCACGAGTGACCAGTCCTGGAAATGGTTTTTTGTAGTCTATGAGCCGTTCCACGGTTAGTGCCAGCGCAGCTCTGCGCGCATCTTCATACGTTGCGATGTTGAAGAATGCTTCCGGCAGAAGAAACCCCAAATGCCCACCTTTTTTGAGGGTTTTCAAGCAGGCGAAGAAGAAGAGAGAGCAGGTGTCTCTACTCTTGCCAGCTTTGAAAATTGCGGCATATGATTGCTTTGTCTCTTTCGGGAGTTTCTTCCCCCATGGCGGGTTGGTGAAGATATAGTCATATGCGGCATGAGCAAAGACGGACTGTTCGAGAAAATCTTTATTGTGGATAGTCGTACAATCGTAACCTGTTAAGGCACGAATTCTGGTCTTTGTCAGTTCGACAGCCACAGGGTCTGTGTCAAAGCCAACGATATTACTTGGACTAAATCCGAGATCAAGAGCTCGGATGATGAAATTACCAGAACCGCAACAAGGATCGCAGAATACGCTTTTGGTTATGTCTTCTCTTGGGGGGCGGAACATATCCGATACAATGTGTTCAGGAGTGTAGTAGACTCCCTCCTTGTTCCTATACGATTCGGAAAGAGACTGCTGATAGCTGTCTCCTACAGAGCCGAGGTGTTTCTCCTGTGAGATAATTGTGCCGAGAAATTCTTTGGTGACATCAAAATGATTGTGCGAATCCTTCAGTGATTTGTTTGCGCGACCATTGAGCTTCTCTGTGCCAGCATATTTATTAACAAAGGAGGCGAGAGATTGTGGGTCAACCGCACCCTTGCCCAGGTTGTCCAAATACCCGGTTTTAAGCCAATTGCGTATGGTTGCCGGCGATACCCCAAGTTGTAATGCCGCATCAGGTATCTTTACGCCAACAAGCTCCGGCTCCCCAAACAGAAGAGTTTGCTGGGGTGTATTGTATTTTTTTAATTCGGTCTGCATGATGCTGTGTTTATCATATTTGCAATTCAAATGATATCTTTTTCATGAGCCAACAGTTGTTCTTACATATCTGCTAAAGCGCCGATTTGTTGCGAGCGATAGACCCGAGCGTGCGCAATCCACCGGAAACCGCTCCCGGCAGCACAAAACGAGTTTACATCTATGCCAGAAATCATACAAATAAATTTCGTGGCTTGAATGAGATACACACAGTTACCTGTTGATGTCTCAACAGATGTAGGAATCCAAAAAGTAAAAAGTAGAAGGCACATTAAAACGATCCGCTCTTATCCACCACCCAATCCAGTGCGGCCTGTTTATCGCGCACGCGCCCTTCCAGTTGGGCATCATAAACCTCATCCAGCAATCGCTTGAACTTTGGGCCGGGCGTTAAACCCGCAGCAATTAAATCGTCCCCGGTGATCCACGCAGCTGGCAGCAATTTCCCCTTCTTGCGAAGCTCAACTTCCGCGCGATCAAGCTGCTGCCAATGTTCAGCCAACCCCCTGCCGACCAAAAGCGCATGCAGCACCACTCGACACGCAGGCCAGGCTGGGTGACCAAGCAGACGACATTGCTTGGCGTGATTCAGACTCGGCCAATCTATCGCGCGTTGAAGCAAATCAAAGATCGCATTGAGCAGTTGACTTTCCTCATTGTTCAAAGCCAGCGCTCGCCGGGTCGCGGCCACCATCCTGCGCCAAGGCTGCTTACGCAACCAATCCTTCATTAAAGTTTGCGCGCTGCCAGCTTCGATAACTTTCTGCGCACCAGAATCACAACCCAACCCCCCTACCCCTGCTCGATCCAACAACCAGCAAGCCAGCGCGATCGGCAAGGCGCGCTCATCCTCAGGTAACGTGACAACAATAAAGGGGTCTGACCCCTTTTCTTTCCTCTTTTCTTTCCCCACCTCGCGCACGGTACTTAACTCATGCGACGCCACCTTCGCGTTCAACACGACATCCGCCAGGCCAAGCTCGGCCAGCAGTTCAATCGAGTTTGCAGCAATCTTGCCCCCCCTGCTGACCATCGCGCGCAGCTCCATGCCGATGCGCTCGCGACTGATCTCCCCCAATCGGTTTGCCAATTGTGTAATCGCCAGGCGCGTGGCTTCATCCCATGACAGATCAAAGCGCGCAACAAAGCGCACCGCCCGAAGCATGCGCAGGTAGTCTTCCGCGAAGCGGTCAGCCGGGTTGCCGATCGCACGCAGGCGACGGCCATGGATGTCCTGCTTGCCTTCGACATAATCAATGATGCGGCCGGCTTCGGTCGTGGCCAGCGGATCTTCGAACAGGCCGTTGATGGTGAAGTCCCGGCGTTGGGCATCATGTTCCGCATCGGTGAAAGTTACCTCGCCGGGGCGTCGGCCGTCGGCATAAACGCCATCGGTTCGGAAAGTGGCCACCTCGATGGTGACCCCCTGCTTGCGGACGAGGGATACGCCGAACGCTTCACCCACGAACCGCGCGGAGCGGAAGAGCTGGCGCACCTGGTCAGGCCGGGCGTCGGTAGCCACGTCGTAATCTTTTGGCTCCAGGCCAAGCAGCTTGTCGCGCACGCAACCACCCGCAAAATACGCGACATAACCAGCGTCGCGCAGCGCGCGAACAATCTCCGTAGCTACGGTTCGGGCGGTTGCTGGTTGTGGGGTCGCGGACTCAGCCATACGCGAAGTATAAATCGCTCAGGCAGCAGCACGCGGATGGGTGCTGGCAGATTCTTCAGCAACTGGCAATTGGATGATAAAGGTCGCACCGCGATCCGGCTGACTTTCGACTCGGATCGACCCCCCTGCCTGATTGATCAGTTCACGACACAGGCTCAAGCCCAGGCCCGTGCCTTGACTTTCCGGCTGCGCTGGCGAGTCGCTCTTTTGATGTTTGGCGGAGTTTGCGGAACTGACTGGCGCACTGACAAACGGGTCAAAGAGTGAGTCGAGGATGGCCGGTGGAATGCCTGGGCCATCGTCTGCGACTTCGATCCAGCAAGTCCCCTTCTGTGCAGTGGCTGTGATACTCAGGTGGCTGCCTTTGATCATGAGCGCTTTTCGCGCGTTGATGATCAGGTTGAGCAGCACCTGCTGAAGTTGGATCGGTTCGATGGCAACATGAACCTCAGCCACCTCCATGTGGAGGGTGATGCCATCCTTGGAAAGGTCCCGGCCAAGGCAGGCCAGGGTCTGTTGGATGGCGTCTGGCAGGTAAGTTGAATCCTGTTCAGACTGCTTGCCATGGGCGAAGCTGAGCAGCGCGGTGGAGATCCTTGCCGCCCTCTCCGCGCCAGACAGGCCCTTTTCTAAGGCTTTGCGAGACAGGTTTTTATCGTCAGGTTTGTTCAGTGCGAGTTGGGCGTAGCTGATGACGGGCGTGAGAATGTTGTTGAACTCATGCGCGATCAGGGCTGTCAAAGTGCCAAGCGTGGCCAACCTTTGCGATTCACTGACCGCACGGGTGATGATGTCGAAATGCTCCGACATCGCTTCGACCTGCTGAAGCAGATCGTGCAGACTGGAGTCACTCGTTTCGGTTTCCTGCCGGGGTTGATTCATGAAACACCTTGACTAGCATCGGCTTGGAAATGGGGCGAGTTGGGTTGGCGAGAGTTATCGGAAGGTAGGTGGGCAAAGCGAAAGCGCGAACACAATTCACTTGGTGGTGAACATGCTTGCCAGTAAGTTAGCAAAAAGTAAGGTATCTGGGTGGTGCGTGTCTGGCTTCCCGGTAGCGACCAGATGTATCGGTCGTGTGAAGATATACGAAGCTTGGATGTGATGGAGCGGGCGCATACTTGGTATGTGGGCAGTTAGATCACATGGCGGTCGGGGTAGTCGCGGTCATCCTCAAGCTGCTTCGCACTTTACGTAGTGTCTGTCTTGTTTGTTTGCATGGCAGTTGCTCGATATACTGGCTTGCAGAGAAAGGAGTCTCACATGTCTCAAGCTGGATCTGAAATGGGTGTCAAAAAGAAAGCAAATCGTCTTGGTAGGGGGTTGAGTAGTCTGGTTGGCCAAGGGGTTTCGGCTGGTGGTGCCCTGGAACCAAGTGCCGCTGCAACGAATGTTTCACGTGAAACATCGCAGGATGATGCCGACCGGATACTCCAAATTCCGGTCCTCAACATCATCCCCAACCCTTACCAGCCCCGGCGGGAATTCGACGAAGCCGCCCTCCAGGAGCTGGCGGATTCCATCAAAACGCACGGCCTGCTCCAGCCCATCACAGTCACCAAGGCTGAGGCGGGTGCCGGCGCCCCCTATCAATTGATTGCAGGCGAACGCCGCTGGCGGGCAGCCAAAATGGCTGGCATGAAGGAAATCCGGGCTGTCCTGCTTGATGCTGCCCAAGAAAACCTCGACGAGTTGGCGCTCATCGAGAACCTGCAGCGTGAAGACCTGGGTCCAATCGAAGAAGCCTTGGCTTATCAGACACTCTTGGATAACCATAGCTACACACATGCCGACCTGGCGGCACGCGTTTCCAAGAATCGCAGCACGATCACCAACGCCCTTCGCCTGCTCAACCTTGACCCCACTGTCCGCGACATGATCTCTCAGCAATTATTGTCAGCAGGACAAGCCCGTGCCCTGGCTGCCGTAACCAATTCCGCCATCCAGGTCAGATTGGCCCAGCAGTGTGTCCGCGAGCAATGGTCGGTTCGGCATATCGAAGAAAAGGTCAAGCAACAGACTTCCGATAACCCTCAACCTGCTTCCAAACCAACCCGCCAGGTCAACTCTCAACTCGACGATGTCGAGAGGCAAATCTCTGAGCAGTTGGGCACCAAGGTCAAGCTCAGCCAGGGCAAAAAGAAAGGGGCTGGCAAGCTCACGATCGAATTCTATTCACTTGATGAGTTCGACGCCTTGATGACCCGACTGGGTATTCATCTTGATTGACAAACCACTGACTGTAAATCGTTTGCAATTTTTTTAATGCAAGATAACATGGTCTGGTGTGTACGCTTTCCCCAAGTTATGCCCGAGGTATTTCTGATGACTCAGCCTGATTTTGTGTCAATCGATCATGTCCTGAAGCAGGGCCAAAGTTTGCTTGGCCAATCGGTTCAATTGAAAGGCTGGGTGCGCACCCGTCGCGACTCCAAGGCCGGGCTATCCTTCATCCAACTCCATGACGGTTCATGCTTCGACACCATCCAGCTCGTCGCTGAGAAAAGCCTTGACAATTATGACAATGAAGTACTACATTTAACTACAGGCTGTAGCATCATCGCCGTCGGTCAGGTCGTCGCGTCACAGGGGAAAGGGCAGGCCTACGAAATGCAGGTCGAGTCCATCGAAGTGGTGGGGTGGGTTGAAGATCCGGACAGCTACCCCGTCTCAGCCAAGCGACACAGCTTTGAGTTTCTGCGAACCGTGGCTCACCTGCGGATGCGTACCAACACGTTCGGTGCGGTGGCTCGTGTCCGCCATTGCCTGGCCCAGGCGGTGCATCGTTACTTTCACGAGCAAGGCTTCCTCTGGATTCATACGCCGATCATCACAGCCAGCGATTGTGAAGGGGCAGGGGAGTTGTTCCGCGTCTCGACGCTTGATCTGATGAACCTGCCGCGCGATGAGCAGGGGGGCATCAACTTTGCCGAGGACTTCTTTGGCAAGCAGGCCTTCCTCACGGTGTCGGGGCAACTCAATGTTGAAACTTATGCCTGTGCGCTGTCGAAAGTTTATACCTTTGGCCCGACGTTTCGGGCGGAGAACAGCAACACCAGCCGACACCTGGCCGAGTTCTGGATGATCGAGCCTGAGATCGCCTTTGCTGATCTTGAAGACGATGCTGCGCTGGCAGAATCATTACTCAAGTATATTTTCAAAGCTTTACTGGAAGAGCGCGCCGATGACATGGCTTTCTTCCAGCAACGCATTGATAAGGAATGTATTGATCGATTGGAGAAATTCGTCTCAGCCAGCTTCGAGCAGATGGACTACACCGACGCGATCAGCATCCTTGAAAAAGCAGCAGCAGGGGGGCAGAAGTTTGAATTCCCCGTCTCGTGGGGCATGGACCTGCAAAGCGAGCACGAACGCTACCTGACGGAGCAACACGTGGGCAGGCCTGTCGTCTTGAAGAATTATCCCAAGGATATCAAGGCGTTTTACATGCGCTTAAATGATGATGAGAAAACGGTTGCCGCGATGGATGTCCTGGCCCCGGGCATCGGCGAGATCATCGGCGGGGCGCAGCGCGAAGAAAGACTGGATGTGCTTGACCGTCGGCTGGAAGAGATGAATCTGAACAAGGAAGACTACGGCTGGTATCGCGATCTGCGCAAGTATGGCACGGTGCCACACGCAGGCTTCGGCCTGGGGTTTGAACGGACGATTATCTATGCCACGGGCATGGCCAACGTGCGCGACGTGATCCCGTTCCCACGCACGCCGGGCAGCGCGGAGTGTTAATGGTTTAGAACGAACATGACTCCCGACCCCTTTTCCCGTTCAGCGTGCACAGCATGGTGGGTAAGTTTGACAAGACTGTCCGCAAACTGAGCGGGACAGGCTAAGGATGAGTGGCTGGTTGTCATTTGCTAGAAACGTGAGGGGGACATTTCTCGCCAAGGCGCGAAGGCACAAAGATGGATGATGAAAACGTCGCGCATTAACGCCATTGCAAGAGGCTTCTTCCTTCTGTAACGATCAGGTAACCCTAAGCCCACAACTTTTATCTTAACAGCCTTGCTTGCCAGGTGGTTAAATCGTTTGCTTGGAGTGAGGTCGAGCAAGGCCTTCACTGTGTGTGCGATCCAGGCATCGGCACACGATGAAACGATCAGTCGAGGCTCAAGAGGGTCTTTACCATGCGAGCAACACGAACTTTGGCAGCCATCCTGTGTGGCGGACTACTGGCGGTGCCTGTGGCCACCACGCAGGCACACGAAATGCAACTCACCGGCGTGATCCGTGACGTCAAGCGCGGCGACTGGAACAGCGGCCATCCCGACTTCCAGACCGCGGGTGCGATGGGTCGCTTCGGCCATGTCACCGGCATGACCACCATGGAACTCGATGAAGATGGCAAACCTGTTTACAACCCCGATCGACCCAGTCGTGACACCATGCATGGCGCGGATCATTTCCGCACCTGGTACCGCGATGAGCCCGGCGTCAATGCCGCGGTACCCCACACCCTGACCCTTGATAACGGGCAGGGGGATAATGACAAGGGGGGTATCTACACCTTCCAAAGCAGCAGCTTCTTCCCGATAGACAACAAACTGTTTGGCAATCAGGAACTGAGCCACAACTACCACTTCACCTTTGAACTGCAAACCGAGTTTACTTACGAACCCGGCCAATACTTCACATTCCGCGGCGATGATGATGTGTGGGTTTACGTCAACGGCAAGAAAGTGATTGATCTGGGCGGCGTCCACGGCGCCATCGTCGGGTCCGTGTTGCTGTTTGACGGGAAAGCCTTCGTTGAGCGCGACGACTTCAAGGTCGGCGACGGCGATGGCCTGGTGAAACAGGTCACCGCAGAGCAGGCCCGTGAGTTCGCAGCCAAGTGGCAGAAGCTGGAGCTTGAAGGCAGTTGCCCTGTAAGTGAAGGCGACGAGTACGTGGACCTGAACCTGCTGGGCGGTGACGCGGATGCCAAGGCAGAGTTTGCCACCGAGAGCGTGTCTGTCCGTGCTTCGGAAAACCTGACCAAAGTGACACTGCTCTTTGAGGATGGCACGGAACAGACCTTTGAGAATCTGTCGGGCAACACCGGCACATTCTCAGGCACGGAAGACAACGCAGGCAAACGAGTTTACGGTGCCTGGGTCAAGGCAGGTGACAATGATGAAGCCACCGGCCCCGGTCGCGGGCAGTACTTCACCCGCAACGGCGGCAATATCAACTGTTCGCTGGCCTTCTTCTTCGCCGAACGCCACACCACCCAGTCCAACTTCCGCATCGACACCAGCATCGCGCTGAAGAGCATTGAGCCAACCTCTGTCAGCCCACTCTACGACTGATTCCCACGCCAACGTCCTCCCAACGATTCGGCTCAGGCACTGCGTCTAAAAGACGCAGTGTCTTTTTCGTATCAACTTTCATCGTATCCTTTACACGATGAATCCCCACGAGCAACATAAGAGAAGCCTCTACCACGCGGATCAGGCGGTGGGTGTTCTCTGGTTGGGCCTGTTGCTTTATGTGTGGGCCGCCACGGAAATGCTGTCGTTGGTGCGAGGCATCACCCAGTGGAGCCTGCTGGCGGTCTGGTTGATCGTGTTAGCGGGAGGCGTTGGCTGCCTGCTGAGTCAACAGGGGCGAGCGGCAATGAAAACTTTATTCGCGCGAGGCCGGCGTCGCGTCATGCAGCACATACGCTCCACCCGGCGATTCTCGTTTGCCAGCATCTGCAACCTTTCCACTCTGGTTTTGGCTTCGATTCTCTTTGTCCAAGCCCTGGCCTATCCACCCAACACATGGGACTCGATGACGTATCACCTGCCCCGTGTCGTGCAATGGCTGAATCAAGGCAGCGTGGACCATTACCCGGTCGCAACCATTCGCCAGTCCTATCAACCCCCGCTTGCGGAGTATGTCGCGCTGTATCTGCTGGGCATCACGCAAAGCGATCGGCTGCTCCCGTTGATTCAATGGTCGGCGTATGGCGTCTCGATTCTGACCGTTGGTTCCATCACGCGACGATTGGGGGGTAGTCGTAACGCCCGTGCCCTGGCGCGACTGCTGGCGGCCACGATTCCCATGGCCGTACTCCAGGCAACCAGCACACAGAACGATGTGTTCCTCGCCTCATTGATTCTGATTGCGACGGATGCGGCAATTGCGTTGTGTTCAGCACATCGGCCCAACGGGCGAAGCATCACACACTGGCTGAGACTCGGTCTGGCATCTGGTTTGGCGCTCATGACCAAGGGCACGGCCATGCTTTTCCTGCCCTGGCTTTTTGTTGTTGGTGTCGTGGGGAGTTTATTTGCAGCGCGCAAAAGCAAGTCGCGACAACTGATTTACGTTGCTGGGGCGGGCATGGTCGCTTTGGTGATCTTTACTCCTCATTGGCTGCGCAATACGCAAAGCTTCGAGCATCCTTTGGGCCCACCCGCCATTGTGGAAACGTATCGCAATCAGCCGGCTGGCGTGTTGGCTGTCGTTACCAACGCCTCGCGCGACATCAGTCGCGAGTTGGCAACCCCTTTACCCGCTTTGAACCGCGCAATGTACGACGCGGTGATTCATCTGCATCGCGCGGTCGGCCTGACCGGACAAGAGGAGGCCTACAAATTCAAGCATGTGCAATACGGCGTGCCGACGATTCGAATCAATGAAGATCTCATGGCCGGCCTTTGGCATGCTTGGCTGATCCCGCCCGCGCTGTTGGCGTTGGTCTGGTTGGTATGGCGTCAGAAACCCGGCGCGTTACCTTTCGCGCTCCTGGCTGGGGTGACGTCAACGTCACTCTTCGGCTTCTGGTTTGCGGTGGCCTGGCAACCTTGGCATCCACGCCTGCATCTGCCTTGGATGCTGCTGTTCTGCCCTGCTTTGGCTTGGGTGTTAGTGCAGGTTCGGTTGATGCGCGTTCGCTTTGTCATCGCAGCCGTTCTGCTCGCGACGGCGTTCTATGTCGCGATTCAGAATGAATTGAGACCCATCCATTGGGAGGGTATCACTCAGCCGCGCGCACAAAAGTATTTCAACGCCCGGCCTTGGATGTACGAGAAGCATTTGGCTGCCTTGGAGGCATTACCCGTTGATGTCGAGCGCGTCGGCCTGGTCAGCAGCAATGATGCGTGGGAGTTTCCTTGGATGATGATGACCCGGCAGAAACTTGGTCGATTCATTGAGTTCCCACAGGTTGGGCCGGGGTTGTTTGGCACAGGTCACGCCCCACAAGCTGCGACCGTCGGTGGGCAGATTCAAGACCAGTCTTACGCCGATTTGCCGACGTGGATTTTCCAGAGCACGGATGTCGGCACGGACTGGCTGATTGGCCAGGGATACCGTCGAGTGACGCCAGCCTCAACGAGTAGCGGAGAAATCGAGTGGCCAGCGTTGTGGCGACGCGAGTAGCGATCAATCATACCACCCAGCCCATCTCGCGGTACGACACACCTGCCAGCCTTGCTTACAATCCCGTTTCACCCATAACCCCACATAACGGAAACGACCCATGCCCGAATTTGCCAAGATCGATCGTGACATCCTGACCCGCTACGAAGGCAACCCTGTTCTCTCTGCCGAGGACTTTGAGAAGCAGCTCGGTTTCAAGATGCGGGCGGTTTACAACAGCTCTGCCATCCGCTGCGAGCACGCCGGGGCCAAGGGCAAGTATGTCATGCTCTGCCGCACCAATCAGTTGAACCACAAGACGCTGCTCTGGGGCGCGGACTCAGACGACGGCCTGAACTGGTCGCTGCGGTCTGAACCTTTCGAGGTGCCCACGACGGAAACCTGGGAACGTTATGCCTCGACGGTGTATTACGATCCGCGAATCACCTGGATTGATGGCCGATATGTCGTGCTGCTGGCCTGCCAGAACACGGCCTACACGCGGGTGGCGATGTTCGAGTCCGACGACCTTCAGACGCTGCGCTATGTGAACTACATCAACGCGCCCGATAACCGCAACATGGTCATCTTCCCCGAGAAGAGCAAGGACGGCCGGTACATTCGGCTGGAGCGACCCAACATCGCGGCTCAGGGAGGCAAGGGCAGCATCTGGCTTTCCTTCTCACCCGACCTGATCCACTGGGGTGATTCCTACGAGGTGTTGGAAAGCGGTGAAGTGTGGAATTATGGCATTTCCGGGTTGGGGCCCAGTACGGTCCCATATCGCACGGAGGAGGGGTGGCTGATCATCTTCCACGCAGTCATGAATAACTGTACGACAAGGGAATACGCGGTCGGGGCTGCGTTATTGGACTTGGACGAGCCTTGGAAGGTTCGGCATGTCACAAAGTACCCAATCCTTTATCCTGAAACGGATTACGAGATGACGGGCCTGGTGGAACACGTCTGTTTCCCGTGCTCTAAGATTATCGAGGCTGATGGAACGTTAAAATTGTATTATGGGGGGGCTGATACCGTGCAGTGTGTTGCAATTGGTGAGATAGGTGATATTCTCTATGCCTGCAAGCACTGGTAGAGGGCTTGCGAGGCGGACCGTGGAGGCACGGAGAAGGCCCAGGAACGGGGGGGGAAGGAAACCCTGGAGGGTCGGGAAAGTGGAGTTCGGAGTAGGGGATAAGGGCTCAAGGGCGCCGGTCAGCAATGGCCGGCTCTTTTTGTTTGTGGTGAGGGCGGTGGGTTGCTTTTCAAGGGGGCGGTCGAGTTGTTTAACATTCGCGCGCGAGACAGCCAGTGCGATGACGCAACATCCGCTCCGTTTTTATCGGCAACCGATCAACTGATTAACGGACGTGTTCGATGGGCTGGATGACCAGGGCTTGTGTTTGCAGCGGCCACGCCTGCCGACCCGATAACGCTTGCATGAGCGCAACGATTCCTGAACAAGCTGGGGCAACAACGACCACCAACAAGATCACGCTGTCGTCAACGATTGAACAATCACTTAACCATGGCGGGCGGGTGGCATGGTTACTCGCGAAGCGATAACCATGATATTATTCTGACGTATTGAGTTCGTGGTCATGGCTGCGCCAGTGACCACGGCACCCGGCGCATCAGGATACGCTCTAGCCTGTGGAGGCGAGGAGTTTGGAAAAGCTTTTGCAAGTAAATTCTTACGAGATGGTGCAATTATTAAAGCATCCCCTGAGAATCATGCTACATTTGTAAGGCATGCATATTTGCACTATGACGACTGGGGCTTCAAATATTATGCGGACGGTGATTACGAATCTAAACCAACAAAAAGATACGAATATAGTAATTTTTCACAATTCTTGAAGTCGGATAAGTGGGAAACACACAATGGAGGTTTGTAATGTATTACACCGTCATGGGCTTAACATCTACAGTATTAATGCTCATCGTTTCCGGATGCAATGGAAGCGATATAGTAAATAGATATTATGGAAATGTAACTTATCAATGGGCTGACGCTAATAGCATGCATTATAATGAAGTAGTTTTGGATGATGCTGCTGCTAAAAAGATAATCAAACGTATCAATGATGCACCGAGTAAGATTATAAAAGATAAAAGTATAGGGATATCTACTAGGCACTACTTGAAAGTAGGTGATTCATCGTTCGTAGTGAATTACCCTAAGTGTGATTCAATAAGATTGAATACAGAAACTTCAATTAAGGTATGGAAAATCGATATTCTGCCAGAAATATTAAGCCAAGTGCGAGCAGTAAGCGGACGCGGAAAAGGGGATAAGTACATTAAAATGAAGCAGGCGAGGCAACGTAACC
>CAZJJN010000020.1:0-59276 GCA_964546335.1 uncultured Phycisphaeraceae bacterium
TCCTTTGTGTGCCGTTGTACCCCATCACTTACCCATAGAAAACCCGGAAGGACCTCATTTCAAACCGGTGCTTAGTTGGCAAATCTGCAAGCAACTTGTGTAGCAGCAGTCCTGACCTCGGACAATGAGTCAATTTCGTGAGCAGGGGGCGGCAGTGACCATGAATCATGAGACGAAGAATCCGCTTACTGACATGCGTCCTTCGACGTTGCTCAGGTCAAGACTCTGACCTGATGCCAAACATCATTCGATATCCAAAGAATTCAACGCAATATTGCGTGTGCTTTGATGAAGTCTTCGTTTGCAATGACACCCACCACAACAAGGAAAAGAATCCGCATCCTCACGTGCGCGGCTCGTGGGGAAACCATGCCACCCATCAAGAGAAGAATCCGCTTCCTTACGGAGCGTCCTTCGACGATGCTCATGACTTCGCTGGCTCGTGGGGAAACCACGCCGCCCCCCGCCAAGACAAGAATCTGCGGCTCGTGGGGAAATCTATGCGCGTAACCAATCACAACCCCAGATACTTATCGCGCCCTTGCTTGAGTGCTGCAATCTTGCGATCCGCGATGGAGCGTTTGAGCATCCAGAAGCCGCAGTCAGGGTGAATCCATGACACCCGTCCTTCCCCGATCATTTTCTCCGCAGCTTCAATGCGCGAGGCAATCTCATCTGCCGTCTCGACGTGGTTCACCTTGATATCCACGACGCCGATGCCGATGCCCATGTCCGGGCGGATCTCTTTCAAAGCCTGCAGGTCATCGTCAGGCCGGTGTGCCAACTCCAGCACCAGATGATCCGCGTGCAGCGCGTTCAAGAAATCAATCAAAGGCTTCCACTTGCCGCTCTGGATGGTCTGCCCGCCGTAGTTGCCTAAGCAGAAGTGCACTGCTTTTTCCGTGCCCTCATCAATCGCATCGAGCACGCGGTTCATCGCCTCGGCTGCGAGCGGAGCATCATCCGGGTTGCCGGGGATGTTGGCTTCATCCACCTGCACACAGGCGCAGGGTAAGCCTTTGACTTGTTCAGCCAGGACGTCGGCGATGGCCATGAGCAGCGCGTCGAACTTGCCGTAGTGTCGGTCGAGTAGTGTCCGCGCGAGCATGTACGGGCCGGTCAGCGTGAACTTGAAAGGCCCGCCTGCCACGTCCGCGGCACGTTGGCAGTCGCTGAGTAAGTCGAGTGAACCTTCGCCGAGTGCGGCTTCGACCACGGCTGCGGGTTTGGCGCGAAAGCCCATCGGCCGGAGCTTGCGGAAAGCTTCGACTTCGCTTCGGCCAAGATCAGCCCGACAGCCTGACATGGGGCGAACGAAGTATTCGATCATGCCGTTGGTTTCCGGGTGGTTGGGGTTGAAGCGGTAGAGCTCGCCGTCGGTCGGCAGGTCGATGCCGAGTTGACGTTGTGTGTCGAAGACGACACGGGTGGCATCGACGACGCCTTGCTCACTGGGCAGGGCGATCAGCCAATCGGGCACGGGGTATGAGCCAACGGTGGTAGTGCGAATACGCAGGGCGGCGGGGATATATCGATATTACAGGTTACGTGGAGCAGTCATTGCGCGACAGCAGCGTGCCGTTTCTAGAACAGCACGCCGCTTGTTGTTTTGATCCCAATGTGTCGTTGATCGTGACGTCTCAGCTTGTGCGGCGGCGAACCAGAATCATCGCACTGCCCAAAGCGATCAATGACGCTGTTGCCGGTTCAGGCACGATGTCAATCTGCATGGCGTTGACGACTGAAGCAGGGCTGTCATTGTCCTCTGCCTTGGACGCGGCAAAGCTGTAGCTGCTTGAACCAGTGAGGGTGGTCGATAAATAGACGCCTGTGCTGGCTGTGTTGGCAAAGCTCAGCAGGTCCGTGTTGTTGTTGAGATCCGTGAAGGTGATTTGCCGTTCTCCGGTGCTGTTGCGTCCAAACACAAAGTTGAACGTGACGACATCGCTTGGATTAAAGCCAGCGAAGATATAGACCACATCGCCTGCATTATTGGTAGCTGAGGTCTGACGCTGATTCGCCACGGATTCATCAAACCAGTCGAAGCCGGTAGCTGGTTTGGTGGCTGTGAATTGTGCTTCGGTCGCACCGCCGTTTCCGAACTCCTGTTGCCCGTTTCCCGTCAATGCGAAAGTGATGCTTGTGTTGCTACCTGCCGCATCAACAAGTGTGGTGGAGGCAATATCATCGAAGGCACCATTGTCAGGGTTGACGTCATATTGAAAGGTCTGCCAGGTGTTGGTGCCATCGGTGGTGTAGTCGTCACCACTACCGCTGAAGTTGACAAGAATAGACGCCTGAGTGGCAACCGACATGGCAAGTACCGCTGCAGTGGTTGTTGCGAGTGTACGAATTAACATTTTCTACTTCTCCTTCACATCATGGTTGATTTGTGACCTGTTCCTTGTACTGACGATAGTATGACACAGAGAACAGGTTGAAACATCCGTGTTTTGTGACAATCATCCAGCAAAATGTGACAAGGTTCGATATGACAAAAAAATTCACAAGACGTCAATGGTCAAAGAGTTATGATTCGGTCGCGATTGTTGGCTTATCCGGAGGTGGGCTTGACGCTCAGATCATGCACGGATTCAACCGTTTTCGTCGAACCGGGTTGCCTTGGGTGTTGGATGAGTGCGGACACATGAGGCAGTATCTGGGGCGCGTGCTGGAGAGTCCAGAGAACTATACCGGGGTCGTGGCGAACGTAACCGATGCGGGGCTGGCTGACCAGCTGCTTCAAACTGGGCTTCCGGTGATCGATTTATCGGGGTTTATCGAGGACGCGGCTTTGGCGCGGGTCACGACAGATAGCCATCAGGTTGGCGCATTTGCAGCGATGCATTTTATGGAGCGCGGTTTCGTCCATTTTGCGTTTGTCTCCAATGCGAGTTATCCCCACGAAAATCAGCGATGGGCAGGCTTTCGCGATCGACTTCTGTCTGAGGGACACAAGGCTGAATGGTTCATTCTGGAAGGCCGGGTTCGCATCGAGGCTGATGGCAATGAGTCTCGCTTTGACCGCTGGCTTCACGAACTTGAGCGTCTGCCCCGGCCACTGGCGGTGTTCACGGCATCGGATCGTGTGGGCATGAATCTTTGTGATGCCTGTCGAGTGTTGAACATCCCGGTACCCGAACAGATTGCTGTGCTGGGAGTGGATGACAACGCATTTCTATGTGAATCCTGTGAGCCCCCCTTATCCAGCGTGGCATTGGCTGGTGAGAAGATCGGTTACGAGGCGGGTCGTATTCTTCGCAATCTCATCGACGGCAAATTAAAAATGCCGTTGCACCGCCGTTTCGCCCCGATTGGCGTGGTGACGCGAAAGAGTACTGAGATCACCGCGATTGATGATGCGCCGATCGCCCAGTCGTTGAACATGATGCGAGAGCAAGCTATGAAGCGAATCTCTGTTGGCGAGATTGCCCGGGCGGTGGGATTGGATCGGCGTACTTTCTATCGGCGTTTCGAGAAGGCGATTGGGCGAACGCCTTTGGAGGAGATGTATCGCCTTCGTGTGGAACTGGCCAAGCATAGTTTGGCCAAGACTACCAAAAGTGTTTATCAGATTGCCATGGAATGTGGCTTTGGTGATGCCGACAGATTCAATCGTCATTTCAAACAGCATGAGGCAATGACTCCCAGCGAGTACCGCCGTCGATTCAGCTTGCAGTGAGGTGTAGGAAGCGTGTATAGGATTTAGCCGACAGCCCTTAAGGTTTGTCGCAGAATTAGCGGAGTATCACCCTTGGCATTACTTGATCTAGCTCGGCGCGGTAGCAGAGCGGGAATATGGTTCTTGGGCAGATCACGGATGAATCATGTGGAACGCGAAAGCACGGCTTCAAACCTGGCGCCAGCTAATATCGGCTTTTCAACAATCGCGGATTTGGCCTTGCTGAATCCGCCACACGCATAAAATGCAAATATGAGCGAACAAGCCTATCTCAATCTCGTTCAGGAAATTCTCGATCATGGCACGGATAAAGGTGATCGCACCGGCACCGGCACGCGCTCCCTCTTCGGCAGGCAGATACGCTTCGACCTGACGCAGGGATTTCCCCTGCTGACCACCAAGAAGGTGCATCTCAAGTCGATCATCCATGAACTGCTGTGGTTTCTCAGCGGTGATACGAACATCAGCTACCTGCAAGCCAACGGCGTGAGTATCTGGAACGAATGGGCGGATCAGAAGGGTGATCTTGGGCCTGTGTACGGCCATCAATGGCGGTCGTGGCGCGGCGCGGACGGGCAGACGGTGGATCAGATCAGGCAAGTCATCGAGCAGATCAAGACGGCCCCGGATTCCCGCCGACTCATTGTCAATGCCTGGAACGTTGGCGAGTTGGAACGCATGGCTTTGCCTCCCTGCCACATGATGTTTCAGTTTTACGTCGCGGAGGGTCGGCTGAGTTGTCAGCTTTATCAGCGCAGTGCGGATGTTTTTCTTGGTGTGCCTTTCAATATCGCCAGCTATGCGTTGCTGACGATGATGATGGCTCAGGTGACGGGCTTGGAAGTTTACGAGTTTGTGCACACATTTGGTGATGTGCATCTTTACTCCAATCATTTCGAGCAGGCGAAGTTGCAGCTTGGCCGTGAGCCTCGGGCGCTGCCTGAGATGAAGCTGAACCCGACGGTGCGCGATATCGACCACTTCAAGTATGAAGATTTTGAATTGGTGAATTACGAGCCACACCCGGGGATCAAGGCCCCGGTCGCGGTTTAATTTCGCGCCCGTTCTTAATTTGAATTTTACGAGTCTGGAAAATTTCATTGATGGATGTTGATTCAAGAATCACAATCATTGCAGCAGTGGCCAGGAACGGAGCGATTGGTCGGGCTGGCAGTTTGCCTTGGCGTTTGCCTGACGATCTGAAGTTTTTCATGCATGCGACGCTGGGCAAACCAGTGATCATGGGGCGAGCGACATTTGAAACGTTACCCGGGCCTTTGCCCAAGCGGCGGAATATCGTGGTCACACGACAGGGGAAGTATGAAAAAGAGGGGATTGAGGTGGCCAGCAGTCTGGAGGAAGCGATTGCTTTGGCTGGTGATGCTGAACAGATCATGATTGCGGGTGGGGCGAAGATCTATGCTTTGGCTTTGCCGCTGGCTGCGCGGTTGGTACTCACGGAGGTGGATGCGCAGCCGGAAGCGGATACCTATTTCCCGCAGTGGAATAAAGAGCAGTACATTGAGTTGGCGAGGAAATTCGTTCCGGGAGAAGACGGAAAACGGCCTGCACATGCTTTTGTGGAGTACCTCCATCATTCTCAAATGACCAGACAGCCGTTGTACGTCAGAGCATAACATGGATGTATCGAAAATCGCTCCTATATTAAGCTGATTAATCTATTTCTTATTAATTGATTTCTCACGTCATAAAGTCTTTTATGTCAGCCACCCTTGTGTTAAAGTGAGCTAAGTCGATTTGACGCATCTCAACAGACTCATCTCTTTAACCCTTTTGAAAGGAGTGGATCATGGATCAGGGCACACTCAGGCATCTTATGCTGTCAGGTGGCATCTCTCTTGTTACGACTTGCAGTTCTTACGCGGCACTTGGGCCTGTTTTCAGTCTGGATGATGTGGCAGCTATACCACCGGCTGGACCTGGTCCAATCACCTCAGTTCCCGGCGTGATCCCTAACTCCGGCGGATCGTTCGGGGGATATGGAACGGAAGATCCCTATGGATTGGGCATCTACGGCTTGCCAGCATTTGGTGGCCCCTTCGGCCCCTCCCCTTCATTAGGCTTTGGTGCAACGAACCCTTTCTTCGGTGGACCTGTGACACCTTTTGAGGATGCAGACATCATAAAGCCAGGCCCATCCATCGTCCCGGGAACGCCTTTGGTACCAACGGGGGGTGTTGTGATTGATGTGGCTCAATCAGCGACTTCAACGGGAGTGATTCCAGGACCACCAACCTTCAGCTATATCGATGCAGTCAGTGATAATCACTGGAAATCCCCAGCCAAAGCATCGATATACTTGGCCTTCAGTGTTGATCGTGCCACCGTCGGGACGGCAGGTACCGATGTCGCCATTGAAGCAGGCTTTTCACAGGCGCCCGGCGATATCTTCCGCACAGCCTCAACCGTTCCTAATCCAACCCTGTTTGCCGGTAGCTTGGGTCCTGGCCCGGGTTATGTGGGCGCGATTGGACCTGCCGGTGGCTTGTCAGGGGTGAACTTTCTGACGTTTGATGAATCTCACTTGGGTTTGGATGCTGGTGGTGGGCCGGGCGGTATTCCCCCCGCTATCACCTCGGGAGCTTTTGGCGCACCGATTGCCACGGGTTCACATGACAATGTGGATGCGGTCAACTTCCAGGATTTCGATGTCATGCCTGTGGATGCCGTACCTGATCCATTTCTACCACCCTCAACACCACCTCGCGATAGTTACATGTCGATCGCACCTGACGATCCCAACAGCGCCTTTGCTTTGGCGGTTGGTTTTCAGCCTGCGGATATTCTCTATACCCCCGGCGGTGTGACCCCCAGTGCGGCCACGTCTGCCATCTTTGCCACTTCGGTGTCTATGGGGTTGGATTTGGTTGGTGGTTTGGGAACAGACAACATCAACAGTCTGGTCGTCTGGGAAGATCCCGCTGGCGCAATCGGATTTGCTGACCCCGGCCTGGACGTGGCATTGTTCACACTTTCTTCGGGTTCAGCCAGCCGCGGTGCCTTTGGTCTGACAGGCAGCGAAATCTTCATTACCGATTTCACCGGTGTCTTCGCAACATTCGCCTTCGACTTTGATCTCGGTCTGGTTGGTGGCGTAGGAGCAGCTGCTCCCGGGGATGGCATCGATGCTCTGGAAGTCATGGCGGCTGCAGATGCCAATCTGGACGGTACCGTCGATGTTCTGGATTTGAGTATTCTTGCGACCAACTATGGCACTTTCCCCGGAACACTGGGTTGGACAATGGCTGACTTCAATAATGATGGAAGTGTCAACGTGCTGGATCTGAGTATTCTCGCATCGAATTACAGTTTGACAACAGCTCCTTCAGTCGTGGTGCCTGAATCAGCCTCAATACTCTTACTGGCGATTGGGGCGACAGCGTTACTGAGGCGAAACAACAAGTAAGACTTTTCCTTCATACTTGACAAAAACATAAAGCAGCCCCAAGGTCTTTGGCTTTGGGGGTTGTTTTATTGGCTGATTGACTAGCGCAGGTTGAGTCCAATCGTCGCGTCCTGGGTGCCACGCCTTGACGACACACGAGTAAAGTCCTGAGCGTAGTCGAAGGGTTTGCGAGAGTGGTGCAAGGTGTGTGGATGACATTGCGTTTGGGCTTTTCTTCCCACAGCACAGTTTACCTCGCGAACTCGTTCAAACTGTGTCACACCGCGATGAATGACTTGGATATGCTCGAGAGCAAGTCCTATTCCCTCGTGGCGACGATGGTACCTCATTGCCTACAGGCTCGAGCTTGTGAAGGGCAGGCATTATGAGAAAGGAACTTTGGCTGGGGCATCAATCGCAGTCAACATGGTGTATGTGTTCATCGCAGTGTTTTGATGATGTATGAAGCGCGTGATCGTTTACACAAATGGGGACTGCTATCTTTTATTCAATCCTCTTCGTGATTTTGCAGTGTTGTTTGGCAAAGTTATAGGCGGGATGCAAAAAAAAACAGGTCTTGGCAGTGAAGCCAAGACCTGCATGGGTTATTCAATTGTCGGCTCGTTGATGAGCCAGTCCGTGTGCGGGAGAGAACTCTTCGCGACGACGGACGTGTTCGCTATAGCTTCAGCGACGGCGAATCAGAGCGAGGCCACCCAAAGCCAGCAGTGCGAGACTGGCAGGTTCGGGGATAGCCACGGCACCGGTAGCGGTACCAATTTGGCCGTAGTTGGTAGCCAGCAAGCTGAGGTCAAGCACGTCAACCACGCCGTCGAAGTTATAGTCGCCTTGCGTGAATCGGCCGTTCGAGCTGCCGTAGTTGGTAGCCAGCAAGCTGAGGTCAAGCACGTCAACGGCGCCGTCCAAGTTGGCATCACCAGCGATGGCGTCCAGCACATCGTTGACCACGGCCTTGACGTCATCGATATCGACGATCAGGTCGCCGTTCATGTCAGCGGACAAGTCCATGACAGCGGCTTCGGCCAGCACAGAGAAGTCGCCGAAGTTGTCATAGACATAGTTCACGTCAGTGGCATTGACGATGCCGTCGCTACCGGTTGGTGCAAAGCCTGGCACCGTACCGACATTGACGCTGAGGTTGGCAATACCATCGAACACACCAGCGGATGCCTTGTCTGCAGTGACAAGTGTTGACAGACCAGCAATATCGGCCTTGGAATCGCCAGCAGCGTAGGCTTCGCCAGTGCTGAGGGTGGTGCCGAAGAAGTTGCCACTGGTAGCAGCATTGTCCACTGCGGTGAAGCCAGCGGAACGATCCAGCTTGCCAGCGACGATCACGAGGCCGTCAGCGAAGTAACGGACATCGTCTGCGTCCATGTTGCCATCGCCGTTGAAGTCGCCCTGCAGGTCAGGAGCCACATCGTTGGAGACACCAGCCGTGGCAACCCAGCCACCACTGTAGTTTTCAATCAGGTCAACCATCAGACCGACGTCTGCAGCGTCACGGTCATCGTCACCGTCAAAGTCGCCGGAGATGTCATTGGCAGCCTGAATGGCAGCGCTCAGGGTGATGTAGTTCACGCCGTAAGCGAGAGTGGTGCCACCAATGGTCTTGTACTGGCTGCTTTCGCCGTCGGTGTAAACCGTTGAGGTTGAACGAGTGGGGGTACGACCGCCGTTATCACCGGCAACGCCCTGTGAGTAGCTGAAGTTGAGCAGAGTCTGAGCTTGCAGTGCAGCAGAGAAGCCTGGGGCAGGATTGTAACTGGTTGGATCGTCCACATCACCGACTGCATCGACACCCTGAGGCAGGAGGAAGGTGGTGACCAGGAATTCTGAAGGCATGCCAAGGTCGTCAGCACCGATGAAACCGTTGTCGATAAAGTTCTGATAGCTGCCCGTCAGGTTGCTGATGTATGCCGCAGCGGCCTGATTGGCCATGTAGGTTGGGGAAGCTGGATTGGTTTCAGTCGGGTCGCCGACGGTGGCGAAGGTCTGCGAACCACCGATCTGATAACCGGTAGCCACATTGCCGTTGTTAACCAGGCTGGTGGCACTGGGGGTCACGTAGTTCACGCCATCCTTGGAAACGCTCAGGACGTCATACTTATGGCTGGCAGAGTCCACACCTGCGCGGCTGCCACCAAGCAGACCGGTGTGACCGATGGCCAGACGGGTGTTCTGTAATGTGTCTTCAAGATGGCCTGAGCCACCCTTGGCATCGGGCAGATAATCCGGGCCCAGGATGTTATTTTCACCCGCACCGTCAAAGTTGAAGTCGAAATTGTTGGCGTTTTTCGGTGAGTAGCCTTCTCCATCACCCCATGAAGGGTCGATACCGATGGAAGTCTGGAAGCCGTTACGGGTGCCGGAACCGGCGTCACGGACGACGGCCACAAGGTTTTCACCGCTAGGCATGCGACCGGTGACTTCCAAGTGCTTCAGTTCATCAAAGCTGATCTGTGTTTTGCCCGTGCCTGGGTTGGCGATGGCACCGATGGGTGACCAGGCCGTCACGGTGTCGAACACAGTGTTGGCGTCGGGTGAACCGATGTTGGTGTTCAGTGAGATACCGGTGGCAACGCTGGTGTTGTCTAAAGTTTTCAATCCATTGCTTTGATTCAATGCTGTCTTGGCAGCGTTGGCACCATAACCGGCAGTACCCGGCTGGGCAGTGGGGGTTGGCGTGCCGGACTGCTTCACGAACTGAATGGTGGGGACGTCCATGACGCCGATGTCAACGCTGGTCTGGGGAATTGGCGTGCCGGGCGCGACCGGATTGGCGTTGGCATTGTTGATGCCCAGAAGTGACCATGTTGTGGTGTTGGTGATGCCCTGGTCAGCGGGAATGCTGGTGGGCAGACCTGGGGTGAGTGCGACGGTGGCAGGATTGCCATCGGTGTTGGCGATGCGGACGAGTTGGGAGTCGCGCATTTCAGCCCAGCCGTTGCCGGAACCGACGGCACGGTAGGTAAAGACCCACTCACCGCCGTTGGTGGTGGCGCTGTAGCCGGGAGCCGGCGTGATGGTCAGAGCCGGGGCCAGGTTTTCGACCTGATAAGGCTGACCAGCCAGTGGACCACTGGCGAAGTTGCCCAGGCCGTCAACGCCGTAGATACCGGCGATGCCATCGCCGTCAACGTCGATGAAGTCGTTGGTGTTGGCAGCAGCCTTGAAAAAGTCCTGGAACAGAGTGGCACCGGAAGCGTTGACCTGCGTTTGAGCAGAGGCAACACCTGCGGTGGCCAAGGTGGCCGCGAGGCCGAGTAATGCGGAGAGCTTACGATTACGTTCCATCTCTAGGAACCTCCTGTAAAGTTGTGGCACGTGGTGTGCCGGACCAAGAAACGAGTGTGACCAAAAAAACCTTAGTGAAAGCCTGAACGTTCAGGCTGTGTATACGATCTTTATTCAATCAGATGCCGATGGGCACCTTGTTCATTTTGCATCCTTAACCTGCGTATAGCTTTCCTTGATCGCTCTGGCTTCTGCATTAAGGAAAGGAGAAAGTTTCAATTGCAAAGAGTAAAACTTTGAGCCCCATTCGCGTTCGTTAAATGTTTCCAGAGCGGTCTTTCTTTGAACGTGGCCATCGGTATAGACAAAGTTCACCGCACCATTGTGATGCATGCCGATGCCGACACGAACGATGCCAGCCGTCCCTTTTGCTGCAAGCGGTCTTTCACTTTCGCGTGAGTGCAGGTCCATTTCCTGCTCGCTGTATTCACCCGTGAAATTGGTTGGGGCGCTACGGTGGTAACTGAACTGCGGGCCATAACCGGTGCCTTCATAGGGGTTCCCTTCGAGGTTGCCGGAAAAGTAGAACGGATTGATTGGGCGGTGACTTTTGATTTCGTTGTTTTCAAGAAAAGCCACGGGTTTATCCAGAAACTCGGTTGCCAGGATTGTGGAGGAGGGGTTATCAATGATGCCCGCTTTCACCCAATGGTCAAACGCCTGGCCGTTCTGTGCACCGCTGAATTTATTTCGAGGAACGACCGCAGCATTCGTCGTGTAGGCGACCCAAGGCACCTGTTTATCCTCGATGTTGCTGCCTTTCTTATTGGCCTGAAACTCAGGCAGAAGGTATTTATCATCGCCCGGATTGGTGCGTGGCAGGCCTCCATATTGCATCGAAGGGCAACTGAATTTTTCACTGGCGGTAACGGAGTCCTCGAAGATGAGTGATGACCAATGGAGATATCGTAAGCCGGGTACGCCCAGTTTCTGGTCGTTGGGGTCGATCTGTCCGGTTTGTGGGTGAATGTAGAGGTAGGAGGGGGGGTAATGATCGCTGTTTTCAGCGGCGTAGGTGGCCACACCCTGCATGATGGCTCGCGTGTTTGAGCCACACGCAATTGCATTGGCTGCTTCTCTCGCTGCTCCCAGAGCGGGCAGCAACATGCCGATCAACAATGCGATGATTGATATGACGACCAGCAATTCAATCAAGGTGAATCCCTGTCGTCGCCCAGTACCCATAGCAGGCAGTTTCGTTGCTGCTCGATTCGTCATTTCCATCTTATCAAGGCCCTTTTGTTGGAGTGATTAGCGGTTCTGTCCGTAAAGTCCGCATAAGTCCTGTCCCTGATCTCCAAAAAAGATAATCCCATGCTTAAGTCCATGTATTGTGAGTGTTGCGTAAAAAAATGTCTAAAGGCGAAAAATTATTAATGATGAATAGACAAGAATAATACGCACTATAAAAATGCGATTAAAATGAATTAGTAATGAAAATATTTTAAGAATTGACAGAAGAAATTCGATAACCCATGCCTCTGACGGTTTCGATCAACCGACCAGCTTGGCCAAGTCTTTTTCTGAGTAAGTAGATATGTGTTTTTACTGATCCGCTGTCGGCCCCGATCGAGAACTGCTTGAGTTGATGGCTGATCTGTTCAGAACTGCACACCCAGCCCGGTCTGCGCGCTAAGACGAGAAGAAGTCGAAATTGTGTCAGGGTGAGTTGAATGGGTTGGCCATGGATCGTGACTTCGTATTTCTCAGGTGTCAGTCGGATCGGCCCGACTTGCAGGACGCCCTGGTCTGGCAAGTCATGTTTGCTTGGAGAGTGCGGTGAAGTCATCAAGTGTTCCAGCCTTCGAGATAAGAGTGGGCCATCCAGCAGTTGATCCTCTGTCAGGATGTCATCGACCAGCCGACTTGGGATTCGTCTGGCCAGGTCAGTCTCACTGGCTGGCAGGACTCCGAGAACAGCCAAAGTTGTTTCAGCCTGTTGACGCCAATCACAGAAAAAATCCGAAAAATCAAGCAAATGCTGGTCAATCGCCAGCACGAGAAGCTGGGGGGTTTCCTCTTGAAGAAGTTCGATGGCCTCTGCTTCATGAGCCAAAGACCGGGTCAGATGGCCGTTCGCCGCCAAAGCCAGGAGTATCTTCTGTCGAAGTTTGGCATCTCGGGCAAGAACCAGTGAGTAGTAATGAGCTTCAGGTGCTTCATTCAATCTTGCAATTCGTGCTGGATCGCCAAACTTGTGTTTCGCTGGCCTGGAATCACGCTGGCTATGGTTGGGGGTGCCATACTTCTTGTTGATATCCCAACGGATTGGTTTGCGGCCAAAGGGTAAGTGTGAGTCACCCTGGACACGAGGATTCGGTGAAGCATGTCGCGCATGTCCATGCGATGAGCCGGACTTGGCATCCTGTTTCAAAGCAGCCTGATTGTCCTTCAGATCCAGCATCTTGGCATCATGTCCGTTAGGCAAGGTCAATCGTTTGTCAACGCACAGATGAGTCAAGTGACAGTTGTGACCAACTCAGGCAACCTTTATAGAGATAAACGGTCAAAGAAAAGTCGGTAATTTGTTAGCAAACGAATAGAAATGTGTGACAAGTTGACTATTTAATAAACTACTGATTGAGAAGTGACATGAACGGGCGGGTTTTAATCAAGCTTTCCTGATACTCATCTTCAGGCACACTGTCAGCCACAATGCCACATCCTGTGCGATAGGCAAGCTCCCAGGCTAGGTTATCTTGCCTAACCCCTTCGATGGTGCGGATGCCCACGCTCATGGAAAACTCATGATTCATAAACCAGCACAGGCTGCCGCAATACGGGCCTCGACTGCCTGTTTCCAGTTCGTGGATGATTTGCATGGCCCGGATCTTTGGCGCACCGGTCACCGAGCCCCCCGGGAAGATGGCTCGCATCATGTCTGTCAAAGCGATGTCAGGGCGTAGTCGGCCTGTGATGGTCGATACGCCATGTTGTATGGACGGATGCTGTTCGATCTCGCGTTTGCTGGCGACCTTGACGCTGCCGATGTCACAGATTCGCCCAAGGTCGTTGCGCATCAGGTCGGTGATCATGTCCAACTCAGCAGTGTCTTTCACAGATCTGGCGAGATTGGCTTGATCCTCAACATCGCTTCGTGTTCCTTTGATCGGCCGGGTCGTGAGCAAGCCATCCGCCTGCTTGTGGAGAAGCAATTCAGGCGAAACGCTGGCCACAAACCTGTCGCCCGGCTTTTGGGGATCGCTTCCCCCGGCCTCAATCAATCCTGCGTACCAGGCTGGGGAATGCTCAGCCAGACGCATCATCACCTCACGAGACAGAGGGGTGTTCCCTTCCGTTGCGTTCGCCATCAGACGATGAGAAAGGTTCACCTGATACACATCGCCTGCCGCCACATACGCCAAGCCGCGCTTTACAATCTTCGTGAATTGCTGCTTTGATAAGTCAAGATCACAGCTCAGATTGATCTTCGCGCACTGCTTCTTCGAATCATCACAGCTTGCATCCATAGCTTGAAACCAGTCTGGCAGTTGATGGCTGGCATGATGCAATTGCCATTGGCCAGTGTTTGTGTCCTGTCTCAACCAATCCGGGCAGTAATAGAGTTCAAAAAGTGGAAAGGCGTGTTTGGATGTTTCTTGCGATGCAGCCTTTGCTTCCTGGGTGATGCTCTGCTGATTGATCTTCAAAGTGGCGGGTTCGAGAATGTGGCCGAGTTCATACGCGAAGTAGCCGATCCATAAACCCGACTGATCTTTTCCCACAGCATCCAGCACCTGCTGCCAATGGTCAGCCTTGGAAATCTGCTCGGGCAATTCACCCGCTTTCTCGATCACCACTTGCAGGCATGGTGCAGATGATTCTTCACAAACATGTGAAAGACATTCTGGATGGATCGATGCCCTGACATAAGCAGTGGGGCATGCCAGAAGCGTCTGCGTCGCCCATTTGGCATCGTGCCTGCCCGAGTAGAGCATCAGGCAGCGATAATGGTCAGGCCAGCGCTGAAGCACTTGGGGGACGGTGCATGTCCATTGCAGGTTTTTGATATGGGTAGGTGCCAAATTATCCGCTGTTCCTTTCACATCAGGACTTTACGTAAGTCGCCTGATTGCCACAAACATGCTCGAAATGGCAGGAATGATTATGGGAAACGAATATCCTGCAACCGGGCAGCCGATAATGATGGCAGACAGCAGGAGTCTATGCATGGTGCAACCCGTGCCGATCTTTGAACCGGGACGATTTCGCTGCGTCGCCATCGGCAGCAGTACGGGGGCGCCGTCTCTGCTTGAAAACATGCTGTCAAATTTACCTGCGGACCTGCCTTTCCCGATTGTCGTCGCTCAGCATTTTCCACCCGCATTCAGTGACTCTTTTTCAAAGAGATTGGCTCAGAAGGCGGCTCTTAACGTCGTCCATGCAGAAGAAGGTCAACCCTTGTTGCCCGGCACGATCTACATCGGACGAGGCCATCAGCATTTTCGTGTAGTTGGCAAGCTTGGACGATTCAAGGTGAATATTTCGCCCGAGCCTGTGGAACTGGCATTCAAACCCAGCGTGGATGAACTGTTCACCAGCGTCAGTTCGTCGTTTAGCTTTGCGGCTTTAGGCATTGTGATGACAGGCATCGGGCGCGACGGCACGAAAGGGGCGATTGCCTTACGTGCTGCAGGGGGTGTGATTCTGACTCAGGACAAAGCCAGTTGCGCTGTGTGGGGCATGCCCCGCAGTTGTGAAGAAGCCGGGGCATCTGATGCCACGCTGACCCCGGAGCAGTTTCGGCTGGTGCTGCTGCAATTCTCCCCCGCGTATCGCGAGCAGGCATTGGAACAGATCGCATCGCGTGCATCTATCCGCTCAGCCTGATTGCTACGGATCAGTTTTTATTGAGCAGATTATTCAATGCCCGCCGACGGCTGATATGCATGTCTTCTCGTTGTGCCAGCGAAGCGATGAATTGTCGGGCCTGTTCGATACGTCCAGCTTTCTTCATTTCATCGATGTAATCTGAAGCCAGTTGATAAAGGTCTGTTGCATCTCCCAACTCACAGACATGATTGATTAACTTTTCCACGTCCGTGAAATGATTGCCAGCTAATGCGCGGGAACCTGCTCGATGGATGCCTTCCATGAGAATGTACCGGGTACTGGCTGAGGAGGAACGCAGTTCCTTGGCGGGCAGGTTGACAGCCCAGTCTGATTGCCCTTGTCGAAGTTGGACCAAAGCTGCCAGGCCATAGTCTTCGCGGTTGTCATCCGGTTCCTGTTTGAGCAATTGAACGGCAAGAAGGTTGGCTTCTTTGATCTTTCCTGACCAGGTAGCCTGTCTCAATCTTTCCCCAATGGTTTTGGGTTGAGTGGTGATCACAGAGACCGTGCCTGGCAGCTTATTGCCTTCGATTCGTCTGGCTGGTTCAGGACGAATGGTAAAAAGCGGATCACCAATCAACATCAACCGCCAAGCCCGGCCTGAACCTTCAATAGGGAGATATCTGGCTGCCATCACCAGCGGGGTGCCGCTGCTGGCCAGGGTGGCGAGTCTCGTGGGTGTGACAAAGGCACCAAGGGTTGGCTCATTCATTGAACCGTAGTACCAGTATGCACCGCCAGCGATGAATCGGCCAGAGACCGAACGTGTGGTATGGGGAGCACTCATGCTGTAGCTATGCACCATATGGACGGCCGAGGCGTGGCCGATGGGCATGTCTTCGGTCGAGCCTTTTTCACTTGGCCAACGGATCGTCCATTGTGTCCAGGCACCAGCGGAGTTGATCAGATAGAAGTCAAAGGTTTGGCCGATGTTGGTCAGACTCAGCCAATGGTCCCGGCGAATCACCTGGGCATCGGGAGCAGTCACTTTCATGTGGCGTTTGAGCCAGACTTCAGCCAGGTCCATATGGAAAGCCCCAAAGGCACCGCCCTGGCCTTTGGTGAGATAGGTGTTGTAGAGCAGGGCGTTTTTGGGTTGCAGGAACATCGAGGCCATGGCCTGGTACATCGCCTGTTCTTTGCTGCCCATCAATCGACCAACGTAAGCCAACCGTCTGCCTTGCCCATCGCGACCCAGCAAATCATCCATCGCGTCAGCATCGCTCTTTTTGGTCTTGCCGGGGCGCAGATAGCGGTAGGGATAATCACCAGCCAGGGTCAGCCCAATGACGGGGAATGCATCCTTGCCGAACTGTTTTTGAACAATCCCAGCGATCTCCTTGGCAAGTTTCTCAGTTAAAGACCAATCGGCGACATCGAAATACCTTTTCTCTGTCTCCCACAGAACGATTGGTTGGCCTCTTCCCGCAGCCAGCGCCAGCCCGGCCCATTTCAAGTCAGACGCCGGATCGATCAACACCATGCCGGGCACAGGTTGTTTGGATTGAGCGATTGCCTTGTTGTGCTGCTCGATGACTTTTGTCAGGGCATCGTCTGCTTGATGCTCAGGTTTTTCTCCCGGCGCGAAACGCAATATCTCTTTTGGCTCGAACGCCTCGATGAATAAAGTGGTGAACCAAGCGTCTTCATAAAGCACCGGCCAGAACTTGTCCGCTTCCCATTGTTGGATGGACTTGAGAAATTCCGCGTCATTCTGCACCAGCACGACGCGCGACACGACCTGCCGATTGGCCCAGTAACTCTGTTGTTGCCAAACCTTGCCAGACAACATGGCCTCCAACTGCCTGGCAGAGTAGGCATTGGGCGAATCATCGAGTTGATCGCTGATGCTGGCCATCTTCTCATTGGCTTGCGCCCCCTTGCCTTGGCCGACCAATTGCAGGCTTTGATAAACCACGCCGATCGGATTGACACGTTCCTGCTGAGGCTGCGGGCCGGCTGCTGAGAGAGTGCCCGTGACGATCAGGCCAAGGATGAGAAGTATGGAAAAAAAACTTCGGCTGTTTGAGAGCATGCAGCCTCCTGCTGGTTGAAGGGTAGGACTTTGCGAATTCTAGCGGCTTTGACGGATGAATCTATGAATCACGCAAGTGTTACAGTGGTTTCACTCGGAAATTTCATTTCATGACTTGATTGCGATAGCATACACGAGGCGAAAGTCGTTTCGTTCTTGGATTCAGGAGTGTCCATGTCACACAGATCAATCGTTTCATATCGTCGTATTCATTGGCTGACCTTTGGCATCGTCTTTGGGTTTGTCCTGGGTTTGCTGCCGGTTTCATTAGAGGCGCAAGCGAAGAAAGATGAATCGGATAAAGCAGAGGTGCCTACAGGTGAAGAGATTGATAAAGC
Organism: uncultured Phycisphaeraceae bacterium; assembly: GCA_964546335.1. GTDB lineage: Bacteria > Planctomycetota > Phycisphaerae > Phycisphaerales > Phycisphaeraceae > CAZJJN01. The sequence goes on from CAZJJN010000020.1 coordinate 17,613, forward strand.
TCAGAAGTTGGCCCAGAAAGTCTTGCCCGAAGCGTTTGGTCGGGTCAAGCCGGATGAGTTGGCTGCGATGTCGAACCTGCTTTGGCGTCGGGCGATGGAACCGGAACAGGGGACTGCAGAAGTTTTCGTACTGCTGGATCAGTCGCTTCTGCTGGCAACCAATGCTGGCGAACCGAGACAGGTTTCTCGCGCTTTGAGAAGTCTGGATGCACGTTTCAAGATCGATGCCTATGAGAAAGTGAATCTCGCAACCAATGGCATGAGAAGGTCATTGCGCACGCCTGAGCAGCACGAAGCCATGATTGATTTTTGCATGGAATGGGCTGACCGGGCGATCGCAGACGAAGATTACATGGATGCTGCAAGGTTTCTGCAGACGGCACAGGCAAGTGTTCGCATGACACGTAACCCGGCTCTGACGCGCATGTTGACTTCAAGGATCAATGAAGTGGGCGAGCTTCGTCGTGAGTTTTCCCGCATTGAAGAAGACATGCAGGTACTCAAGGATAAGCCGGACGATCCTCGCGCGAACTTGCAGGTCGGCAGATACCTGGCTTTGTATCGCGGCGAATGGGAGAAGGGTCTGCCCATGCTGGCCAAGGGGTCGGAGCAGAGGTTGGCCGATTTAGCCAAGGCAGAGTTGAACATCAAGAAGGATGCGGAATCGCTGATTGCGATGGGCGATCAATGGGCCGAGGCCGCGGCAAGTGAGTCGGGGCTCGTCGGTAATGCCATGCGCGAGCGAGCCAATCACTGGTATCGCCAGGCTTTGCCCAAGGTGGCCGGGCTGGAACGTAGTGCTTTACGTGAAAAGATGCAGGCGGCGGAGGTGATTGAATGGGGTGATCTTAAGTTGCTGCCTGGAGCGGCGGCCCAGTTTTTTGTCGAGCGGAAGTTTGAAGGGCGAAGCATCAACCGCACCTTGAGCGACCTGGAAATGGATTGGGGGCAGGGCTCTCCCACACGAGGCGTCGGGGTGGACCAATTTGCGGTTCGGGTGCGCACATTCATCAAGCCTCCAAAAGCAGGCAAGTATGAACTCGAGTTTCACGTGGATGACCAGGCCGATGTCTGGCTGAACGGCGAAAAATTAGCCACAGTGAGAGGCCGATCGTTCGTTCCGGTTTATCTCTTTAACGGATATAATGAGATGAGAATTGATTACATTGAGCACGGCCATATTGCCCGGTTGATCGTCCGCTGGAAAGACGAGCAGATGAAAGATCATGAGCCATTGGCCAAGCGTTTCCTTTTCCATTCGATTGAAGATGCTGAAGGGATTGTGATTGATAAGTGAAGGGGAAGTATGAGGAGTTATTTGAACCACTCCTTATTTTTTGCATCGCATCGTTTATCTCATGCCCAACAGTGCAGCGCAGTAAAAACGAGCCGTCATGACGACGGCCCGTGATGATGAAACCTATTCTTTTTGAGACTGAACAACTCTCGCCTGTTTTATTGCATCAGGCACAAGTTCAGAATCATGATTCAGTGACTGTAAAAGTGGTCCAGCTTTGCTTCACGCAGCGGAAGGCATGGCACCATCGATATCCATATCTCGCTCATCAGCTTTCACCTCGACTTTGGCTTTGCCGGGTTGGAGCAGCTTGCCCACATTGGCAAACACGCCGACCAGCATCAGGCTGGCGCAGTTCACCAGCAAGGCCAGCAGAGCAGCGACAACCACCACCGAGCCAACCGAGCCGAAGATCGACTGGTAAGGTTGTGTGATGTAAAGCACTGCATTTTGAGCTTCTGAGCCGATCGTCGGGATCAGCAGACCCAGTGTGGCAAAAACAGCCGTCCACAAGCCAGTTTTCACAAAAAACAGCCACGGTGCGTAGGTATTACCCGGTTCATTCGTCTTCATAGTTCACCTGCCCTTGGGCACTTCGCTGCCGTTGCAGCAGCATTGGGTTGCGGCTTTGCCGCGAATTATGTCTAACGACCAATATTCAGTCAGGCCGTCCCAGCTTTGCACTGGTGAGGTTTGAGCGAACTGACACTTGCCAGTTTTCTTCGCTCACAAACAACTATAGTGTCGGTCAATCGGCTGTCAAGTCTTTTACGAAATCCAAACAATGCATGCGTCATGGCACTTGCTTACTGGGAGCAACTTTGCTTTGGCTGGTGTCGCGCTTGCCAGCCTGTCCCGTCAGAGCAGATTCCACCACGCCGATAAAATCTGTAAACGAAATGAAATCAATGCTTTGTGGAGAATTCGGGGTTGCGGTGAGTTGCTCTTTTGGGTCGTCACAGATTGCCACAAGTGCATCAGCCCAGGCCTGCGGCTTCTTCGCCGGATTGACCGGATAAATCCTTGGACAAGATGTCCCAGAAGCGTCGTCAGTTGTGCAAGCCATGCAGGAAGAACGCACCTGACCGGGCACGATCAAAGGCAAGCCGCGCTGTGCCAGCCAGAGCATCGCGCCAGGCCAGCCCGGCCTGAGTGTCGGCCAGCATGCCGCATCAGCCAACACTGCCAAGGCTTCCCATTGCGTGGTCTGGCCGACAAACCGAACCCGCTGCCTCATGCCAAGTTCTTGTGCGAACTTCTGCACCTTGTAGGAAACCTTGCCCGTGAAGATCAACATTAGCCGTTGCTGCATTTCCGGAGGACATAAAGCCAAAGCCTGCACCAGCCATTGTGGCCTGTCCGCCTCCTCATGTTCGACGGGTATCAGCACAGCCAAATCCTGCGGCTGAATTTTGAGACGCGCCCGCCAACGTTGTCTCGCGACTTGATCTTGATACTGATCCTCGGCATCACTTTGAGTGATTGTCTCCACGGCTGGCGGTAAGAAATCCACCTTCCTGAGTTGAGGCAACCGAGGCACCAGATCGTCCATCACCTTTTCATAAAGGTTGGTGGATGGGGCGATGATGGTTTTCGTCAGTTTGTGTCCGAGAGCTTCGCTTTCCAGTCGTTGCAAAGCCGCGGTCGGTTCATCATGGCGGGCGCGATGAAGCAATCGTTGTGGCAACCCTTCCACTGAGGGAACGCCCGGCCTGCACGGGAAAAGTTCATCCTCATATCGGCCATGCATGAGAACCATGACGCGGCCTGGGACGAAACTGCTGAACGAAAGTGTCGCGTCAAAATGGCTTTTCTCAAACAGTCTGCGAGCCCAGATGGATGAGTGAAATTCAACGCTTCGCCTGCCAAACTTTTCCGGCCGGGGCCAGCGCGTCACTTCAAATCCCAAATCCGGCGAGTTGGGCGCACTGTTGGCAAAGTGAAAGTTGACATGATGACCGGCCCCTTGCAAAGACTGAGCCACCCACACGGGCAGTCGCCTGCCGGGGTAACCAGTCGCATCGAAATAGGGGGCAAACAGGCCGATGTACAACGTATGATTCCTTGCTGATCGCGACTTGGTGTGGCTACTTCCGAGTGAGCAGTGACAGCGCTTTCTCTGCGACGGAGTCTATCGCAATTGAGTTGATCAGGCCGTCCTGCGACTGGATGTGGTAATCATGCTCGAAGGGGATGAGTGTCCACTTGGGCGTGGTCGGGCCGAACAAGGCAATGACCGGGCACCCGGCTGCGGCTGCGATGTGGCGCGGGCCTGTGTCGTTGCAAACCATTAACTGCGCCTGAGCGCACAAGGCCAGCAGCAGTTGCAGCGATAAGTTGTGGTCGCGCAAGTTCACGACATCCGACTTGGCTAATGAGATAATCTGCTCAAGGATACTCGCTTCGGAAGGGGAGCCTGTGACTGCGACACGCACGCCGCAGCGCTCGGTCAAGTGATCCGCCAGCGCAGCGAAGGATTGGGCCGGCCAGCGTTTTTCAATCTTGCTTGCTCCCGGGCAAAGTAGCACCAGCGGTTGGCCCTCAGGGCACAGGTCAGCTTTGATCTGCCGTGCTGCTTCACTGGCCTCATCGGTGACGGGCATGGTCATGCGAAACTTGTCGCGCGCGATGGCTTGGCCTTGACGTGCGACATCAGCCCCGCAGTATGCTGCCAACTCAAGGTAATAGTCCACGGCAGGGACAGGCTTGAGTCGGCCATGCTCGCGCGGTGGCGTCGGGCCATCGGTCAGCAGCCAACTGCGCTGATCTCGCTTGTACCCGACTCGCGTGCGCACACCAGCCAATCGGGCCAACAGCGCCGAGCGGAAACTGTTGGGCAACAGGATGATGGCATCAGGCTGACTGGCTCGCATCACCCGGGCGTCAGACAGCGGCTTTTTGGTGACGGGCAGAAGCACCTGCACATCAGGCCAGGCCTGAAAAAGATCAAACGCAGCAGCGTTACCTGCCAATTGCCAATTGGCCTGGGGGTAACGGGTTTGAATCGCATCAATGGCAGGTGTAGCCATGATCATGTCGCCGACCCAGGTTGGCAGCATGATGCAGATGCGCTGGGCATTTTCGAGTTTGTCTGTCAGGGAGCGGCCAGTCATGAGCCACGAGTATAGCCAGACCGTTGTTGATGATGTGGGCAAGTCCATGCCGTATTGAGGCGAACGCATACACGGACTCAGGAGCAAAATCGCGCTGAGCGTCGTAGGTAGGATGGGTTAGCGAAGCCTTTTGGCGGAGCGTAACCCATCAATGAAGCCCTTGACCAAACATAAGCCCGGCGATGGCGCACACCACCCGCCTTTGTTTGGCATTGAGTGATTAAGAACTTTTTGAGCATACCCAACTCATTCGTAGTGGGGTGCCACAGTTTGACCGAGTCTGCGAGGCAAACTGTGCTCTCGATGGAAAGCTGAAATGCGCTGGGTGGCTGAGTAATCTCGCGACGAATCCTGAACTAGTCGAAGGAGGAAGCAGAGAGTTAACACAGATATTCTCTAAGCCTTGCTCATATCAAGGAGCTATCTTACCTGTGAAGGGCAAACGCATGTGGCTTGTAGGATGGGTTAGGCGAGTCTTCGAGCCGTAACCCATCAACTGACGACTCTTGGTCATGGGCTTCATTGATGGGTTACGCTCCGCCAAAAGGCTTCGCTAACCCATCCTACCTGCGATGCTCAGCGCGATCTGCGCTCCTGAATTCCGCACATGCGTTCGCCCTGCTTACCTCTGCGTTCTTCGCGTCTTTGCGCCTTTGCGTGATACTCTTTCTTTTAAACTCACTGAATATCATGGCCATGCTTCGCCCATTCGACTGCGCTCAGGACTACGCGATGGCCACGCCACCCGGCTGTGAAGGGCAAACGCATGTGGCTTGTAGGATGGGTTAGGCGAGTCTTCGAGCCGTAACCCATCAACTGACGACTCTTGGTCATGGGCTTCATTGATGGGTTACGCTCCGCCAAAAGGCTTCGCTAACCCATCCTACCTGCGATGCTCAGCGCGATCTGCGCTCCTGAATTCCGTACATGCGTTCGCCCTGCTTACCTCTGCGTTCTTCGCGTCTTTGCGCCTTTGCGTGATACTCTTTCTTTTAAACTCACTGAATATCATGGCCATGCTTCGCCCATTCGACTGCGCTCAGGACTACGCGATGGCCACGCCACCCGCCGAAGAATCCGCTTCCTTACGGAGCGCGGCTCGTGGGGAGAAGAATGTGGTTACGCTGCGTCGCTTCACTCCTCGCGTATCCGCAGCCACCCCAACTTTCAGCATCCACACCACCTTATAGCATCCACACACTTTGCGCCTCTCTCGCTCCGCTCGAATGTCGTCAAGGTGTGGCACCCAAGACGCGATGATTGAACTCATCCTGCTCTAACCCATCCTACAAGCCACATGCGTTCGCCCTGGATACTGTTTTGGACATCACATTCGACGGCCAAACGATGGATCGCCTAAACTGTGCGACTCGGCAATGTGGACTGATCCGCAGCCGAACGGAATGAATCATGAGAAGACGTGTATTGATTACAGGCTTGGGAGCAGTGACCGCCAACGGACTGGGCATTGACGATTTCTGGTCTGCAGCCACGCAAGGCCAAAGCCCCGCCGCAACCATCGAACAGTTCGATGCCTCTGCATTCGCAAGTGATGCTGGCTTTGAAGTGACCAGCGATTTCAAAGTGCGTGACTATGTCCCCAAGTCCTACCGCAAAGCGACGAAAGTCATGGCCCGGGACATCGAGCTTTGCGTCGCGGCCGCCGACCTGGCTGTTCGCGATGCGGCTGTGCTGACAAAAAGTCGCATCGAATGTGATGGCCTGGATGATGCAAAGCCGACATATGCCTCGCCTCGCATCGGTGCGAACATCGGTGCCGGATTGATCGCTGCGGATGTGGATGAGTTGACCCTGGCCTTGTCTGAAGCTCGCGATGAATCGGGCAACTTCGATATGCATCTGTGGGGTGAGAAAGGCATCTTTGATCTGACGCCGCTCTGGTTGCTCAAGTATCTGCCCAACATGCTCGCCTGTCATGTGACCATTCTTCACGATGCCCAGGGCCCTTCCAACACCGTGACCTGCACGGAAGCATCGGGCTTGCTTTCCGCCTGCGAAGCGATGCGCACCATTGAGCGGGGCGTGGCGGACCTCTGCTTTGCGGGGGGAGTTGAAAGCAAGATCAATCCCATGGCCATGCTTCGCCAGGAATTTACCGGCAGACTTCACAAAGGCGCAGCCGACGACCCAGCCAAAATCATCAAACCCTACGACACGCAGGCCACCGGCTGCTTGGCGGGTGAAGGTGGGGCCATCGTGATGCTGGAAGCGGAAGAGACTTTCACTCAACGCGCGGATGAGGGAAAGAAGGCTTACGCCATGATCGCCGGGCAGGGGGCGACGCAGAACCATGATCGGCTGCTGGAGGAAGATGCCACATCAGCCGTGAAAGCACTGACCGCGGCGATTCGCTCGGCGTTGCGCGATGCGGATATCACAGCGACCGACATTGATGCGGTGGTCGGTATGGGCCTCGGCTGGCAGGCTGGCGACAAGGTGGAAGTCCAGGCGTGTCGCGAAGTGTTTGGTGAACGCGTCAAGCAAATGCCCATGCGTTCGGCTGCCCCGTATGTGGGCATGTGCGGTGCAGGTTACAGCGCTTTGTCGCTGGCCTTGGCTGCGAAAATGATCGAAACACAGACATTGCCTGCAGCGATCCATTGTGAACATCCGCCAGACGGTTTGCGATGTGGCAGCGAAGCGAGCCAGCCTTGCGATTTGAAGCACGTTCTCGTGTTGGTGTTTGGGACAGGTGGGCAGAATGCCGCGATGATTGTCAGTCGTCCGGAGGTGTTGTCATGAATCATCGCATCGTCATCACAGGGATGGGTTGGGTGACACCTTTGGGTCACGAGATCGAGACGGTGTGGTCGCGGCTGCTCAAGGGGGAGTCAGGCATTGCCCCGACCACGCGCTTTGATGCCTCCACCTTCCCGACGCAGTTTGCCTCGGAAGTCAAGCCTGACTACGACTTTCGCCAGTTCGTCGCCGACGCGTCCAGGCACGAGGGTATCCTGCCAAACACAGCCTTTGCTTTGGGAGCCGCGACGCAGGCCTGGAAGATGGCTGGCTTATCCAGCGGTGACCAAGGGAACGCAGTTGATCCTTACCGTGTCGGGCTTTACCTGGGCGCCGGTGAAGGGCCGATTGATTTCGAGGGTTACGTGGCTGCGAATCTGGCTGGGTGGAACGCGGAGCGTCGCGCGGTAGATCCATCGCCTTGGTATGCACGGGGCAGGCAGGCCATGCAGCAACTGCGTGAGTTGGAGCAGGAATCGAACATGGCCGCCCAACACGTAGCCATGGAATTGAACGCGTCAGGCCCGACTTATAACTGCCTGACCGCCTGCGCCGCCAGCACACAGGCCATCGGTGAAGCCAGTCAGATTCTCAGGCGAGGTGATGCCGACGTGATGATTGCCGGCGGCACGCACTCGATGATTCATCCGCTTGGTGTGACCGGCTTCAATCGTTTGACCGCGTTGAGCACGCGTAATGATGCTCCAGCTACAGCCAGTCGCCCATTCAGCCGAGACCGTGATGGCTTTGTGCTCGGTGAAGGCTCGGGCATCGTGATACTTGAGACGTTGGAACATGCTTTGGCGCGGGGCGCGAAACCCTTGGCCGAGATCGCAGGTTATGGCGCTTCAGCCGACGCTTACCGCATCACGGACATGCATCCGGAAGGGCGAGGCCCAGCCGGTGCGATGGAGCGAGCTTTTGAAGATGCTGGGCTGACGATGGAAGACATCGACTACATCTCAGTGCATGGCACGGGGACAAAAGAGAATGATTCAATCGAAACCCGAGCGATCAAACGCGTGTTTGGTGACAGGGCGAAGCACGTGCCGATGAGTTCGATCAAGAGCATGATGGGCCATCTCATTGCAGCGGCTGGGGCGGTTGAGTTAATCACGTGTATCCTGGCTTTGCGCGACCAGATGCTGCCTCCCACGATTAACTTGCACGATCCTGACCCGGAATGCGACTTGGACTATGTGCCCAACGAAGCACGCCAGGCCAAGGTCGATATCTGCCTGTCCAACAACTATGGCTTCGGCGGGCAGAACAATACCTTGATTCTCAAGAAATTCTCAGTCTGAGCAGATCAATTTCATCTAACCACATGAGTGCCTACAGGAGCAGTTGTCATGTCCAACACGCAGATCGGCGACGTCGTGGCCAGGCAGTTTGACCGAACTTGGAAAACACTGAGGCAAGCCATTACCAACATGTCGGATGAGCAGTGGAGGCAGAGCGATCACGATTGGCTGACGCCGGCAAGACTGGCTTACCACATCGTGGAAACTGCAGACTTTTACAGTGAAAACACGCCTAAAGACTTTAATTGGGGTTCCTTAGGTGGTGACTGGGAAGGGTCGCCTGCGAGCGAACTTCCCTCGCAGCAACAGATTCTCGACTTGCTGGACCGTGTGCAACCTAAGGTTCAAAACTGGTTGGCTGATATCAAGGAAACTGAGTGGTTTGAGGCAGAAACTGAGTTTCCGTGGACTGGCAAGACATTGCTTGATCGTGCCTTGTATTCCATGCGTCACGCGCAGCATCATGTGGCACAGATCAATGCTGAACTGCGCCGACGCGATCTGCCACGTGGTGAATGGGTGTAAATGATTGAGGCGCGTAGGATGGGTTAGGCGAGTCTTCGAGCCATACCCATCAACGCAACCGTATCAAACCTTGCTTGCTTTAATCATGGCCTTGAGATGTGCCGGCGTTGTACCGCAGCAACCCCCCAGTGCACGCAGGCCGGTGTCCAGCCAGCGCTTGACGTACTTGGCCATGTCATCAGGACTGGCCGGGTGAACCCACTGGCCGTCCACTTGCTTGGGCGTGCCGGCATTGGGTTGCAGCACGACCGGCGTCGCTCCGGCCGCAGCCACCATCTCCCCAGCCAGCTTGATGTAATCATCGAGTGAGAGTGACGTGCCACAGTTCGCACCGACCAGGTCGGCCCCGGCATCAATCGCCTGCTTGAGCGCCTGCTCCACGGTCACCCCCATCATGGTGCGGAAGCTGCCATCCTGCTGCTTCTCGAATGCATACGTGCTCATCACCGGCTTGCTGGCATCCAGCTTCTTCGCAGCCTGGATGGCGATGACGACCTCGGCGGGATCGCTCATCGTCTCGATCACGGCGGAGTCGGCCCCGGCTTCATACATCGCAGCCAGGGGCTCGGTAAAAATGTCCAGTAATTCTTCAGGCGTGGTTTCACCCATCGGTTCGAGGAAACCGCCGAAAGGGCCGATGTCCGCCAGGACCCAGGGCCGGCTGCCTTGCGGTTGCTGATCCGCGACTTCACGGGCGATGCGCGTAGCAGCAGCATTAACTTCAACCACGCGGTCGGATGCGTTGTGCATGGCCAACGCGGTGCGCGTGCCTTGGAACGTGTTGGTCGTGATGGTCTGGCAGCCGGCATCGGCGTAGGCCTGGTGAATCTGTCGGATGACGTCGGGTTTTTCAAGGTTCCAGAGGATGGCAGCATCATTGGTGGTCAGACCTGCAGCGATGAGTTGCGTACCCATGCCGCCGTCACAGAAAAGGGTGGTTTGTTCGTTGGGAAAGAAGCCTGCCATGATTGGAATCCTTCGTGTTTGGAGTGGTGCGTGAAGTGTGGTCGATGATAAAGCCGGGCCGGGCTGATGCAACTGAGGATCGACGGGTCAGGTAGCGGTTTGCCAAGTTGGTCTGGCTTTGGGAAAACTCACTTATGGATGCATTTCGAATACGAGGCGGACACAGGCTCAGAGGAACCTTTCGCATTCATGGTGCGAAAAATGCGTCATTGCCCTTGATGGCAGCGGCTTTGCTGGCCGATCAGCCGGTGACCTTGCGCGATGTGCCTGACTTGGCTGACATTCGCAACATGATCCGGCTGATGGCGTCGCTGGGGTGTCACGTCGGACGCGAGGATGACGGGCGCGTGGTGTTGCATTCCACCGATCACGCAAAAAACGAGGCACACTATGACATCGTGCGCACGATGCGAGCCAGCATCTGTGTGTTGGGGCCTTTGTTGGCTGCACGAGGTGAAGCGCGGGTGTCGATGCCCGGTGGTTGCAACATCGGTGATCGGCCGGTCGATCTTCATCTGCGCGGCCTGCGGGCGCTCGGGGCCGAGATTGAACTGGAGTCGGGTTACATCGTCGCGCGGGCCAAGAAGTTGCACGGCACACGCGTGTTTCTTGGTGGGCCGTTCGGCTCAACGGTCCTGGGCACAGCCAACGTGATGAGTGCCGCCACGCTCGCGGAAGGGCGGACGGTCATTGAGTCGGCTGCTTGCGAGCCTGAGGTGGAAGACCTGGCTCGGATGCTTAACAGCATGGGCGCGAAGATTGCTGGCGCGGGTTCGCCTCGCATCACCATAGAAGGCGTTGATCAGTTGGCTGGTGTTGAACATGTTGTCATGCCTGACCGTATCGAGGCGGGAACGTGGATCATGGCTGCGGCAATCACCAATGGCGATGTCACGCTGGAAAACTGCCCGACCACCGCTTTGACCGCTGTGATCGATCGTCTGAACGAAGTGGGCATCCGCGTCGAAGAGAAGCAAGGCGAAGAAAGTGATGATGAACTGCGTCAGACGGTAACCATCAACAGCGATCGCCGACTTGAGCCGGTGCATGTGGTGACGCAACCTTATCCCGGCTTCCCGACTGACCTGCAGGCCCAGATGATGGCGCTCCTGTGCTTTGCCGATGGCAACTCGATCATCACTGAAAAAATCTTTCCGGATCGCTTCCTGCATGTCGCGGAACTACTGCGCATGGGAGCCCAGTGCATCCGCAACGGCCCGACTGTGCTGGTCAGTGGGACACGCAAGCTTGAGGGTGCCCCGGTCATGGCCAGCGATTTACGCGCCTCGGCTGGACTGGTGCTGGCGGGACTGGCTGCCCACGGCGAGACGCTGGTCAACCGCGTCTATCACCTGGATCGCGGTTACGAAAAAATGGAAATCGCGCTGCAGCAGTTGGGAGCCGAGATCGAACGCATTGATGTGAAGTGAAAAGCCACGCGAAAGCATTGATTCGATGAATCGCGCGAACAACAGACTGCATCAATCCCGGCTGGGATTCAACCTGAGCAAAATCGTTTCGCCTGCGCGGGTTCTGTCGCCTGGCTTCACTGCGATCTCCGCGACCAGTTCCCTGGGCACGCGCAATTCAACCCCTGAGCCAAACTTGATCATGCCAAACCGCTGGCCTCGTTGAAAGATGTCGCCCGGCTTCGCTTCGTTGACAATGCAACGTGCCGTCATCCCAGCAACCTGGCGGACGACAGCCAGGGGCTGGTCGCGCATGGGGTGGTCTAGCAGCATCTCGCAGGCATGATTGTCCCAGGCTTTTTCACCAGCCAACAGATTCTGCCTCGGCCCATCAATCTGCCGCACCTGGCTGACGCGCGCATGGCAAGGCATGCGATTCACATGCATGTTGAACAGCGACATGAAGATGCGCACCCGTAGGCAGGCCCCGCCGATGGCCTCATCCTCTGCCAATTCGTCCACCGCCACGACCTTGCCATCACAAGGCGCGACCATGACCCGCTTCTCCGTGGATATCGTGCGCACCTCATCGCGCAGAAATGCCAGCACCCCGGCTGCAAGCAGAACCACACCACCCGCTGCGATCCACCAGCCCAGGTACGCCAACCCCAACAGTGCAGCCGTTGCCAACAGCAGTGTCAGATATACCTCGCGTCGCGCGTAGCTTGAAAACATGAAAACCTTGCCGGAGGACTCGCTTGTTGATGTCCGGATGTTTGCACTGCAAATAAAGCCCAATCACTTCACAGTGATGCCAGCGCAAACATTCTTTGTGCAAAGTCAGTGATGACTCAGCCGACAGCCTTACCGATGAAGAAGCCGATCACACCGAGGATCAGGCCACCCACTGCCGTGCCACCTGCTGCTGCGTACAGCATGGTTCCGCCGTCGGCAGTCAGTTGCTGAGTCAACTCAATGGGGACATCCATCACCATGGAGAAGACCACGATGAACATGATCACGATGGCAGCCAGTGCACCCACAAGGAAGCCGGCAGACATGAAACTGCCAGCCGGGTCATTGGGGCCTGCTTCAACCATGTGAGCCGTGGACTGCTGAGCGTAAGCGGGTTCATCGATGGCCACAGCCGATTCTTCTTCCGCAACCGGAGATTCAAACGTGCCTGAACCACCGATACCTGCGCTGACACCGGTGTCGCCGCCGGGATAGATTTCTTCGAGCAGTTCTGCACCGAGGCTGGTGTCGTCGCTCTCGCGCGTCAGGTCGAGCAGACCTGAACCTGAGCCGACACTTTCCAGCGAGATGTCATCATCAATATCGCCGAACGAGTCAGTCACCTGCGTCTGAGCCATCGGGTCAGCCAGTTCTACTTCATCCGCATCGAACACACTGATGCCCGTCGCCTGCCGGGGATCTTCCTGCTGCGTCGGCTTGCTGGGTTCGGGTTCGTCCAGAGAGATGGCATCGGTGTCGGAAGACTGGTCACCCATGTCCAGGCCGGTGTCAGACAGTTCAATGCCTGATTCGTCACTGCTTTGGGCCGACCCGCCGAAGGCATCGACTTCATCGCGCTTGAACATGAGTTTGTCGCGATCGCGGTACTGCTTGATCTTGCCATCACTGGCCATCTCTTTGACCTGATCTTCACTGACGCCCATTGCAGCGGCGGCCTCTTCCAGCGTGTAGAACATCTTTGCCATCGTGGTTCTTGCTCCTGAAAAGGGTCAACGGGCCAGCCCGGGACAAATCAGGCCAGCCTCTCTCTACAATGTATGCGACGGAACCTTCATCGACAAGAAAGCCTGCCATGCCCCAATTGCTTTGTCCCGCTATTTTACAGCACCCAGCCGTCCCCGATGGGCTGGAAACCGTCCGTTTCGCTCATGTGACGGACTTTCACGTGCGAAAAAACAAAGCCATCCTCGAGCAGGCAGCAGAAGCCTTGGCCGAGGCCATGGTCGATTACCTGCTGTTGACCGGGGATTATCCCGACTCCGCTTTCGCAGCGGAAAAAGCACGAGATGCGGTGGCGACGCTGATCGACGGGGCCAAGCCTCGGCTGGGCACCTTGGGCGTGTTCGGCAACCACGATGGGGCGGATGTGCGTGATGCTTGTGCCGATCTGCCTGTGAACTGGCTGAATGATGATGCGGCCTGGCTGGAAGGCCTGCCCGTGCTCGTGGCTGGGCTGGCAGGGGGACTGAACGTGCCGGGCGACATGATGACGCTGGCTGAACGTGTCGATGCGATGCTGGCTGAGCGCACGGAGCCTTGCCTGAAACTTCTCCTGGCCCACTATCCGACGGTGCTGCCAGTCGCTGCGGACTTTGGCTTTGATGTGCAATTCTCAGGGCACATGCATGGCGGGCAGATTCGCCTGCCGGGCGGCAAGGCACTCTATAACTCGACGGATTGGCCTTTGCGTCTCTCGGCCGGGGTGATTCAACATCAGCAGACGTTGCTGTGCCTGTCGCGAGGCATCGGCAACACGATGTGGCCGATCCGCTGGAACTGCCCGTACCAGATCCCGCTGGTGACGTTCAGGCAAGGGCCTTTGCAGGAAGTGAAAAGTGGGGCGATGGAATTGGTCGAGAAGTGGTGAGTGGTGACAAGAGGGCAAACGCATGTGTCTTGTAGGATGGGTTAGGCGAGTCTTCGAGCCGTAACCCATCACCAGCGCATGCTTGGTCAAAGGCCTCATTGATGGGTTACGCTCCGCCAAGTGGCTCCGCTAACCCATCCTACCTCCGACGCTCATCGCGATTTTGCGATTGAATCCCTTAGATGCGTTCGCCCTGGAGTGGTAACGAGAGGGCAATTGCACGAGGGCGTGGCGAATTAAAGTTACGCGCAAAGCGATTAGCATGATATTCTATGTGTGGCGTGCATAGTTTCCCGGGTGGTAATACCCCTGGTGCCGGGTAGAGATGGCGGAAATCTATGTACTTATACCCTTGTCTTCTCTTAAACAAAGGAACACGCTTTGGCCAACAACGATAGAACAAAAAGAGGATGGTCATGCTGGACGATGCCTCAACTATGCATCCGGGCAGTTGGCCAAAGAGGAGTGGCGAGTCAACCTGACACCTGTATTGAGTTTACTAATCAATTGCAATTTTCCATTCAATATAAATGTGTGATTAGTATTCTGGCATTCATGGTATTAACTTCCTGTAGTTCTACGCGCAGTGATTTCATCGGCGTGGACGACAGCCCTGTTATCCATATGGATACTCGAGGAATGCTTTCTGATTATCCACCCACGCAGAAGGTTCGTCAGTTTTTTGACGTATTGCGTGGCACTGAAACTGAATATGCGGATTCCGACATTTTTCTGATCAACTCGGATACAGCTTATTTGTTCAAACGTCGCCTTCGAGGCCAGCATGATACGTTGTTGGATTGGATTCGGTCTAATCATGGCAAGCGTTTACTGGGCAATGAAAACGGTCTTCGGATAATGGTTTCGAATCCGGTTAGGTGGTATCGAATTCGCGACGGGAAGAATCCTCGTGGCAATGATGATTTGTTTAAAGATGAATGCTCAGTATTCGCAGCAATTCCGGGATCAGGCGATTTAACGGTCGTTCAGTTCGACTTGGTATTGATTGGGGATCGCTGGCTTATCGATCCTGAGACGATTGATGTGATCGGAGAAGAGTCTGAAAACAGTTGGGTCCTTATCGATTTGATTACGCCGGATTCGGTTGAACGATGACAAAGAAGATGAAATAGAGGAAAAAGTTTCAGAAACCAAATTCACGTTGAATCAAAACCGTAAGAACAATGGCGTATGAAACCTTTAAACTTCCGCCCAAGTCTGGCAGAAATCACCACCCCGAACACATTCACTTTGACTTCAGTCCACCCATCTTGCAGATCAGCTTCCAGGCCTTGACCTCGACGGGCTGAACACTCAAACGTGTGTTGTTGACCAGCACCATGTCTGCCAGGCGTGGCTCCTGCTTGATCGCTTCCAGCGTGACAGGTTCAGGCATCGGTTCGATGGCTTTGAAATCGACGCAGGACCACCGGCCCGTGTCGTCGCCGGGATCGTCGCAAGCTTCCTTGACCACTTCCAGAATGCCCACGATCTGCTTTTCATTGACCGAGTGATAGAAGAAAGCAAGGTCACCCTTGGCCATCGCGCGAAGGTTGTTGCGAGCCTGGTAGTTGCGCACGCCTGTCCACGCTTCGACTTTGCCTTTCTTGCTCCAGTGATCCTGCCAGGACCACTCGCCGGGCTCGGATTTAACCAGCCAGTATTTCATGCCGTTCCCTCCGGCAGGCAATGGGTCAGACATGCATCAATTCGCTGGCGAAGTTCGTCCCGGCCTAAGAGTTCGAGCGTGATGTCGATGGGGGGGCTGACCGCGTTGCCTGTGATGGCCACACGCAACGGCTGGGCGATACCTCCCATGTTCTTCAATCCCTGATCCACGGTGAACTTTTCGATGGCAGCGTGAATCGTGGGTGCATCCCAAGGGGTAATGTCGTCGAGCGTGGCGCGGAAAGCTTTGAGCGTCTTCAGGCCTTCACCTTCGTTCTTGTGAAGGTTCTTTTTGACGGCCTTGGCGTCATAATCTTCACTTGTATACGGACCCTTGAGGAGCCAGGCGCCTTGTTCCATCGAGTCCGCCAAGGTACGCGAGCGTTCCTTGTAGGCTGTAGCGAACTTGTCGAACTTCGCGCGGTCGGCAAGCAAATCGTTCCATCTCCCGCGTTTCGCATGACTGCTCATATACGCATGCACAGCATCTGCGAATTCCTGCTCGGTCAGTTGATGCTGCAGACAATCGCCATTGAACGCAAGCAGCTTTTCGCGATCAAACTTGCTGTTGGCTTTGTTGATCCGTTTGAAGCTGAACTTCTCAATCAGGAAGTCGGTGTCGAACTGTTCCACATCTTCTCCCGGATTCCAGCCGAGGAGGGAAATGTAATTGAGCAGTACATCAGCCAAATATCCAGATCGCCAAAAATCCACAACATTGATTTCTGGCAGCTCAAGTTTCAACACTAACGCAATTTGCAGTGCGATATCGATCTCATCATTTTCTTTATTCAGGAAACTTTCGACAAGCTCTCGTGATATCTCCAATCCTGTGCGCTCGGGGAAGTTGCGTGCGAGATGGGCTGTTTCGGCAACTTCACGCACAAAATTCTCTCGCGTCCAATCTCCCCGCTCAATCGCAGCCAATGCTTCCTTACGCGCGACCTTGGCTTTGTCCCGCTTGCTCATCTTCGACCCATCGGGATTCATGATCGAAGGCGTATGCACCCACACAGGCCTGCTGAAATCTTCGCCTTCCTTTGCGACCTGCGCCAAGGCGTCATAGAGCGCTGCATGCTTCGCAGTATTGGACAGATGCTCCTGGCCACGGATGATGTGCGTCACCTGCATCAGCGCGTCATCGACCACGACCGCAAAGTGATACGTCGGGAAGCCATCCGCTTTCTGAATCACGAAGTCTTCGAGTTGGCTGCCTTCGACGTGGATGTCGCCATACACCTCGTCGTGGAAGTCCACATCGAAGCCCATCTTGAAGCGCACCGCGCCGTCATCGTCGTACGCCTTGCCTGCTTCTTTGAGCAGCGCGATGTACTTTGCATACAAGTCGAGTCGTTCACTCTGCCGGTATGGGCCGACGTCACCCCCTTTGTCAGGCCCTTCGTCCCAGTTCAGCCCCAGCCAAGCCAGATCGCGGAGGATGCCTTCTTCGCTGGCCTGGGATGATCGAGCGCGGTCGGTATCCTCAATCCGCAGGATGAACTTGCCTTGTTGCTGACGGGCATAGGCCCAGGCGTACAAGGCCGTGCGCGCCCCGCCGATGTGCAAGGCACCGGTCGGACTGGGAGCAAAACGAGTGACGACTTTATTTTCTAACATGGCGGTAGTTTAGAATTGATGGAGTGTTTTTGGTTTCAGGGTGCCACACCTTGACGATGCATGAATGATAATGAATGCAACGCAAGGTGTGAGTAGGTCTTGACAGAGATTCATGCGCTGACAGGCATCAATCGCAGAGCACAGTTTGCCTCGCCAAGCCTCGGTCAAACTGTGGCACCCAAGATTTGAGCAATGAAATTTCATCACAACGCATCGATCACCATCTGTCCGATTTCATCACATCCATATCCTGACCGGTCCAGTCGCTTGCCAGCAAACTTAGGCGTGACCTTCTGCACTGCTGCTGCAATCAACTCGCCGGTCTTCTCAGCCTTGGCATCTCCCTTGATGCGTCCGACTTCCTTGAGCATCAGCGCGAGTGAGTCGATGGCTGCCAGTGGGTTGGCTTTGTTCTGACCCGCGATGTCAGGCGATGAGCCATGCACCGGCTCGAACATGCTCGGAGCCGTGCCGTCCGGGTTCAGGTTGCCACTCGCAGCGATGCCCATGCCCCCGGCGATCGCGGCCCCGAGGTCGGTAATGATGTCGCCGAACATGTTGGGCACGACCACCGTGTCGTACCTTTCCGGGCTGGTGGCCAGGTACATGCAGCAGGCATCGACATGGTGATACTCGCGTTCGATGTCGCTGTAATCCGCCTCGCCGACTTCGGTGAACGTGCGGAACCAGGTGTCGCCGCAGTAGGTGAGGACGTTGGTCTTGTGCACGAGGGTGAGTTTGCCGGGGTAGCCAGCCTTTTTGCGGGCGAGGGCCAGGTCGTAGGCATAGCGAACGCAGCGTTCGACGCCGAAACGGGTGGCGATCATTTCCTGCGTGCTGATTTCGTTGGGCGTGTTCTTCCGCGCGATGCCGCCGTTGCCGCAGTAAAGGTCTTCGGTATTTTCGCGGACGACGACAAAGTCGATATCGTCGGGTGTCTTACCAGCCAGCGGGGTTTCGACGCCCGGATACAGCTTGACGGGGCGAAGGTTGATGTACTGGTCCAGGTCGAAGCGCATCTTCAGGAGCAGGCCTTTCTCGAGGATGCCGGGCTTCACATCAGGATGCCCAACCGCACCGAGCACGATGGCGTCGAAGTTGGCTTTGAGATGCGCGACTTCTTCGTCCGTGAGAACTTCACCGGTCTTGAGGTAGCGTTTACCGCCGAAGTCGAAGGGGGTCTTTTCGTATTGCACGCCTGTGGCTGGGGCAGCCGCATCGAGCACGCGCAAAGCCTGCTCCGTGACTTCAATCCCGGTGCCGTCGCCGGGCACAATGGCTAGTTTCAAGCTGGACACGTGAACCTCCAGTATGCTGTTAAGGGAATCGCAGCCCGACAGGATACACAGGCCGCTGGCCGACGCGAGTTGACAGGCCAATGATTGACCGTTGCGAGGAATAACTTGGCCAGTCTCGCGGTTATACGCCCACTGACAGGCCAGGCTACGGACAGGAGTGTGATGGGTGGACGCCAAGGCGTTTCGACAACTTGCCCTTGAAGAGATGGACTCGGTCTATCGCATGGCCTATTCCCTCGCGCGAAACACCAATGATGCCGAAGACCTCGTACAGGAAACCTACCTCAAGGCTTTCAAAGCTCAGGCTGGCTTCGAGCTGCGAGAAAAAGGCATCCGCCCCTGGCTTTTCAAGATTCTGCACAACACCTTCTACACCAAGGTAGGCAAAGCCAAGCGCGAGCCGACACTGGTCGAAGACTTGCAGAATGATGCGACAGGCAGCGATGGCAGCATGGAGACGCCTGCCTGGGATTTGGCCAGCCTGGACTGGGAGCAGGTGGATGAAAGGCTGAAACATGCCATCGACGAGTTGGAGGATCATTATCGCGAGGTGCTGCTGCTCTGGGCTGTCGAAGGGTTGAAATATCGGGAAATTGCGGACGTGCTGGACATCAAGCTGGGAACGGTGATGAGTCGGCTGTACCGGGCCCGAGGGGTGCTGACGGAGAAGTTGGCCGATTTGGCCAGGGAACATGGAATTTCACAAGGCGGGAATAAAGCGGAAGCCTGACAGGTTATGAAGGTGGTTTGTTGTGAAATGGATGACAGGCCGCGCCCTTGGTGAGATAGAAGTCAATGAAGGATGACCTGAACAATCTGGATCGCGATCAGAAGCTGGCTGCGTTTGCCGATGGCGAGTTGGACGATCAGGCACGGCAGGAAGTCGTGCAGGCGATGACTGAGACTCCGGATGTCGCCCGGCAGGTGCTGTATCAGCAGCAACTCAAGCAGGCAGTAGGCCAGCATCTCACTGGGCAAATGCCTGCGATGTCGGACAGTCTGCGCGGCAAGCTGACAGCCTTGGCTGAGGATGTCCCCGTCGAAGAGGCGGAACTTTCGGCTACACCAGCCGGCTGGACGGAAAATGACTCACCATTCGGGGCATCGACGGGGCGCGAGCCTGTGATCGCCAAAATCGGAGGCGTTCGTCAATGGGCCCCGTTGGCGGTGGCGGCTATGGTGATGTTTGCGGCCTTGGTGGTGTTCTTCAATGCGGAGGATAGGACAGGCCCGGGCCAGCAGGCGGGGATTTTGCCCGTAGGCATGATCGAGCAGTTTGACCGTCGGCACATGCGTTGCTCGATGAAGCTGGATGAGTTGCACCCCGGGCCGTTCAAGAATGAATTGGCCGTGGCGGAAGTGGAAGCGACTGCCAGGGATTATCTGAGCGGGGCGGGACTGCCTTCGCTGGATTTATCGCGCTTTGATTACCGTTTCCGTGAAGCAGGGGAGTGCACGATCCCCGGCAGGAAGTCGGTGCATCTGATTTATGAAAAGATCGAGCCCAAGGCTGACGGACAGCGGATGTCCGCGAGTTTGTGGATCACTGGCGTCAATGAATTTGCGAGCAAGGGGGGCAAGACGATGCAGCCCGGCATTCTGTACCGGGAGGTGGATCAGCAGACCGGCCAAACGATGTGGCTGTGGACGGATGGGCAGATGGATTACTTCCTGATCGGCGAAGACCGCGAAGGCTTACGCGCGATCGGCGAGGCGATGACCCAGCGGAGTTGATGGGGAAACGTGTAGCACGAAGAACACGAAGCACAGAGGGGGCGCCATCTGCAGGGCAAACGCATGTGGCTTGTAGGATGGGTTAGGCGAGCCTTCGAGCCGAAACCCATCAACTGACGACTCTTGGTCATGGGCTTCATTGATGGGTTACGCTCCGCCAAGTGGCTCCGCTAACCCATCCTACCTGCGATGCTCAGCGCGATCTGCGCTCCTGAATTCCGTACATGCGTTCGCCCTGCTTACCTCTGCGTTCTTCGCGTCTTTGCGCCTTTGCGTGATACTCTTTCTTTTAAACTCACTGAATATCATGGCCATGCTTCGCCCATTCGACTGCGCTCAGGACTACGCGATGGCCACGCCACCCGCCGAAGAATCCGCTTCCTTACGGAGCGCGGCTCGTGGGGAGAAAAAAGTGGTTACGCTGCGTCGCTTCACTCCTCGCGTATCCACAGCCACCCCACCTAACTTCATAAACACACCTTGCGCCACTCTCGCGAAGCTCGTGTGTCGTCAAGATGTGGCACCCGGCTCAGGACTTCGCTCGTGTGTCGTCAAGGTGTGGCACCCAAGACGCGATGATTGAACTCATCCTCCTTTAAAACGATTTGCTTTCCTGAAACCTGTGTATGCGTTCGGTCTGAGGTTGGGTTGACAGTCGTATTCGCTTCGCGATTGCGGGTGCGTTAGGATGCATTTTTAGAACTTCCCGCCTAGGAAAATGAGGTAAAAATGGCATTGACTCCAGTGAAAACGGGTTTGGCTGGCTTGGGTGGCTATGCAGCCAACATTCGTCGGCTTCTGCTCAACGAACGAGGCCAGGCTGCGGTGGAGATCGACCGTTGCGTCGAGCTGGTCGCGGTCTGTTCTTCCAATCCTTCCCGCCATCCTGAAGCCATCGCGGAACTGGAATCCTTTGGCGTGGATGTCATGCCCAGTTATGAAGCGATGCTGACGCGAGAGGATATCGAAGCGGTTTGGCTGCCCCTGCCCATCGACATGCACCTGCCTTGCACGGTGGCTGCATTGGAAGCTGGCAAAGCGGTCATGCTGGAGAAACCGATCGCTGGCAGCGTGCAGGAAGTGGATGAGATGATCGCCCAGCGCGATAAGCATGGCTTACCCGTCGCGGTAGGGTTTCAAGACATCTATGACCCCGCGACGGTGGAAGTGAAAAGGCGATTGCTGGACGGACAGATCGGTGCGATCAGGAGTGCTTCGCTGCTTGGTTGCTGGCCGAGGCCTGAGAGCTATTACAAGCGTGCATCATGGGCCGGCCAGTTTCGCAAGGGCGAGAGCTGGGTGATGGACAGCCCGGCCACGAACGCGCTGGCGCACTTTATCAATCTCAGCTTCTTTTTCCTTGGTCGTGACATGCAGGCGTCGGTCACCCCCGAGCATGTGGCAGCGGAGCTATACCGCGTCAATGACATCGAGAACTATGACACGATCAGTGCCCGGTTCACCTTGCCGGGTGGTGTGCCATTTCAGGTGATGCTCACGCATGCAGCCGAGGTGAATGCTCAGCCACACATTCGCATTGAAGGGGAGAAAGGTTATCTGGATTGGCATTTCTGTGACCCCAACAGCATCAAGTTGATCGATCAGGATGACAAGGAGATTTACACCAGGGCGCGCAGTGATCGACCCCACCTTTACATGGCGGAGCGCTTCACCAAACTGCTGCGTGGCGTGGAGGATCCGAATATCGCGCTATCCACTTTGGAAAACGCCCGACCTCAGATCCTGGCAGTCAATGGCGCCAGCGAAGCCACGGCTGTGGTGGATGTGCCTGAATCTGCCTGGCAGAAGAAGAAGGTCGGCGAGAATGACGATGTCCTGCGTTACCTCCCGGGCATTGCCCAAACTTTTGAACAGGCCTTGGCTGCGGGTAAGATGTTGAGCGAGATGAATGTTTATGACTGGGCCAGGCCGGGCGGCGAGAAATCGCTTGTCGGCTTCACGCGGTTTGAAGGCCCGGTGGTTCACGCGGGTTGAGCGTGAAGATGGAAGGGCACCTAAGCGATGGCAGGATGTCCCATCAGTTTGAATGGGCGACCAGGTGGTTTGGCAGCGAGTATCGCGCTGCTGCTTTGCCTTATTCAGGCGGGTTGCTGGGTGGAGATGAGCCGAAGCGATCCGTGGGCTGATTTTCGCAAGTTGTCCGATGAGCAGGAGGCGAAGAAGGCGGATCGTGGCAAGGGTCTTCCTGGGATTGATCCTGCATTGGCAACGGAAGGCTGGGCGATCCTTCTGGGTGAGTTTGAAGGGGAAGGGGCGGAGAAGCAGGCGAAAGCATTAGCTGAGCGCATTGAGCGGGAGACGCCTTTGACGCAGGTGTGGATCAAGAATTGGGAAGATCGTTTTGCCGTGGTGCGCGGGACGTACTACGACACGAATCAGGAAATTGCTCGTTTGGATTTGCGTCAGACGCGCATGATGCCCTTGGGGGAGGAAAGGCCGTTCGAGCAAGCCGTGTTCGTACCCCTGGCGGACGGGGCGCAGGCTTCAAGTAACCGCTACAACCTACGCAATTATGTCGGGTCATATTCCTTGCAGGTTGGGTTTTACGATGAGGTGTTTGGACCTGAGTATCGCAAGGCAGCCGAGGAGATGGCTCGCGTCCTGCGCGAGGATGGCGATGAAGCCTACTTTTACCATGGCCCAAATATTTCAATGGTGACCGTTGGCTTATTCACGGAAGAAGATTTTGACTATGTCGCCGATGCCTTTGGCACACGCAAGCAAATCTATGGCCCGGCCATCCGCAAACTTCAGGAAAAATACAAATACAACCTTGGCAACGGCGTCACGCTTGAAGAAAAACGCAATGGCAAAGTGATTCGCACGCTCCCCAGTTTCATCGTGCGCGTACCTGAATAAATTCATGTCTTCTCTGAAGAAACTTTCGCGATTTGACTCTGGTAGGCCTTTGTCAGATTGTGCGTGACAGATTCTTTGACCGCGTCCATTTCAGGCGGATCACTTTTGAGTAAGTCGGCCAAACGGGTGACAGGTCGGCCAGCCAATCCGCAGGGAATGATGGTTTGGAAGTGCGCCATATCAGGGTGGACGTTCAACGCCAGGCCGTGCAAAGTCACGCCGCGTGAGATGCGCACGCCGATGGCAGCAACCTTCGCCAGATTGGAATCAAAGGTGGTGCACGTTGGGCTGGACGCATCTTGTGCCGGTTCGCCAACTGACGCCCCATCTACCTCAGCAAATCGCACCCACACCCCAGTAGCACAATCATCGCGCTGGCCTGCCACATCAAACTCAGCCAGGGATTGGATGATGACTTCTTCGAGGAAGCGGATGTATCGCCCGGCGTTGAATCGCAGCGGGGCCAGGGGCAGGATCGGGTATGCCACCAGTTGGCCCGGGCCGTGATATGTGACATCCCCGCCTCGATCGGTTTCGCAGACGTCGAATCCTTGCCTGGTTAATTCTTCACGTGACAGCAGCAGATTCTCACTGGCTGTCTTCCGCCGACTGATCGTGATGGTTGGCGGATGTTCGACCAACAGCAACGTCGCGGGTTGGTTTCCCTCAACAACCGCCTGGTGATGCCTTCGCTGAATCTCGTATGCCTTGGCATACTCAACCTGTCCAAGATCAATGACTTGCAATGAATTATCTTTGGAAGCGGGTGTCAACGGGGTTTGGCCTCTTGTTTTTCAGGTATGCGGGGTGGCATCGTGTTACGAAAGCGCTATGATAGGGGCCTTTATGGAATCAGGACTTCAGCGAGCCACGCTTGCCAGAGATACACCCGACTGCGATTGTTGATCCCCGAGCCGAGATAGGCGACGACGTCGTCATCGGCCCTCACTGCATCATCGACGGCCCAGCCAGGGTCGGGGCTGGCTGTCGTTTGATTGCCAACGTCTATCTGCACAACAAAGTCACGCTGGGCAAGGGCAATGTGCTTTACCCCAATGTGTGTATTGGTTTTCAGCCGCAAAGCCGTCGGGTGCCTGCGGACGCGGAAACCGCAGGGGTCATCGTGGGCAACCGCAATGTGCTGCGTGAAGGGGTCACGATACATCAATCCAGCAAGCCTGAACGGGCGACCACGCTGGGTGACCAGAATTATCTGATGAGCAATGCCCACATGGGCCACGACGTTCGCGTCGGTAATGACACGACTATCGCGTCCGGCTCTTTACTGGCCGGTCACGTGGACATGGCCGACCAGGCGCTGATCGGCGGCGGATCAGCCATCCAGCAATTCGTGCGCATCGGCCGGCTGGCGATGATCGGCGGAATCAGCGGGGCAGCCAGCGATGTGCCACCCTTTGCCATGATGTCAGGCATCAACAACATTGTGGGGATCAACAAGGTCGGCCTGCGTCGAGCCGGGGCTGAGGGAGCCGCGATCGATCAGGTCAGAGAAGCCTACGACACGCTTTATCTGGCCGGCCACACCCGACCCGTAGCCATCGAAACGCTGCGCAATCGGGCTGCGGATGGTGTACCCGGCGCTTCGTTGCTGCTGGAGATTGCTGACTTTGTCGAGAACAGCGAGCGAGGCTTGTGCCCGCATTCCGCAACCAACGCCCGTCATTCGATTCGACGATAGCTACCTCTTCATAAGTAAAATTCTCGTTTACAGAGTGTTGCCGAAGCGTCACGCTGCGAATGTTTTTAGTCTCATCTGTCACCACGCGACCACAAAAGGCCTGTCTTCCGAAGCTATGATGTTTCAAGAGTGGGCGTATCAATCACTTTGTGATGTCCCGCTGGGCTGGATTGGTAAACTACCGCCGCACGCGATCAGCCAGGCATTGCTTGATCGATCCTTCCGCTTACCCGGTCGGAACCCTGGTTGCCACTAGCCACACCGAGGAATTCATGGCAAAGCAGTTTCGAAACATCGTTGTGACCGGCAAGAGCGGGGCAGGCAAGCAACCCCGTATCGACGTCCTATGTGAAGCCTTCGGCCTGCAGCAACTATCCACCGGCAACATCTTTCGCACTTATCTCGGCGCCTTCAAGCAAATTCGCGAGCGTGTGGATGCTGAGTCCTTCTACGATGGCAATGGTTTCATTCCCGACGTCGAGATTGAGTCCGCCATCGCCCCGGCCTGTGCTGAGGCTGGCGTGGAAACCACCATCGCCATTCTTGGGATGAAGGCTGCCCGTTACGTGGATGCGGGCGTTTTTGTCCCCAGCGATATCACCAATGAACTACTCGCCTCAGCTTTCCGCGCTGCAAACGGCGAAGGTCTGGTCCTCGACGGCTACCCGCGCACGCCGGGTCAGGCTCGCTTCCTCCTCGAACTTGTCGAGGCTACCGGCACATCGATCGATCTTGTCATGGTCGTGGACAATGAGGATGAGGTCATCATTTCCCGTATCACAGGTCGGCGTATCTGCCCGAATGATGCGTGTGGCAAGGTCTATCACGTCGAGTTCAAGCCCCCTCGGGATGGTCGCTTTTGCAAGGCATGCGGCAGCGAAGTCATCCATCGTGTTGACGATACGGAGGCCAATATCCGCAGCCGACTGGCCGAGTATCAGACCAAGGCCAAACCAGCCGTGGACGTGCTTGTACAGGCTGGCATCCCCATGGTGACCGTGCCCGGTAACTTGCCCGTCTTCAGCGAAGAATTGGTGCGTGCCTCAGTGATGGAGGCGCTGGAACTGGTGCGGTGGGGTGGCTGAGGATACGCGAAGGAGTGAAGCGACGCAGCGTAACCACTCTTTTCTCCCCACGAGCCGCGCTCCGTAAGGAAGCGGATTCTTCGATGGGGCGGACGTCTCGTCCGCCATTTTCCCCACGAGCCAGCAAGATCTTGAGATGGGTGGCATGGCCATCGCTTCAGCATGGCCATGATATGAGCATTGCATCTCGCACCCCGAAGAAAAATAGGGACGAAGCACAGAGCGACACGAAGGACGCAGAGCAGGAGAAAAGACATTTCGCGCGAAGGCGCAAAGACACTAAGATGAAGGTCAACCCGCCCCTTAGCCGCGGTGCCTGCACCGTGTATGTTTTTTGCGATGACTTTGTTCGGGTGGCTGTGGATATGCCTGAAACGCGAGGAACGGGCATGAAAGCGTAACCACAGATATTGAGATTCTTCACGAGGTTGTGAGCCAAGGGATCATAAATATCTGTGTTATTACCCCGGCATGAATCATCCGAACCTATCTTATACATCGAATACCTTGTTTTATATGTATGCCATGTGTTTAGATCGCTTCGTATATCTTTGTAGCGTGTAAGAAATATCCCTCCCTTACAGGGAGGGATTAAAGGAGGGTGTCAATTTGGTTTTTACCTTGGCCTTTCCCACAGTTTGCCATACACCCCCTCCCAGCCTCCCCCTTAAAGGTGGAGGGGTTTGAATCGCTACGAAGATTTCGGACGCACTCTATTTGGACGCACTCTCTAAAGGTTCACTCTTTAGGTGCCGGGGTAATAACTCTCTCCCAAAGTCCTTCGACTTCGCTCAGGAATCGTCTAGAGTTTACACAGCCACCCTCCGACTTGGTGCAGGCACCAAAGCTATAACAAATGAATCGATGCGACCTGGCACTTTACACGTCCGGCGAAAGCATCGCGACTTACCTCAATCACGCCAGTACGATCCTGCCTTTGAGTTGCGGATAGCGATGATGCACGCCACGCGGATCGACGATCAATTGCGCTGCCTGGAAAAGCATCGGCCAATCGTAACTGTCATGATCCGTCGCGATCACCACCGCGTCATAACCCGCCACCGACTCAGGCGTCAGTGCCACCCGCTCTTTGTCAAAGTCAAACTTCCTGACCTTTGGCGTGCGCTCAAAAAACGGATCGTGAAAATCGACCTTCGCCTGCGCCTCTTCCAGCAACTGCATAATCACCCATGAGGGACTTTCACGCGTATCATCCACGTTCGCTTTGTATGCCAACCCAAGCACAAGCACCCGCGCACCAGCCAAAGTCTTTTCCTGCTTAGCCAATCCCTGCCGAGTTCGTTCAATCACATACTCAGGCATGGCCCGGTTCACCTGCCCAGCCAACTCAATGAACTTCGCCTCGTGGCCGAGTGACTTGGCTTTCCATGCAAAATAAAACGGATCGATGGGAATGCAGTGCCCGCCCAAACCCGGGCCGGGATAAAAAGGCTGATAGCCGAACGGCTTGCTGGCAGCAGCCTGCACCACTTCCCAGATGTCCACATCCATGTCCGCCAGCACAGTCTTCATCTCATTGACCAACGCAATGTTGACCGCGCGATAAATGTTCTCCAGTAACTTGCCTGCTTCCGCGACCTCGGCTGAAGAAACCCGCACCACTTCAAGCCAGGCTTGGCGCAACAACTGTTCCGCCAGGTCGCCACTGGTTTGATCCACGCCCCCCACCACTTTGGGCGTGGCATCCATCGCTTCGCGCGATCGGCCAGGATCTTCACGCTCCGGTGAAAATGCCAGGTAAACATCGCGCCCGACCACGTGCCCTGCCTTTTCCAGAATGGGTTGGACCCGCTGCCTGGTCGTGCCCGGATAACTGGTTGATTGCAGCACCACCAGGCAGCCGGGCATGCACACACTCGCGATCATCTCCGTCGTGCGCTCGACATAATGAAGGTCAGGCTCCAGTGACTCGGTCAAAGGTGTCGGCACGCAGATCACAAACACATCCGCTTCGTTCAACCTGCCCGGCTCGCTGGTGACGGCAAAGCGATCCGACGCAGTCATCGGGGCAAGAAAATCATCCCCAAGATGTTGAAGGTAATTGTCCCCTCGCTTGAGCGCATCAACCTTGGCTGGGTCAATGTCAAACCCCAGCACCGGAAAACCTGCATCGAAAAAACGGCGAAGCGTGGGCAACCCCACATATCCCAGTCCGAGGACGCTGATCCAAGCCTGCTTTGATTGGATTTTCTCACATAACGAGTGAGTTGAAGCGGGTTGTTCACCGGAGGCAGTCACCAATCAAACCCCGACCTGCGACTTATTCAGCACGCGATCCAGATTGCGCAAGGCCTGGCGAATGCGCTGCTCATTCTCCACCAAGGCCACGCGCACATAGCCTTCACCACGCGGGCCGAACGCGCCGCCGGGCGTCATCGCCACTTCAGCCTGATCGACCATCGCCAGGCAGAATTCATTTACATCGCCGCCGAACCGGGCGATGTGTTCCGGATCCACCTTGGCCCAGACGAACATGGTCGCCCGTGGCGAGTCCACTTCCCAGCCGAGTTTGCGAAAGCCCTTAACCAGAATATCGCGACGCAGTTCGTACTTGAGTGCCTGGGCCTCGATGTGTTTGTCGCCTTCGCGCATGGCGATGATGGCTGCGATCTGCACAGCCTGGAAAATGCCATAGTCGTAGTAGCCTTTGATCGTCGCCAAGGCGTTGACCATTTCAGGATGCCCGCAGCAGAAGCCGATGCGCCAGCCGGCCATGTTGTAAGGCTTACTGAGTGTGCTGAACTCGACGCCGAACTGCTTGGCTCCGTCCGCCTGGAGGAAGCTGGGCGCCTGGTATCCGCCGAAGCAGGTTTCGCCATAAGCAAAGTCGTGCATGATCATGACCTGCTGCCGGTCGGCCATGGCCACGACATCATCAAAGAAACTCGGCTCGACTGTCATCGTCGTCGGATTGTGCGGGTAATTGAGAATCACGACCTTCGGCTTGGGTGACAATGTTTCCAACACATTCTCGATGCGATCCAGAAACGCCTTGTCATTGCCAAGCGGCACGGACACCGTGCTTGCGCCAGCCAGAACCACCGCATAGGTGTGAATCTGGAAAGCCGGGTCCGCCACGACCGCAATATCGCCAGGCCCAAGTAACGCCAGACAAAGATGGCTGAAGCCTTCCTTGCTGCCGATGGTGGCAATCACTTCCGTGTCGGGATCAAGCGCTACGCCCCATTTGCGTTCATACTTGATGGCAAAGTCCCGGCGAAGGTTGTAAACCCCCTTGCTTACCGAGTATCGGCTGTTGCGCGGGTCGGTCACAGCCTCGCGAATCTTCTCCACCACCGGGTCCGGCGGGGCGTCGCTGGGATTGCCCATGTTCATGTCGATCACGTCCGCGCCAGCCCGGCGACGTTCGTAGATCATCTGCTTGAGCCTGCCCAACACATACGGGGGCAGGCGTTCAATGCGACTGGCAAGTTTGATATCCATACTGGCTTTCCAATCAGCCGACCTGTGTCTCTGGTCGGCAACTTTGCATTACTTTACCTTGGATGCTTCCTTCTGACGTTCCCAACCTTGAGAAAGTGCATCATTTAACACAATCACTTTGGCAGTCTGCATCAGTTCACGGGCTTTCTGTTCCATGAAGCTGCGCTCGATGCGTTGGCGCACCTGAGCCGAGAGACTCACCTGAGCCTGTTCAAAGGTGATGTTTGCAGCGGGAATGATCTTCTCCAACCGGGCGATGGCAAACCCGCCATCGAGAGCGATCGGGTCGGTGTATTCGCCGGGCTTGAGTTGCTTGACCGCATCGCGCAAGGCGACGGGATACGTCGGGTCGGCTGAACTGATCGGCGAAAGTAAGCCGCCTTGCGCTCGGCTGCTGTCCGTACTGTGGGTGATGACGAGTGTGGTGAAATCCGCGCCTTGCTTGGCCTGGTTGAGCAGGTTGACGGCCTGCTCGAATCGACTGACGGTGAGCAGGCGGATTTGATAACGCGGGCCATAGGCCAGTTGATAAGCCTGACGCAGAGTCGGCTCGGTCACGCGCACTTCAGGCTGAACCAGCAGACGCAGGCCAGCGTTGCGCTTGAGCAGGGCTGCATAACGGGTCTTGCCAAGTCCCCGCTGCTCGCGCAACTCGCGCAGCAGTCGTACAGCCTGGTTTTCGTCCGTTGACAGCGACTTGAGCAGCAAGGCTTCCTCGGCTTGGATCGCGCCTGGTGAAAGCTTTAAGCCACGCGATTCGAGTTCGCGAGCGATGAGTTGATCGACCACCGTTTCAGCAAGGATTTCACCTCCTGCTGCCTCGGCCAGACTGTTGAATAGATCGCGATCCGTGACTGGTTGGCCGGCGATATACGCCACCACGACGGCATTGGATGGCGCTTGTGCACCTTTGTCAGAGCCGGGCGATGAGGAACTTGAGCCGGTGGTCTGGCAACCCTGAACTCCGCAACAGATCAGGCCGATAATGATGTAGCGACACATAATCATCAAATCACGCTAAGATGCGCGCGTCAGAGTGTCAATTGTTCAGGACGGCAAGATCATGGCGGATCGTGAAAAGCTCATTCTTTGTCCTTATTGCGGCAACACCCAGAAGGCGGATAAGCCCGACCGTTGCGAGCACTGCGGCGGTTACTTCGAGCCTCTGAGCCGACGGGCCACCCAGATTTCGATGGGCCCCTGGTATATCCGTGATGAAAGGCTTCCATTCAGGCCCGGCTGCAGCTACGAGGTGTTGGAGCAGCAGATCCGACAGGGCAAGGTCAAGCCTCACTCAATCGTGCGAGGTCCGACGACCCGGCAGTTCTGGTCGGTGGCGCGCAATGTTCCCGGGGTCGCACACCTGCTGGGATATTGCCATCGCTGTGGCGCTCACGTCGAGCCGACGGACAAGAGCTGCCCATCGTGCAGCGAGCCATTCATGGCTGTGCGTGAACGAAGCGATCTGGGCTTGCTTTATAAGAGTTCGCGCGAAGTTGATGCTGCCAAGCGCGCCCTCGAGCGCGAAATCGAAGGTCGCAGTGATTCCCCGATTTCCTCCACAGGGCAGGCTGCTTCTGTCGGGGCGGGTGATGATCAGGGCGGTTCAAGTGGCGACCTGCTGGACGAAGTGCTGGGCATCAAAACGATTCCCGCCACCACCGGCAACGGCGACCAGCCCGAAAGCAAGCCAAAGGAAAAGTCAGGCAAGGTCATCATCGGCGGTTACGGTGGGCCATCCAACAAGCCAACGAACGAACCCGCGCCGAGTCAATCAACAGGCACCGACTCAGGGGATGGCTCAGCGATCCTCAACTTCCAGGAATCAGGGGGAACTGGCAACGAACCGACGCCTGGGCCCAAGCCTTCGCCGCGTGCGCTTGATTTCACCCCCAGTCAGGATGTGGATGCGCCCTACAGCACGACGACCCAGTCCGGCAGTAACGTGATTACCTGGGTGCTGGTCGGCTTGCTCGTCGTCGCGCTGGGTGTCCTGGGCTGGCTGATCTACAACATGATGTCGGCCTCGTAGCATGGGTTCACCGCACACTCTTAAGCATCCATAGAAACAGTTACGGGCATGCCTCGACTTGAGCGACATGCCTGCTATCATCCGAGCATGACTGACCCCAGCCGAAAGTCCGTTCATCCCACTGCCCAAGGCCCGTCCGCGGAAGCTGACGCCGACCTGTCCCTACGTCGCAGCGAGCGCCACTCCGAAGAGGAGTCGGCCCGAATCCGCCAATTCGTCATCGAGGCCGCAAGACTGGCCAGCGACAGACATTGCGAGGAAGTGCTTATCATCGACGTGCGAGGCCTGTCCAGTATTACCGATTACCTCCTGATCGCGTCCGGCACGTCCGACCGCCAGATCGCTGGGGTGGGCAAGGAAATCGCCGAGATGGGCCGGGAATACGACGTCGAACGCATCGGCACCGATCGTGATGACGACGCCCGTTGGCTGGTGCTGGATTTTGTCGATGTGGTGGCTCATCTGTTCGACCCGGAATTGCGTGCTTATTACGACCTGGAAATGCTCTGGGGTGACGGCCAACGCGTGAACTGGCGCCAGGATTAAGGCTTCCCATCGCGATTCAATCACGCGTGCTTACTCATCTTCATCCTCATGGCGAATGCGATATTCATACGTCTCGATGAAGTCCTGCGGATCAACCCAGCCGGACTTGGCATCGCGATATTGCTCAGGTTTGAGATACCCCGTGATCCATTGACCGCGATCAAACGCCCCTTCATGCAACCCGAAATGCAGGTGCGTGATGTAGCCGCCGTTCTCCTCGGTCAGGTCACGTCCAAGTGAGCCGATCTTCTGACCCTTCTTGACGACTTGTCCTTCACGGACTGGGATGAGTGGGCCGAGGTGGCCGTATAGAGAACAGAAGCGCTTGCCACCAGGTGTTTCATGTTCGATGATCACCAACCCACCCCAAGAGCTGGCCGCGACTGCGGCGAAGCGGACGCGTCCATCGCCGATCGCCACCACCGTCGCCTGCTGCTCGCGCCAGGCCATGTCGTCGCCGACGTGTACTTTCCCAAAGAAAGGCCCATGATTTGCGTCGATCTGCAAGCCGAAGCTTTGGCGCTTTTCATCAAAAAAATCACGCACCGGGGCCATGAGTTTCTCGGCCTTGGGCAATGCTTCCTGTTTGTCTTCGCGGGCCTGATTCACATTGGCAAACGAGTGTACGCCGTCCAGAGAATACCCCGATACCAGCGTCAACAGCTTCAGTCGATTGGCCAATGGCTCGCGCGAGATGTTTTCCTGATCGCGCCTGGTATAGCGATAAAATTCCTGAATCCTGTTGCTCTTGCGTAAAGCTTCAATCGTCTTTGTCCGCAATTCAACCGTCGGCGATTTCTGCATCTGCTTCAGCAACTCATCCAGTGATGCTGCGAGCAGGCCTTCATCATCATTCTCTTGAGCGCGGTCTTTATCTTGCGGAATTTCTGCTGTTTCTTCTTCAGTCGCACCAGCATTTTCCTTCATGTCTTTCAGCCAATTTTCTCTGCGTTCAATCGCTTCCGCAGCCGCGACAGCCGAAGCCCGGGCAAACTCATCGCGTTCCACGCGTGACAACTGCGTAACCCGTGCCTGTTCGCGTTCCGTGCCATGCCAACGGAAATACTCGTAAGCCACATCGCGCACCTTCGGGTCTGGATGCCTGAGCAGGGAAAGCACCACATTGCGGGTCGCCAGGTCGTCGGCCAGTTGATGCGTTGCTGCCACGATGGCAAAGCGGGTGACGTCGCTGTCCTGATGCCTCATCATCAAGCGGGTCTGCTCGATGAAATCCGCCGACTGAAAACGAGGCAGTTGCGGAGCTGCACGAGGCCAAACCTCGCGATGTTTCAAGATCAGTTTCATCCATTTCGTATCAGGCTTGCTGGCCAGCAGATAAGAAGCTGCCTCTGCTGCGACGCGCTCATCCTTGCTATCGACCAAAGGCTGGAGCACAAAGAACAGATCATCCTGATCCAGCTTTTGGCGAAGCAAACCAAACGCCAGATCTCTTACTTTCGGGTTGCGGTTCTCAGCCGTGGCCACCAATGCCTGCGTCGCATCGCGATTCCAGCAATACTGCAAACAGACGATGGCCCGCATCTTGTTGAAGTCTGTGCCGTTCTGCAGAACATCGATGAGATAAGGTGCCCCGTCTGAGCCGATCTCGCGCAGGCGCTCGGCTGCTTCACCCCGCATGCGAGGATTGGAAATCTTCTGCAGCAGTTCACTCATCTCCTGCGACAAAGGCTTTTCCTGTTCCTCCGCTTGGACCGACGCAGGCACAATCATCGCGAGTAATACAGCCAGCAGAAGGACGCGGGTCGCCGCGGGTGAAACGCTTTGCCGCGTACGATAGAAGTGAGCGGGGAACATCATGTTCGCATTATCGCCCATACGCGTCGGCCAGCAAGGAAATAAACCTGCATGAGGCGATGAAGTTACACAGACATCGAAATTGGTCAGGGGCAGGTTGGTTGGAGGGGTGATCCTGGACGGAGTAGGAGGTGTGCTGGGTACTCCATTGAGGGAGGATCGATCCCACGCAAGGATGCGTGTGCTTTGATTGGGCTCTGCGAACTTTCGGGGGCTTTGTTTGTGTTCTGCGAACTTGCGTGGTCTTGACGACTTGGCGTGACATGCATTTTGAGATTCGGTTGAGTTCTCTCTTGTGCAGGCACAAGGGCTGAATTTAGATATATGTGAGATCGTGTTGCGCGGGGATTTGTGTGAGCGTTGATACTGGTGCTTTGGTTTGTAATTGCCCTTTCCTCGCAGATCAAGCTTCAACAGATCGACGCTGGCTTTACGGGCCAGTTCAGGCGAGTCATGTTGATTGGAGAGTTCGATTAAGCGCGCCACAGCCGAGATGCGTGCGCGTGAGATCAATACCTGTGCCTGCATGTCTGCCAGGTCAGCCAGGATTGCCAAGGTTTTCAGATTGCCTGGCTGGTTGGCCCACTTGGCCAGGTCTTCAAGCGCCATGCCATGACGATGAGCGAGCGCACCCAGATCGTGACAACCGTTGAACAGATCATCGAGTAAGGCCTGCTGATCTGGCGGTTGCAACGCATCCTGCTCCGGTGCAGGCAATGCTTGCTGCGGGGGAAGATTCGGGTTGGCCTGAGTGGTCATCACACCACTGCCTGGATGGTGTGGCCTGTGCGCATGGAGCAGGGAGCAATTCGCCACAGAGGCACGAAGGCATGGAGGAAGGAAAGAAGATGAAGCACAGAGTTCACAAAGAACACGGAGAATCAGGAAGTGGAAGCATAGCCCACGCAAACCTTTCGTGGGATGATGCAACGCAATAATAGGCGGGTGGCATGGTTAGTCGCAAAGCGATAACCATGATATTGGGGTGCATCACGTTCATGGTCATGGCTGCGCCAGTGACCATGGCACCCACCGCTAACCCATCCTACCGAAGATGCGGTTAACGTCGTGTGGCTGTGGATACGCGAAGTAAAGTGAGCGTAACCACAGATATTGTCAGCACGCGTCTTCAATCATGAAGAGATATCAGTGTTAACTCTCTCCCTGCGGTCGCGAGTTTACACAGCCACCCATCGCAATGATGGATGTGAAGGATGGCTTGTTATCACCTCAGGTATCTCTATGAAAGGCGTAGAAATATCATGGCCATGCAAAGTGATGGCCAAGCCAACCGCCAATATAAAATGAGTAATAATGGTCACTGTGGGGTGATCAGCTATAGATATCAGAGGTGGTTCTTGTACGGACATACAGGCGAATATTAGTGCTAAGATAAATATAGAGAAATGCCGTCAGGAAGTAGGCTAAGGACATTGGGGTAAAGAGTAGAAAGTATGCAGTGGTATTGCCTGTTCCGCGAATCAGCCAAGGGAGTATGCTCGAGAATAGCATGCCAGCACTAATAAATACCAAAGAAAGATAAGCCAGAAGTATGGCTTCGCTGCATCTGACCTGCTTTGCATAATCCTTAATAATTAATGTCCATGAGATTGCCGCGATTTCAATCAAGACAAACCACAGGATATAGATAAAAATAACATCACTATCAATCAAATGGGTCATGAAACGAGGTAATATTCTTAATACGTATAGAATAGTCCATAGGAATAATAGAAGCAGCCCCAGTACTGCAAGCAGAAGCCAGAATCGCGACGATTGCAGTAACTTACGTCTGCCCCGGCCAGGTTCCGATTTAAGCAAAACCAGAGCCAGCGGAAAGGTGAGGATAATCAGGCCAGGCAAGGCCAGGCCTAACCCAAGGGCCAACATGGCAGAGGCAGCACTTTTGAGCCATTGGTAACGCAATTTAAGTGTATAGACCGACACCTGAATAGAATCAATAACGGGACGGCCACACTCCGGACAAGTTCCATCACGATGAAGCGTACGCAGGTTGTAATCACAACCTATGCATTCATGGTTTGAGTCAATTCGCTGCTCATCATTGAGAAGAAACGTGTTGACTCTGGTCGTCTTGCCCATGCCCAGGAAACTCCTTGCCCGGAAAACTATCTATGTCAACTCTTGAAGCGATCACTCTGACTTAAAAACCTTCGAGGATTATCCAGTGTGATATTTTGTATCGTTGTTTCGTCGTGGCCTCGCCTGCGCATCTCGACCATCGTCTTGGGGACCGCCAGTGGATCGCTATGACCCCAGTCACCCGCCGAGTTCACCCACAGTCGTTCGCTGCCCAACATTTCAATGATGTCCGCAGCGCGTTGTGGCGTGCACTTGCTGTCAGGATACAGCGTCATGCCTGCCCAGTATCCCTGGTCGAGTACCAGGCCGACGGTATGTTCCTCGACATGGTCGATCAGGACGCGGCCCGGATCGATCCTGCCATTGCGTTTGAGGGCATCGAGCGTCAGTTTCGTTCCCTTGAGTTTGTCCTCAAGGTGAGGGGTATGGATCAGGATCAGTTGGTTGTGTTCTGCTGCCAGAGCGATCTGTTCTTCGAGAATGGTCAGTTCGTTGATGGAGTTTTTGTTCAGGCCGATCTCACCAATGCCCAATACGTTGGGCTTTTCCAGAAACTCGGGGATGATGCTCATGACCTCACGGGCAAAGCCTGGGTCTTCCGCTTCCTTGGGGTTGATGCAAAGCCAACTGTAATGGTCGATGCCATGGCGCGCGGAACGGGCAGGTTCATACTCGGTCAGTTGCCGAAAGTAATCATGAAAGCCTTCGACACTAGAGCGATCAAAGCCAGCCCAGAAAGCAGGCTCGGTGACCGCGATGCAACCGGCCTGCGCCATTGCGGCATAGTCGTCGGTGGTGCGGGAAACCATGTGAATATGCGGGTCTATGTAAGGCATGGGTTTGCTTTCTCTTATCAATCATCGGCTGCTTGGGCGCCAATTGGGGTCAATGCCAACCGCGCCTTTCTGTGGTGCCCGGTCGATTGGCTGCGCGGTGGGGTCGCTGAAAAGTTCAAGGATACGGCGGACGCGCTGCGGCTTGTGTTCAGCCAGTATCAACGCAGCTCTCTGCAAAGCTTCGATGCGCACATCTTCATCGCCTCTTGAATCTTCATCGAGTTGCGCGCGATCGAGCCTGTCGAGAAACGCTGCGATGTCGATCAGCTTTGCCCGGTGTTCCATGAAATACATGTCCACGACCTGCTCTTGCAGCAGCGGACAGTTTGGTGAGTCGTTTGCCATGACTGACCTCCTGCACGCATCTTATCCGAAAGTTTTGAACGCACTGAGTTACTGCGAAATCAATGCGGGATGATCTGCGGAAGTTCGTAAGTCACTGACGACCTGTGCGATCAGTTGCGTGTCCAGTTCATGCACATCTGTGCTTTGCCCGATGCGGGTGGGCAAGGTGATCGTCAGTTCTCCGCCAAGGTGTTCGCGGAAATGATCAATGCCTTGGAGCAGTTCGGACAGATCGTCGCAGGCGGGGTGATGCAGAGGCAGTTGCAGGTTGGCCAGCAGGTTGAGGATGCGTGTGGCGTCGGATGACCTGAGTAGGCCGACGCGATGGGCATAGAGTGTGTCGATGGCGATGCCGATGCTGACGGCTTCGCCGTGCGACAGTTCAAAGTCGGTCATGGTTTCAAGGCGATGGGCTGCCCAATGGCCGAAGTCAAGTGGTCGGGCTGTGGTGAGTTCAAAGGGGTCGCCGCCGGATGCAATGTGATCCAGATGCAGCAGGGCAGACTGTTCGATGATCGGGCCAGCGATGGCAAGGTCGCGCGCGACAATGGCACTGGCCGCTTGCTCAATGGCTGCAAAGAAAGCCGTGTCTTTGATCGTGGCGACTTTGACCGCCTCGCTGAAACCAGCCAGCCAATGCCGGTCGGGCAGTGTGGTGAGCAGGTTGAAGTCATTGATGACGGCGTGGGGGACGGCGAAGGTGCCGAGGAAATTCTTTTGGCCAAAGCCGTTGATGCCGTTCTTCACGCCAACGCCTGAATCATCCTGGCTGAGGGTTGTGGTGGGCATGCGCACGAGACGGACGCCTCGATGCGCCACCGCAGCGGCAAAGCCGACGCAATCGAGCACGGCTCCGCCGCCGATGACCATGACATAACTCTGCCGATCAATGCGATGCTCAGCGATGGCATCCAGCACCCGATAGACGCTGTCGCGATCGTTCTTGCAAAGCTCTCCGCTGGGCACGGGTTGGACGCGGCCGACCAGTTCGAGCTTGTCGCTGTGGGCAGCGACATATTGTCGCAGTCGGTCGGGCAGGTCAGGCTGGGCTTGGGCTAAGCCTGTGTCGAGAAAGCAGAGGAAACGGGCGGGTTGCTTCTCGTGGTTCTGGTCTGGTGAAAAGCTCTCGGCCAGGCATGGGTTATGTGGGGCGAATGCATCCTGTGTGAAGAAGACACGATGCTGAAACGAAAGGTCTATGGATCGGTCAGGCAATGGACTAACTCCTTCCCGATAGCGTAACGCAGAGGCGGAGTTGCATCACTGACGGCTGCAAATTTTGCGTGGGGCCGGCTGGCTTGGCTTAATCATCTTCCTGACTGAACAGCCATCTTTTTGCTTCGTCCATGTCGGAGAAGATTTGAATTTTGGCGGAAATTTTTCCGGAAGTCAGGGATTCGAATTGCCGCGCGGAGCCAAAGTCGACACCGGATTTCACGACGCCAGCCAATTTACCATCGCCATATCTGGCATCATTGGCTGCATGAAAATCCGCTGCTTTCGACATGATTTCGTAGCTGGTCTGAGCGAAGTCTAACTCTCGGCTGTCATACAACGAATCCATACCGGGGCGCCACATTTTGTGCGAGAGAATTTCTTCGAGCATTTCCTGGTAGGACTCAAATGTGAATAGGCCGCAGTTCACAATTTCCAGATGGGCAGGGGATTCATGGAAAGACAGTTTCCATTCCATAGACACATCCAATCAGTATGGGTAATTGACCCTATCCACCATGATACCATAATCGGTATATTCCAGTCCTGTATTTATCTTTTTGTGTCAAGATTCTTCATCTTTTCCCAAACTGGCCAGAACGCTGAAGTCTTCCAGTGTGGTGGTGTCGCCTTGCACTTTGCCACTGGTGGCCAATTCGCGAAGCAGTCGTCGCATAATCTTGCCGCTGCGGGTTTTCGGTAGGGCATCCGTAAAGCGCAGGTGGTCAGGCTTGCTGATCGGGCCGATTTCCTTGCCCACGTGAGCGATCAATTCCTGTTTCAGGTCATCGCCTGGCGTTGCTTCGCCACGCAAGGTAACGAAGGCCGCGATGCCGGTGCCTTTGACTTCGTGAGGCACGCCCACGACCGCTGCCTCAGCGACAGCCGGGTGACTGACCAGCGCGGATTCGATCTCCATCGTGCCCAGGTTGTGGCCGGCCACGACGATGACATCATCAATCCGGCCCATGATCCAGAAGTTGCCATCCGGGTCCTGCCGAGCGCCATCGCCTGCAGTGTAGAAGCCGGGCACCTTGGACCAGTAGGTGTCGATGAAGCGTTGGCGGTCGCCATAGATGCCGCGCAACATGCTGGGCCAGGGCTTGCGGATGACGAGGATGCCACCCGCATTGGTGGGCATCTCTTCGCCTTCTTCATTCACTACCGCCGCGTCGATGCCGATCATCGGCCGGGTGCAGGAGCCGGGCACAGTCGTCGTGGCACCGGGCAGGGGAGTCAGCATGTGTCCGCCGGTTTCGGTTTGCCACCAGGTATCGACGATCGGGCAGCGCTCGCCGCCGATGGTCTTGTGATACCACATCCACGCTTCGGGATTGATCGGTTCGCCGACGGTACCGAGCAGTTGCAGCGAGTTGAGATTGTGTTTGGCTGGTAGATCGTCGCCCCATTTCATGAACGCGCGGATGGCCGTCGGAGCCGTATAGAAGTGCGTGACCTTGTGGCGTTCGACGATGTCCCAGAAGCGGTCGGCTGCGGGGAAGTTGGGCGCACCTTCATACATCAACGTAGGCACACGGTTAGGCAGGATGCCATAGATGATGTAGCTGTGGCCCGTGATCCAGCCGATGTCTGCGGTGCACCAATAGACCTGATCTTTGTCAGGCTTCAGATCGAAGGTCATCTTCGAAGTGAAGTAGGTGTAAGTCATGTACCCGCCGGTGGTATGCATGATGCCTTTGGGCTTGCCGGTGCTGCCTGAGGTGTAAAGGATGAAGAGCAGGTCTTCGCTGTCCATCGGTTCGCATCGGCAGTCGGCATCGACGTCGGCCAGGACATCGTGCAGCCAGTGGTCCCGGCCTTGGGTCATGTTGACCTCGTTGCCACAGCGTTCAAGCACGAGCACGGTTTCGATCAGGCTGGTCATGTCGCAGGCTTCATCGACGTTGGCTTTGAGTGGCACGGGATTGCCTCGGCGCCAACCGCCGTCGGCAGTGATGACAACACGACTGTTGCCATCTTCAACGCGGTCGCGAATGGCTGATGCGCTGAACCCACCAAAAATGATCGAGTGTGGTGCACCGATGCGCGCACAGGCGAGCATGGCAATGGCCAACTCGGGCACCATGGGCATGTAGAGGGTGACGACGTCGCCTTTCTTGACGCCAAGTTTCTTCAGGCCGTTGGCGAAGCGTGCGGTTTCCTTTTGCAGGTCACGGTATGTGAGTTTGCGGATTTCGGGTTTGCCGTCGTCCATCGGTTCAGCTTCCCAGATGATGGCCAGGTCATCGCCATGACCTTCATCCACCTGCCGATCGACACAGTTGTAGCAAAGGTTGGTCTTGCCACCGACAAACCACTTGGCATCAGGCAGGTTCCATTCCAGCACGCGGTCCCATTTTTCAAACCAGTGCAACTCGCTGGCCACCTCTGCCCAGAAGGCATCAGGGTCTTCCAGAACCCGACGATGAAGCGAGTCATATTGTGCCATGCTTCCTATGTGGGCCTGCTGGGCGAAAGTCGCAGGAGGCGCGAATTGGCGATCTTCCTGAAGCATGGAATCAACACTGCCAAGGGACTGGCTGGTCTTTGACATGAGAGAACTCCTTTCGTCCGAGAGTTGGACGTCTGAATAACCAAAGCCTTAAGAAACAAGGCTTAAGTGAACTTAATGACGCGTCGGTTGAAGCATAACGCTTTGAGTGTGTTTGTCGCAAGCCAATATCGCGGTTGCCAACCTGTATCTCTGCGAATTCTGCATGCCGAAAACTCCGGTCTTAGCAATTACGTAAGACAGTTATTGAGGACGTTGATGTTTTATGTGTTTTTTGCTGAGTTATGGGACAAAGAATGACGACTTAGGAAATGTCATAATCTATACTGGACAGGCAACTCATCGTCTGATGTTCCTGCAAGCGAAAGGAGCGATCAATGCAGATTCAAGTGAACGCAGGGAGTATTGAAAACAGCCCAGCCATTGCTGAGCACACGCATGTTGTTTTGGAGACGGCTTTGAAGCATGTTTCCAAGCGGATCACGCGTGTCGAAGTCCACTTGTCGGATTTGAATGCTGACAAGAAAGGTAAGGACAAGCGTGTCCTGATGGAAGCCCGACCCGCCGGTCATAAACCACTTGCGGTAGAAGGGCATGGCACGGACCTGTATCAGGTCATCAAGGACGTTGCGAATAAATTGCAGCGAGCCGTGATGCATCGCTTGAACAAGCAACAGCACAAGCGATTGCAAAGTGCGTGATATTTCACCGATTATTAAAAACGAAAGCAGTCCTTTGATGGGCTGCTTTTTTATGTCAAGCTCACTACTGTCCGGTTAAAACAGACATTGATCGGCGTAACCCTCTCATGTACGGC
>CAZJJN010000021.1:0-57538 GCA_964546335.1 uncultured Phycisphaeraceae bacterium
TGTCAGTGCGATAAACGCCAACCGTGATAGGAAGGTAAATGTCTTCACCCTGGGGTTTCGCTGAACCATTTCCACCTGGCTGCAAATTAATGATTTCTTCGACACGTTCATGAGTGAA
Organism: uncultured Phycisphaeraceae bacterium; assembly: GCA_964546335.1. Classification (GTDB taxonomy): domain Bacteria; phylum Planctomycetota; class Phycisphaerae; order Phycisphaerales; family Phycisphaeraceae; genus CAZJJN01. The sequence continues at coordinate 119 of CAZJJN010000021.1, forward strand.
AATTCTATGGCTACCTTTCTGCCTTTCGGAAAACCCCAGAATATGGAGCAGACTGCACAACTGCGAGAAACGCAAGTTACGGTCGTGCTGACCATCCAAAACAGCTAGCAGAACTTTTGATGATGAGCTCACTCTTCAACCATATCATGATTTCAAAGCATTACCCAATCATCGTCTTGCGATTGTTCACATAATCCCACACCACGTAACGATCCAGATCGCCACCTGCTGTGAAAAACACGCGTCCCTTCGTGCTTTCCGCTAATCGATAACTGAAACGAATGTCTTCCTCACTCTGCGACCAACTGGGCACGAGGAACATGTTCAAGGTGATCCCTTCCTGTGCGCACAACTTTGCCTCGCGAAGCGTAGCCTGCTCGGTACGCGGATCAGGTGGATACAGCAGGTAAAGCTGCTCCTCCTCGTAGTGAGCAGTCGGCAGGCCATCGGAAATGATCAGCATCTGACGGTTCGGCGTGTCCTGCGAAGCCAATAATCGCCTACCCAATACCATCGCGTGCTGCATGTTCGTAAAGTGCTGCGGAATGCGATATTCATTCACATTCGGATCGCTGAAGTCTGCCCTCAATCGCACCACCGGGTCACGAATCGTCGGTATCTTAGGCATCAACGCTGGTATCTCACTGATATGCCGGGCCTTGGCTACCGAATACATTTCGATGAACTGCAGGAAGTCGCCGGGGTATTCCTTGCGGATCAGCCCGTCCAAAGCCAGAGCCATGCGCTTGGCGTCCACATACACCCCGCCTGAGCGCATGCTGCCTGACATGTCGATGATCACCACGGTTGCGCACTTGGGATTGTTGCGCGTTTCATGCACCTCAATGTCATCACTCCTCAGTCGAATCGGCAACTGATTGCTTCCCTGGCGGATCATCGCATTGGTCAACGTCGAAGTGATGTCGATATTCGCCACCGAATCCCCAAACTCGTAAGGCCGGGTCCGTTGCAACTCCACCGCCCCATCGCCTGACAAGTCTGCCTGATGCCTGCCCGTCTTCCCTGCCGTCAGATTGCTGAATATCTCACCCAGCACCTTCGACTGAAACAGTCGGTAAGCCTTGGGAGATAACTCGTAACCCGTCTTGCCTTTTTCCAACCCCTGCTGTCTGGCAGCCTCGCGCACCAGGTCTTCCACCCGCCGCTGCATAGCTTCCAACTCATCCAACTGATCCCCTTCAGCAAACTCACTGAGCTGATCCATATCAACGATGCCCAGTTGAGCCGTCTCCTTGGCCTGCTTCAATTGCTCCAGCAGTTCATCAATCTTCTCCAGCTCTTCCTTGATCTCCAAAGCCTCGGGCACCGTCATCTTCTTCTTGCCCGTGAACGCATAGTTAGCTTCAAGGTCTTCCACCTGATACTTGTCTGCCAACACGTCCATCAGTTGCACCAGGCCTCGGGCGAAATCATCACGCTCGTCAGACTGGCTGTACCACAAGCGCTCCAGATCATGCAGTTGCTCATCGCGCACCGCTTCGTAATAACGCTTGCGGCTCTTGCTGGGTGGGTAAAGAGACTCCGCCAACTCGTGGTACTGGCGATCTGCCTGCTTGAGTGTGTGCTTCGTCTGATAGGTTTCCAGAATCTCGCGCTTGCGTGCTTCGAGCATGGCGATCAATGCATCCATACTCGGCCCAAGCCCGGCAATCTGGCTGGGATCGATGTGAATCGCCCGCGCTAACTCTTCCTCGGTCAACTCACGCATCGAGCCAAACATCAACATGTGTTCCATCCCCAACGAAGCCAGGTCGGCCTGGTTCTGCATCTGACTGATCGGCCCGGGCATCTTGACCGGGTCGTACCGCTGATACGAATGAATCACACCGCCTCGGTTGTGAGGATGGTCAGGCTGGTTTGTTTTGGCCATGGTTAATTGTAGCGCGGGTGAGCACTGCAAAGTTCAAATCGGTGAACAACGAGAAATAACGGACATTGTTGCGTTAAACTCCCCTCATGATTCGAGAAACAATCTATTTCTCAGGGCATGTCCAAGGGGTCGGCTTCCGATACAACACCGTCCAGGTCGCGCGAGGCTTTGCCGTCGCGGGATGGGTGAAGAACCTGCCCGATGGTCGGGTTCAACTGGAAGTCGAAGGCGAACCCAAGGAAGTCGATGCCTTCGTCGCCAAGGTGCAACAACACATGCAAGGCTTCATCCGCAACACCCAGCGCGACCGCCGACCCGCCAACCATGAGTTCGGCCAACCCGCTCCGGGAGCACTCTCCATCAGACATTGATCCCAACTCCAAGAAGTGGATGAGTGAGTGATGGGTGACCTAACCAATTTCAACTTCAACATCTCACTTGTTTCCTCGCTGATCCTTGTTTCTCTCTTGTCATCGCGGACTTGCCGGTTATCCTCTAGGTAAGGATGTCGATTCGCGGGTTTTGCCGCGTCAAACGTGCAGGGAAGCCGTCGTTGTTTGATCACCATGCCATCGTGTCTGCCTTGTTCCGGGCCTTGCTCAAGCGGGGCATTGCTGCCAGCCTGGCTGCAATCGCTGTCGCGTTCCTGGCTGCAAGTATCCTCAGCCAGCAGGCGTGTGAATCTTCAAGCGATACCCGCAAAGGTTGGCAATCCTCAGGCCAAGGCCAAACCGTCAAGACCAACATCACCCCCTCCCTGCGTGCCATCGACCTGCGCACCGAACCATCCATCCGCGTCAGATTGGCGACCGGGCAGACATCCGCCATGTTCCAATCGGATGCTTCCGTGCAATTGGCCGTGCCAGGACACGGTGCAGACCAACCTGTGCAGACACCAGTGATGCTCTCCCGCCAAGGCGATGTCTTCCTCTTGAAGGACTCGACCGGGCGATCCTTACGCATCAACAGCCCCGTGTTGCAACTGTCCACCACCAGCCAACCTTTGAGTTTCGACGGCGTGCAATATGCCGGGACGATCATCATCCACGCTCAAGGCAACCGATTCGAAATCGTCAACCAGATTCCGCTCGAAACTTATCTACCCGGCGTGTTGGCTGGCGAACTCTACAAACACTGGGATGAAGAAACCTTCCGCGCCCAGGCCGTCGCCGCCCGCAGCTACGCCATTGCGGAAATGATCGACAATCAGCATCGCCAATGGGATGTCGTGTCAGGCCAGCGCAGCCAGATGTTCACCGGGATGGACAGCCACAGCAAAGCCGTACAGGCTGCACAAGCCACGCGTGGCCAGGTGCTCTGGTATCGAAGCGACATTGTCCGCGCGTACTACTCGAGTTGTGCTGGCGGGGCCGGACAGGATGCAGCAGCGATCTTCCCTGCGGAGAAAGACATCGCTCCTTTGCGTGGCCGAGTGCTGGGATCCTGGGGATCAAACAGCCGGTTCTACCAATGGGGGCCGATCGTCCGCGACCGGGCTGAACTCTCAGAGCGCATCAAGAAGTGGGGGCAGATCAACAAGCATGAAGTTGCCAACATCGGCTTGGTAGTCAGCATTCTCGCCAGCCAGAAGAATCATGCACAGCGTCCGACGCATTTTCAATTGATGGACCACACAGGTCGCAAGTTCACACTCAATGCTGAACAGACCCGCGCCGCCTGCAATCAGGATGTGCGTGGGCTGGCCGACTTGAACTTCGACCAGAAACTGAAGAGCAGCTACATGACGGCCCTGCCTCAAGACAATGAGTTTGTCTTTCAAGGTCGCGGCTTCGGGCATGGCGTCGGGCTAGATCAACACGGCGCTCAGCAGATGGCCCAGCGGGGCTACAACTACGCTTCCATCCTCGCCTTCTACTACCCGCAAAGCGAGTTAAGGCAGTTGTATCGCTGACCACATCGCGCAACTCACGAAAAGCGCTGTCTGCCAAAAACACAAGATTTCCAGACTCTCTGGCCATCGCGCCAACGGACTTTGCTACGATGGCACGATCAACGCCAACTTGGGGGCAACATGAAAATTCCACCTTTCTGGACGCACGGCCAATACACCGACCCCAACCAACCCGCAGCCGAACCCTGGCTGGCCTACGGCTGGTCTTTCGAATCCATGGAAGATGCGGCCACGCACGCCCAGGAGCGCGCCAGAAATCTCTACCATCGCCATCTCAATGATGAAATTCTGCAACACGGCTACGGCTACCTCGACGGCAGACCCATGCGCGAGGAAATCGTGCAGGCCGTCGAAGTACCTGCCGGGGCCACGCATGAACAGGCGCTAATCACCCGCAACCGTTATGGCAGCCTTGTGCTGAATACCAACTGTGTGCTCTTCGTGGATGTCGATGTTCCCGAAACACCCAGCGAAGGCCTACTCGGTAAGCTGAGTGGCTGGTTTGGAAAACGCAAGAAGCCAGAGATCGACCCGAGATTGGCAACGTTCAACCAGATTGCTGACTGGCGCGACCAACACCCCCAGTGGCCCTTCCGGTTGTATGGCACGTTCGCAGGTTACCGTCTGCTCTTTACGGGTAAGCAGTTCGCTCCATGCTCCCAGGAAGTGAAAACCATCTTCCATGAACTCGGGGCAGACCCGCTGTATGCTCACCTTACCGAACAGCAGGAGTGTTTCCGCGCTCGGCTGTCTCCCAAGCCCTGGCGCTGTCACATTTCGGGGCCGCCACACACTTACCCCTTCCTGACCGAGCAACATGCCCACCGATATCGCGATTGGGAAAGGCTGTATCACAAACGTGCTGAGGGCTACCGTACCTGCGATCTAATCGATGGCTACTCGCCTGAAGCACAAGACTCGATCATCGCTCGCATCATTGAGGAGCATGACTTCTGGTCTGGTGTGAAAACAGCCTTGCCGTTGGCGTGAGGGGTTTCATACACGGGTACCCGAATGATGCACTGAGTTCTTGAGACCTTTATTTAGCAAGAGTTCTGGAATTCATCACACTTGCCTTCTTGCCCCTTATTTTACCGCCGTTAAACTGCCTTTCCGATCAGGGAGTCCTGATTTAACTTTGACCACACACCCGGCGCTGGCTGCGCCGATTTGGGAGTACCTCCGTTATGAAACCCACCCGCTACGGCAACTTCTCCGACGACGGCAAAGAGTTCATCCTCACCGAGCCCTGCCTGGAACGCCCCTGGATGAACGTCCTCTCCAACGGCTCATGGGGCTACGTCGCCTCCCACCTTGGCGGCGGGTATTCGTTCCTCGATAACCCCACCGTCGGCCGCATCACCCGCTGGCATATCGATGGCATCCCCCGCGATACCAATGGCAAGTTCATCTACCTCCGCGATGAAGAAACCGGCGAATGGTGGAACGCCAACGGCTACCCGCCCACGCACCCGCTGGATGACTGGCGCTGCCACATCGGCCTGGGCTACAACAAAATCGTCAGCAAACAGTCAGGCATCGAAAGCGAAGTGAAGTACTTCACCCCAATGCCTAACGCCCGCACCATGACCGGCGACGATGTCGGCGACCCCTGCCTGATCTGGACGGTCAAACTCACCAACACCACCAACAAGACGCGCAAGCTGAGCATGACCAGCTACACGGAAATCGCGCTGGGCAACTGGCATGAAGACACAAGCTGGCGCGAGTTCTACATTCTCTTCAACCGTCAGAACTTCAACAAAGACGACGGCGGCGGCGCGCTCTACACCCGCTCGACGCTCTGGGTGAAGTACATCGGCGGCTGGCAGGCAGCCAACAGCGATGCGAACAACATCAGCTTTGACAAGGCCGCGTTTCTCGCGTCATCCGCCAAGGTCAGCAGCTATGAGGGCGACCGCGAGAAGTTTGTCGGCAGTTATCTTGATCTGGCCGACCCCATTGCCATGCAACAGGCCAAGCTGGGCAACAACGTCGGCGAAGGGCGCGACGCCTGCCACGCTTTGCAGAACAAGATGACGCTCAAGCCCGGCCAGAGCAAGGAGATCGTGCTCGTGCTGGGGGCCGTGGATGCAGACAAGAAATCCGCCAAGTCACTGATCAACAAATATTGCGACCCCGCGAAGGCAGCCAAGGCTTTTGAAAATAACCAGGCTTATTGGGAGAAAGTCTGCTCCTCGCCTTTCGTGGAAACGCCGGACCAGGACCTCAACAACCTCACCAATTACTGGTTCAAATACCAAGGCAGTAATCTGAGCTGGTGGAACCGCAACACGGGCTATTGCTACTTTGGGATTTATAACTTCGGCGTGCGCGATGCCTGTCAGGATGCTGCCAGCCGACTGCCTCAGGATCCGAAATGGGTGCGCGAGCACATCGTCAAACGCATCATGATCTGGCAGTTCCCGGAAGGTGACTACGCTCACGGCGGTAACTTCGTCTCCATGCAGGGCACACGCACGTTCCACTCCGATGACCCCATCAACCCGCTGTTTATCCTGGCCAAGTACGTCCGCGAGACCGGTGACTTCTCCATCCTCAAGGAAAAGGCCCAGTGGGTCGATTCCGAAACTGGCATCAGTGGCAACAGCAAGAAGAAAGACTCCAGCATCTACGAGCACGCCATCACGGGCATGGACTTCTTCTTCAGCATGTTCTCCAAGCGAGGCCTGCCCCTCATCATGAAGGCGGACTGGAACGATGCGCTCGATCAAGTCGGCAACGCACGCAAGGGCGACTCGATCATGCTCGCCTGCTGGGCGATTTACTGCCTGGAGCAGTTCTACCCCTGCATGGAATACATGAAGGACACGAAGAAGCTCGCGGCCTACAAGCGAAAGATCAAGAAGCTGCGCGACACGGTCAACAAGATCGGCTGGGATGGCAACTGGTATCAGCGGGCCATGCATGATGATGGTACGAAGTTGGGTACCAAGACGAGCAAGTATGGCAAGATCTGGGCCAATCCCAACAGCTTTGCCATCGTTTCCGACACAGCTTCGAAGGATCGCGTGGGCAAGATTCTCAAGAGCTTCGATAAGTATCTGGATGATCCCCTGGGGAGCTACACGTTCTACCCGCCGTTCGGCGAGCCTGAGCCGCGCGCGGGCATCATCAGTCGCTTTGCCCCGGGCACGAAAGAGAACGGGGCGATTTTCGGCCACAGCAGCCGATGGCGCATCTGGGCCGAGACTTATGCCGGTCGCGGTGATAAGGCGTACGAAATTTACGACAAGATGAGTCCAGCCCGTTGTCATGAGACAAGGCCTGACGTGTATCGCATCGAGCCTTACGCAGCCTGCCAATTCATCTACGCCAACGAGGCGGATAACCCCGGCGAAGGCTCGCACAGTTGGGCAACGGGCACAGCCTGCTGGTCACTGATGAACGTGTGGGAACACATGCTGGGCGTGCAGCCTGAGTTGGACGGCCTGAAGATTGACCCATGCCTGCCTAAGAAGTGGACCAGCGCGAAGATGAAGCGCGACTTCCGCGATGCGACGTACAACATCACCATCAAGAAGAAGCGCGGCATCGAACGCGGCCAGGTGACGATTGAAGTCGACGGCGAACTCATCAAAGGCAACACCATCCCGCCTCATGAAGATGGTAAGACGCATGAGGTGGTCGTGAAGGTGGAGTAGGTTCATGCCAGTGATTAGCCGCTTCTATGGAATCGTGATACGCATGTACTATCGTGATCACGCCCCGCCACACTTTCACGCTGTGTACGGCGAAAACGAAGTCGTTGTGGGCATTGATCCCATTGCTGTGATTGAAGGCGAAGCACCCAACAGGATCAGGTCGATGGTGCTGGAGTGGGCTGCGCTACACCAATCTGAGCTTCGAGAAAATTGGCGTCGCAGCCAAGTTGGGGATTCACTGGAGGCTGTTGCGCTGCTAGAATAGTAGCATGCTACGAATCGTCTCTGTCCAACCCGACTTCACTTCTCGCTCGCTTTCGATCACGTTTGACAACGGATCTGCAGGGCAAATCGATATCAAGCCTTTGATCGCGCAGGGCGGTGTTTTCTCTGCCCTTGATACTGCAGAAGAATTCAACGCAGTCACCATTGGAGATGCGGGACGCTTTATCGAATGGCCTTGCGGGGTCGATCTCTGCGCCGATGCACTGCATCAACAGATCGCGAGCAAGCAACACGCTTGACCTGAGATGCAGCAGAGCGCACGAGTGACGCCCGCGAGCAGGCTCTCGGGCTAAGGTTTGGAACGATACTGCTTGATGTCACATTAGCCCCGGTGCCTGCACCGGGGTTTTTTCGTTGTCTGATCGTTTATATCTTTCGAAGGTGCTACAAGTCACCTGACATTTTTGACGGTATGCTCCCGGCATGGAGCAGTGTGACATCGCCATCATCGGTGCGGGGGCGGCAGGCCTGGCCTGCGCGATCTTTGCCGGCGAGCGTGCGCATGAGTTGAACGTGTCGCCTCGCATTGTCCTGCTCGATGGGGCGACGAAGATCGGCGCGAAGATTCTCGTGGCCGGCGGCGGCCGCTGTAACGTCACCCATGATGTCGTCACGACCGAAGACTACTTTGCCAATCCCAATCATGTGAAGCGCGTGCTTGGGCGATTCTCTGCGGACGATGCGAAAGCCTGGTTCGCCCGGCTTGGCGTCAAACTCAAGCGCGAAGAGACAGGCAAACTGTTTCCCACGACCGACCGAGCCCGCACCGTGCTGGATGCGCTGGTCAACCGCGTGAAAGAGCTGGCCGTTGAACTGCACACCGGTTGCCGGGTTGAAAAAGTCGAACACGAATCCGTCGAAGCAGACGACGACAACCCCGGCATGTTCGTGATTCATCATTCGCGCGGCCAACTTTTGGCCCGTCAACTCGTCCTCGCCACCGGCGGGCAATCTCTGCCCCGCACAGGCAGCGACGGGCAAGGGTACCGACTGGCCAAATCCCTTGGCCACACCATCACGCAGACGTATCCCGCGCTGGTCGCGCTCAGGCTGCGCGATGGCTTCATGCATACCCACCTGTCAGGCATCTCCCATTCAGCCCAATTGACCACATTCGCAGCAGGCAAACGCATTGATCAGCGCACGGGCAGTCTGCTCTGGACGCACTTTGGTATCAGTGGGCCTGTGGCGATGGATGCCAGCCGACATTGGGTCATCGCCAAGGCAGAGAAGCGAGAACCTTCGTTGCGCGCTAACTTTCTCATCGACCCATCTGGGCAGGCGATGTCTTGCGAGCAGGTCGACGCCTGGCTGGTGAAGGAAGCAGCGGCTCAGCCTCGCCAGACCCTGGTCAAGCTTCTTTCACCTCGTTTACCCGCGCGTGTTGCAGAAGCGTTGATTCATCACGCAGGCAGTCAACCGGACATGCCTTTGAATCAGCTTTCGCGCGAAGCACGCAAGCAGCTCGTGCGCACGCTGACCGAGTTGGATCTTCCCGTGACCAAGCCCCGCGGCTGGAATGATGCGGAAGTCACTGCGGGGGGCGTGCCTTTGAGTGAAATCAACATCAAGACGCTGGCTTCGCGCTGCTGCACGGGGTTGTATCTGGCTGGGGAGATTCTCGACTGCGACGGGCGCATCGGCGGGTTCAATTTCCAGTGGGCCTGGGCGACGGGTTATATCGCTGGACACTCAGTTATTGAGCATCAACGATGAGCGATCGGTCTTTGCGGGTGTTCGCTGGTTTCATTTCAATACTGAACACCTGCCAATGACACCTTGAATAAGCGATATGCCGATAATAAAATTTTTCAAAAGACCTGTAGAAAACACTTGTCTGGCGGGACATCAATGTTATGTTTGATGTTGAGCACAGCACCTGACAAACGGGTGCAAACTACGGAAGTGCTCAGCCGGAACTTCCGGCCTAACTGACTGCGCGGGTTCACGCCCTCGGCCCATCACATCAAAGCCGATGATCAAGTGGCCCGGACCTGTCCAGTCAGCGAAACGCGCCGACCGTGTAGGGCCGTATGGGTGCCCCAATGGGCCAACCCGAGTGACCTTGTGCGGTCGGTTTTTTATTCGTACTTCATGTTGCGTCACAAAGATTCATACAACTGTGCAAAGTAGAAAACCGACGCAATGGTTGCGTCGGCTTTGTCAAAGACTTTATTTTTCATCCCGTTTCGCATATACGCGATTTCGAATCATCTGGAATCAGCGTCGGCGAAGCAACGCCAAGCCACCCAAGGCTAGCAGCGCCAAAGAAGCGGGTTCAGGAACCGAACTGTCCTGGATCAGCATTCCCGGACGATTAAGGTCCAACAGCCCGAAGCTGCTGCTGGCATCGTTGGAGAACGGGAAAAAGGAAGCGTCTTCCGTCAAGGTATTCACAGGCACGTTGTAGTTGTAGTTCCAGAGAACCTGCGTCCCCTCGGCCGGCACGCCGTAGTTCGCCAGCCAGTGGTAACCTTGGAGTGCGCCTAAGCTGCCTGCGGTGACCGGAGTCAGGTGGAAGGCATACTCTTCGCCTGCTTCCAAAGTGAAAGCAGTCGGCAGTGTGGGGAAATCGAAATTGACGAACTGCTTACCCTTGGGCAGCCCCATCTCGTTGCCCGAGCTGCCCAGATAAGTCCAATCGGTATCCGGCGCATCCCGATCCCCGTCAACGCGCCACAGTTCCAGGCGGAGTCCCTGATCCGGGTTGTGATTACGGCGCACGTCAATGGGCAGGACCACGCGCCCCAGATCATCAGTTTCGCCTGGACTGAAAAAGGCAGCATGCGACCAGATGGGCTTGAAGCTGTTGATGCGGCTTAAGCTGGGGTTAGAGCCCGGCACGCCCGGAGCAGTCGAATTGTCTTCAAATGCGCCCACGGGGATGGTGATATTGAAACCGCCAACCAAAGACACGCCCCACAGCGTGGACATGCTGTTGGGGTCGTCCACCTCCGGATCAAAATTGCCTGAGATCACGGTCGAGGGATCAACCGCAAAGACAGAACCTGCAAAACCAGCCATGGCAACAATAGCTGCGAGGCAGCTCGGTGCACCGAAAGCAAATCTTATTTCTCACTCCTCAAATATTTAAAAACCAGAATTCATGTTAAATGGGTAAATGTTTATTTTCGTGGTGCACGAAATAGAACAGTTATCTTCGTCTAATCATGGCAATACCACTGATGCCTAACAGCGCCAAAGAAGCCGGTTCAGGAACACGGGTGATGCTAGCCGCAAAACTACTCGGAACCCACTGACGCTCTCGAATGGTTAAACCGTTCAAGTTGCCGTATGTACGGACATAGCCTGAATTGACATTGACATTGGTTAAAGCACCTGAACCCGCAGGCAATGGGTCGGCAGTAAAGCGAATATCCATTTCGCGCGTGTATTGCTTGCCATTGCTGAAGGTCTCACGGGCGATAAAACGTACTTCAATGTCAATGCCGGTCGCGTCATTCTGATATTCGTTGATTTCAGCTTCCATCGCAAAAGTGGCAGAGGCATTGTGATTAAGAAAATCAGAATAGCTGTTTAATTGAGCGCTTTGGTACGTGACAGGCACCCAACCAGGACCACCAGTCCCCGGTTCATGTTCGAAGACCATGGAAAAAGTCCACGGGAAACCTTGTTCAAAGGCGGATTTGTAGGCATTCTGCGCATCGGTGAATACAGCAACACCATATGGAGGATTGGTGATCTGGTAGTTGGCGCTGTCAATGCTTCCGCTCAACTCAAAAATTTTAGCATCAGCAAAAGCGCAGGTTGCGGCTGAAAGACAGATCAGACCGGCGATAGCAAATCTCATTTCTCTCTCCTCAAAGAAGTTGTTAAATTGTCGCATGCCTCCCACAGGCCTGCTTCAAGATCAGGCTGAATTCGTACCTGATTGCTACAAAAAATAGTGCTCGAACAACCCCGCGTCAAGAGCATTTTCCACATTCAGCAGAAAAATCAAGTGGCCACCGACGCTGCGATTTCACCCACAACATCCACTAGCCGGTCAATGTCCAACTCGGTCGAAAGTGGGCCTGGGCTGACGCGCACTGTCCCAGCGGGAAATGTGCCAAACCGCCGATGCGTGCCGGGCGCACAATGCAGGCCGGGCCTGACCGCCACATTAAACTCGCCATCGAGGATGGCCGCGACTTCGCCCGGATTCAGCATCCCCACATTGAAAGACAGCGTGCCCACGCAGTGATTCATCTGGCAGTTGCCAACGACATGGACACCACTGATCTGGCTCAACCCATCGTGCAGTTGCGTCAACAGCGCCTGTTCGTGTGCCAACGTTTCTCGTGTGTCGCGCGACTCCAGGTAATCCATTGCCGCAGCCAATCCCGCGACGCCCACCGTGTTCGGCGTGCCACCCTCCAGGTAATAAGGCATCAACCTGGGTTGCGTCGGTTCCGCAGAATCCCCGCCGCTGCCCCCCTCGCGCCAAGGCTGCAACTTGATGTAACTGGCCATGCGAATCGTCTTTGCTCCCTGCTCGTTGACGGCCACGCTCTCGGCAGGCTCGGGGCATCGCTCACCCACATACAACCCGCCCGTGCCGGTCGGCCCAAGCAGACTCTTATGCCCCGGAAACGCCAGCAGATCAATGCACATATCGCGCATGGAGATCGGCACGACCCCAGCCGTCTGAGCCGCGTCCAGACAGAACAGCAGGTCATGCTCGCGTGCGATGCGTCCGATCGCCTTCGCATCCTGAATCGTGCCTACCACGTTGCTCGCATGGGTGATCACGATCAGTACGGTGTCGCGCGTGATGGCTTTCTTGAAATCCACCGGGTCGCACAATCCCTGCTCGTCACAATCAATGCGCGTCAACCCAATCTGCCCACGGTCGGCCATGCTCTGCAAAGGCCGACTCACCGAGTTGTGCTCCAGCACGGTGGTGATGACATGGGGCGGAGAATCGCCCGGACGACAAGGCGGGATCACGCCCTTGATCGCCATGTTCAAGGCATCGGTGCAGTTCATGGCAAAGACCATGCGGTTGGGGTCATTGCCATCGAAGTAGCGGGTCAGCCTGTCGCGCGTGCGATCCATCATGCGTTCGACTTCGACTGCCATGCGATACCCAGCCCTGCCGGGGTTGGCAGCCCCGTCTGCGATGAACCGCTGCATCGCCTCCGCGACGCCGGGCGCTTTGGGGTAACTCGTGGCTGCGTTATCGAGGTAGGTCAGGTCAGGCATGGTAGAACTATAAGGCACGCTGATGAAACTGACACGGTTAGTCCGGGTTGCCTGATTGCAGATCGTAGATCATGGCCCATAGCAGGTCTATCTGACCATCTTCGATGACTTGGATCGGACGCCGACCACCGAACGCCTGATTGGGCGTGTCCATCCACGGGCCGAGGGCTTCATCCCTGACCAGTTTCTGCAAGGCGACTCGAAGCCGATCTGCCTCGGTGATCTTTCTACGAATTGGCTCAGAAGGCTTCTCGCCAGACTCCAGACTGGCCAGACGGCGAACAGAAACACCCAGTACTCGCGCAAATTTGGGCTGAGTCAACTCGAAATGCATTCGCAGTTGCTTCACCTTGGGTGTCGTGGCCCGACCGCCACGCTTGCCACCTTTGGGCTTGGTTCTGATTGCCATGCTGGTCTCCTTAGGGCGAACGCATCTAAGGGATTCAATCGCAAAATCGCGATGAGCGTCGGAGGTAGGATGGGTTAGCGGAGCCACTTGGCGGAGCGTAACCCATCAATGAGGCCTTTGACCAAGCATGCGCTGGTGATGGGTTACGGCTCGAAGACTCGCCTAACCCATCCTACAAGCCACATGCGTTCGCCATGCTGGTCTCCTGCGGTTCAAACTCCCAATCCGCTATCGGCAATATATCATGCAATATTGCATGAATCAATCGAGAAGATCCAGTTTTTCCACATCAACTGTCCTGAGCCGGTCGGTCAACCCCTTGGCCTCGGGAAATACGACGAGATTGGCCTCGGAAGAACTATATTGGCTGGGAACAAGCAGTCCCTGACAACCCGAAAAGAACGCGGCTCGACCCATCGCCTGAGTTACCGCTTCCCGTTTTGATGTACGTGAGATACGCCAAGGGCAGGTCATCATGGTCTTGATGGAGATTCTTAATCGTTGACGCAATCAGCCATCGGTGAAATCCAAAACCTGCAAATCCGAAGTCTGAAAAGCAAAAATCACTTTCGGCGATAAGTCGTCCTGCTTGAATCCATACCTGCGAGTTGCAACACCATACGCTTCGTCCATGGCAAGTTGCGGGGTGGCTGACCCGTAACACGCAGCCAATCCTTTTGGATTCCAGCGTCCGCCAAACATCTTGGCACCAAAGCCTTTTGTTCTTCCGCCCTTCCGGGCATATTCAGGCGCACTGAATCGAAATGCATAACCAGACCATGTCCGCATCTCTTCATCGGCGATCCGATTAAGCCTTTGCAGTATTGCATCGAATTCCGCGTGGGGGATCCAGTCGTCATCGAGATGTTGGTGGTTTCGTTTCGCTTTGGACAATCTTGCCCCCTGTGGTACTTGTGGCTGCACCAAGTTTGTCCATCAACGCGAAATCACTTCCCCATGCGCACATGCACCGCAGAAGGCAGCACCATCAGCGTCTGCTCCTCGCGCAGCAGGCTCATGCCGTTGAGCCCATCACGCAGGATCAGCCAGCGCTGTTCGCCGATTGTCGCGCGGATCAGCTTGAGCAAATCGCCGGCCTGCTTTGTTGAAGCCAGACTGCCAGCCACCTTCGCGGATGACTTGATGCCCAGCATCTGCTCGAAGTACTGATCCAAAGGCATCGGATAAGGCCAAATCACCACGTCATGAGCCTTGTTCTGCAACCCCGTCGCGACGCGCAAAGCCGCCAGCGCTTTTTCCAATCCGCCGACATGATCCGCCAACCCGTTTTTCACAGCCTGCCGACCAGTGAAGACCCGGCCTTGCGCGACCTTGTCCATCTCTGCAATCCGCTTGCCTCGGCCGCGTGTCACGCGATCAATAAACATTTCATATACCAGTTCCGCACTGGCGATCACCCGCTTACGATCTTCCTCTGAGAAAGGCTTCGTGCTGCTGAACATTTCCGCGTTGGCTCCGCGTGTCCGTTCATGAATCTGGATGCCCAGCTTCTCGTAAAGGTCACCCATGACGAACTTGCCCGTCACCACGCCGATCGAGCCGACGATACTGCGAGGCGTGACATAAATCTGATGCCCGGCGCAGGCGATGTAGTATCCACCACTTGCAGCCATGCCATCCACACTGACAAAAACAGGCTTTTCTGCTGCCACCTCGCGCACCGCCTGCCAGATCATTTCACTGGCTAAAGCCGACCCGCCCGGCGAGTTGATGCGCAGGATCACGCCTTTGATCAGGTCATTATCGCGAGCATCTTCCAGCATCTGCACCGTCGTTCGGCTGCCGATGAACTTGCCCCCGAAAGGCCCTTCGCCAGAGTGGCCAGATTGAATCGCGCCGTCCAGATAAAACACCACCAGCGAGTCCGTGGTGATCTCCTTAGGCTTCATTTCAGACATCATCATGAGTGCGGTGAACGGATCGCTCGCAGCGATCAGCGTCTCTTCCACCCCCATGCTGTCATCCCACAAGAAATCATCGCCAAATGCGGCTTCGGTCGCATCGACCATGTCACGATCCACCAGCCGATCCACCAGCTTGCGTTTGAGCAATTCCGTGTCGGGCAGCGTGATGCTGTCCTTCATCGCCTGCTCGACCTGTGGCTTGGTCATCTTGCGCGACGTGGCAATCGTCTCCAGCATCTGGTCATAAATGTCATCCAAGAGGGAATCCATCGTCGCGCTGTGTTCTTTGGAGGGTGTCTTGAGTGTGAACGGGTCAGCCGCACCTTTGTAAGCACCCACCTGCACGAGGTCAGCCTTGACGCCGATCTTCTCAAACAGGCCGGGGTAATACATTTCCTCGATCGCCAGGCCATAGAGTTCGACCATCCCTTTGCGTTGCAGCAGAATCTGGTCGGCTGCGCAGGCCAGCAGATAAGTAGGGGTGTCGTAAGCCTGGGCGAAAACAAGCACCTGTTTGTCATTGCTGCGGACGTAGCGGATGGCATCGGACATCTCGTCGATCTGGGCCATGCTCATCGGCATGCCATCGAGATAGATCACCATGCCCAGGTGCATCGGGCTGTCGCCGACGAAGCGAATCTGCTCCAGCACACCACGGAAAGTTTCGGTCGGATCCTCAGGCCCAAGTCCCGCTACCACGGGAGGCGAGGTCAGCAAAGGCTCAGACAAACGCATCCATCCGACTTGGGGGACGTCGGTGAAGGCATGCACTTTCTCAAGCATCGACTTAGCTCTCTCGAGGCCGGCCTTCACACTTTCATCTGTAAGATTTCTTTTGACACCTTCTTTATCTTTGGATTTTTCTTCAACTATTTTTCGAAGTTCATCATTTTCTAGGAATTTTTGGATACGTTTTTCAAGGCTTTCATTTTCCTCTTTGAAATCCACGCCTTTCTTTTCAAGCACTAACTCCAAAAGCCGATCAAACTTCTCCATATCACCATCATCAAGAGCACGTTTTATTTCCTGTTCCAAAGCTTGGATTGATAAATCTGCCTCATCTAGCTGTTCAATGTCTTCCGTTTTCTCGGCAGCTTTGTCCGGATCAGCCCAGGCAGTTGAAAGCAAACTGCTTTCACGTAAAGGCAATCCTGCCAATACAGTCAGGAATAACATGATCAAAGTCAGTCGAAGAGTCACAGCCGGATTGCGCCACAACATAACCAAGCTCCTTCATCGCCCAGCGATCAACAGGCCGGACGGCAGCAGAACACGCCAACCAACGCCGGAACGGTCGTGTCCCTTACAATGAAATCACACCGAAGTATATGCGGAATTGGCCGCAGCTTGCAGAATCACCCAGCCCCTTCAGGGCGAACGCATGTCGCCCGTAGGATGGGTTAGGCGAGTCCTCGAGACGTAACCCATCAACGGATTGCCTATCATGACACTGTTATTGATGGGTTACGCTCCACCAAGAGGCTGCGCTAACCCATCCTACTCCCGACGCTCTGTGTGATATGCGCTCCTGAATCCCGTACATGCGTTCGTCCTGCAGCCCCCTCGTCACGGAACCGCCATGAGCCTGATGCGACTCAACCAGGCAGACCCCGCCTCCCAGAGACTGGCCTACGGCAGCCTGCTGCCGCCTCGCCTGTGGCAGTACCTTGCAAAACTGGACGCCTCCTTCAAAGGAGGCCCGGATAATCCCGCGACCTTCCGCGTCATCACCTCACCCGATGGCAGCGAAGCTCACCTGCGCGTCCCAGCCAAGCGCTTTCGGGGTGACTTCTGCGTGAGCATCGACCTCGAAGAAGCCGGGGCAGGCCAACTGAGGCTGGCCTTCATCATGATCAATGATCTCAACTCGGTGCGCTACGATATTGATGCGGACACAGCGGGTAACATCACCATGCTCGGGACGGCCACGCGAAACCTTGAAGCGGAGAAAGCCGCGCTCGATGCAGGCTTGGGCCCATGCCAGGTGCGACCGGGTCTGAGGCTTTACGCTGAGATTCACCCCCGGCTGGAAGCCTTCGCCCGACTCGCAGGCTATGTCAACATCACGCTCGAACCGTTGACGTATCACAATGCAGTCATGTATGAGAACTATGGCTTCGCTTACATCACCGGTCGCAAACGCATGATCGCAATCAACGAAGCATTCAAGCCTGCTGGCAAGTTAACGCGGCAACTCACCGAGAAGGATGTTTTTCGTCAACCCAGTTTTGCACGCGATTCACGAGGCAGAAGTTGGGCGATTCATGATGGCATCCTCGAACATCTGGATGGCGACCCGACTTTTTATGTGCAGATGGTCAAAGCCCTGGGTCATGATGCCGGGCAGAGAACGTTTGCGTTGTAACAATGAATAAAGAAAGGTCGGTTGGATTGCCATGATTGGGAAAATGCGATTTCGAATTTCGCTAAGCTGTCGCCATGAGTTTGGAAGCCACCCCGTTACCCTACAAGATCGCTGTCCTGTGCTACCTGTTTGATGAACAAGGGAATTTGTTACTGCTTCATCGACACAAGGAGCCGAACCTCGACCTTTACTCCCCGATCGGCGGGAAACTGGAGATGGATGAAGGTGAAAGCCCTACAGCCTGCGCCATCCGCGAGATAGAAGAAGAAGCTGGCCTGACCATCAAGCCCGGCGAGCTGCATCTGACAGGCATCGTTTCCGAGGCTGGATTCAATGGGCAGGCCCACTGGTTGATGTACCTGTACGAAGTGACGCATCCCGTCACAGTCGAACCCAGGCAGTTCCGTGAAGGGGCATTGGAATGGCACGCGCGCGATGCCATCGGCAACCTGCCCCTGCCCGAGACGGATCGACTGGTGATCTGGCCCATGTTCTGGCGTTACCGCGGCCAGTTTTTCATGGCCCACATCGACTGCACCGGTGACACCATCCACTGGCAAATCGAGCAACCCGCTGAAGATGCTTGCTCTGTGCCCCAGTAGTCAGAGCGAAGCATGTAACCAATCTCACGTTTTTATGAAACGTTCGAACCTGACTTGCCAGCAGCGAAGCCGAGTTAAAACGAGGGGTGCCACAGCTTGACCGAGTTTGACTGAGCAAAGCGATGGTAAAAACACGGCAAGCTGTGCTGACACACATGGTGTATTGACTGATCGGCGTCGCCGTTGACGGTCGATACTTCTCTGAAAGAAAGACACATCTTGCTCCACTCTCGCTTCGTCCTTCGATGGTGCTCGGGACGTAACTCGAGTGTCGTCAAGATGTGGCACCCATCCTGGCAAATCCTTGCACTATCTGGAAACAGGTACATGCATCCGCCCTGCTCCCTTTTCAGATGCAACTCTCTCAAAACCCCGCTACACTACCG
Organism: uncultured Phycisphaeraceae bacterium; assembly: GCA_964546335.1. Taxonomy (GTDB): domain Bacteria; phylum Planctomycetota; class Phycisphaerae; order Phycisphaerales; family Phycisphaeraceae; genus CAZJJN01. The sequence goes on from CAZJJN010000021.1 coordinate 18,764, forward strand.
GTCAACCTGCGGGGGAAGCTGCCGGGGGCTAAGTATTGGGGCAATTGTCGGGGGATCAACCAACCACCCATCCGCGCTGAATGACCAAAACGCGCAGCACCAAAGAAGAAAGGATCACACGATGAGTTTTGAGATCGAATTCGTTCACGCCAGACAGGTTCTCGACAGCCGAGGCAACCCGACCGTCGAAGTCGAAGTCGCCCTGCTGGGTGGCGCCCTTGGCCGGGCCATGGTGCCCAGCGGCGCCAGCACCGGCGAGAACGAGGCCGTCGAACTGCGCGATGGCGATAAAAGTCAATACCTGGGCAAGGCCGTGACCAAGGCTGTTGCCAACGTCAACGAAGTGATCGCCCCGGAATTGATCGGCCTGGACGCACGCGATCAGGAAGAAATCGACGCCATCATGCTCAAACTCGATGGCAGCGACAACAAAGGCAACCTGGGTGCCAACGGCATCCTCGGCGTGTCCATGGCGGTCGCTCACGCCTCTGCCGAAGGCATGGGCCTGCCTCTCTACCGTTACCTCGGCGGCACCGGCGCGAAGGTTCTGCCCGTGCCGATGATGAATATTCTCAACGGCGGCAAACACGCGGACAACACCGTGGACTTCCAGGAATTCATGATTCAACCTTGGGGCTTCGATAATTTCGCCGATGCCATGCGCGCCGGCGTCGAAATTTATCACGCACTCAAGGGTGTCCTGCATGACAAGAAGCTTTCCACCGCCGTCGGCGATGAAGGCGGCTTCGCTCCTGACCTGAAGGACAATGAAGACGCGCTGAAGATCATCGAAGAAGCCGTGGGCAAGGCTGGCTACAAATGGGGCGAGCAGATCTTCGTCGCGCTCGACCCCGCCACCAGCGAACTCTGGAACGAAGCAGAAAAAGATGGCAAGAAGGGCTACAAGTTCTTCAGCTCTTCACAGGAAATCATCACCAGCGAACAGATGGCTGACCTCTGGGCCGACTGGTGCAGGAAGTACCCCATCCGCTCGATTGAAGACGGCTTGGCGGAAAACGATTGGGACGGCTGGAAGGTGCTGACCGAAAAACTGGGCGACAAAGTCCAACTCGTCGGCGATGACCTGTTCGTCACCAACAAAAAGTTCCTGCAGAAAGGTATCGACACCGGCTGTGCCAACTCGATTCTCGTGAAGGTGAACCAGATCGGAACGCTCAGCGAAACGTTCGACGCAGTGAACCTGGCCATGCGCAACAAGTACAGTGCCGTGCTCAGCCACCGCTCGGGTGAGACCGAAGACGCGACCATTGCCGACATTGCCGTGGCGACGAACTGCGGCCAGATCAAAACCGGTGCCCCCTGCCGGTCTGACCGCAACGCCAAGTACAACCAGTTGATTCGCATTGCCGAACAGTTGGGCGATCAGGCAGTGTATGGCAGCATCACATGGAATAAGAGCTGACTCATGGGTGGGTCGAGCACCAAATACCGCCGTGTATCCCCACGAGCCGCGACCGTGAGGGAGCGGATTCTTCGGCAGCACAGGCGCCATAACCTGCCATGTTCTCTGGTGGGGCGGTGCGTTCCACCCGCCTTTCGCCCAAAGGTCGAATCCCCGAACGTGCCCCAGCTTGCTTGTCCCACGATTGCAAGGTAATGGACAAGTGACAACTGAATAAAACCCCGCAGCCGAGTCTCGCATATTTCGACTGCAAAAACTAAAGCCGGCCTTATTCAATAAGGTCGGCTTTTTCATATTGCCTAGACTTAAACGATGCGAATCTGACTCACTAGCGAGACAGGTTACGTAGGTGGCAGACTGCCTTGTTAGTGCCAATACCGATTGCGCACATGGAACAGCCCGGTCTCCGGGTCGTATCGCATGCCCGTGAACAGCACTTCATTACCAAAGTCGCTGGCGGTCTGCGTCGTATCAATCGTAAAACTGCCGTCCATGAACAGCACCTGGCCATACGGGTCATAGGCGTATCGCTCGACCACCGCAGCAGCGTTCGAGCCATCGCCCAGCAAGGCCGTCATGTGGCGGTTGGCATCGAACAAGGCCCGTCGATCGACCAGCGAACTGGTCGCAGCATCGAAAAGCCTCATCAACACAGGCGTGTCAATATAGTCCAGGCCCCAAACGTTCTGCTCGACCAGCGTCGAGCCTTCGTACGCTTCGATGATCTGCCAGTTCGTGTTGTGGATATAGTCCGTGGTGGAAGTCGGGATGGAAGGATCGCCCAGGGCTTTGCGCACCCGGCGGTGCAAGCCGTCGTAGCTGTAGGTTGCGACCACGTTCGTACCATCCTTCACTTGCACCAGCCGATTCCAGCCATCGTAGAGGTAAGTATAACTGCTGGTGGGGTTCAAAGGCTGCGGGGCTTCGGTCATGTTGCCCGCATCGTCATGGTCAGGCGTCACCCAACTGCCGCCGATGCTTTCAGCAATGTCCGTGATTTCGTTGACAGCGTTATGCGTACGGGTTTGTTCGAGTTCATTTGTCCCGCTGCCATCCTCATTGACTTTAAAGCTATTCCAATTGCCCAGCGTGTCATAAGTCCAAGCCTGCTTAAACTGCAAGCTGGTGATACTGCCGCTGCTAAGCGTGCCTCGCTCGACGCCTTTCATGCGATCCAAAGCATCGTGGGTGTAGAGTTCATCCATCCCCGAAGCTGAGGCATGCAGGTTGTCACGGAACGTGCGATTGCCCATCGAGTCGTATCCGTAGGCGAAGTGATCCAGCACATTATAGCTTGTGCCCAGGCTGTCGCGCCATTTCACTTCTGTTAATCGGAAGAAGTTGTCCAGCGCGTTGAATGGGGCAAGCGTAACTTGACCTCGATTCACCGCCCACCGGGAGACCCGGCTTTCATAGTTTCTTTTCTTTCCTGCTCTTTTATTACATCACTAGCACTTTGAACTAATGATTCGTAATTTATCAAATCTAACTTTATTCTCCCCAATTCAATACTTGCTGCACGGTCATAGGCGGCACCACTACGTATAATATTAAGTTCGTACATAGTTAATCTAGCAGCTATCTTTGAATTATCGGCCATGCGGCCAAGTAACATTTTGTCTAGTATTCCCAAGTCATGTTCATTACTCTTTTCGCGAAAATATATTTCTGCATAAGTATATAAATTATATGCCTCAATAAACCTCACTTCTATTTCTGGCGTTTGAGGAGTAATTTGAATAGCTTCATTATTCGGTTCTGATAATAGAAATTCCCTTAGTGCTTCACGCGAGTAATCCAACCCCGGGTGCACAGGAAGTAAGTCAAGTTCAGCATTTTCAGAATTGTTATTACAAGCGACCATAAAGATCACTAATACACCAACATACAATGCATTATTGTAACGTTTCATTATAAGTACATCCTTTCTTGTTCAATCATTAATTCCAAGCAGTTTGCTTCTATTGCAACATGTTTTATAATTTTTTAATAGTATATCTTCGTGCCCATTCCACCAATTCACAAATCCGCTTTGGTACTGTTTCCGTTGATAAGTGGCTGCCCAGTCAGAGCCAAACCAAAGCCCGGGCTGAGACCCAATAGTGCACTTTTCCCAGCTCTCCATATTTATTTTAGCACCCGCTTTCGAGATACCGTCTAATGCATCGGCAACTTCAACAAGGGCATCAGAATACATATTCAGAAATGTACTGAACCCAGGAATTCCCTTATTAAATCTCTTGGAAATGCCTATTACTCCGGCAAGAGCTTTCAACTCACCAGCAGAATGATTTGGATCAGTTGCATTAGAAATTATATTATAGATTTTATCTGCATCTTGAGCATAACCCTCTAATTTTTGTAATTTTATTACCTTACTCTGATTAACCATCCCATATAAATCTTTGTACCATTGAGGCATATTTGCATCCTCCTTGCTCCACCCTAACTGTCGAGCTTGTTGGTTTAAGGATTCTATCCAATTGCCAGTTTTGCTGTAATGGCTTTTGATAAGATTAATAGTAGTTGATACTGTTCCGGTTCCCATAAGTAATTGAGTCTTTAGATCTTCGAGAGACACACCTTCATTAGATAGATGTTGTTCTAGTCGACGCTTCCGATCATTAACTACTGCTCTTACGAGATTAAAAGCTGCATTGAAGCATTTATCATTCTTCAGTTCTCTTGAGCATGTAGTCGTCAATTCACTAAAACTATCTGATGCAGTATATAAACGGTCCCAATCCTCCAACGCATCTAGACCAAAAGCATCGGTTGTTTGTACCATCACAAAGTACCCGGCATACAGATTCATGCCATCGACATACCCTGCCTTATCCTCCTGCGTCCATCTTCCTAAGCCAAAATCCCAATAGCGATTGCGCACATGGAACAGCCCGGTCTCCGGGTCGTATCGCATGCCCGTGAACAGCACTTCATTACCAAAGTCGCTGGCGGTCTGCGTCGTATCAATCGTAAAACTGCCGTCCATGAACAGCACCTGGCCATACGGGTCATAGGCGTATCGCTCGACCACCGCAGCAGCGTTCGAGCCATCGCCCAGCAAGGCCGTCACGTGGCGGTTGGCGTCAAACAAGGCCCGGCGGTCAACCAGCGAACTGGTCGCAGCATCGTAAAGCCTCATCAACACAGGCGTGTCAATATAGTCCAGGCCCCACACGTTCTGCTCGACCAATGTCGAGCCTTCGTACGCTTCGATGATCTGCCAATTCGTGTTATGGATATAGTCCGTGGTGGAAGTCGGGCTGGAAGGATCGCCCAGGGTTTTGCGCACCCGGCGGTTCAGGCCGTCGTAGGTGTGACGCCGAGTCGTGACTTTTGCATCGAGTTGACGGGTTGCTGCAACCATTGAATCACCGGTTGGGTTACGTTGCCTCGCCTGCATCATCTTAATGTACTTATCCCCTTTTCCGCACCCGACACTCAATCCGCGTCTAGATGGTACCTGCTAATTTTCATAGTTTTATTTAAGATCTCTTATTATCTATCAGGAACCATCAACTTCCTATTTCCTTGACTATCTAAAGTGTCGTTCACGATCAGGACAGTAGACACACTAACGTAACCAACTTCAACACTTTTATCAGGTGTATATAAACGAACTATGGCATATCGAGGAACAGGTTCGATTTCACCTCTTTCCCTGTAATCTTGTATGTAATAAGGTAACGTTTTCCAAATGGTACTGTTACCTGTGAGATTGACGCGGAATACATATTCAGTATACAACCTAGGCCAAAAAGCCACTTCACAATAATATAGCTTAGACATGCTATCTGTGTTATTTTGAAATACCAATTCCAACCCTTTGTTTTTCCATTCAACACTAGATAAATATAGTTCTTGCTTCCATGGTGCATTATTTTCTACTATGTCCGTCTCACTTAATACTACGGGGGGGTGAGATGCACACGAAATTGTGCTACCACATATAATAGTCATCAAGGTCATCACTACACCGACTGAAATAATTTCATATTTATACGTCATCAGATCAACTCCCATTGCTATGTGCTTCTTGTGCCTTTTTCCATTCTTTAGCTTCTGCTGGAGTGGCTGGGCATACAGGGCATTCCTCTACTTGAGGTATTCTCCATACCATCATAACACCTTTGACATCACTAGTGGGGAAAGACTCATCAAATACCTTGCCATTGTACATTCCAGACAATCTAACTGATCGTATGTAAATACACCAGCAAGTCAGTTCTTGACAATTATTGTCATTCTCATCTGCTGCTTTGAACTCATACTCTAAATGTTGTTCCATGTGGAACTGTCTTTCTTTTCCCCACTCAAATTCATATTTAGCTTTTGCTGTAACAGATGTTTTCGCTTTAGCAAAGAAAGCACCGACTTCCCCTTCAATAGTTCCACCTACTTCTCCACCCACTAAGTGTTTGGATGTTGCAACTTGCACCTTTTTGAATACTAACTTGCTTTTGAATGAAGTCCCTTCATGAGGCTCACCATTCACAACTTCCCATGAATCTTGCACATCAAAGGTATTCGGCGGCAAATCCTTGGGCTCTTCTTCCTCATCTATCGTCTCAACTTCTCTAGTACCATGTTCTGTATAACCGTATTGTGGGGTTGTTGTAGGTGCATGCGCTTCTGAGGGAAAAAACAGGTCAATAAACGCTCCCATTGGATCCATCGCCCCGGCCATCACAAAGTACCCACCATACAGATTCATCCCATCAATAAATCCTATCTTATCCTCCTGCGTCCAGATACCTAAGCCAAAGTGCCAATAGCGATTGCGCACATGGTACAGGCCTGTCTCCGGGTCGTAGCGCATGCCCGTGAACAGAATCTCGTTATCCACGTCGCTGCCGCCGTTGTCCTTTTCCCATTCGGTCACCGCGCCGTCGGCATCACTCGCGCCATGTAGCACCGTCACCTTGCCATACGGATCGTATTGGTAGCGCTCAACGATCCCGCCACTGGTCGCATCATGCAGCGAAGTGATGTGGCGATTGGCGTCGAACAGGTATTGCAGGATCGTCCCGCCAGCCTCTTCCCGCTGGATCGGCGAGTCGATGTAGTCCAGCCCCCACACATAACTGAGCTGGTAAGTGTCGTTGAGGTATTCGCAAAGCACTTGCCAATTGGTGTTGTAATAGTAATGTGTCGTGACGCTGCCGACGGTTTTACTCACCCGGCGGTTCAGGCCGTCGTAGCTGTAGGTCGCGACGGTGCCTGAGGAATCGGAGACTTCGGTCAGGCGGTTCCACGCGTCGTACTTGTAAACGTGGTAATTGGTTGGGCTGAGTGGCTGTGGGCCATAGACCATGTTGCCTGCGTCGTCGTAGCCGTCGCCGTCGTCTGAGGTGTCATCGCCTGGCTCAACCCAACTGCCGGAGCCGTTGATTGAGTCGATCTGGTTGCCGAGGTTGTGCTGGCGGGATTGATCGAGATCGAAAGGTGAGCCGGATGTGCCGTCGGTATCTTCGGTAAACGCGTTCCAGTTGCCTTGGCTGTCATAAAGCCAGTTCTGCTCCAACGCGGGAGAGGCGATTGCATCCTTCGCCCCGTTGAGCGTGCCCCGCTTCATGTTGGCCATGCGGTCCAGTTCATCGTGGGCATAGAGTTCGCTGCGGTCTGACTTGAGCACGTTCTCGCGGTAGGTACGGTTACCCATCGCGTCGTAGCCATAGGCGAAGTGATCCAGATCGTTCGGCGACCCAGCGGTGTCCTGCCAATAGACGGTCTCCACACGCCCGAAGTTGTCGAGGTTAGTAAACGATCCATTGGCTGCAGAATAGCTCATGGTCGGGCCTGGGTAGGTCGTCGTGGTGGACGGGACGTAACGCTCATAGTTTAAGCTACGAAGGCGGCCGGAGCCAGCATAAAAATACTGAGCCACGCGGGCATCGGTGCTGTTGCCTGCATGGACGGCATGGATCAGGCCCAGATTGTCAGGGGATTGACGGGGTACGTGCTTGTTTTGACACTCGAATTTAAAATCGGTTTGTCATTTCGCCTACACTAAAGCGATGCGAATCTTACTCACTGGCGCGACAGGTTATGTAGGCGGCAGGTTGCTGCCTCGCTTACTGCAGGCAGGGCATGATGTCACGGTGTTCTCGCGCGACAGCCGGCGGATCAAGAGTCGTCCTTATGCCCGGGATGTTCAAACGATTGAAGGTGACTTGCTCCAGCCCGGCCCGTGGCAGGAACAACTACAAGGTTTCGATACGGCTTACTATCTTGTCCACTCCATGCTGGCTGGGCGCGACTTCGACGCGCGCGACCAGACGGCGGCCCGTTGTTTCGCGGAGGCAGTTCAGGATTGCCCGCACATCATTTATCTCGGGGGGTTGCAGCCGCGCGATGTGACACCCTCCTTGCATCTAGCCAGCCGTGCTGCGACGGGCAAGACGCTTGAGCGTGTCGCGTCTGGAAAAGTGACGGAGTTTCGAGCCGGGCCGATCATCGGCTCGGGGTCTGCCAGCTTTGAGATGGTGCGTTATCTGACCGAGCGATTGCCGATCATGCTCACGCCTAAGTGGGTGAAGAACCAGGTGCAGCCGATCGCGATTCGTGATGTGCTTTCTTATCTGATCGCGGCTTTGGATACCGGGCCACAAGGCATCATCGACATCGGCGCAGATGTCCTGCGTTTTGTCGATCTCATGCAGGTGTATGCCCAGCATCGAGGGCTGAGTAGGCGGATTGTCATCCATACCCCCTTTCTCGCGCCAGGGCTTGCCGCGCGATGGGTTGGATTCACCACGCCCATCACCAACAAGTTGGCAGTTCCCCTTGTGGAGGGATTGATTGCCCCCCTGCTTGCTGACACTGCAAAAGCTCGCCGCATTTTCCCCAACATCAACCCCACCCCTTTCGGTGACGCGGTGGACCAGGCTTTGCAACGCATGGGAAAAGATGTCATCGAAACACGCTGGTCAGATTCGCTGGGTGATGGACAAAGCTTAGAACTGGCCGACGAAGAAGGCATGCTGCGCGAGGTGCGGCGGGTGAAAGTCAATGCCTCAGCAGAGCAACTGTTTGCTGAATACTGCAGCATCGGCGGGGACAAGGGTTGGCCCGCGTGGAACTGGGCCTGGCGGGTGCGCGGATGGATCGACAAAATCGTCGGCGGGCCCGGACTGCGTCGAGGCAGGCGCGATCCGAACAAACTCTATGAAGGGGAAGCGCTGGATTTCTGGCGGGTTGAAAGAGTGAATCCCCCGGCCTTGCTGCGTCTGCGTGCTGAGATGAAACTGCCCGGCAAGGCTTGGCTGCAATTTGAAACAAGGCCCATCAGCGATGAGCAGTGCGAGTTGATTCAGACGGCTCTCTTTGAACCCAAGGGACTGCCCGGCATAGCCTACTGGTATGCTTCGCTGCCATTACATCTGCTCATCTTTTCAAGCATGGCCAGGACGATTTCATCAAAGACAGAAGAACGAACTGCACCTTAAACAACAAGTATCCCCGATATATTTCCAGCATCATCGTGAAAACGCTCTAATAGATGTTCTTTGACCAAATTCTCTCGGGTCAGAACGAAAAATTGATTCGACAATCATGATTGATGCTGGCATTTCACCTAGGCCAATCCCCTTGAAAGACTTCCGTAGCCGGGCCTGTCATCATCACGTGTTCATCCTCGCGCCAGTGCAATTGCAGATCACCCCCGGGCAGGTGAGCCAATAGCTCGCGCCCAGTGTGACCAGTCAGCACTCCCGCGACACAGACTGCGCATGCCCCGGTGCCGCACGCCAAGGTGATGCCACTGCCGCGTTCCCATGTACGCATGATGACCTCGCTGTCGCTGACTTTCTGAACAAAGTGGATGTTCATCCTCGCCGGGAAACAACTGGCTGTTTCCATCACAGGCCCGACCTGTTCCAAAGGCACAGCCGCGACATCTTTGCAATACAACACCGCATGCGGATTACCCATCGATACGCAGGTCATACGCGGGTCAAGCCCCACTTGCTTCTGCCAATCGCCACAAGGCAATCCGGAGAAATCAAACAAGCCTTCGATCGCCAGATCAAGTACCTGATCAGTTTCCGCCACGCCTTGGATGGAGACGGGAATTTCCTCAGCAGTCAGTCGCGGTTTTCCCATGTTGACTGTGACCGTCGCGATCTTGCCTGTCTCATCCAATAGATAATCGAGGGTGAGGATGCCAGCCCCGGTTTCGATGCGCATGGGTTTGGCGCGGGTGATGCCATGATCGTGGGCCAGCTTGCACACACAGCGGATGCCGTTGCCACACATTTCAGCCTCCGATCCGTCGGCATTGAACATGCGCATGCGCACATCCGCGCCGCCAGGTGATCGCGAGGGCAGGACAAGTATCAATCCATCGCCGCCGACACCAAAATGACGGTCGGCCATGACCTGTGCCAAAGCAGCGGGATCACTGACCTGCTCTTCAAAGCCGTTGATATAGACATAATCATTGCCGATGCCATGCATCTTGGTGAACTTCATCACGATCTCCTTCGGACGGAGATTGTAGTCCAACGAGCGATGGCCGGTCATGGTTCAAAGCGTCATGACTTGAGCCAGCAGATGATATTGGTCGGCCACAAGCAGTAGCACCATGGCCGTCAGCGCGAACAGCGCAGCCAGACGAATCCAACCGACCTTGCGATCAATCGGCAGTTGATCGATCGGCTTGCCGATCAGACCGCGCAGATGCTTCTGCCGACCGGCAATCGAGCCATGCCTCCAGGTCCATCGACTGGCGCGCAACCCCTGCACATCCACGATGCGATCAAAAGCTCCGCATAACGCTGCCACGGCAGTTTCCGTCATCACAAGCTCGCGCCTATTCTCCACCGACTCGTTGGACGCTTCTTCATTCGCTTCCCCGGCTTCCTCGCGCAGTACATCTGCTCGGGCCAGGTGCGCGACCGCGAAAGCATCGGCCTGCATCTCGAACCGCCGACTCACCCAGCCAAACACCAGCCACCACGCCCCGACACCCAACGTTATGGACAGCAACGGCATCATCTCGACCGCCCACTCCGCATCCATCGCCGTTTGCAGGTCAGGCCAAATTCCACTCATCCATAACCAGATCGCGTCCACCGTCAACAGGCCTGCCATGGTGCCCAGTCCAAGCAGGCTGATGGTGATTGCAGCCATCCAGGCCATGTGATGTTTGCGCACGTGTGCCAACTCATGGGCCATGACCGCTTCGACCTGCCTTGGATGCAATGCTTGCACCAGCACATCGGTCAGTAGGATGTAGCGCAGAAAACCAAACAGGCCGATGACCGCGCCGTTGATCATGGCATGGTTGGTGTTCCACAAAAGCAACTCGCGGATGCCGACCCGCTCCTGCCTGGCCATGTCAATCAAGCGCTGCCGCAGCGGACCATCTGGCAAACGCTGCGTCGCCCAGACCCAGCGCATCACCAGTGGGGCCAGCAACACCATCATCACCAAACCCCCCAACTCGATCACCGATTGCATCGGCCAACCTGCATAAACCCACTGGGGTGACACCCATGTCTGCGTGGCATCACTCCAGAGAATCAGCAGACTCAAAAGCACCAGCGGGAAAAGAATCGCGTGACGGAACTGGTAAAACACATACTTGCTGCGGGTCCAGATCGGCTCAAGGGGGCGGCCTTGATCCAGATCACGAATCAACCGCGCATCGCGCAGTTTGCGATCCACCGGGTAATACAGCCACCATCCAGCAACAAACATCAGCAGCGTCGGCAGCATCAGAACCAATTCATCCAGCAGGAACAATCGTCCCATCTGTAATCTCAGACGCACCCAAGGCCCAACGGCAAAGAGCAGGTCCACCGCAAACAATACCATCACCCCCGTGCGGAAAACCAGCCCCGCTCGATCAGCCTTCTTCAGCCACCAGCCAGCCTTGTGTTTACTCAGGCCGCGTGACACGCGATGAATAGACAGTCCATAGAAACACAGCAGCAGCAACTTGGGCAGTAACACCAACACAGGCATCAGCCAATCGGGAACTTCTCTCAGGCCAATCAGGTGAGGCCAAAGCCCGGCCTCATCCACCCGAAGCAGAACCACCAGAAGAATAATCAGGATGTGATACTGCAAAACTGAACTGCCTTTATGGTTGGCTGCTTTTGCACATGCTAAAGGTGAACTAGCCCTTGGCGAATCACTTGGTTGAGTCCGATGTAACAGCGTTTCTACCGATTCACATCTTCCCGCTCCATCTTGCCCGCAGCTTCGCCTGCGGCTTGGATGGCCGGGTCTTCCTGAGCCTTGGCCCATTCAATCGCGGAGTTGATGGCATTCAAATTGGCCCGTTTGCCGTTGTAGTTGTGCTTCAAATATCCCAGCATCAGCACCGCCTCCATCTGGAAGCTGGGGTCTTTGTCATTCTTGGCCATATTGAGCACATCGCCGATGTTTTCGTTGGCATTGACCGATAAAAGAATCTTCAGCTTAGGCTCCCAGGCTTTGAGCAGGTCTGAAGCAGCAGTTTGCCAGGCCTTGGCGTCATGGATCTCCTTCTGCAGCCGATCCTTCGTGGCCTGATCCTCACTGAGGTTTTCATCATTCAAGCGCCAGATCAAAACCTGTTGCACAGCCACAGCCGCTTTCTCCATCATGGAAAGCCCCGCCCGTCGCAGCCGAAGCCTGCCATTCTTTTCATACAGGTGGTGCGCCATCGCAAAGCCAGCCCGCGCCAACGCTTCGGCCTGCTGATATGCCTCGACGCGCTTGGCCTCCTTCCCTTTCTCGAAAGCCTTATCGATCGTCTGATCGAATGCAGCGCCGAGAGCTGACAACTCATCTGAAATCGCCAGGGGCTTGAGCTCAAACTTCTTATCCAGCCAGCCCTGCTCGACTCCCTTCGCCCGCCCGGCTTCGAGTACCAGGTCCAATAACGCGTCTTTTCGCTGAGGGTACTGGTCGAAGAAGAACTTGTTGTCTTCGTAAAACGTAATGACATCCATGTATAGGCTGGTGCCGTCGGCTTCGGATATCGCTTCGAAAAGCGGACTCGGTGTGCCAGCCAGCGTTTTCAGTTCAAGATTTTCATCGCTGGTGGCATTTGTCGGCGAATCCGCCACCCCGCCATAAACTGCGAACAGCACGATGCCGACGATGATTAACAACGTAATGGGTGACATCACGAGGATGACGATCGGCCAGGTACTCTTTTGTTTGCGACGGGCCATGATCTACTCCGATAACCAGATAAGAAACTTGCGACCTTCACTCTATAATTCGACTTGGGACTGACCGCAACCAGTCTCCCGTTTCCTTCCGCCACCTGACCTGCCCCACCGAAAGGATTGTCCCTGATGGAATCAGAAACCGCCAGCCAACCCCGCTCAACCTTCAGCCGAATCATGAGCGCGATCATGCGCTTCTTCTTCATGCTGATTCTGGTCATCTCACTTTCGATCAACATGTATGCTCTGGCTTACATCATCATCTGGGGCGGCGCGCCCAACTGGGCGACAGGTCTGCAGGAGACCGTCATGCGCGAGGGTAAGGCCAAGGACACCGTCGTCGTACTGCCACTTGATGGCGGGGTGGATGACAGCATGGAGGATTTCTTCAACCGTGCGATGGATCATATTCAGAAGATGAAAGACCCGCCCAAAGCCATGGTCTTACGCGTCAATTCACCGGGCGGCTCACCCTGGGTATCCGACCGTATCTATCAGAGACTGAAAGATTATCGTGAAGCGAGGCTGAAGGATGACGCCAACTTCAAGATCATCGGCAGTTTCGGTGACATGGCAGCAAGCGGTGGCTATTACGTCGCGTGTGGCAGCGACCACATCTTCGCAGAGCCGACCACGATCACCGGCAGCGTCGGCGTGATCACCTACCGTCTTGAGCCGTCCCAAATGTTGAAGAACTGGGGCATCCAGCCTTACACCGATGTGGCTGACGGGTCGCCTCACAAAAGTATTGGCAACGATCCATTCAGCTACAACGAAGAAGACCGGGCGAAAGTCAAAATGCTGCTGAATGCCATGTACGACCGTTTTGCCGAACGCGTGAAGGAAGGTCGCGGCTCGAAGATGACTGACGCGCAATTCGCTATGGCCACGAAAGGCGATGCGTTCATGGCTGCGCGCGCGGTTTCTGACGAGTTGAAGGTCGTTGATGAGATCGGCTTCCTGAAAGATGCCATCGACTACGCAGGCAAAGAGGCCAAACTGGACGTGAGCAAGATGCGTGTCGTGAAGATTAATCCGCTTTCGGTCGGCCCATTGGGCATGTTTGTCGAGGAGATTCCGGGCAGTTTTGCGGCTGGCCAGAATGCGAATCAACTGCCTGATTTATCCGGCCTGAACGGAGAACAACTTCGAGCCCTGGCCGAGTCCTTTTTCGCACCCAGGATCGAAACGCGGTATTATTTCTCTGAAGGCATCAGTCATTCGAACTGATCCCCGTGTGATTTCTACCGCTCATCAAGGCATCAAACATGTTTGAAAAAATACGCACTTACATGGACAAATACCCCCTGGTCGGCCTGATCGCTGCGGGTGTTGTCTTTTTCCTCTCCATCATCATTGCGGGATGTACGCTTTGTTCCTGGACGGGCGGCCCGGGCAACAATGCCCCCGCGCAGACTTACTACTTCGACACCGTCGAGAAGAAGCTATTCGCCGATCAGGCGGGCAAGATCGCCCCTTTCAAGAATGATAAAGGCAATGAATCAGTCGAGGCCTGGGTATATTCCTGCGATGGATGTCAGGACGACAAGAGCCAATACATCGGCTATTTGCGTAAGTACTCCGACCAGGGCAAGCAGATGCTGGAAAAAGCCATGACTGAAGGCAGACCCGCGGAATACGACCAAGCTGAGATGCAGGTCATGGTCAGTAACGACGAAGGGGCGACCTGGTACTACCTGGGAACAGAGCAAGGCATCCAGATTCAGGAAAGCTACAACAAGAAATGCGTGGACGAAGGGAAGACGGCCACCCGGTGCAGGCCTGAATGATTCTCTTCCAACTTCACCTCCTGACACTGGCTTGGATCAATTCCAAGCCTACAATCTTCCTCGCTGATCGGGGTCAGCCTCCGCCAAGTGTCAGTACCCACTGTGGCAGACTGGCTGGATCAGCTTGCGACGCGATATTCACAACCAAATCAACAGAAGAAAGGCCACACGCTATGCCCGAACGTACCGGACTCGTTACTCTCAAAGGCAATCCACTCACCCTCGTCGGCAAGGAAGTCAAGGCAGGAGACAAGGCCCCGGACTTTACCGTCGTCGCCAACGACCTGAGCGAGAAGAAACTCTCCGATTACTCAGGTAAGGTAATCATCCTCTCAGTCGTCCCCTCGCTGGACACCGGCATCTGCGATGCTTCGACACGCAAGTTCAACGAAGAAGCTGCCAAGCTGGGCGATGATGTGGTGATCCTGACCGTCAGCCGCGACCTGCCCATGGCTCAGAAGCGCTGGTGCGGGGCAGCGGGTGTGGAACAGGTCGAAACCCTGTCCGACTTCCGCGTCAGCAGCCTGGGTGAAGACTACGGCCTGGCGATTGGTGACGGCCCACTCAAGGGCCTGCTCGCCCGTGCGGTGTATGTCATCGACAAGTCAGGCAAGGTGGTCTATCACGAACTCGTACCTGAGATCGCTCAGGAGCCAGACTACAATGCGGCATTGGAAGCAGCCAAGAGCGCACAGTAAACAGATTTGCTTACTGATTCATAAACAATGGCACGGCCTTGCACTCGATGCAAGGTCGTGTTTTCTATTCAGGCCAGCCTTCGAGAATCCGCTTGGCAATCGAAAGATGCCCAGCCTCAGTTGGATGCGCGCCATCTGTGGTATGTCCATCTGCCAAGGTGCCATACAGCGAGATATAGTCCATCCCCAACTCGCGCGAGACAGGTTTCAACTGCAATCCCGCCTGCTCCAGCCAATGGTTGGTCGCATCGCCGAAACCCGATTCGCGCAATCCTGGCGTCACCTGTCCCATTGTGAAATTGGCTGGAGCCAGCGCGAGGAAATTCGCTTGCGGATATCGCTTGCGCAGCTTGCCAACGAGGGTGGCCATGTCATCAAGATACCGATCAATGCCAGCTTGGTTCACGCCATGCTCGCGTAAATCATTGGCACCGAGTTGAATGATGACCAAGTCTGCTTGTTCAGGTAGTTTCCCCGCCACCTTCTCATCCCAGTTGCGCAGGTACGACGCTGCCGACCAACCGCCCCGGCCTTGAATGATGTGCTCGTATTCCGTGCGCTCCGCAGCTACCAGGGCAGCAAAGCGCTTATCTGCATCGACGTTGGCTGCATCCGTCAATGAATCGCCTAACCAGAGTGCGATGGGACGTTTGCGTTCACTACCTGATTCATTCACTGCCTGATCCTTCTTTGGTGTTATATCATCTCGGCTCTCATTCCCGTCGCATGCCGCCAGACATAAACCAAGCAAGGTCATGCATGACATTCTGAAAATCAGCTCAAGGTTATCCATCACAACGTCGCCCCATTACTCTCAATCACTTCGCGATACCACGCAGCGGAATCCTTAGGCGTACGCTTGAGCGTATTAAAGTCAACATGAACCAGGCCGAAGCGCTGCTTATAGCCTTCCGCCCATTCGTAGTTATCCATCAGCGACCAATGCATGTAGCCTTCGATGAGGACGCCATCCGCCGCGGCATCGCGCAGGCGTTTCAGGTAGCGCCTCGTAAAGTCGATGCGGTTGGGGTCATGCACCTTGCCATCTTCATGGACCCAGTCGTGACAAGACAGGCCGTTCTCCGTGATGACGATCGGCAGCTTGTATCGCTCATGTAAAAACTTCGGCCCCCAATAAAGCGCGTCCGGCTCGACCGGCCAGTGGAACATCGTCTGCGCATAACCGACTTGCCTGTCCGCGCTGGTGCGATCCGCGACGACCGGACGGGCGTTGTAGATGTTGGCCCCGTAAAAATCGAGCGGCTGCTGAATGGTTTGCATATCAGCATCGGTATAAGCACACATATCCTTGCCGAACAACTTCAAGCCGTCTTCGGGGTAATGGCCCAGCACTGCGGGATCGCTGAACCAGGTGTTGTTCCAGAAGTGTTTTTCCTTGAGGGCAAACGTTTCCGCGCGAGCAGCTTCGACAAACTCAGGCTTGTTTTCATGGGGGTAGATGATGATGCCCACTGGTGCCCAGCCGACGGTAGGCGGGGTCTTCGCGCGCTCGCGAATGACCTGCACTGCCTTGCCATGCGCCAGCAGCGTGTGATGCGACGCAAGCAACAGGTCAGGCCAACCCAGTTTCAGGCCCGGAGCATGCATGCCTGACTCGTGGCCGAGGCCGATGAAACACTGGGGCTCATTCAGCGTCATCCAACTGGTCACGCGATCCGACAGCCGATCCACCATGACGCGCGCATACTCTGCGAACCAGTCAGGCGATTTCGGATTGAGCCAACCACCCCGCCGATACAACGCCAACGGATAATCCCAGTGGAACAGCGTGGCCCAGGGCGCAACGCCTGCTTCCAACAGGCAATCGACCAGTCGGTCATAGAAAGCCAGGCCAGCCTCGTTGACCTTGCCTTCCCCGTCAGGCATGACGCGAGGCCAACTGATGGAAAAGCGATAGGCCTTCAGGCCCATGTCTTTCATCAGCGCGACATCTTCTTCCATGCGGTGGTAATGGTCGCAGGCGATGTCGCCGTGGTTGGCTTCGAAGATCTTGTCAGGCCAGTGTGCCATCTGGTCCCAGACGCTTGGGCCTTTGCCGTCGGCATCGTGCCCCCCTTCGATCTGATAGGCCGCGGTCGCTGCCCCCCACGCAAAATCTGATTTGAAAGCCATGCTTGTCCTCGCTGATTGGGATTGGTGATTCCAGGTTGAATCAAACTAGCGAGGGAGCCGGTTGCATGCAAAAGCGTGTTGGGATGACCTGTGAAATGATTGTTCCGTCAGGCGTCATCTCGCGCGAAAATCAACTCTTTCCAGCGGGTTGGTGGGAAAGTCGGGCGGCGATCCACGCAGGCCAAAGCCCGACAGCCATGACCAGCAGTACCACCAGATAGCTGGCATACAGGCCAGACTGATCAGCCAGCCACCCGCCGACCAGCACAGCCAAGGCATAGGCCAACGCCCGGGCCAGGGTTTCCACCGAGATGGTGGTGGCACGCAGACGCTTGTCCATGTGTTGATCAAGAGCCGCGATGAACAAAGGCCTTCGCAGATTCTGCATTCCATTAAAAACCAGAAGTAAAGGCAAACCCACCCAACGCCAGTCCAACCAGAGTAATAAGGGGACAAACACCAAGGCTGCGACGGAAACAGCATGCACCCAAAGCACTGCGGAGGATAGGCCATTGACGCGCTTTTTGACATGCTTACCCAGTGTCGCGCAATAACCTGCGAAGGTGTCCTGCACGAGGAAATACACGCCGATGGCTAATCCACCGATGCCGCCGATCACTGCAATATCTTCCTGCTTCAAGCCTTCTTCGAGGTAAGGTTGCAGGAAAGTGCGCGCGATCTTGACCTGACTTTCAAAGATCACGGATGCAGCAATCAGTGAAATTAATGCGGTACCTGGCAGATGACGTCGAAGTCGCATCAAAAGGCTTGTTTTTTCAACTGGCGCAGCTTGTTCCTGTTCCGCTGTCGCAGGTTCAGCCTGGTTACCTTCCAATTCACGCGGGTAGCCAAAGATCAGCCAACCCCCTGCAACACAGAACAAGGCAGACAACGCGAAGAGTGAGACAAAGGAACCGGTAAACCAGAGCAACATGCCTCCGAGCAGGGCAGCCACGCCACCTGTCGTTTTGGAAAAGAATCGAGTGAAAGCGATCACTTCATCTACGGTGTCAGAACGGTGATTCAGTTCTGCCCAATGCAACATGATGGCTTTGTGCGTACCTGAACGAAGCGACTCACCCAGCCCGAACAGGGATAAGCCAAGGATCAGGAAAGGCCAGTTCAAGCCATCCCACGCCACCATGCCAAACAGTACATAGGCCAAAGCCGTAGTGACGAAAGCAGTGATGAGGGCACGTCTTCTTCCAAAGCGGTCCGTCACGATGCCTCCCGGCACTTCAAGCGCAGCCCAGACAATCTGATGAAAAGCCAGGCAAGATGCTGCCAAGGCATAGTCCATCTTTAATTGAAGTAGGAAAAACAGAACGAAGAAAGGTTCGAACGGCTTGAAGTTGTGGCAAATGACATACAGACAGAAACGAATCACCATCGGATCACGGCGGTTCACTGGCATGTCATCACCTGTTGGTCACGGTCGAATCGCTTGGAACATGTTCCTCGTAACAACCACTGCCGAGGTCGGTCACTTCCCAAAGGTGGCCGTCCGGATCAGCAAAATAAGCACCAAGGTTCTCACCCCACTCGACTTTTTGCGGCTCTTTCACAATCGTGTAACCGGCAGCACGAACCGCTTCAACCAACTCATGCACCTCATCAGCAGTTCTGACATTATGCGCCAAAGTGATGCCTGAGAATCCAGGCTTGGAGTCCTTTACCCCTGCATCCTTGGCCAAGGCTTCGCGCGGGAACAAAGCCAATACGACATTGTTCAGCTCGTAAGCAACGAAACCACCCAAATCAGTCTTGACTGGCAACTTGAGAACCCCTTCATAAAACTTGCGGCTCGTTTCAATATCTCGTACGCCAAGAGTGATCAGTGATATGTAAGGTTTCATCGGCAAACACTTTCTACTTTGGATATGAACAAGCGTACATGCCAAACTTGTCAGATCATATCACCTTGAACGTCAATTGAGCTGACCTTATTTCAGGCTAACAAAAGAATATGAATCAATGCTCACCCATCTGGCTGATATGGATTTCCACTTCGTCACGGTTCGCGATGCGCTTGAGCATGCCATCTTCCATCCAGATGATGCGGTCAGACTGGGCCAGCATCTTGTGGTCGTGGGTGGAGCAGATGACGGTGACTCCCTGCTCCTGATTCATCTCTTTCATAAGATTGATGATTTCCTCGCCGGTGTGCAGGTCGAGGTTGGCTGTGGGTTCGTCCGCAAGAATGATGGCGGGTCTGTTGGCGAAGGCGCGGGCGATGGCGACGCGCTGCTGCTGGCCGCCTGACAATTCCTTGGGGGTGTGAAGGATGCGATCACCCAGTCCCACGCGTTTGAGAATCTCAACGCCGCGGTCCTGAGCTTCGTCGCCGGGGACACCTGCGAAGAGCATGGGCAGCGTGACGTTCTCCAATGCGGTCATCACCTTGATGATGTTGTAGCTCTGGAAGATGTAGCCGATCTTACGGCAGCGCAGCCATGCCAATTCGTTGGCATCAAGCTGAGCGACGTCAATCTCATCAATAAACACGCTGCCACTGGTCGGCTTCATCAACCCACCAATGCAGTTGAACAGCGTTGTCTTGCCTGAACCACTTGGCCCCATGATGGAGATGTACTCACCTGCGTTGATCGACAAGGTGACATTGTCCAAAGCCTGGACGCGTTCCTCGCCCATCACATAAGTCTTGCAGACGTTGGAGGTCATCACCGTCTTATCGACCTGGTTATCAAGGTTGGCAAACCATTCGACAGGTGGCGCGGCTGCTGAGGAAGCACCCATCGTTGCGACCGATTCCTGAGGCTGCTGGTCTTGCATTACTTCTCCCCTCGCATCGCTTCGATGGGTGGCATTTTCGCTGCGATCCACGCAGGGACCGCCGCCCCAGCCGTGGTCAGGAACATGCCGACCACGAATACGAACGGAATCTTGATGTACCAGCCAGCCAGGTTGAGGTGACTGACAAAGTCAAAGCCATAATCCACCACGCTGAGGATGAACGACACGCCGACGCCGATGATCACGCCAATGATGGCGCCGATCAAACCGAGAAACGCGGCTTCAACCAGCACGGAAAAGAGCACCAGTTCATCCAATCCGCCAAGGCATTTGATGGTGCCGATCTCGCGGTAACGTTGACTGACGTTCATGAGCATGGTGTTGAATACACCCGCCGCAGCAACGACCAGTGCGAGGACCATCATCAGGAGGAATCCCTGGATGGCTTCCTGAGACTGATCGGATCGCAGGCCGATCATCCCAGCCAAGCCGGGGGCGTAAGGGGCTTGCGTGTTTTCAACAGGCATGGTCAGCAGGTAGGCCATGAACGCCGTGGTCGTAGCGATGGTCAGGCCCGTCACCAGAGCACGGGTCACGCGTACCTTTAGTGAGCTGAGCGCCAAAGCCCATATCAGGTCAGCCCGCAGGTGCAGCTTACCGATCTCCCATTGTGAATTGGTTGAAGCGCTGGACATCGCGCAGCAGTCTCCTTTGTCAGTAGCCCGTCCCAACGGACGTCCACAGGAAGTTTAAGGCAATGGCAAGCATGCCGGTCAAACCCATCCCCGCACCGAATCCTACAGCGAGAATCGGAGCGTAATTGGTCCATCGTTCACGGCCGAACTTGCGGGCAAAATAGAATCGACCCAGGCAGGCCCCGAGGAAGATGGGGATCGCCATGTGCGGGTAGCCGTTCATCGCGCCGATACCGCCATAGATGTACTGGGAACTGATGCCCACCACGTTGAAGATGCCGAACATCGCGGTGGTGACCGCTGCCACACCGACGATGACCATCGGCTTAATTGCCTGGAGCAGTTCGCTGTTGCCTTCGCGCAGGCCGGTCGCCCAGACCGCTTTCAACTGAGCGAACTGAGGCCAGAATTTCTCAACATAGGGATAATTCTCGCTTGGGATAGGCCCGAGTCCGTCGATGTAAAACCAGAAGATAAACGAAGCCACGAGCATGAGCGGGAAGATCAGCAACTCCGCATAGAGGATCGAAGTGAACTTGGTGCGTGTGAGTTGGCAGACACGCAGTTCTTCCGCCATCTGGCCGAAGTTGCGCAGGGGCAGCGGCGCGAACCAGATGTTGAGGTGTTTGAAATTGCTGATAAACACCGCCGTCTCAAAGACGAAGGGAATCCCCGCGTGCTGGCCGGCGATCCCGGACATGCGAGCGTTGATATAGGTGTTCATCGGCGTCCAGATGAAGGCAAAGCCGATCAACCACCAGATCGGGAACTGCTCATCAATCGGTACGCCCTCATTGATCAAGGCGTGACTCAGCCAGACAAATCCCGCTGATGCCGCCAGCCAGACTGCAATGGCGATCCACGTGGGTGGATCCCCCCTGCCTTTATCCTGCCTCCAGAAAGCGCCCGGCTCGACGTGCACTTCGTCCACATCGCGGAAGACTTCATCATCTTCCTCGTCGAGTTGTTTTTCTTCCGCCTCGGTGCGCTTCTTGCGGTTGTACTTGATCCAAGCCGAGATCATGCCGTAAGCCCCGACGAAGAACACCGCGAACGCAGTGCCAATGCCTACTGAGAGATATACATCGAGCGTGGCCGCCACGTGTGTCTGGATCGCATCTTTCCCCGGTTTCCAACTGTCAAGCCAGCCGAGAGGTTGAAGAATCAAAGGGTTGACCACCAACTGGAAGCCGATGGTCGTAAAGAACATCCCCAGCACAATGCGCCAGGGCAGAACGAAGCCGGTGAACAAAAGTCCAAGGTTCAAGGCAATGCCAATCGTCCCACCGGGCAGGTATCGCTCGAAAGTGGTGGTCAGATCGAGGAACGGAATCGGCAGCAATTCGATGGTTTGCCCAAAAAATGCCTGCGAGAGAGTTGGGATCGCGACATAAAAGATTCCAAAGACTGCCCCGAGCATCACGCCGATGGCGAAGCAGTACTGGCGATAACCCTTCTTGTTCTTTTCCTGGCTGGTTTCCGCCAAAGCGATGGCGCCTTCGGCATGAATCGGCGCCAATGGAAAAGGCAGCTTTTCAACATCCGAGGTGACCTTGTACGACAGATAACCCAGCGACAGCATTGTCAGCTTCGAAAGCAACATTGCTGCGACGACGACACCAATCACAGGCCACCATACCGGATCGGTAAATGGACGTTGAGCAGCATCGCCAAACGGGGCAAACCAGTCGGGCACCTTGTGTGAAATACCGAAATTCTGGAAAGCTTCACTGTTTCTCAGATAGCGATTCCACACCAGGTGCGCAAAGATGCCACCACCCAGCATCATCCCGCCGGTGATATGCGACAGGTGACTGACCGTGTACTTGAGGATGTAAAGTTCCTGCTTGCGCAGTTGGATAAACGATCGCCGGGCCACTTCGACGAAGAGGATGATGGTCACCCAGTCGGCTGCGTTACCCAGGTCCTGACCGATCATCAAGCCCATGAAGATGATGCCCGGCAGCATCACGAACGCAATAAAGAAGGCACCAATGACCGTGCGCCACGTGAAGCCGTTTTCCATCGGCTCATGTTGCAGCGCCTCGATGCCGAACTTGGCGTCGTAAAAAGTCTCGCCGGACTTGGTGGCAGCGGGTTTGTTCTGTTCTTCGGCCATAGTTATGCCGCATCCTCCTTGAACAGGGACACACCGTTCTCAACGTACTTCGCCCGGGAATCATCATCGAGATTACGCCAGAGCAGGAACTGCTGACGGACCAGGTTCAGGAAGCCATAGTTGGTACGCAACCAAGCCTCCTCAGTCCCGCTGTGGCGCTCCAGTTTCAGTCTGACGTGGAAGACGCCTTCATCTTCCGTAGGAACGACTTTCATCTCCAACGCCTGAGCGACGTCCAGGTCATACGGTGCAAGCCACATATCGCAGGTAATCTGCAAAGCCTGTTCCTGATTATTCAGCAGATGGTGGGCGATGTTTCGACAATTGAAACCCTCGCTGGTCGCGTCCGTGTGGTTGTACAGGAACTGCCTGAAGAAGGCGATCATGCCCACGGCATTGCCTCGCGTCAGGGTGAAGGGCAGTTCGAAATCAATGTGGCCGTTCTCATCAGGCTGAGGCAATTCCCACTTGGCCATGCCACTGGGAGCAGCCAGGCTTGCGGCCCGACGTGCGGGGATCAACGTCGCCAGCAGCACGACCAGACCGGTCGTCATCGCCAGCAACATCGCCAATACACTGGTGAAGTTGAAAGACAAAGCCGTCAGTAACTCAATGCTTAGGTAAGTTTGCAAAGCCGGGATCAAGGCTGCGAAAGCCAAGCCGACCAGTGTGCCACAGACAATACCCAGCACAGAGAAAACCAGCGACTCGCTGAGCAGCAGGAAGGAAATCTGGTTAGGCGATAAACCGATGGCACCCAGCATGGATACTTCACCCTTACGCTCATCAACCGCGCCCATCATGGTGTTGAGCACGATCAGGATGCAAAGCAGCACCGGCACGATGATCTGCGCCAAACCTGCCACACTGCTTTGTTTTTCGGTGGTGTACATCGCCAGTTGACCATCGAAGTTGCCAAACATGGTGCGGTTGACACGCAATTCGATGTCACGCTTCAATCGATCTATTTCGGTGGCTGATGCATCGCTCAAATTGATGGCGACACTTCGTGGCTTGAACTTCGCCACGCGCGTTGATCCTGCCATGGGAATCGTGACCAGCCGATCCCAACTCAGATGGGTTGAGTTGCCTTCGGTCGCCAACTCACCAGCGGTATTTGCACCAAACCCACTGTTGATGTAATCGACAATCGCCAGGCTCTTGCCGTTGATGCCTCGGTAACGGTCTGCCTGATCGCTATCCATGATGCCAATCACACGCCAGGCCTTATTGAGCATCAGAATGCGTGGCAACTGATCGACAGGTTTCAACTGAGCCTGGCCAGCCGCAATCTGCTCCGCCGTGCCCTTGTAAATGTCCTGCAGGCGTATGCCGAAGGCTTCTGCTGCTCGATTGGGAATGATGATGACATCACGGTCAGCTTCAAGGCCATCGCGGGGACCACGGAACCACTGATGATTTGTCACGGTTTCATTCAAATGAGAGAACTCGGTTTCGTTCGGCTGGAAGCCCATGACAGCGGTGATAATCACCGGCCGTTTAGGGAAAGGCACGGTAATTTCCTTGCCCTCTGTGGGGCCAGTCGCCGTTTCATCATCACCATCAATTGCCTGAACTGCTGGTTTATTCAGGTTCTGTAATTCCTTACTGTCGCGCAAGCCAAACTTTTCAGCAATGCTTTCCCAAGTATCGCCAGCCTGCACAACATACTTTTGGGGCAGACGACGAAGGGGGATCTGATTCACACCTTCGCGCTGAGCGTTGTTGCCACCCTCCTGCTCAATGTAGAAGCCTCGCACGGTCACAGGGAAACGCTGGCCGTATTCATCCTGTAATGAATTGACCAACGATTCATCCAGCCCCTGCCAGTGATAATTGCGGAAGAGCATGCCCTTGTACTTGGGCTCAAGGGGGCCATCCTCAACAGCATGCCCCTCGATTAGGGCGTCGAGTTCAACCGATTGCGTCGCCAGCGCATCGCTGCCACTGACTGAAACAAAGGAGATGATTGAGAAAGTCAGGATCGACACCGTCATCGCCGTCAGGAACGTTCTGGCCGGACGCTTCTTGAGGTTGGATACGCCAAGCGACAAGGCGGTCGCCAATGAACCAGCCAGTGATATTTCTTCGCTCTCCACTTCACCAGCCGACATGCGAGCGCGACGGACAAGAACTTCAAATCGCTGATAACTCAAACCCAGCACAATCGTGGCCATGAGTATCATCACAAAGCTGATCAGCACAATCAAAGGCGACACTGCGATCAGCAAAGCCGGGTGGGTGAACTGCAGGAAGACCACGGCGATTGAGAAGATGATGGTCGTGCCGATCAACTTGTTGATGATGGTCTTACTGCCCACCAGCAAGCGCTCGACGAAGTAGGACGCGGGCACAAGCAATGCCATAAGAATGATGGCACTGAGAATCGCTTCGCGCCCAAGCTGCAAAACGCGTGGCAGATTCTTGACACTCATGCCCCAGGACTCGCGGGCAAAGCCAGTCGCCAGACTCCATTGCCCTTCTTCAGCAGCTTCCTTGGCCGACTGCAATTTTTCAGCAGATCGTTGCGCACCTTCTTCAACGGATTTGTCTTCAAGGTTTCGCTTCTGGAACTGTTCTTTCTTGCTCTGCACGATACCGAGCATGTCCTCCGCTGCATGCAGGGTGGTCATGAACTGGAAGACATTGCGGTCACCATCCTTTGGCCCGATGAGGTATCCCTCACCCTTGGGCATGGGATCGACCTTATTGGTCGGGGTGGTTCTTTCTCTGGCCATCTCAGGCGTGATGATCTCGCCGTTCAACAGCAGTCGATAAGAAGCACCCTGCTGGTCGGTGATGCGCACGCGTCTGCCGGGTTCCGCGTAAACGATGTTGGAAAGAACATTTTCCTCGTTGTACTTCGAGTCCGGGTTATCCAAACCCCAGTGAGCGGGACTTCCACCCAACACGGCATCTGTCACACGAAGAGTATGACCGGCCCTCAGGCTGCCAATGGATTGGTAATCCATCGGGTCAGGTCCGGGCATGAAGACCCAGGGGTAAATCGAGGTGACAACGATTTCCTTGTCCGTGTCTTCATTATTGACCAGTTGGAATTTTGGAGACTGTTGTTTGGTGCCGATGTTGGATTCTTCGGTCACCATATCGAACAGGCCGGTCTCGCGGTTAACGCGATACGCGTAAACGACTGGCAGACTCTTCTTAAAGAAGCCGACCGTTTCTGCAGCCACCATGTATTCACCGTTGAGCCGAGTGATGTCATAGCAACCCATCCGGGCACCAACCATGCCTGCGGTATTGCTGTTACCCGGCCCCCAGGCCTGCTTCTTCAAAGAAGGATAGTAAATCAGTACATTCTCAACGGTTTCCTGAGCATCAATCCCACTTCGAGCATTGAAACGAACGATGCGGCCAGTAATCCGCGCGATTTCCTGCTCGCTCAGATCAGAAGGGGGCAGCGAATAAGTCGGGCTTTCCACACCAAGGATCAGCAATGTCGCGGCTACCTTGGCCTGCTCAGCAAACTGCTCAAAATCGAAATGCTCAGGTGTATCCCAAGGCGTATCCAGATGAGCATACTGCTCATTGTGAGTCCGCATGGGCAGCAGTCCTACCTTCGCAGCAGCCCAAAGGTCAGCATAATTCATCAAAGGCTCAACCGTCGCGATGGGGTACTCGGCCTTATCTGTCTGAGTCAGAAACAGCCAGTCCTGCCAGCCAGCCTGATGAGCCGCAAAAGCCACCACATCGCGATACTGAGTTTGCAGCGAGTTGCTCAACTTGTTCGCGGGATACTGCAATCGAAAAGCATCTGATCCTTCGATCCCCAATGAAAATGAACCATCCGACACAGCCAACTGCCAACCCAGCGCAGGCTTCAAAGTCGAGTCGCTCAGACGAAGGTCATAAGCCCCTTCTTCAACGTTGGCCTCCGGATCAGGCAGGTTCTTACCAATGGCAGGATGAATCGTCTTGATCAGTTTGCGCACAGCCACAAGGTTGTGCTTGCGATATTCATCTTCATTACGTTCCTGGGAATACTCATCAAGCAAACGGATACGCAGGTGTTCATGATCGAGCAAGGGGTTCCACAATTTGCCCTGCTGCTTCAATTCCTTGATTTCATTCCACAATGCCTCGACCCGCTGCGGGTATGGTAGTGACGTATTCAGCAACGTACGGTCACGCAGATCGGCGATATCCGTGGTCTTCGATTCCAGTTTCCTAATTTGTTCTTCGAGCTCGTTGTATTCCTTGCTGCCTTTTTTGAAGCGATTCTCATTTAATCCCTCCCCCTGCTTTCGGCCAAGTTCTGCTGATTCTTCTGCCAATGCAGTACGCGCAGCTTCCAGGCGGCGCATCAGCCAGTCCTCAGCCAACCATTCCGCACCATCTTCCGTGAGCTTGCCGGTATCACCTGTTTCAAGCCAGTCGGCTGTCTGTTCGTAGTAAGCCAGTCTGTCACTGTCACTGACCTGCCCAGCGATTTCGCCGCCACGGATCCAGGGGACGATGGAAATGAACGCCGCAACGACACCGATGCCAACCGCCGTGATGATCGTGGGAAGGATGCGTTGTTTTGCAGGCTTGGGGGTATCAGGATTACCACCCGCAAGCACAAAGCCGATGAAGCCACCCAAACCAAGACCGATCAATGAACCCAGGATGACGCCAAAGATCGGGAAAGATGTCGCTGGTGGACGTCTTTCATTGAGCATGATGTACTCAGCCATGGTTCGGCTGGTCTGACCGCCGATATGCTCCGCATCGAGCAGTGCGACAACCACGCCTTTGCGTCGATACACCAAAGGCTTACCATCCGGCCCGGTGGCGGTCAGATGCTCCAAAGTACGAATGAGCAAGGCCAGGTTCGCTGCAACCTGAGCTCCGTGGTCTTCGTCCGGCATGACTGACACGGCATCGATCGGCAACTGAATGACAACCGTTTCTTCCAACACTGGGATGCGAATCTCACCTTCAGGCAGAAAGACATCCATCTCCAGTTTGGGCTGCTGACGAGGATTTCCGCCTTTGAAAACCTGACCAATCGGCTGCCAGGTTCCGTTGACGTTGATCTGCTCTGCGTCCCCTTCGCCCTGCGTCAGACCGTTGGCTGCCAGAAGTGCGTAAGGTGCATCCAGTTTGAAACGTTGGGCCAGACGCAGGATCAGATCAGACTTGGCAACTTCGTATTCCTTGCCACCCCCGAGTTGGAGTTTGTCACCAGCTTTGAGCGTGGTCAGATCCACGCCGGGATTTTCATCGACCAGCTTCTGCAGACTGATGCCGTTGCTGCGGGCAATCAGACGGGCCAATTCGTCAGAATGAATCCTGTAGGGTCGCCCACCCTCAGTCGGTGGCAGATAAAAGAACATGGATTCGAAAGGCCTGCGCTCGAAGACATGCCCGCCATGCAAGGCGCCTTCCAAGGGTTTGCCCTCGGCCATGGCCTGCTGCACCGATTCCACCAGATTCTGCCCATCTACAACAAATCGCGATTGAGGCAGATAAAACCGTGGCGCTGGCACGGGTGTGTTGTGATACAAACCCTCCGCCGACTCACGATTGACTCGGTTGTCTTCCAATACGATAACCGCCTGCACACCAAGGTTAAATAGTCGCTCGTATGATCGGCCGGCTTCAAACCGCATCAACGCGATGGAACCACGCAGATCTTTGCCATCCAAGTCTTCTGGATCGCCTCGACCGACATAAAGCAACGGGCCAGTCAATCCGCCCAATGGGGCCAATGAAGGCATCGCCCCGTTGGGCCAAAGGGGTGTCACCTTCCATGTTTTGCCCCCCACGACCAGTCGGCTGCCGCCCGGTTCGTTCAACGCATCAATCAGGCGATTGTCCACCTGGACGGGCACCACCGCATCGCCCCGAATGGACGTGACATAATCCAAGCCCAGTTCGCCATGAACCTTGTCATAGAGATAACGATGAATACCAACTCGCGCGTCATTCAGATCACCCGAAGCTTCATACCTGGCTTCCGCTTCGCGGATGCGACTGGCATCTCGCGCGGAAACAGCCAGCTTGCCCTGAGCGAGAATTTCTTCAGTCAAAGCCCGCAGACTTTCAGGACTTATTGCTTTTTCCAGGCGCAGTAACTGATCTCGGCTGAGAATGCCCATCTCGCTGAAAATCTCGCGATCGCGCAAAGGCAATCGGCGATACCGCTCCTCAAAGACAGGTCCGGCCCAGACCATCGCTGTCAACGAGAAGACCATCAAAGTCAGGAGCCAAGTTGTCGTGCGCTTCATCAATACAACCTCGGGCTATAAGCAGCTTTATCAACGAACAACTTCATAAAGGCTGACGGTTCCTTCATATTTTCCGCTGCCAGTGAGGCAGCAAGATCCACCATGTTAAAGGCAAAGACGCAGAGAATCGCCCCCAGCACCATTCCGGCAAAGAAAGGCTTGGCCTGTTTGTAGGTGTTCATCCCGCCATACTTGATCAATAACTTCTTCATTAACCACGCCACAAATACACTGGCCCAGATCAATGATCCTTCGCTGCCGATCATGGAGTCGGTTTTGACCGACGTGTCGATCCAAATCCAGTAAATCGAGGTTAAAACGAGGAAGAAACCCAGCGGATGGATCGGGAAAGACAGGAAGAACATCCGCAGAACAATCAAGGCACCCAGCACCGCGAAGCCTGCGCCAATAGCGATAATCCGTGGCCACATCGGATTGGTGAAGTCATCCAGCCCGGGCGCCCCTTTGAAGTGAGACACCCAAGTGGGATAGGCAGCTTGGCCATAAAAAGCTGTCCCCTCAAAGGCTGTGAAACCCAGGAAATCACCGCCGTACAGGTAACCCATGAGAAGGAATGACAGCATGCCAACACTGATCGCCACGACAAACGCACTCAGTTGCCCGGTCGCCAGCACGCTGTACTTCAATCCATGGCGACGGCTCAGTTCCAGATTTTCCAGTTGCTGAGGCAGCAATCGGCCAAGCATACTCAAAGGCAAGAATACCAAGCCGGTAAAGAGCACATAGACCCGCGAACCAGTCAATCCCGTGATGCCGAAGATCATGGGCAACTTGGTAAATTCATAACCCGTGTGTTGCGTGTGCAGGCCGGTCTCGGCTCGCGCCCTGGCGGCCGCAATAATCAAAGCAAACCAGAACAAGGCCATGAGTAACATGAACCAGATATTGTCCACGCCATACTGGTACACCATGAAGATGGCCCCGAGCGGAGCGCCGATGGTGAAAATCCACAGCACAGGCCTGGGTAAGTAACTGCCGAGTTTTTCGTTCGTGCCTGCGCCACTTCGCCACATCTTGTAGAGAATAAATATTGAGAAACACAACGCAGCCCCCAACATCTGCTCCATGGCAAAGGGAAAGTTCT
Organism: uncultured Phycisphaeraceae bacterium; assembly: GCA_964546335.1. Taxonomy (GTDB): domain Bacteria; phylum Planctomycetota; class Phycisphaerae; order Phycisphaerales; family Phycisphaeraceae; genus CAZJJN01. The sequence continues at coordinate 48,882 of CAZJJN010000021.1, forward strand.
TGCCACCTCCCCAACCCGTCTCATTGCTTCCCTTCGGTACCGAGCCACCCATCCGGATCAGCAGGATGGCGACCTGCCAGATAATGAACATCACCCACACAGAAAAACTGATCTCCAGACTGATCAGAAAAGCAATACCAATGATGATCGGCGAAAGAACAATGAACACGGTGCTGAGATTCTTCAGCACACCTTCCGTGAAGATCTTGCCCGACACATTGAACGCCACCGTCGGCTGGGTACCAATATCAATCAACTGGTAATGCCAGACTGCCTCAGCACCGATCCATACAAACCCGAGCACCATCCCCATGACCAGCGTCATGTTGACCAGTCCCTTACGGGCAGGTGGGTTGGTCACATCCTCAGCCGTCTCCAACCGGGCATCATGGCGGATCATGTAATCCACAATTTCAACCAATGGGAAAGCCAGGTTCTCTCTCTCGATCCACTTCCTGCGGAACCACTCAGCCAACGCCATGAGGAAAAGGAACAGCAGGATAAACAGCAATACCCACAGCAACAGTGGACTTGTCCACACATTCCAGGGAATCGTTTGAACAATCGCATCAAACCGCTCGCGATATGTCATGCGGTCGAAAGCAGCCTTCGCTTCACTGTCTGGCCAGACCGATACGAAATAACCCCAGATATTTTCATCAGGCTGGCCGGGCTTGGTCGCCTCCTGCATCAACAGCCGACGCTCATCACGCGACATGCGAAAGACCATGCTGTGACGAATGGCATCCAACTCGGCGGGTGACAGATTCTCATACGTCGCATTCAAGCCAGCTTCGGGATCGTCCGTCAGGAATGTTGTCAGCTCAACGCGGCGGTCTGCGTTCAAAGTCGAATAATCGCGCGACAGCAGTTGATACAAAGACTGGTTGACTTCACCGTCCCCGTAAGCTTCTGACACAGCAGTGGTCAGATCACCGAGCCAATCAATCAGATCACTGAGCCATTCCTCTTCACCAGTCCTGATCTGGCCTGCCAGCAGTTCCTTCACGGGCATGTCAACGATCTTGATCTTCTCTTCCAGCAAGCGAAAGGCTGGATCAGGCTGCCAGACGCCTTTGTCGTCTTCCTGGCCATACCTTTGGCGATCCTGCATGACGCGCTCAAATCCACTGGGGTCGGCATAAGACATGCGGTCCATCTTGGCCTGCGTCTGGCTGACGACTTCTTCGTCCATCCAGGGCAAGACCAGTTTCAGCCGGTCCATCGCCGCCTTGGCCTTGGCGTCCGCCACCTCAAACCGGGCTTGCAACTTATCTTCAGTTAACCCCAGCCGCCTGGAAGACTTGGCAAAAGCCTCTTGCTGCATCTGGGTCAGCAATTTATTGACTTCATCAACGCCCAGGTTGCCAATCGCCGACTGAACTTTTTCAACCGCTTGTGCATCTGACGGAGGAGGAGTCGCATTTGCCCCGGCATTGCCAGACTTCTGCTGCTCAACGTTGAAACGTCGAAGAAGTGATTGATCCGCCTGAATCTGACGAATAATCGTTTCCCGAGCCTTGCCACCGACTGAGTCGATGTTGGCATCCCACAACTCACGCAGCAGGCGATCCACTTTATGCCAGGCCAATGCTTCATCGCTGGGTACCTTGGGGAACCACGCATTGTCACGTACTTCCCAAGCCAGTCTGTAGGTACTCGTACCTGCTGCGACATATTCGTTGTTGACCACCCACAACTGGTTCATGACATGACGGACCAGGCCGACGTTCATGACCGGGGCTGCGATGGTGAGCATCGAGTAGAGCAGGACGACATTCGGCCTTGAAAGCTGACGCGAACGACTGACCAGCCGAACTACAGCCAGACCGATGACCAAGGCGAAGATCGTGCCCACCGCCCAGCCAATGGGTGAGGAGGTTTCGATCTCCATGTGGACGGCTTTCATGGCCAGGAACTGACTCAACGGTGCGATCACCGCAATCAGCAACGAGCCAAACAAGATGGTGCCCACATGGCTTAATTTCATGGCAGTTCCTTGACGCTACTCCGAAACAGATCCAATGGAAATATCCAGTTCCGCTCGACTCACAATCCGTTCCACCTCGCCACTACGCAGGTAAACCACACGGTCTGACACATCCAGCATGCGGTGGTCGTGCGTGGCTGAAACAATCGTCACCCCCTGCTCCTTGCTCAATTCACTGAGCAATTCGACGATCTCCGTACCTGTTTTCGAGTCCAGGTTACCCGTTGGTTCATCAGCCAACAGTAATGAAGGCGAGTTGGCCAATGATCGGGCGATGGCAACACGCTGCTGCTGACCGCCGGACAGTTCGCCCGGCAGGTGGCTGATGCGATGCCCCAGCCCGACGCGTTTGAGCAGGTCGGTGGCTTTGGCTTTGGCCTGATCATCGGGAATGCCGCCCAGCCGCATGGGCAGGAGGACATTGTCCAAGGCACTGAATACTTCGATCAGATTGTAATTCTGGAAGATGTAGCCGATGTTCACGCAGCGAAGGTAAGCCAGTTCACCGCCTGACAGGTCTTTAAGGTTTCTCCCGCCGATCTTGATCGATCCCTTGGTTGGAAAATCCAACGCTCCGATCATGTTGAAGAAGGTTGTTTTACCAGAACCGCTGGGGCCCATGAGTGACAGATACTCTCCCTGATAAATATCCAGGGTGATGTCTTTCAGCGCGTAAACGACGGAATCACCCGTTCGGTACGCTCGTTCAACTTGCTCAGCCCTGATAAGGACCGATGAGTTTGCATCCATAAAGACGACGACCTGTCCTAAAGGATCGATCCGCATGTTCTGCAATCGGTTGCGCCAGACATCAAGCATCAACCTCACTGCTTGCGTGGATCGAACTCTTTCCCAGCCCGTTGACATAAGTGCCCAGGCTCTGAAACCCCGCAGCGTATGCGATGCGAAGACTGGCTTCAACTCCAAGTTTCGCCTTGTTCGCTCCTGCATGGTCGCATTGCGTAAGCATTTGCTCTGACATGTAAAAATTGGCCGCAAAAACACCGGCAAGATGACGGAATGTCGGACTTTTGATTGAAAAAATACGCGACCCATCCTGCATATTTTCTTTACCAGCGAACTCCAGCACCCCATCGCCCAAACACACCGCTAAACTATCGGACTCAATCTCACAGGAGCCTGTATCGTGCGACACATCTTCTTCAATGCTCAGCACTCCCCCATTGGTGCCTTCGCGTCATTCACCCTCGGCTGCCCCGGCAACACCGGCGGCCTGGGGCTTGAACTGGGCAGCCCAGCCAACCAGAACATGTACATCGGCCTGGAAAGCCGCGAACCCAATGTCTTCGACGCGTTGCCTTTCTTCAAAGATGCTGAAGATGAGTCCAAGCGATATGACGTCGAACAGGCCGAAGACCATCAACCGGAAAGCAAAGCCCGCATCCGCACCTTCGACCGCTCCGTGATCAATCGTCACCTGAGCATGGCCAGCGACACATGGACAGCCGGTGACCTGACCTTCCGCATCATCAGCCCTGTCTGTTCCGTGCCCGATCCGGACGAAGCCTCGGACGAGGAAATGATGCAGGCATTGGTACCCGCTGTTTTTGTCGAAATGCAGATCGACAATTCGCAAGGTAAGCACGACCGTCGAGCCTTCTTCGGCTACCAGGGCAACGACCCATACTCCATGATGCGCAGACTCGATGACACAGCCGAGGGCATCAAAGGCATCGCCCAAGGCCGCGTCACCGCCATCGCCACCACCGATGATGCTGCTTACTCAGGCAATGCCTTTACTATCGAGAAGGTCATCGCCCCGGAAATCAAGGAAAACCTGGTGTTTGGGTTGGGGCCCACGGCTGCTGTCGTCGCGACCGTTCCCGCTGGTGAAGTGCGCACCGTTCGCTTTGCTGTATGTTTCTATCGCGGGGGCATCGCCACTGCCGGGGCGGACACGCGCTACTTCTACACCCGTTACTTCAAGAACATTGAAGACGTCGCCGCCTATGCGCTCGAACATTTCGACAATTATGTCGAGATGGCCAGGGAAGCGGATCAGATCATCGACGACAGCAGCCTGTCAGCCGACCAGAAGTTCATGCTTGCCCACGCGGTTCACAGTTACTACGGCAGCACCCAATTCCTCGAATGGGTCGGGGGAAAGAACGACGGCCAACCTTACTGGGTCGTCAACGAAGGTGAATACCGCATGATGAACACCTTCGACCTGACCGCCGACATGCTCTTCTACGAAATGAAGCTCAACCCGTGGACCGTGCGCAACGAACTGGAAACCTTCATCGACCGCTACAGCTACCGCGACGAAGTCCATTTCCCGGGTGACCCGACAGCCCACCCCGGCGGCCTGAGCTTCACCCACGATCAAGGTGTCGCCAACAACATCTCCCGCCCCGCGTATTCCACGTATGAGCTGTTCAAATTGTCCGGCTGCTTCAGCCACATGACACACGAGCAACTGGTCAACTTCGTGTGCTGCGCCAGCGTCTATGTCACGCAAGCGGAAGACAACGACTGGTACAAAGCCAACGAGCAGACTTTCATTGATTGCCTGCACTCCATGGTCAATCGCGATCATCCCGAAGCGGACAAGCGCAACGGCATCATGGGGCTGGACTCCAGCCGAACCATGGGTGGCGCGGAGATCACCACCTATGACAGCCTCGACGTTTCGCTGGGCCAGGCGCGCAATAACCTTTACATGGCCGTCAAAACCTGGGCGTCTTACATTGCGCTCGAGCGTCTGTTCCGCATCAATGATCGCGCCAACGAAGCCAAGCTTGCCGAGGAACAGGCACAGAAGGCAGCAGCCACCATCGCATCCGCAGTGACAGAAGAAGGCTGGATACCCGGTGTGATGTTCGAGGGCAACGACTCCAAGATCATCCCGGCCATCGAAGGTCTGGTCTTCCCCTTCTTCACAGGCTGCCCGGAAGCCGTCGATCCCCACGGGCCGTTCGCGGAACTCATTGCTGTATTGAAGAAACACATCACGACCGTGCTGACCAAGGGTACGTGCCTGTTTGACGATGGCGGATGGAAGATTTCCAGCACCAGCAACAACAGTTGGTTGAGCAAGGTTTATCTGAGTCAGTTTGTATACCGCCACCTGCTTGGGTTTGACTGGGACAAGGCAGGCCAGGCCTCGGACGCAGCCCATGTCGGTTGGCTGCTCAATGAAAAACGCAGCTCGTACTGGGCGTGGAGCGATCAGATGGTCAACGGCGAAGCCTGGGGCAGTAAGTACTATCCCCGCGGCGTAACCGCGATCCTCTGGCTGGAAGAGTAGATTGAATTCATCATTTTTCGATGAATTCCAACGTTTGAATCTGGCTCGCTGTGGGTCTATTATCGCGCACGAGAGAGATGAGAAGTACCCACCCCTATTTTGTCTGCCTGACCGTCGGCTTCACACTGCTGGGTGTGCTGCTTTCCTCCACCGGGGTCTCCGTCAGTTTCGTCTTCGCCTCCGTTCAAACTTCGGCCAGCCAATCCAGTGAATGGTTCCCCTGCAAAGGGCATGGCTGCGGCTGCGACTCGGCTGAGATGTGCCGCACCAACTGCTGCTGCTTTCCCAAAGCCCAGACACCCAGTCAACCCTCCTGCTGTTCCGGAAAAACCAAATCGACAAAAGTAACTGAAAGCGACACGTCAAAGAGCCAGGGTCTGGTGGTCATGCGTTCCCGCGAATGCTCAGGCATGCCCACTGGCGCACTGCTCTTCACCATTGGGCAATGGCAGGCTGAACCGGCTGCCAACGAGAAACTGATTCCTGATCTGTCCGCCCAGTCAATCAACTTATCAACTGATGCCTCCATCACGTCGGCCAGCTTGTTGATTGATCCCCCACCACCTCGCCGGTTGATCTAAAGCCCAACGTCTGGTGATCTTCCCCAACGAATCCTGCTCCGATATGGAGTTTTGCAAGAGGATGCGACGAGCTTTTACTCTGATCGAGTTGCTCGTGGTTATTGCCATCATCGCGATGTTGATCGGCCTGTTGGTCCCGGCTGTTGCCGCAGCCCTGGCCTCGGCCCGAACCGCAGTCTGCCAAAGCCAACTCCGGCAAATCGGATTGGCGACACAGCAGTATGCCAACGAACACGATGGTGAATTTCCACGCAGCACCCACTCCGCCCTGGCCCATGGCTACCAGCCTTGGGGCTTTGCGCTATCGCCCTACCTTGGCCAAGGTCAATACACCGGCCCGGGCAAGGCGTGGGATCAGCTTTTCAACGGCGTTTACCGTTGCCCGGAAGATCAACGCACCACCCAATGGAGCTACGGCCGAAATGTCTGGTTCGAACTCACTGCTGGCGAAACCGGCGAGATCGACGCCAAGGCCAGCGGCCCGACCTATCGAACGGTGGACAACGTTCCCAAGCCAACACAAACCATCCAACTCGGTGAATTGAAATCCGGATCGATGGCTGACCACATCATGGCTCATTTCTGGTACCTCGGGGGCAGCTCTGAGGTGGACCAGAAACGTCATGGCATGAAAAGCAACAACCTTTTCGTGGACAGCCACGTCCAATTGAAACCCTTTGAAGATACGTTTAACACCAACCCCGCAGTGGACCTCTGGCATCCTGGCCGAGCGCGATAAGCACTCACCACGAGCCAACCTCTGCATTGATGAATGGAACGAGAGAGATGAAAACGATTCCTACTTTGACTGTACTTGCGATCACTTGTCTGACTTCACTGGCTCAGGCAGCTTATGTCCTGCCTCAGATCGGTGGCGGACAGGTTGGCATGATGGGCGCGCCCATGAAACATGCTGACATTTCTTTTCCCAACGGCCAGCTTTCAGTCCATCTGGACGAGACCGTCGATACACCGGTACTTCGGCCTTTGGCTGAACCTGACAGCTTCGACCCGGCCCAACCCTGGTCTGTGCTGACAGACATGGATTACAACTTTCAATACGCATGGAACCCTGATGTGACCTACGGCTGGATCAATCCCTCGGACAACGCGGCTGTTTGGGTCAAGCGCCTCAGCCACAGCGAAGGCTTGAAAGTGTTCATGCGCACGCCGATGTACGATCCGAACGTGCATGGCAGCACCTGGCCTGAGATTTTTGTGAATGATGGCGATGTCTGGCAATGGTCAGGCGGCATGCAGCACAACGCCTATGCTGTCGCGAACCCAACAGCCGACACTTATACGGCGGTGTATGAAGTCTATGTCGGCGACAAAACAACGGGAGAACCCATCCCCACCTATGGCAGCGAAATCGTCACCTGGACTTTCAACGCCAATCCTGTCCCCGAGCCTGCATCGATCACACTGCTGGCTTTGGCGGGTCTGGCCTTGGTCAGAAGAAGATAAGCATGGATGGAAACATCGCACATCATGCTGGAAACAGGATGATGTGCCTTGAGCAGACGGTGTATCACAAACTCGTGGGGTCAATTTCTTCCTGCACAGGTGATTCATCCCGCAGCGTCACTTCCTGTAATGACTGATCGTCACCGGTTAAGTCTTCTGGCTGAGCAGGTGCAGCGTCTTCTGATAAGTCCTCTTCCTGCGGCTCCATTACCGATTGCTCCACAGCGATGCCTGCATCCACATCCTCAGCCAGTCGGCGGTAATCCTCTGCGCCGTTGCTGCTGGGGGCGTACTGGAAAATCGTCTGCCCAAAGCTGGGCCCTTCCGCGAGTTTGATGTTTCGGCGGACAGGTGGTGAATACACCCGGGCATGGCGCCAAGGCACATCCATGTTGCGGTTCGCATCCAGAAACGTCTTCAAGTCCGCGACGACTTCCGTCGCCAGCACCGTCTGCTTCTCATGCATGCAAAGCACGATCCCTGCCACGCTGAGCTGCGGATTAAAGGATTGGCGGATCAGGCGAACCGTCTCAAACAATTTGGATAAGCCTTGCAAGGCCAGGAAGTGGGCCTGCATGGGAACGATCACTTCGCGCGATAAAGTCAGGCCGTTGATCGTGAGCAGGCCGAGACTGGGCGGGCAATCCAGCAGGACGTAATCGAAAGGTGTCGGTGCGTCATACCCCTCGGGGAAAATCATCGGGTCGCACTTCTGCTTGAGAATCTGCTGGGCCTGGCCGGTGACCATCTTAGGCCCAAGCTCAGCCTCGATGCCTGCAAGGTTCACACTCGCAGGCAGCAACGCCAGCGAGCCACCTTCGCTGTCGTGATTCTCAATTCGGCAGGCGATGTCCAACGCTCCAAGATCATCGTCCACCATCAGGTCATAGATGGAATGCTCCAGTTCGTCGGGATCAACCCCCAAGTGCAACGTCAGGTGCGCCTGCGGGTCAAGGTCTACCACCAGCACATGTCGCCCAGCCAGCGCGAGAGCCGCGGCAAGGTTGGCTGTGGTTGTGGTCTTGCCCACGCCCCCCTTCTGGTTAATCATCGCGATGATGCGGGGCAGGTCTGGCGAAGTCGTCGAAGATGTGTTGGCTTCAGTCACCGCAAAGCCTCCATGCAGGCGGTTTGAGTCAAATCAGTCCGGGCTGTGCAAGCCCTAGGAGTATCGAGTGCCACACATCCGAACTGCGTTCACCAGATTATAACGGATGAGGCAGACACCAGACGAATCCTCTGATTTAATCGTCACGGGAAACCTGGTGCAGGTCCCGCGAGCAGGCTCGCGGGCTAAACCTTCACCTTCTTGCGCGCTGCTCCCTTGGTTTCACGGGTTTTGACGCGT
>CAZJJN010000022.1:0-56918 GCA_964546335.1 uncultured Phycisphaeraceae bacterium
CACGCAGACCCACCTCAACACGGACCAGACAACTCCGATGAATAATCCAGGTTAGCACCATTTCGAATCTCCCACAGAAAATGGATGGGTTCTCTCAATGCTTTTGACCATGCAGATTTTGGCATCCCTTTAGAATGCACCATTTTACAATACTCAATTGCGTCTTTAATCAAATCAAGTCTTGCTGTTTCGTTCACATCATCCTCTGCTTTATGATTATGTAAATTAGATTTGCAAAAAAGAAACGCTACCTTACAGCATCAACACACCTTGCGCCTTTCTCGCGCTGCTCGAATGGCGTCAAGGCGTGGCACCCAAGACGCTGTGATTGAACGCAGCCTATTCTATTTTACTGCATGGCAGTTTAAGTTGTCTTACGCGCGAATACGCTAATGATTAGATCCTTATGCCTTGACGGCTTGCCAAACCCGCATGACTGTCGGCAGCAACTCCAAAGTGACTTCCAAAGGCAGCATGGTCGCGGCATCAGATAACCCTTTCTCGGGTTCAGGATGTGTCTCGATGAACAAGGCATCGACCCCAGCCGCTGCCGCCGTCTTGGCCAGCAATGGGCCTCGGTCAGGTCTGCCTCCGGTGACGTTCGTCGCGCCGGGTAATTGGGTTGAGTGAGTCACATCAAAACAGACAGGCAGGCCGAGATCCATCAGGTCACCCAGGCCGACGAAATCATTGACCAGTCGGTGATAGCCGAAGAACGTGCCCCGCTCGGTGAGCATGCCTCCGCTGGCGCCACCTTCCTGAAGCTTGGCCACCACGTTCTGCATCTCTGCCGGGGACATGAACTGCCCCTTCTTGACATTTACCGGCTTGCCGGTCTGCGCCGCTGCGACCAGCAGATCAGTCTGCCGACAAAGAAACGCAGGAATCTGCAATAAATCCACCGCTTCAGCCACAGCATGAGCCTGTCCCGGCTCATGCAAATCCGTGGTTGTGGGTACACCCAAAGCCTGCCCGACTTTGTTGATCGTTTGCAAACCTTCATCGATGCCCATGCCCCGGTTGCTGTGGATCGAGGTGCGGTTGGCCTTATCGAAGCTGGCTTTGAAGATGTAACCTGCACCAATTGAATCGCACACAGCCTTGAGCTTCTCGCCGATCTGCAAGCACAGGTCATAACCCTCCGCACTGCAAGGCCCGGCAATGATGCAAAGCGGTGCATCGCTGCCGATCTTCACACCACCGGGCAAGGTTAACTGTGCAGGTAACTTCTCAGCCATCGCATCGACTCCTGATTCTGCTTCTTAATAAGTCCCGGCCCCGGCTGACGCGCCTTTGACGATCGCCACGCCTGCGGAACAACCCAGCCGATCTGCCCCAGCATCAAGCATCTTCTTCGCATCGTCATAAGAGCGAATGCCACCGGACGCTTTCACCTTCAATCTCCCTGCATGTTTGCGCATGAGGTTCACCGCTTCAACGGTCGCGCCGCCAGTCGGATGAAAGCCTGTCGAAGTCTTGATGAAGTCCGCGCCGGACTCGCGCACCGCCTGGCAAGCCGCTTCAATGCGTGCCTCGGCCTCTGTTGCATCAACCTCGGCCATGAGACAGCCGGACTCGACGATCACCTTCACGACGATCTGTGGATCAACGGAGCGGACAGCTTTGACCACTTCCATGTACTCTGTCTTGGCTGACGCGACATCCTTGGCCAGCAGCGTGGGCAGATGCGCGACCATGTCGATTTCCTTTGCACCATCTTTTGCTGCGACTACAGCTTCCATTGCCTTCACACTGGCTTTCATCGCACCCAACGGGAAACCCACCACGGAGCAGGCTTTGGCTGTCGCACCAGCCGTCTTGAGCTTGTCAGCGACGTGTTTGATGAATGAGCCGTTGACGCAGACGGACGCGAAGTTGTATTCGACAGCTTCGCGGATGAGTTGATCAATCTGATCGAGCGTGGCCTCGGCTTTGAGTTGGGTATGGTCAATCGTGCCTGCAATATTCATGAATTCTCCTCTGGTCGGGGTGCGGCTGATGCTTGGTTTCCGCTCCAATCCGCGATGGTCTTCAGTGCTTCACGGTAGCCTTCAGTTGACTGCTCGGGCAGTTGATGATGGCCACCTTCTTCCAGTATGACAAGCTTATCCTGCTCTGCCGAGTTCGCGATGGTTTGGGCCTGATCCCAAGGGCACATCCAGTCGTCCCGGCCATGGATCACGAGCAGGGGGACGTTGAGTTGGGCTGCATCGCGGGCGCGATCCATGCGCAGGATGCGCGGGTTGGTCAAAGCCGAGATCAGCCAGACCAGCAGACCCATCGGCTCGGGAGGCCAGCGTAAACGCCAAAGGATGCGGCGCAGTGGGGTCAGCCAATGTTGATAGATGCCTTCTGCGATAATGCCTTGGAGTTGGATGTTGCGTTTGGCAGGTGCACTGTCACGCCAACGTGAGCCAGCTTCCAATGAGATACCCGCTCCCATCGAATGCCCAGCCAGCACGACCGATTGCCCCGGCTCTAAGCATTGTTCTACGACATTGAATAGGTCAGCCACTTCTTTCGCGCCCCCCCATGACCAGGGGTCGCTGCAATCGCCATGTCCGCGCAGATCGTAAAGCACAAGTTGCGAGGCTTGCTCCCGCAGCAGGAAGGCGCGACTGGCGAGGCTGGTGAAACGGCTATCGCCCCAGCCATGCGACCAGAGGATGGCCGGGGCATCGGGTTGATCGCCTTGGATGATCCAGGCTGGTGTGGTGCTGCCGTCGGACAGGGAGAGGGTGCGTTCTTCGTAGTTCCAGCCGAGTTGTTGCGGATCGGTTGGCCAACCCCGTGCCATGGCGGAGGCAAAGGTGACTTTGGCAGGCCTGGCCAGCCAGAGTGTCAGTAGCAGCGCCCCGAGTAGATTCAGCGCGACAAAGCAAATGAGAATGTAAAAGAGGATGCCCAAGCCTGTACGTTAGCGTGTCAGAGTCAACGACTCCAACAGACCTGATATGTTCAAGAACGTACAAAATCTTCAGCGGACATTCCGATATCTCGTGCAATCTGCCTAAGCAGGGACGGAGATATATCTCGACCACGATGTTCAGGAACAGTTGTTCCCCGCCATCCGGGTGCCGAAACTGAACATGCGATCCACGCTGACGAACTTTGTCGAAACCCAAACGCGAAAGAATGGCGAAAACCTGCCTGGGCTTGAGCACCGGTAATTGAGGCATTTAATCCTCCACCGTCACGGTTTCCACCCCAACATATTCCCCCTCCATAACGGGTGGGCCATCCTCCAACAACATGGCAATCACTTCCCGAAGATTGGCTTGTAATTCCGCGATGTTCTCACCTTGAGAGTGAGCACCGGGGAATCCGGGCACGTATCCAACCAATAATCCAGTGTCGTGATCTCGTTCAATGATAGCTGTCCATCGCTTTGGCATAAATCACCTCATCTGCATTATACCTGAGGCATGAGAGAGTCGTTAGATTTTTTACTCGCAGGAAGGAACCTTTCTAAACGGAATTCCGGGTAGACGCCGACTCCATTCCGCCAGATCATGTCCGTTCGCGAATTGAGGAACGAATCTGGAGTCAACAATGAGTCAAAGCAGTTTGAGCGATTTCGAACGACACTGGCTGGATGAAGCTATCAAGGAAGCTGAAGCCGGACTTGCAGAAGGAGGCATTCCCATTGGTTCTATCCTGGCCAGCGAAGACTTAGGCATCGTCGCGCGCGGCCACAACCTGCGGGTGCAGACCGGTGATCCGACAGCCCATGCAGAAGTGGCCTGCATTCGCAACGCGGGCCGGCGACGAGATTGGCCTTCGCTCACACTGGTCAGCACGCTTTCGCCTTGCATCATGTGCACCGGCACCAGCCTGCTCTTTCGCATCCCCCGTGTCATCATCGGCGAAAACCAAACCTTCATGGGTGCAGAAGATTTATTCGCCAGCCAAGGCATCGCCTGCACCGTCGTGCAGGATGAGCGATGCATTCAACTGATGCAACAGTTCATCAAAGATAAACCTGAACTCTGGAACGAAGACATCGGCCTGTAACTGGCATGCTGTGACATGTCGCGCAACACTCTGGTAGATTCAGCCTATGTCAAATCATCAACAACAAGATGTACGACGCCAGGGTTGTCGTGTTCTCGTGACCGGCTGCTCCGGGCACGTGGGCCAACCGACTGTGCGGGCATTGGCCGACGCAGGTCATCATGTCACCGGGCTTGATCTGGTCAAGCCGCCAGATGATTTACCGGTCGCAAAGTTTGTGCAGACCAGTCTTTTAGATATGCAAGGTTTGCGCGAGGCTTTAACGGATTGCGACACGGTGATTCACCTCGCGGCTGCCCCGAGTCAGAAATTCGGCTTCATTGAACATTTGCTGCCCCGCAATATTGAAGGCACTTGGCGGCTGTACGAAGCCATGCGTGAATCCGGGGTGACGCGCATCATCATGACCAGCAGTGTGCAAGTCTCAACTGGTGATCCGGACTTTCATAAACCATACAACGCTGACATGCCGATTCAGCCGGGGAATGACTACGCATGCACCAAAGTGTTTTGCGAAGCCTTAGCTCGGCAGCATTATCTCAAGCGTGGATTGGAAACGTGTGTGCTCAGGTTAGGGTGGGTCGTGCGTAACGAGCAGGAGCGCGACAAACTGATGTCCAAGCCAGCCCTTACCGGGCTCTATCTATCGCAGCATGACCTTGGCCGATTGATGCAGGCGCTGGTATCCGCTCCGAGGATGGATTGGCATATTGTGTATGGCGTGAGTCTGGCGGATGAACCTTACTGTGATCTGTCAGAGGCTCGAAAACTTGGTTATGAGCCGCGTGATCAATTTCCAGAGGGGCTGGCATTTGTGAATGCCCGGCCTGCAGAACCGGATATGTAACCATCAACTTATTGATAGCTTCCTGAATGACGCCCACAAGTGAAAAGGCAGTATTCGGATTGCCTGTTGTTGAGCGATACAAGCGGAGGGTGCGCTCTTATACGATGGTTTATCCGATCAATCACCGCCATCTCGGAGAATGTCACGTGCGGGTAGGAAGTTACCCCATTTCGTGTTACCAACGAATGTCTTGGCAATCTCGGGCACTTGTTCACTGCGTACGAAGCTGACGCTGCCATCCCCCCTCAAGACATTCCATCCGGCACCGATATCCTGATGAGCAAAATACTTGGTCTGTCGGCCAAGGAAATCCATGCCCAGGACATACTCCGATTCCATTTCGTCGATGGTTATGGCTTCGGGTGGTGCCGCGGCATCAGTGTAAGGGGGGCCTCCCTGATCGGGATTCGGATCATATAGATAACTGGAGAATACCTGCAGGTGATTGCTCAGGGTATCTCCCGTACGCCAGTATTCCTCATAATTGGGGTTTTCAAATCGCCAATCTTCATTGGGTGAACCATCGCAGAACATGAAGCGAGGTTCTTCAAGAAAGCCATGCTTAAAGAGCAAACCAAAGTTCACTTCATATCGTTTGGGGTTCGAGCCCCAGGCACTGTTGTAAAAGATTTTTTGGGTTGTGTGGGCATTGCCGATGTTGTCCTGTGAATTTGTTTCAGGGTCTGAATGGAAAGGCTTCAATCCTGAATTCTCAGCCGCATAGGCAAACACACCTTGTCCCATCGAGCGAAGGTTGCCTTGGCAAGTCACCAGATAAGCCGTGGCAAAAGCCTGGCCCAACGCTGGCAACAGCAACCCAATCAACAAAGCGATGATTGCAATAACCACCAGCAATTCAATCAGCGTGAAACCACATTTCTTTCGAGACATGAAACTTACCTCTTAGAAAGGCTGAGATGAAAAATTTCATAAAACAGACGATCAATCAGCAGAACTGCAAACAGATTCACAGACCAAGTACTCAATAAGTATATCGGCCGGGGCCTTAGAATGCGTATTATTTACCTATCTTTTTAGTCACTTTTCGCAAATTTGGGACAAACACGGGTGTATCAAAAGAAAAAAAGGTTATTTCGGCTTGGGGGGGCGTACCAACAGCCCTGCTAATCTTTCATCTCATAGCCCACGCGTTTGATCGCATGCTGCGTAACCTCTTCCCAGCGAGTATCTTGCGCCTGATCCAGTAACTGTTGATAGGCTTTGCCTACCTCACGCAAAGCCTCCTTATCTTCGTTCGCAGTAATCTCCTGCTGCTCAAGATGGCGATAGGCCTGGCATAGTTCCCAATCCTTGTTGACTTGCGCATCCTGCCTGAACGATTTGGCAGCATTTTCCAATTCAGCCTGAGATTCAGCCGGCAATAACTCACCAGCATTGCTGGCCAAGGCATCCATTAGCTGCTGGTGGGCTATCAACTTGTCCTGATCATTCTTACTGCGGGAGACCACGTCTTCCACCCACTGTATCTGCAAATCCGCAAAGGCTTTCTCGTTAGCTAAGGGTTTCAGCCGAAGCAAAGAAGCAGCAGAATTAATGCGTTTGTTGATATCTTCAACTTCGGTAATCGCTTTCATCTGATTGATATACTCACTGCGATACTCTTTCTTCTCCTCATCAGACAAATACGGGTTGGTCAAACGTGCCATGTCCAGCACCCAGTCCAGCGCATCCAATTGGTCAGACTTGGGTGCCCATTCATGCTTCATCCCCGGATAGAACTTAAGCATGATGTGCTGACCTCGCTTGCGTGCGGCTTCGGTATTCTCGCGCACCTTGGCGACATTCACCCACATATCGCGTGTTCCAAATAGCATGGCTGTGCAGAAATGATCGCTGCCACTTCGCGTGGTCGGATTCCCCGCGCCCTGCAAGATCGTGCCCGCAAAATCCTTAGGCCTTCGTCGCGCAAAGCGCTCGCCATCAGCGCTGCCTCCCGACATCCCAATCGTAATTTTCAAGTGATCATGGATGGGGATATTTCGAGCCGCAAGATCTTTCAATACCCCATCCTGATAACGAGGCTTGAAATGCTGTTTCATGCCATTGGAAACTTTATGGATGCCCACGATGATAACCTGCCGCTCTTTAGCCCAGTCCATATAACGTTTGATGTTCGGGCTGCCTCCGGGATTCTGCAAGACCAGTAAAGGCAGCGGGTGCTTTGCTTTGGTGTAATCGTCTGGCAGAAACAGCGAGTAGGCAATCTCGCCATCATGCCTGGCCACCAGATTCTTGTGATAACCGGGTTCGAGAGGCTTCAAAGCTTCGGGTTTGGGCGCTTCAAAACCAAACGGATCATTTCCTGCATCCAAGGGTGGTGCGTCCGCCTTCACAAAAGCACATGTCCACGCCATGAACAGCAAGAGAAGCCAACGCGATGAATTGAATAGAGATATCTGCATGACTTGATTATCCATGTATCGATATCTTTCAGACAAACTATGCGCTATCTCAGGGGATTGCCACGTTTTCATCATTGCATAGACAGGTCAAACCAACTTGATCAAATAGATAAATGTCTAAGAATGACATACATAACTGTAGACTTCAGATATTCAGTTATCCTGCCGCCCTGACTTTCAACGCCTGCTGCATCTCGGGCACAGCCTGTCGCAGCGCGTTGATCACCAATTCATCGGAGGCATGTTCCCACGCATAGCCTGTCGCGCCTTGGCGGAGATTGTCGAACGTAGCCAGGAATCGAGCGACTTCTTCATGTTGAGGGGCTACGCATCGCAGCACGCGGATGGCGTCGTGCGTCGTGGGCAGGCAGTCTTCATCGTCATAGACCAGCTCTTCGTGGAGTTTTTCGCCAGGTCTGGCCCCGGTGATGCGGATGTCGATATCAACCTCGGGTTCAAGGCGATGAGCGCGAATGAAACGCTTGGCCATGTCCAGAATGTTGACCGGCTCACCCATGTCGAGAAGGAAAATCTCGCTACCACCAGCACGCCAAGAGTTCCTGTCATCCCAGCGCTCCCTCGACATGGGCGAACGCGTATCAACATTGTTTCGGGTTGTCTCAGTCTTCCCGGTCGTGCCGGGGCCGGTCTGTAAGGCCGCAGCCTGAAGTACCAGACCTGCCGCTTCGGGGATGGTCATGAAATAGCGGGTCATGGCCGGGTCGGTCACGGTGATCGGCCCACCCTGCTGCAACTGGCTGGTCCAGATAGGCAATACACTGCACGCGGAGCCCAATACATTCCCAAAGCGGACGATGCGGTACAGCGTTTGGCTGGCCTGGTTGAGCGATTGCACGTAGCGCTCGGCCAATCGTTTGCTGGCCCCCATGATGGAGGTGGGGTTGACTGCCTTGTCGGTGGAAATCATCACAAATCGATCCACCTCGGCAGCATCCGCCGCATCCGCGATCGAGCGGGTGCCGAACAGGTTGTTCTCAATCGCAGCGGAGGGGTGATCTTCCATCACCGGCACATGCTTATGCGCGGCGGCATGAAGTATCAGGTCCGGCTGAGCACGCATCACCACCGACATGGTGGCTTGCCCATCAGTGACATCATGCAGGCGAGCGCGACGGGCGACGTTTGGCCAAATCGAAGCGATCTGGCGGTCAATCTCGAACAGGGCGTTTTCGCTGCGTTCGAGCAGTTCGATGCGTTCGGGTTTGAATCGGCAGACGATACGGGCCAACTCTGAGCCGATGGAGCCACCAGCCCCGGTGATCATGACCACTCGGTCGGCGATGATGCTGGCAATCGCGTCTTCATCCAGCGGTCGCGGCCTGCGGTCCAATAATGCGACGGGATTCAGTGCTGGTTGAATGGCAGACTGTTTGACCAGCCATTTTGGTTGAGGCACCAGGCCGGCCAACTGGTCGGCGAAGGTGGGCAGCCAACGCCAGGGGATGCCTGCTGCCTCCAAGGCATCGGCCGTCTGCTTGAGGGCTTTTTTCATCCCCACAGGCAGGGACACCAGCACCTGATCGGCGTCAACATTTTCAAGAATGATCGGCAGCTCACGAATGGTGCCCAGCACGGGTAAACGCTGCTCAAAAGGTTGGTGTATGAGCTCGGGCAGGATGCACCCAAGCAGCGTCATGGGCTCATCAGCGAAAGAAAGACTGTGCAAAAACTGGGCAGCGGCATACGGGTCCGCGACCAATAACGTGCGGGTTGAGGAGCATTGAGGGGCTGTATCGACTTCACTCATGGTTATCGGCATCGCGAGAGATATTGACCTCTTGACTTATCGGCGATGTGCCCAAATTTCCTGCATTCGCGTGCGAAGTCGTGAGGGTGCATGCCAATGGGTGATTCACATAGATCAGTTGACCGATGTAAGAATTGCCACTCAAGCGTCAGTCCCGCTAAGAGGAGATTCAGCGCCATGGCCAGTCAGGAACTACGTCAGTCGCCGAGGAAAAAAGTCGCCGCCCCGTATTCTCTTGTCCGCGTCAGACCCAAGGGCGAAGGCCCGTTCCACTGGATGGGGCATATCTACGACATCAGCGCCAACGGCATGCGGTTTGAGTTGGACAACGCCATCGAGCCGGGCACCGAAGTGGAAATCCGAGCCATGCTCCCTGGCCCGGAGCATCCTGTGATCGAGGCTCAGGGTCGCGTCGTCCGATTGGTGGACGATGAATACGCAGGCCCGACCCGCATGGGCATGACCTTCAGCAAATTCAAAGCCAAGACCGACCAATCCACTCTCGAGGCTTATCTCAAGCCCACGATCATTGCTGAGGCAGCTTGAAGAATCTCTCTGCGTTGGCGTCCATCTGCTTGACGAACTCATCGAATGACAGGCCTCGTCTCTCCGAGATGAACTCGGCTGTGTGAATGACATACTTTGGTTCGTTCGGCCTGACCTTGCGATGGGGGGCGGGTGTCAGATAGGGCGAATCAGTTTCCATCATCAATCGATCCAGGGGAATCATGTCGCTCGCCTCAGCCAGGTTGCGCGCACTGCTGAAAGTCACGATGCCTGTCAGGCTGACCATCGCGCCGAAGGTGAGAATTGCTTCAAGTTCGTCCGCTTCGCCGGTAAAGCAGTGAAAGACGAACCGGGCCGGGTCAATGCCGCTGGCAGAGAGTTGTGCAATGGTCAGATCGGTGGCTTCGCGATTGTGAATGATGATCGGCTTGTTGAGCGGTGCGCAGATTTCCAGTTGCAGATTGAGGACGCGCTGTTGATCGGCCAAAGACGGGTCGGGGTAGTGCTGATCGAGGCCCATCTCGCCCAAGGCCACGACGCGCGGGTCTTCAGCCAATTCGCGATAGGCCACGCGCATGTCATCCGGATGAACCCCGGCTGCGTAGTGCGGATGCACGCCGACGGTCGCGAAGACATTGGGGTATTGATGGGAAAGGTCAAGCGCTTTGTAGCAGTCCGGCGGGGTGGTACCGACGGTGATCAGGCGATCCACGCCAGCGGACGTCGCGCCTGTAATGACCTGATCGACGCGTTCGTACAGGCCGTCGTAGGTGAGATGGCAATGCGTATCAATCATGGCGAAAGTGTAAGCGATCCATGAAAAGGGCGGGGGTGGTGAGTTTGACGCAAATCATCAATCCGTTGCGAAATAATGCGGCTGGCGGATCGCAGCCAACTCGCTATTTTCGTTCATGTTCTTTCAAGGAGTGTCCCCATGCCTGCCTCCCGCCCCAACATCATGCTGCTGCAAGGTGAAGATGTCGGCCTGCACATCGGTTGCTACCCCGGCAATGACTACAGCATCACGCCCAATCTTGACCGTCTCGCTGCGGAAGGCACGCGTTTCGACAATGCCTTAAGCCATGCCCCGGTTTGTGCGCCCAGTCGTGGCGGGATGATGACCGGCTGCTATCCGTGGTCGATCGGCAACCACCTGATGCGCTGCACCTTGGGCAACCCCCCGCGCTGCTACACCCATGAACTGCGTGACGCGGGTTACCACGTGTCCTGGCCAACCAAACTGGACTTCAATCTTGAACCCACCGAAGGCTGGTGCGACGACACCGACAAATGGTGGGAAAAGGATGCACCACAGCAACCATTCTTTGTCTATGAGAACTTTGGCTCAACACATGAAAGCAGTATGTGGCGGGAAGAGAAGTGGCAGAAGGATGTCACCTCCGTCCTCACCCCGGAGCAGTTTCATGACCCAGCCAAAGCGCCAGTACCGCCATATTTCCCCGATACCCCCGAGATGCACGAGCAACTGGTCAAGTATTACGACAGCCTGACCGCGATTGATTATCACATCGGCCAACGTCTGAAATGGCTAGACGAGCAAGGCCTGCGCGAGAACACCATCGTCATTTTCCTGTCGGATCATGGCCGGGGCTTACCCCGCGAAAAACGCTGGTGTTACGACGCCGGATTGCACTTGCCTTTGATTATCCGCTGGCCCGGACAGCTTCAGCCGGGCACGGTCAGTGATGACCTGGTCGGTTGGGTGGATATCGCGCCGACCTTGTGTGCGCTGGCCGGGGCACCGATCCCCGAGCATTATCAGGGGCAGGTGTTTTTAGGTGATGAGAAAGCCTCGCCGCGAGATTATGTCTTTGCCGGGCGCGATCGGATGGATGCGGTGTTCGACAAGGTGCGTGCCTGTCGGGACAAGCGTTGGCATTACATTCGTAACGATGCGCCCGAACTGCCTTATGCTCAACGCCAGTCTTACATGGAGCAGCAATCGATCATGCCTGTGATGCGGCAGATGCATGCCCAAGGCAAATTGGCTGGCGATGAAGCGGTGTTCTTCCAGCCTGGCAAACCGGCTGAGGAGTTGTACGATGCGGTCAACGACCCGGCCATGCTCAACAATCTGGCGGATGATCCAGCCCACGCAGAAACCTTGCAGCGGATGCGCAGCGCGCTGGAGCAACACCTCAGCGAAGTGGGCGATCTCGGCGAGACCACCGAGGAAGTCCTCATCGAGCAAGGCATCGTCACCGACCGCATGCCTGAGTATCGCCAACGGTATGGCCACCTTCCCAAGCATCACACCATCGGGCCTGACCCGTACCCCATGACCCTGCGCGATTGGGAAGCCTTGAAAAACATGGGCTGGACACCTCGCCAGGAATAATTCAGGAGTGATTCATGACCAGTGCCACCGGCCAACAGGATCGTCAGTATTGGGTTGATGTTGTCAGACGGATTGCCTTGCCTGTGCTTGAAGCCGGGGCTGCTGGCAAGTTGCGTGAACTGATGCCTATTGAATCCCAGGGCGACCCCATCGACAGGGCCAAGTACACCCGGCTGGAAGCCATCGGTCGCACGCTGGTCGGCATCGCGCCCTGGCTGGAGTTGGATGACTCACAGTGTGGCGACGATGCTGAACGGCAGTTGCAGGCGAAGTTTCGCGACCTGGCGCGGCAGGCGGTGGCCAACGCGTGCAATCCTGACTCGCCGGACTATGTGAACTTTCGCGAGGGATTTCAGCCGGTGGTGGACGCGGCCTTCCTCTGTCATGCCATGTACCGCGCACCACAACAACTCGTGGCTGCGCTTCCTGATGAAACGAAGCAACATCTCATCACTGAGTTGTCACACACGCGTTTCATCCGTGCCCACTTTAACAACTGGCTGCTGTTCTCCGCGATGGTGGAGGTCGGCCTGCACCTTCTGTGGGAGCGCTTCGACCCCATGCATGTCAGTTACGCCATCCGCCAACATGACCAGTGGTACTTGGGCGATGGGGTGTATGGCGATGGGCCTGCGTTTCACTTTGATTACTACAACAGTTTTGTGATTCATCCGATGCTGGTCGATGTCGCCCGGGCATTGCGCGAAGTCGATGATTTCGTTGCCAGTCGAGAGGAAACCTACATCACGCGCATAGTGCGTTACGCAGCCATTCAGGAAAGGTTGATTTCGCCGGAGGGCACATACCCGCCGGTCGGCCGATCGTTGGCTTATCGGTTTGGCGCGTTTCAGGTATTGGCCCAGGTCGCACTGATGCAAGCGTTACCAGCGGAAGTCTCACCTGCTCAGGTGCGTTGTGCGTTGACCGCGGTCATTCGCCGCAGCATCGAGTCGCCGGGTACGTTTGATGAGCAGGGCTGGCTGACGGTGGGCTTTGCAGGTCATCAACCGGGCTTGGGTGAGCGATACATTTCCACGGGCAGCACGTACCTTTGCACGGCAGGACTGCTGCCTTTGGGTTTGCCAGCCAGTGATCCTTTCTGGATGGATCCGCCTAATGATTGGACAGCGAAGAAGGCATGGGCAGGTGCTGATCTGCCTTGCGATCATGCGATCCATGAGTAGATGTAGCGGGTGGTCATATCATGGCCATGCTTCGCGATGACCATGCCACCGCTTTAGCTTTCCTAACTCTGCGTCCTTCGCGTCTTGGCGCCTTGGCGTGATGCTATTTCTTCCCAACTCACCGAATATCATGGCCATGCTTCGCGATGGCCATGCCACCAACCAAACTTCAATGCCTATGTCCTTGTCTATCAATCCTCCATCCCGGCGTTAACCGGGATGAAAGTCCTTGTCATTGATCATCACGCAATCGGGAAAGGCGGGTTCGCCAGTGCAGTGGCTGCCAGGGCAAGCAATGCCCATTCGCTATCGTCGCCAGCGATACGGTTCGTGCCCATCTTGCCACAACTGTTGCAGCGATGGACGATCGCCCATTCGCCATCCCGCTTGACCCACACCGCGATGGGTTCCATGTTGCCGCCACACGCGGCTGCCCGGTCGCCGGGCGAGTCATCAACATGGCGGGACCACAGGCAATGCGGACAGTGATTGAGGTGGTGCGTGCCGAACGCGCCGGGATCGACCGGCCTACGGCAGTGTTGGCACACGAATTGGCCGTCGCCTCGGCCATCGCGTCTTGAGCGTTTGTTTCTGCTCATGGTGTAAATCCTGATTCATATCTGTTTGCATGTTTTCTCCTGATGCACATATTGGGTTCGTTGCCGAGATTTGAGCAATCATCCATTGCCTTTCGTTGTGTGGGGGGATTGAACAGGCCGCGCTTGGATAAACGCGACATCACCTGCCCGATGGATTGAGAAACTTGTGCGCATGGAAAAGCAAGGCCGAGAGATCGCGGCTTCGCCAATCAGACAATGGCTGCGTGAGTCTTACTCATGAAACTGGATTATCTCGTGCCTCATGAGTCAGTGTCAAGTGGGTAGGATGGGTTAGCAGGGCGAACGCACTTACCCCATCTCATAATGTTAAGCCACGTGCGTGCCTGACTTGCCAGTGTCGATTGAAACCGAGTCAAAATGGGGGTGCCACGGCTTGACCGAGTTTTTGCGAGCAAAGCGAAGGCAAACTCGGCAAGCTGTGCTGACAAACATGGTGAGATGACTGAAGAACGTCGGCGTTGGCCGTCTAAAATTATCTGGTGAAAGACACACCTTGCGCTACTCTCGCTCCGCTCGAGTGTCGTCAAGATGTGGCACCCGGCCTGGCAAATCTGTGCGCTTTCTGAAATCAGGAGATGTGATGGGTTACGGCTCGAAGACTCGCCTAACCCATCCTATGCGCCCATGCGTTCGCCTATCACCGGTTCGGATAGTTCAGAACTCGTTTCTCACACCCCGACGATGCTGAACCCGGCATCGACATGGATGGTCTCACCGGTTACACCCGAGGCCATGTCACTGAGCAGGTACACCGCGGTGTTGCCGACTTCGCCACCTTCGATATTGCGTTTCATGGCGGACTTGCGTTCCTGATGTTCAAACATCTCGCCGATACCGCCCACGGCAGACGCCGCCAGCGTACGCAACGGGCCGCCGGAGATGATGTTGACGCGGATGTTCTTTTCACCCAATTCCCAGGCGAGGTAACGAGCGGTGTGTTCGAGCGCTGCCTTGGCGATGCCCATGATGTTATAACCCGGGCAAACCTTCTCACCGCCGTAGTAACTCATGCAGATCAGCGAACCGCCTTCGGTCATCAAAGGCACGGCTCGTTGAGCCATGGCCAAGAGCGTGTAAGCGCTGATGTCCAATGCCTGCGACCAGGCCTGTCGTGAGGTGCTATGGAAGTTACCCACTTTGAGAAACTCACGATCTGCAAAGGCGATCGAGTGGACGATGAAATCAATCTTGCCGAAGTCGGCTTTGAGCTTGTCGAACACAGCGTCAAGGTCTTCATCCTTGCTGGCATCGCAAGGCATCAGCCAGGGGTCATCAACGCCGAGTTCCTTAATAGCGCCGCGTGCGCGTTTTTCCATCTTGCCTTTGGGATCAGGCAGGTGGGTGAAGCAGCATTCCGCTCCCTGAGCAAGCAGACTTTCGGTGATGAAGGTGGCGTAACTGCGGTCGTTGGCGATGCCGAACACGATGCCTCTTTTGCCGTCCATGATGCCCATGGTTGAATCTCCTTTGCGGTGTCCAGAATCACAAAGGTTAAACAAAAGACCGGGCAATGCAACGCGGTGCGAATTCCTGGGCAAGGC
This sequence comes from uncultured Phycisphaeraceae bacterium, assembly GCA_964546335.1. GTDB lineage: Bacteria > Planctomycetota > Phycisphaerae > Phycisphaerales > Phycisphaeraceae > CAZJJN01. The sequence continues at coordinate 15,264 of CAZJJN010000022.1, forward strand.
AACCGCATACATGGCAGCTAATGTTTTAAGCGACGTTCAAGCCAGAACCGATTGATATCGTTCGAGTCAAATCGATTTCGGGGTGCCACGGCTTGACCGAGTTTTTGTGAGCAAAGCGAAGGCAAACTCGGCAAGCTGTGCGGAATAAGCTGGGGTGATGACTGATCGTCGCCAACGCTGACCGTTGAAACTTCCTTGAAGAATGGCACACCTTGCGCCACTCTTGCAATGCCCCCTTCGGCAAGCTCAGGGCCAAGCTTCGACTGCGCTCAGGACTTTGCTCGAGTGTCGTCAAGATGTGGCACCCGGCCTGGCAAATCTGTGCGCTTTCTGAAATCAGGTATATGCGTATGACCTGTCTTCCCAGAGACAACAACTTGTAAGTTTCACCCTTTTTGCTCAGAGGGAATGCAGATGACGCAAATTCGTTTATTCAGCATCTTCCGGCATGATGCGTTCGAGCATGTCGTCGATGGCATCCTCTTTGGGCTGGTCAGCGGCTGGGTCGTCAGCAGTCTTTTCCTCGGTCATGGTCGCAGCATGAGTGTCGGCCTCGGCTGCTTTGTCAATCGCATCTGACTTCGCAGCCAGCGATTCCACGAGGTTGATCTGCAAGAGCAGGTGACGCGAAGAGAATGGGTCGGTGCGCTGTCGATATGCGTCTTCAGCGCTGAAGTAGCGGGTCTGTTGAGTCGAAGTCATGTCATCGGCTGTACTGCGTGGCCCATTATCAAACGTCCTGCCAGCAATGGCTAGTTCATCTTCCGCTGCGGGGACGATCAGCACCGGGTTCTCCTGCCCCTTGGTGGCGATCACTTCCAGCAGACGCTCGACATCCGCAGCCTTCATGTTCACCAGCAAAGGCTCAGCAGCTTTCTGGTCGGCCAGGGCTTGCTGAATGATGCCTTGCTCATCATTGCTGCTTTCGCGCGATTGCCTTTCCTCGGGATAGACGGTGTAGCCCGAAGCCTTGGCCCATTGGCGCAGGGCAATCTCAGCTTCTGCCCGATCATTCACTGCCAGGTTCAGGCTGGCCACCTCGGGTGTGGAGGATTGAGCCAGTTGCATGGGCTGCTGCGTGTTGTGTTCTTTCTCCCACCCTTGGCCGACCCCGGCCATGAAATCCGTGGGCACCTGGTCAGTCACAGCATTGCGTTGGACATTTTCACCTGGCGCCAATTTATTTTGTAACCCCGCAGCCGCGAGCTTGTCTTCGTTTTCCGTTTGCGCGACATCTGGCTGCTCATTAAGTTCATTCGGCTGGCGAGATTCGTTGCTATTGGCGCGCATCTGTTCCAACACTTCAGGCATGCCCGACTTCGGCTGGGTATTGGTCGTCTGGTTTTTTGTGCTGTCGGCCAGCATGGGTTGATGCGTTCGGCTGGCAATGTTGATAAGCAAGTAGATGCCGCCGGCTGTGATCGCGAGCATCGCCGCCACCGCGCCATACCCCACCATGCGCGAAATCGTCAACCGTCGGCTTGACCGTTTCACCACTGCTGCTCCCGGCAGGTCAGGGCCGGTGCCACTGAGCAGCATGGCCCGTTCCAAAGCCTGTGAGGCATGGTCGATCACTTCCATCGGGGCTGGCTCAAGGGGCAGGCCTTTGAGGCGGTCGCGGTCGCGGAGTAAATCATCCAGCAGATGCTTCAAGCGAGGTTCCGCTTCAAACTGCTGTTCGATCGCGGTCTTTTGATCGTCAGTCATACGCTGTTCGATGTAGGCCAGCAGCAATTCTTCTTCATAGCCAGCTAATGCATCGTTGGCAGCTTGTTTCTGCGCAGGATCAACCCCGGAGCTTGCCCCCTCGGCAGTGTGGCCGGGCTGGTTGGGCGGGTTCAGGTTGTCCGGTTGATCGTTCATGGTTTCAGTCTGCCTGTTGAGGCTGTTTCTCTGTCGGACTGGCTGAGGCTTTCTCTTTTTCAGCCAGTTCGCTGTACTGCCTGCTCAGTTCGCGTCGCAGGCTCAGTCGGGCTCGGAACAGTCGGCTTTTCACCGTGCCGATGGGCGTGCCCAGCACTTCGGCGATCTGCCGATAGTCCATTTCATTGATATCCCGCAGCACCAACACGCTACGGAACTCATCGTCCAGCCGATCCATCGCGGCCAGCAGATGATCCATCATCTCAGCCTCTTCGACGCATTGCCCCGGCTGCGGGTTCCCATCATCTGACAATTGTTGGCCGATGGTCGTCGCCCGACCAGCCTCAGCTTCTCCAGCTTGCCCAATCGGTTTATCCAGACTGGCGTGCTTGCGCACTTTCCGCTTTCTCAGGTGGGAAATGGCCAAATTCATCGCAATCCGCGTCATCCACGTGTAAATCTGGCTGCGCCCGTCATACCCCCGGATATTGCTGATAATTTTGACAAACGTGTCCTGGCAGAGCTCTGCCGCATCATCAGCATCACCCACCATGCGGTAAATCGTGTTGTACAGCCGATCCCGGTAGAGCATCAGCAGGTCGCCCATGGCGGCCCGGTCACCCTGTTGGGCCTGCTCGACAAGTTTCTGCTCAGGAGGTGCTTTCATGACTCGTCTGACACAGTCTATCGGACGTTGCTGTCTGTGAGTAGTCGTCCTGCGCTTTATCGCCAGTTTCGACAATGATTAACATGTGCCTATCCTCGTGGCTGCACGGGGTTTGCCTGCTCGCGCGCTGCAATGGCGCGAGACCCGATTCAAGGAGCCTGGCCCATGCCTGACCAATGGGATCAATATCAATCACCACTCGCCACACGCAATGCCTCCGCGCGGATGCAAGCCATCTGGTCTCCCCGCCGTAAGTTCACCACCTGGCGCAGGCTCTGGCTGGCGTTGGCCGAAGCCCAGCATGAGTTGGGTTTGCCTGTCAGCCGGGAGCAGCTTGATGAGATGCGGGCGCATCTGGATGACATCGACTTTGAAGCCGCGGCCCGATACGAGCGCGAGCTTCGCCACGATGTCATGGCCCATGTCCATGCGTTCGGCGATGTGGCCCCGACCGCCCGGGCGATCATCCACCTCGGTGCCACCAGCCAATTCGTCAATTGCAACGCGGAACTGCTGCTGCTGCGCGACAGCATGACCTGTTGCTGTGAGAAGCTGGCCAGCGTCATTCATCTGCTGGGGAACTTTGCAATAGAGCACGCGGCTGTCCCCACGCTGGGCTTTACGCATTACCAACCCGCCCAGCCTGTGACGGTGGGCCGACGTGCAGCCCAGTGGGCTTACGATCTGTCACTGTGTTTGGAGGAGTTGGAATCGCGGTTGGCCAACCTGCGCTTTCGAGGTGTCAAGGGTACCACCGGCACGCAGGCTTCGTTCCTCGCGCTGTTCGAGGGTGACCATGAGAAGGTGGAGCAACTCGACGCGCTGGTTGTCAGCAAGTTTGCCGGGGCGGATGCCAGGCGATTGCTGGTGACGGCTCAGACTTACCCGCGCCTGATCGATGGACAGGTGCTCAGTAGCCTGGCGACCCTGGCTTCGGTGACACACAAGATCACCAACGACATTCGTTTGCTCGCCAACCGCAAGGAACTGGAAGAGCCTTTTGAAAAGAGTCAGATTGGTTCGAGTGCAATGGCTTACAAGCGGAACCCGATGCGCAGCGAACGCGTGGCCGGGCTGTCGCGCTTCGTCATCAACCTGGCAGGCAACGCGTGGCAGACGGAAGCGACGCAGTGGTTTGAACGTACGCTCGACGATTCCTCGAATCGAAGACTGAGCCTGGCTGAGAGTTTTCTCGCGACGGATGGCATTCTCGATCTCATGGCCAACATCGTGGATGGCATGGTGATTTACCCGGCCACCATCGCACGGAACCTGGAAGCGGAGCTGCCTTTCATGGCCACGGAAAACCTGATGATGGCAGCGGTCAAGCAGAACAACGCTGACCGCCAGGAAGTGCATGAACTGATCCGCAAACACAGTCAGGCCGCGGCCCAACGTGTGAAGCAGGAAGCGATGCCGAATGATCTGCTGGAACGCTTACGCGGCGAAGCAATGTTTAAGGGAATTGATCTGGAAGCAGCCCTTGAGCCGGGCCGGTTCGTCGGGCGAAGTGTGGAGCAGACGCAACAGGTGATTGCAGAAGTGATTGAGCCGGTGCGGCAGAAGTACGCGGGGGTGATTGGGCAGAAGGTGGAGTTGAAGGTGTGATGGTGGGTATTCTTTGTCAAAAGTGGAGTAGACCGGAACTGTACCTTACTTTCTGTAATTGCCATAAAGGCCATCGTCTGCTTGGATTGTGTTGATTGAGTTCACAATTGATCCAAGGAGACAGACGATGGCAGAACACAGTATCGACAATTCGCCCCAGACATGGCAAGCCTTGTTTTCAGATGACAATGCCACCCGGGCACTCATCATGTGATGATTTGGTACGCAAGTTCATAGTCATGCCTGCGGCAGTGACTATGACGCCCGGCCGAGCTTGGGATCAATGAAGTTTCGTAGGTCGAGAGGGCCGGACAAGCTAGCCGCAAGTGCGTCGAGTTTATCGTCAACGCCAGGAACAAGATTCGCTAGTAATAGGAGTTGGCGTGGCAAGGGCAGCAGGGCAAACATGACATGTGAAGATCAATCGCGTCAGCCGCTCTAGAGATTGGCGATGAAACCTTTTCCGAGGAGAACAGCCAACTGCGGTCAGAGATGGACAGGATCAAGTTGCAGATCGAGGTGATGGATCGCAGCCAGAGCGAAAAGATGGAGATTGCGGTTCAGGTATTCGAACTCTCGCAAACCCTTGTGGATCGGTGGATTGCGGGTGATTACCGAGCCAAACGTCAAATCCTCGATATTATCTGTTCGAACTTTGGGTTGGACGGCGTAACCCTTTGTTATGAAATGAAAAAGCCCTTTGACTATCTCGCCAAAGGGCCGTTTCAGAAAGAATGCGGAGAGGGCGGGATTCGAACCCGCGGTAGGCGGAATACCACCTACGCCGCATTAGCAATGCGGTGCCTTCAGCCGCTCGGCCACCTCTCCTGATGGCTTTTTGTCACACCCGTCTCGGGCGATTAGCCGCGGGTCATTGTGGCCCACTGCCAGATTACGAATCGTCGCAGTTTGGCTGTGAGATGTCAACCAAGTTGACTTGGGAAAAAGGCTTTTGACTATCTTGCCAAATAGCCGTTTCAGAAAGGACTTTATGTGCTATACGTTTATATACACTTGCGCCGTTATTAGAGTTCGCGTCCATACTGCAGATTAACCCTTTGCCGAAGGAGATCACCGGTACGCATGCGAGGTGGGGCTACCCACGGGTCTGGGTGAAGCTGCATCGCGAGGGCAGACTAGTGGAGAAGAAGCGTGTCTACCGGCTCTTATCGGCATGAAGGACTGTGCGTGGGCCGTCACAAGCCTCGTCGTCACCGCAGAAGCGTGACCCGGTCGGAGGGGACGACAGCCACGGCGGTGAATGAGAGCTGGGGCATGGACTTCATGGCCGACCAGTTATTCGACGGGCGTCGGTTCCGGGTCTTGCCATTAGGCCCTGTCGGAAAACGTTTCATTTTGGCGATAGATGATGCAATCCCCCTTGATGAAAGGACTCATCATGCTTCGACACGGGCTCACGGATGAGCAATGGAAATTGATCGCCGACCTGTTCCCCCCACGCAAGGCGACGGGCCGGCCCCCGCGGGACCGACGCCAGATCATGGACGCGATTTTGTGGGTACTCAACACCGGCATCTCCTGGCGTGATCTGCCAACGCAGTTCGGCCCGTGGGCCACGGCGTGGGACTTGTTCGACAAGTGGAATGCCGACGGAACATTGGCGTCGGTGCTCGAGCGTCTGCAAGGTCAGGCAGGGATCGACTCGCAGCTTTGGTGCATCGACGGCACGACGGTGCGCGCCCACAAGTGCGCTGCGGGTGGTGGGAAAAAAGCGACCCCAACGAACCGTCCGACCATGCACTTGGCGGCAGCCGCGGCGGTTTGACCTGTAAAATTCATGTGTTGTGCGATGGCGAAGGTCATCCGTTGCACTTCGAGTTAACCGCTGGGCAGACGCACGAAGCTGCTGCGTTCGACGCGGTGATGATCGGCGTCGATGAACATCTGCGCGACGCGGCGGGTGAACCAATCGCCTGGCCGGTGGCGTTGGCTGGCGACAAGGGCTACCGTGCAGGGCGGACGCATGTACGGAATTCAGTAGCGCAGATCGCGCTGAGCATCGCAGGTAGGATGGGTTAGCGCAGCCTCTTGGTGGAGCGTAACCCATCAATGAAGCCCATGACCAAGAGTCGTCAGTTGATGGGTTACGGCTCGAAGACTCGCCTAACCCATCCTACAAGCCACATGCGTTTGCCCTTGCTACCGTGCCGATTGGATTGACGATTACTTGTTGGCGTTGGACATCACGCCGGTGATCCCGAGCAAAGCCAACGAAGATCGTGATGGCCGGCCGGTTGAGTTTGATTGTGATGCGTATCGTGATCGCAACATTGTCGAGCGTTTGATCGGTTGGCTGAAGGAATGCCGCCGGGTGTTCAGCCGTTACGAGAAGACGGCCAGGAACTTCGCGGGCATGGTCCGCATGGCCTTCATCCAACGCTATCTCCGATTGGCAGTAAAATGAGTTTTCCGACAAAGCCTAGTGGATGACTTCACGCGCGAGAGACTGTCGATAGAGGTGGGCTAACGGATGCGTGGCGAGGACGTGACTCGGGTGCTGGACCGGGTGGGGTTGGATCGAAATGCTTTGCCGGAGAAGATCCGGGTGGACCATGGGAGCGAGTTTACCAGCAAGCGTCTGGACCAGTGGGCATACCTTCGGGGCGTGCGTCTGGACTTCAGCCGTCGTTAAAAAACGACGGACAAGATCTGCCGTAAGTCTAGCGTTTTCAAAAGCCTGCCCGGTTTGATATTCTCACATAACCCCGCCTATCCCCGTCCATTGCCACCTGTCAGTTAACAGAGGATTTGTATGTTATGAGTCAGAACAATGAGATTGAAAACCAAGCTGTAACTGGTAGACGTTTTACACTGCTGGACGCGGTATTGCTTGCATCTGCTGCTGGGGCATTTCTACTTGCCGGCTATCTATCCTATCAGGTGAATCTACTGGGCAGCACCCCTCCGGGCTATGGCGAAGCAAGCGGTTGTGGCACGGTCTTGTCCAGCAAGTATTCCAAAGTGGCAGGCATCTCCAGCAGTGTGCTGGCGATGCTCGCATATGGTGGATTGATTTTGCTTTGGCCAATCGTGGCTGGCTGGTTACCCAAAGTGCGAGCCATTGCTCAATTCGCAGTCATCGTATTGGCATCCGCGATCACACTTTCTGCGTTGTGGTTCGTCGCGCTGCAGTTACTGGTGCTTCATGCCATTTGCGTTTACTGCATGACAGACCATGCGATGGGACTGATTGCTGCCAGCATGGTTTTTACCAAGCTGTGTGTTTCCAGACGCCCCGGCAGCAAGATTTGGATCAGCGGAATCGGCGTCGGGGTTCTGGCTGTCACCGCGTTGATCTTGATCCAGTTGAATCAATCGGCAGAGCTTGGCAGGATTGAAGGTGTGGTATTTGAACTGGACAGCGGTTCGTTTGAATTACAAGTCGCAGAGAATCCGCACGTTGGACCGACGGAGCACGATCGTTTGATGCTGTTGATGTTTGACTATGCCTGCCCTCATTGCAAAACAGCTCATGATCTGGTGCTTCAGGAACGTGAGTCTGCCGGATTGACGGTTGTTTTGCTGTCGATTGCAATCTGGCCTGACTGCAATGATCAGTTCACCGATTCCGTCAATGAACGATTTTCTGAAAGCTGTGAATTAGCAGAATTGGCACTGGCTGTTTATCAAGTCAATCCCGAGGCTTTCATGCTGTTCGATACTTGGCTTTACGCATGGGAATCGAATCTTCCGCGAACAGCAGCTCAGGCTCGGGCGAAAGCAGAACAACTTGTTGGAGCTGAGTCTCTTAGCGAGGCTTTGTCCTCAGGTAAACCTGCTGAAGCCTTGGCCAGGAATATCGAGTTGTTCCAAGCCAGCGGAGCGCATCGTGTCCCGGTGGTGTTGATTCCCGGGAAACAACCGGTGGTGGGCAAGATTGAAGATTTTTCCTTGCTAACTTCTTTACTGACTGAGGAATAGCAGACTTTGAATCGGCAGGTGTATGAGCAAGTTCGTTGTTCTCAAAAAGATGCCAAAAAAGTTCTATTTTCCCATTAATGGCACTGGCAAGGCGGTATGCTACTGCTCAGAGCCCGTGTTCATCGTTTTTGCCACTGCCGAAGCAAAAGGGGGCAGCCATGACTGACCAAAATAATCAACCGAGCGACAGAGACCTTCAATTACTGGAACAGGCCCGGGCTGGCTATCAGAAGATGACCGAGCAGATCGGCAAAGCCATCATCGGCCAAGAGGAAACGGTTCGCGCGTTGATTGCGGCCATGCTTTTGTCAAGGGCATACGCTTGTGATTGGTGTACCCGGTCTGGCGAAGACATTACTGGTGCGTACGCTGGCTGAAGTGTTAGGTTGGGAGTTTCGTCGCATCCAGTTTACGCCAGACATGATGCCCGCAGACATTGTGGGTATGGAACTGTTGCAGGAAGACCCTGCGGGTGGACGGCGGATGCAGTTCATGCCCGGCCCGATTTTCGACAATCTCATTCTCGCTGATGAGATCAATCGTACACCTCCTAAAACTCAGTCAGCCTTGTTGGAAGCCATGCAGGAAAAGCAGGTTACATCCATGGGGCATGCACATCGTCTGCAGGAACCTTTCATTGTCGTAGCAACTCAGAATCCCATCGAGCAGGAAGGCACTTACCCGCTACCCGAGGCGCAACTGGATCGCTTTATGTTCAGTTTATGGGTTGACTATCCCAGCGTGGATGAGGAAGAGCGCATCGTCGCCGCGACGACAGGTGAATGGAACCCGCAGGTCCAGCCAGTGTTTTCCCAGGACGAAATGGTTGAGTTCCAAAAACTGATCCGACGGATGCCCGTCAGTAATCATGTGGTCAGCTACGCGGTAGCCATCGCTCGAAGCACACGACCAACAGGCCAGTCCCCCAGCGAAACCGCCAGCCAGTTCATTGAGTGGGGCGCCGGACCTCGTGCAGGGCAACACATGATTCTGGGAGCCAAGGCTTTGGCGCTGATTGAAGGCGAGCCGACCGTAACCTCCAAACATATTCGTGAGGTAGCTCCGCTGGTGCTTCGCCATCGCATCCTGCCAAACTATACAGCCAGCGGAGAAGGGCTTAACGCTGGGGATCTTCTCAATCGCGTGCTGGCTGAGATTCGTGAACCCAGTCACGCCTGAGTGAAACGCCACGTCGCTTGGACTTTTCGGAGATAAACGTTTGCCACTTGGAACCGGACAGGACAGTACGCATCGCTTTCTACGCGTCAGTGACTTGAGGCAGTTGCGTCATCTGTTCTTTTCCTCCAAACGTGTTGTTGAAGGACAATATGCGGGCAGACATGCTTCCCCGCAACGGGGTCACTCTGTTGAGTTCAATGATTACCGCGAATACACCCCCGGCGATCCACTAAGCGATGTCGACTGGAAAATTTACGGAAGAAGTGACAAGTTCTTTATCAAGCTTTTCGAGCACCAGTCCGACATGACGGTCAATCTGGTGATCGATGGGTCCGCATCGATGGCTTATGCCGGCGATGGCCGCGAAACCAAATATGACTTCGCCTGTCGGCTTGCAGCAGCCATCGCTTTCCTGACCTTGAAACAGCAGGATAAAGTCAGTCTCAGTATTGCCTGCAATGGTCTGGAACGATTTATTCGCTCTGCGGGTTCTTATGCCCACTTGAATCAGATTCTTCAAGCCATGGAAGAGCAGCAGCCTCAACAGCAGGGCGATCTGCCTCGTGCTCTGCGAGACTTGCCTGCCCGTATCAGTCGCAAAGGTCTGGTCATTGTGTTCAGCGACTTGCTGACGGCAGACAGTGATGAACTGATCAAAACCACCGGGGCACTGACCCATCGCGGGAATGAGTTGATCATCTTTCATTTACTTGATCCTGATGAGATCGAACTACCGGACTTGTCAGACGTCACCTTCATCGATAGCGAAACGCGATCACGTCTACGGATGAATCTCGACGACGTGCGTGCAGACTATGCGAAACGTGTACAGCGTTTTATTTCGCGATATCGATCAGCCTTTAAAGCACGAGGCGTGGATTACAACCTGGTTTCTACAACAAAGCCCTATCACGAGACACTTAGAAATTACCTCTTTGACCGTGCGAGTATGATGTGATGCCACTGACCACCGCTATGTTGATCTCACCTTTGCTGGCGGCAGTCGGGTTGCTCTACCCGGCGATGCTCGGTGGATTGCTGCTTGTCAGCCTGCCCATCATTGCTCATCTGCTCAATCGTAAAGCCAAGCAGACGATCATCTTTCCGTCACTGATGCTGCTTCGAGAGACACGCGCCAATCAATCTCAATTGTTCAAACTCAGGCGGTGGATTCTGCTGGCTCTACGCTGCCTGGGTTTAGCGCTCATTGTGCTTGCTTTTGCTCAACCGCTATGGACACGTGCTGGCGGGATCCCGGCTGGCCAGACGGAGCAGGCTGCGGGGTTGGTCGTGGTTTTTGATCGCAGTGCCTCGTCGGCCAGTCGGCTTGATGGCGTTCGGGTCATCGATTCACTGCGAGCAGAGGCGGGTCAGGCGCTAGACGGAGTGGAATCCGGGCTTGATTATGTCAATGTGATTTTTGCAGATCACAATCCAACAGCCGCGCTGCCACGTATGTCGCGAAATCTTCATGCGGTAAGACAAGCAATTGAAAATACTGAGCCAACGATTGAATCACCCAATCTTTCTGAAGCCATTGCCCGAGCGGGTGAAATGTTGGCTCAGGTAGACGGCTCGCGGCACTTGGTGATCGTGTCCGACCTTCAGGCTGAGAACTGGAGGCCAGTGCTATCACGGGCTGTCGTATGGGGCAGCCTGCCGGCGAACACGCGTATTCGTGTGCTGGGCCATGCAAGCCAGTGACGATATCGGTGTGTCGCGCATGCAGTTGTTGCGATCAGTCAATGGCTGGGGCCCGATGACAGCCGAGATTGGGTTGGACTCCATCGAAAACCAACTTCGGGCCGAGGGGCGGTATGTATTTGATCTTGCAACGCTCGGAGCCTTGCCTGGTGACACGATTCAATATCAGGCGTTGGTTTATGACAACCGTCCTGAGCCAGCCAACGTTGGAGAAACTGACTTCTATACCATCGAAGTCATCAGTTTGGAGGAGTATGTTGAGTACATGCGGATGAAGGTGGGGGTCGACCAGATTCAAGATGAAATGAACTCTCTGAGTAACGAGATCGAGAGTATTGAACTAAGGAAAATTGAACTGGCGGAACAGATCGAAAAACTGAACAAGAAACTTGAAGACGGCGAGATCGATGAAACGGCTTATCGAGAAGCCTTAGCCGAAATGACCAAGCTGATGGATGAGCTTGAAAAGCAGATGGAAGCCTTGGCGGAGAAACTGCAACGTCGAGCCGAGCAGCCGGAACTTTATGACTTTGAAGCACCGTTGCACCAGCAGATGAAACGCATTGCCAGTCAGTTGAAAACTGAGGCGAAGAAGAACCGAGGTCTGAAAGATGAATTGAAGCAGGCGATCGATTCCGGCCAAGATCTGCAAACCTTGACCGTTCAATCAAAATTGATTGCCCAAGCATTGAAGAAAATGCAACCTGTGGGAGAGAAGAGTCTGTTCAAGAAGGAAGACATGGAAAAACTGGTTGCAGCCGCAGAATTGGCAGGCGCAGCCGAGCGACTGCGTTACGCGATTCTGCAGCAGCGTGACTTGGCGGATCGACTGGCGGCTTACAAGCATCGCAGTTCCCTGACTCCCACCGAACAATTGCGTGTCTCACAGATGGGTGTCGAACAGGCCCGTTTGAAAGCAGAGACTGCAAAAGTTCAGAAACAACTTGAGGAACTGGGCGAAAAGCATCGGGATCTGCTACCCAAAATGAGCAGCGGTGCACGAAATCTTGCAAAGGCATTGAAGAATCTGGATGTTGAACGCAGTCAGCATACAGCCGCCGAGTTGGCTTCTGCCGGTCGAGCACGATTTGCCCACCAAGCTGCGGAATCTGCTGCAGTGAAACTTGAATCGTTAATGTCTGAATGTCAGGCTCAAAGTAATTCAAACGGCCCGCAGGATATGGATGGTTGCCTGACCATCCCGAAAGAACAATGGGCCAAGAATATGCAGCAACTCACCGCTGGTCTTAAACCTTCACTTGGGGTGGGTGGTAGTGGTGGCAGTGGAGCTGGCTCGTACGGCTCCATGGCCAGCATGACTATGCAAGGTCCTCGACAATACTCGCAAGGTCACGGAGATGCGCAAAACAGTCAACGCTTCGGCCAAGGGACGGGGAACCGGGCCCCCCACCGACGAACGAGCCGATGCGATGGGTGCCAAAGGCGAGTCTCTACTTCCTGACGAAACCAGAAAGGTGGAGGTTACGACAACCACGATTCCCGGCGTACCAGCAAAGTGGCAATCTGAAGCAGAAGCATATTTTAAGCGTTTGGCAGATGAGTCGAAGTGGTACATTGACCAATCAATATTCCTCAATTCAAAAATTGTGAGGTGAAGATGAAAATTGCAAAACTGATCAAACTTACTTTGCCCGTCCTGGCTTTGCTGATTTTTTCGATGGCAGCCCAAGGCACTAGTCAGTCATCAGAGACTGAAGGCCAGGGATTGATCCGCTGTGCCAACTTGATTTACGGGCAGAACAAGAGTTCGGTTTGCTTCTCCGATGAGTTTCTCGTCGAGATTCAGAAGGAAACCAATATTCGTACACACCGACGGTTTTCCCCGGTGAAACTCGGCAGTGCAGACCTTTTCGATCATCCGTTTTCGGTGATGACCGGCGAAGGGGCGTTTTCTTTGACCACCGAGCAAAGAACCAATCTCCGAGATTATCTGGAGTTGGGCGGTTTTGTCGTGGCCTCGGCAGGTTGTAGTTCCAAGAGTTGGAACGAAAGCTTTAAGCGAGAGATTGGGCAGGTGCTGCCTGACCATGAACTGGTCATACTTGATGCAGATCACCCGGTTTACCATACGGTTTATGACATCAAATCTTCAAAATACAAGAGCAGTGCGGAGAAGCTACCCGAGCTTTATGGCTTGGAAATCGACGGTCGCATGGTCTTGATCTGGTCACCGGATGGCTTAAACGATACTGCCAATGCTGGGCCTAGTTGCTGCTGTTGTGGAGGCAATGAAGTCAAAGCAGCGCGAGCGGTGAATGTGAATCTGTTGGCCTATGCGTTAACCCATTGAATGTCAGAGTTGCTGAAAACAAAAAGGGGCTTTCTGTGCGACACCTGACTCTCACTTTTATGCTTGTATTCAGCGCGATGGCTTCGTCCGTGTCCGGCGAATCTCCGGAGATTGATTTTCTTCCTTTGAAAGAAGCCATTGCCAAATCGACTGCCGAGGAGAAGGTTGTCGTTGCCTATTTTTCTGCCGAATGGTGCATTTGGTGTCGAAAAATCGAACGAGACACATTTGTGAATGCCGACGTGGTTGAGCATGCCAAAGCCATGGTCTGGACCAAAGTTGATGTGGACAAGCAAAGACAACTGGCTGCTCAGTTGGGAGTTCGTGGTGTGCCGGCTATGGGTTTTTTCAATACACGCGGTGAACTACTGCGCATGGAACGGGGCTTTATCTCCGCTGATCGCATGATCAAGATCATCACAGAACTCAAAGACAGTGCGACGAAACGTGGAGAAGCACAGGAGCAAAGGCTTGCAGCCGCCGAAGCACTGGAAGCCTTAAGGTCCAGCGATGCTTCAAAGCAAGCGAAACATGAGGCAACCATGGCCCTTCTGGTACAGGCAGCCACCAGCAAGGGTCTGGACAGAAGACAATTCGCAGATGCGCTTGAAGCATCCGGACGGGAGGCTTGGCCTGCTTTGGTTGAAGCAATGGCAGATGAGCGTTTAGCCGTGCGTGCAGCGGCCTACGAGTTGTTGCAAGAGATGTCAGAGCAATCGCTGCCATTTGATGCTTTTGCCGAAGCATCCGTGCGGGATCGTCAGGTCGAAGCATGGCAAAACTGGGTGCTTAAGCAAATGACTGACAGCAACACCTCGCAGCCTAACACTGAAACACCGGTTGAGGAACTGAACAGCCAGTCGACTGAGGCAGAGTCAAAAGTCGATCAACAGACCGATCCGCCTTCAGCCGCGATGGACAGGAACTGACAAAATGAAGCGTTATATTTTCGGTGTGTGCCTCGCGAGTCTTTCGCTGGTGTGGTGCGTTGGTGTGCTGGCTGATCCACAAGAAACCGAGCAATCGGTAGATGATCCGTCACATAAGGGGGTCGTGACGATTCAACAATTACCTAAGCCCTCATTGCCCGCAGAACCCGTTGAAGATGTCGCTGCGGCTGCACCACGTGATGCGCAGGTCAAAGCGAGTACTCAGTCCTCCGCAGACGAAGATCAAAAGGAAGAGGACGGCCTGGCAGATTTACGCATCGAAGTCGAGTTAGATGAGCGTGAATCATCGCAAATACAAGAGCAAATTGATGAAGGCGACGAGTACATTCAAATCGGGAATACCCATGTTCAGCGCGAAGTTGCAGATAGATGGGTTGAGGCGGCCATGGCCAGTCCAGCAATGCGGTCAAATTATGAACGAAAGTATCCGGGTTTCAAATCCTACTATGAGACAGCAGTGGAGAAAGTCAGGAAGGCAGAAGCTCAGGAAAAACTCAAAGCAGCAGAACGATTAGCCAAGCAGATTCAGGACCAAGAGAAGGCAGAGAAATTGATCGGGCAGATGGCAACCGCTGACCAATCGCGTCTAGATGCTATCGAAAGAGAATTGGCTTCACTTGGTTCTCCGGCAGTCCTGGCGTTGGAAATGGCTGCTCTGAGCGGCGATTTTGAAATCCGACAGAAGGCTCGCACCCTTGCCGATCGCGTACGCTGGCGCGCGACAGCAACTCAGAATCTGATGACGAAGCAGCCCAAACTGGTCGAGATCATGTCAGCAGACAATGAGAAGCACCGAGCTTCGTTGGTTGATCTCGTCTGTGAAAAACCTTCACCTGATAACCTGCCTTTTCTGATCGAATGTGTTGCAGACTGGCAACCATACGTGCGTCAGCGATCGATCGATGGGTTGGTGATGATCGGTTCGCAGGATGCCTCTTCCCGGCGAAAGGTGTCCGTGGTCTTACATGACATGCTTGAAGTGCAGGATCGCAAGTCGGCTGTGTTGATTGTCAACGCGCTGGGCAAGATGCAAACTGCCAACCCGAGAAAGCTAGCCCCTTTATTGCAAAGTACTGACAACGAACTCAAACGCACAGCACTACTGGCAATGGGCTACTCCCACTTCCACAGCAGAAGATGCGGCTTTCAAACATTGGCATCATATGCTGCTGAGCATCCCGGAATCCGAAGATGAATCAGAGCAAACAGGTATTTTTCAAGGTGAAGAGTTTGGGGAGGCAACATTTGCGAGTGTTTATGATCATGAAACACAGTGGGATGAGAGTAACGAACGGTTCGAGTCGGGCTTACCTCTCTGGGCCAGGCTAAGCATGGTGGATGCACGCGATAGGGTGTCTTGGTACTTGCAAGGATCAAGACCTTCAATGCCTGCCCAGGCTTTGCTTCCCAATATCATTGAAGCACTCACTGAGGCGATCAAGTCTCCATCTCCGGAGGTTCGCGTTCGAGGTATGAGGATCGCAGCAAACTGGCGCATCAAAGAACTTACTGAGCAAATCGAAAAACAACTTGATGCGGATGAGTATGAGGTGGCGGTTGAAGCAGCGTGGGCGTTAGCAGCATTGGCCAGT
Organism: uncultured Phycisphaeraceae bacterium; assembly: GCA_964546335.1. Taxonomy (GTDB): domain Bacteria; phylum Planctomycetota; class Phycisphaerae; order Phycisphaerales; family Phycisphaeraceae; genus CAZJJN01. The sequence goes on from CAZJJN010000022.1 coordinate 31,080, forward strand.
GACAAGGCAAGTGAAGCAGCAGTGCAATTGCTGAGTCGTGACCTGTCAGCCGACCTGAAGCTGCACTTGGCAATTCTGCTGGAATCGCTCGAGCATGATGCCGCAAAGCACATTCTTCATGAGGCAGAAGCTGTCACTCTAGTTCGTCGACTTCGGGCAAGGTGTGTTTCAATTCGGGATCAAAAGCCACAAGTCGGTCTGGCAGGATTTTTCGGAGTTGGGCCAGTAAACCAAACCGAGCAGATACCGATAGCTGACGCCCAACTTCTTCACTGGAATCTTCGGCAGTTGGAAGAACTTCTGGATAAGCGGAATAGTCAAGCTTACAACAAGCGACTTGAAACTTTAAACTTGGGAAAAAGCTATTTCGGCTATGACGAATATTACTACGATGATCACTTTGTCTGGAACTCAACAATCGTGCCCAAAGAACGCCGCCGTTTCTACTTGAACTCAAGAGGATTTATCGAGTTTGCAGGAACAGTGGGGCAGGGGTTGGCTGGCGACTTCATCATTGATAGTGGCGGATCTCTTGGGTCGTTACCCATTCGGATGGTCGTTTTGGAGACCAATCAGGAGACCGACTTTTTCGTTCAATTTGCCGACCAGGCAGATTCTCCCAGGGAATTGATGAAGCTTTGGCAAACCTGGTGGACAAAGAACAAAGACCAGTCACCTAATGAGTGGTGGCGCCAGGCAGTCGGTCAGGCAACCAATGAGCTCAACGATGATCGCTGGTGGTTCCGGCTGCGTGGAGCATTTCGTTATGAAAGACTGACCGGACGCACTCTCGACCTACCCGCTGTGCTTGACCGTGAAGGCTGGACTGAGTTGCAACTGGCTGTTCAAAAGGATAACAAAGCGAATCAGGATAAATTGCCTGCTGAGATTGTTTTGTCTTCTGCAAAGCAGACGACTGGCGCAAACATTGACTCCGTATCAACCGAAAACGCGACGAATTTGGAGAAGCTGGTGGAACTGGCGGGATGGCACGAAGGGGTGATTGCCACTGCAGCGCTGCGGCAATTGAACCACTGGCCGAATAAGACGGAGTTGCTTCAGGCTGCATTACGCTGGCAGCATTCCCCCAAGCCTGAGCTTCGTCAATGGATACAAAGTCAGGTGGTGGATCATGCAAATCACGCCAAGTTGTTTTATTCCAAGCAAGATATTCCTTGAAAGCAACTTTTGCTGGGATGGCTTAAATGCCAGTAACGCTTTGATGTTTAGCGTTGAAGTCCATGAAGTCACGGCCCGGAAAACCATCTTCCGAGGCGAACACGAGAACTTGGGACTTACTCATCAACCAGAACCGTTGCTGTACACGTTGGCCATGGCGAGATCGTTCATGACATCTGCACGCTGGGTAGTCCTGCCAGCGCCATCGCCAGTTCCTGTGGGTCGTAGCTGACGTCCTGGAGTTTGCCGTCGAAGTAATCGATGTATGCCTGCATATCGAAATGGCCGTGGCCACAGAAATTGAACAGGATCGTTTCGCTTACACCCTCTTCGCGGCAACGGATGGCCTCGTCTATGACTGACCGCAGCGCATGACAGGCTTCGGGCGCAGGTGTGATGCCCTCGGTCTGTGCCACAAGCAGACCCGCTTCGAAGATCCCCATCTGATTCTTGGCATGAGCCTCGGCGAGTCCGATGTTGACGATGTGGCTGACCAGTGGTGCCATGCCGTGGTATCGCAGTCCACCGGTGTGAAAGCCCGGGGGCACAAAGGTCGAACCTAACGTATGCATCTTGACCAGAGGGGTGAGGTGGGCAGTGTCGCCAAAGTCGTAGGAGAATTTCCCTTGTGTCATGGTGGGGCAGGCCGCGGGTTCGACAGCAATGATGCGTCGTTGGCGTCCCCCTCGAAGTTGGTCGCCGAGGAATGGGAAGACGAGTCCTGCGAAGTTACTGCCGCCGCCGGTACACCCAATCAGCAAGTCCGGGTCTGCATCCGCCAGGGCCATCTGCAGTTTGGCTTCCTCGCCGATGATCGTCTGGTGCAGTAATACATGGTTGAGCACACTTCCCAGAGCATACATGGTGTCATCTCGACCCGCGGCGATTTCAACCGCTTCGCTGATGGCAATACCCAACGAACCGGTGCAGTCTGGATCTTTTTCGAGAATGGCTCTGCCGGCATTCGTCGTGTCCGAGGGTGAACCTATCACATCCGCGCCGAAGACCTTCATCATCGCGCCGCGATATGGTTTCTGTCGCAAACTCACCCGCACCATGTAAACCAGTACTTCAAGGTCGAACAGCTTACCTGCATACGCTAACGAGGAACCCCATTGGCCCGCACCGGTTTCCGTGGTCAGTTTCTTTGTCCCCGCCTCCTTGTTGTAGAACGCTTGGGGCACGGAAGTGTTGGGCTTGTGGCTGCCCGTGGGTGATACGCCCTCGTATTTGTAAAAAATCTTCGCTGGCGTATCGAGCGCCTTCTCCAGGCCACGCGCCCGGTAAAGCGGCGAAGGACGCCACTGGCGATACACGTCCCGTACCGGTTCGGGAATGGGTATGTAACGCTCGGTCGACATCTCCTGCTCAATTAAGTTCATTGGAAAGATGGCAGACAGTTCGTCAGCTGACAAAGGCTTGCCCGTACCTGGATTCAGAGGTGGAGCACAAGGCTCAGGTAAGTCGGCCGCAATGTTGTACCAATCGCGGGGGAGATCGCTTTCATCCAGTAAATACTTCAGCTTGTTGTCGTCGGTCACAGTCTGATTCCTTCATGTCACAGGGCGATTATGGACAAACTTGTATGATAACAAATGTGGAATGAACTGAAACAGGCCCGGCCCGGTAGTTCTGCCTCACTGAACAAGCCGCCGACCGCAGAAATGTGGTGGTGCCAATGATGATCGGGTTTGGGATTTCAAATGGTTCGGGAATAGCAGCGGGTGGTGAACTGATTTTGAAAACTATGACATGGGATAGGGATTGGAACTCTGTCTGATCCCGCGATTTTGCAATTGAATCCCATGCATGCGTTCGCTCTGCCATTCTGCCACCCACAGCAGAAAGCGTGGCTGAGAACTCCAAAGTGCCTTGGGTTGCACTTTTGTTATTTTCAAGCATCAGCATGCGTTCTTCGACTGGCGAATTCCGCGAAATCATTGGTGAGACAGCCAAGACCAGATATGTTCATACATTGCGTCGCCTTGTGCGCAGGGACTGGCCATCAACCCCGTCTGGAGACTTATATGCATTTATCATTTTTTCGCTTGACGAACCACTTGGCATTTATGGTGGGGGTGTTGCTTTTATCGTTGGTTTGTGGTGCAGAGGAACAGACACCCCTGCCCATTGAGGCGCCTGCTGAAACACCACTTCAAGTCAGCGAATTCAAGGCTTTGGTGGATATTGTCAAGTCTGTTGAGCCTTTATCGAAAGATTTATTTCGGCTTAAATTTCACGCGGTGGGGTTAATCAACACCTCTGACCCACGCGTCATGGACGGCGACCTGTCTCGCGTGGATGGCCAGTGGAAAGCGGGCACCGCGCGAACGCCCAACTACAACCAGGCGTTGCACCAATTACAAGTGGTTGAGGGTTCGGCTGACGACAATCGCATCAAGCTCAAGATCAAAGCCACCCTCAAGCCAGACCGCTGGGTGCCGAAGGATGGCAAGGAGCAGACATTGGTCTTCGAGCTTGACTTGAAGCCGACCGACCAGACGCCTCAAGGCAACAATGACCCATCCACCGCAGGCCAATTCTGGAAAGTGTTTCCCAAGTCGGTCATGCCCACACGTGGGGTCACAGGAACATGGAAAGTAGTTGACAGCCCATTCGATGGCGACAAAAAAGAAGGCAAAGTAACGGGCAGTCTGTCAGTCCCGATCGCACCGAACCGCTGGAACATGGGCGAGCTCAACGACGATAAGTCGGCGCTCGAACTCAGTTTTGATATGGGAAAGAGTCGCGGCAACTGGAACCATGCCCGGCTAACCCAACTTGGTTTTGATCCCGCTAGAAATATGACGGGTTGGGATGGCTTGCGTGTGTCGATTGACACAACCAAGCCACGCGGCGATGTCAGTGTGGCCATTTGGCTGCGCGAGGCGGACGGCAGTTGGTATTACATCAAGTCTGCTGTGCCTCTGGTCGCCAAGTCGAATCAGGCTGTGGTTCTGTGGGAAGATTTCAGCGAGGCGGAATGGGTTTCGCCCACCAATCACATGGATGAGGATTATCAACTGGACATCAGAAATGTGACGCACATCGGCGTTGGGGTGGTGAACTCATTGGGGGTTGGTGAGATTCCTTTCGCCATCAAGGGTGTGGACCTGGTTAAGGTGAAGAAACCGGAGCAGACCCCAGCCAGGGCAAGGGTGACGGGCAAGTTGCTGTCGGTCAATGGGCATGACATGGTGATGCCCGGCATCTTTGGTGGTTATGCCCCCGATCTGCCAGAGGAGTTTCGTCCCGGCTCGCAGCGCTATCTTTACGCGGGACACTATCCGCGCATTCCCGACCAGCATCATGTGCGGTTTGGCGCGAACGACATTGTCGACCCAGCCGCACTGGCCAAGGCGTTGAACCAGACTGACGATCCACGCATTAAGAAATTCGTCGCAGCTTTTGAGGGGAAGAAAGATGAACGATCGTTGAAGACGCTTCAATCAGCGCCCCCTGGGGGCAATAAGGCCGAACGCCATGCTCGTGCGGTGGCAAACAGTCTGAATAGCAAGTTGAAGCAGCGCGACTGGCTGTGGGACAAGCAACTGTGGGATGCGTCGAAACTGCCAGCCAGTTCCAAGGCACTTTTGGCAAAGCTCGAGGACGGCAGCATCACCGACACGGAAATGATGCGTCTGAATCGCGACCTGCTATCCGTCCTGACCAATGGCGCAGTCAAGCCAAGTCCGGCAGGTGGAGCAGTAGAAAAGTTCTACGTGGACTGTCTTGGCGAGCGGAAGCAGGCCGCTTTCATGTTGCACAATCCAAATTGGCGGCAATGGTTTGATGAGTTCGGCAGGGCCTTTGCTCGTAATGCAGAGAAGAATAATTATGTCGCGCATTTTGAGTTCTGGAATGAGCCTTACTTGAACTGGGCGGAGCGCAGCCGGGTCAATTATGACCTGAAGTATTACAACGTTGCGGAAGCGGGAGTCGATAAGCCGGTGCAGATTAAATATGGCGATGGGTCACTCGGCCCCGTCGTGCCTCACTTCGCCTGGCGCAAGGATGACAAAGGCAACTGGCAGGTTTATGACACCTCCGCTTTCACCTTCTGGTCGGGCAAGGGGAACGGTTGGCTTTACGACCAGATGTTTGGTGTGGTCGCCAAGGCGATCAAGGAGACCAATCCCAAAGTGCAGGTCATTGCCGGTTGGGGCTTCCGCTGGCATGAAGACCATTGGGCTGCGTGGGACATGCTTTATAAGCCCACCATCGATCGCAACATCGAATACATCGACGCCATCCACGAGCACCACTATCAGGGCGATACCACAGCAATGAACGGCTCGTATGAAGTGCTGACTGCTTATGGCATGACCGCACACAACAAATGGCTTTACAGTTACAACACGGAAACGAACGATCTGGTTGATGCCCCGGCCCGGGGGGCAATTGCTGAACCCGAGGCTGCACGCAATGCCAAGAACTATCGGCGGATGACCTACAACCTGCGCGACATGCTTTACTGCGTGTACCAAAGCCCGGACAAGGCCAAGGCCCGAGCAATGATCCACTGGGATCACACGCGTGAAGGCTCAACCATCTGCTTTGACCTGCTCAAGAACCTGCGGGGCAGACTGATCGAAACCCAATCACCCGACCGAGATGTGTGGGTGGTCGCTTCAATCGACGGGACTGATCCGGATGCGCTGCCTCCCGGTTTCGAGATGGGTAAAAGCGGGCAGACTTATACGGTCATGGTCTTTAACAACCACCGCGAAGCTCGCGAGGTCAATCTGGAGATTGATGCGCTAACAGGTACTGAGATGGGTGACCCCCTCATCGAGACTGTGGTTGTTGATGATGCGTTTCAACTGACTCACAAAAAGCACCAGGAAACCAATGGGACAACCTACGCGCAGGACAAACATCACATCACCATTCCCGGCAGGGGGGTGTGGAAAGTCAGTTATTCCCTCAGCGGCCGCGTCAAAGCGGAAGCGGAATCACAGGTTCTTCGCGAACAGTACTTCAGCAAGGATATCCTTGAAGATGTGCGACCCGGGAAACCGCTGAAAACCCAAGTGGTGATCCCCAAGCCAGCACAGGAGGGCGCCAGCCGCGCGTGGTTGAGACTGGTCGTGGAAGATGTCGATCGGGGCGAAGGTGTCGTGACCATTTCGGGCAAGCGTTATCTGATTCCCCACGCGATCGTCGGCGACAACAATAACCGCATTGTACAGATCCCCATCACACTGGAGGGCTTGAACGACAAAGTTTATCTTGAATTCTCTGTTGGAGAAGGCAATTACGCAGGCTATCGAATCGACATGGCATCTATTGTGATTGAAAAACGAAAGTAGAGTTTGCTGGCATCATTTTATATGTCAGTCATCCGCTGATCTCTGGAGCATCTTGATGAAATCGTTCTTAAGTGTGTTGCTTGTGCTGGCCTTGGCAGTTGTTTGTGGGTGTTATTCTTCAAGCGAAGCTGCTGGCGAGAAGCCCAAACACCCCTACATCTTATGGTCTGCTAAAGAAGCCTCGGCCATTCGCCAGCGCCTGGAAAACGACCCCGAGGCGAAGAAGCAGTACGAATGGATGGTTCAGCAGACAGGGATCGACAAGCATGGCCACACCGTCATGATGAACCTGTTCAATTATGCCGTGCTGGGTGATGAAAAAGCCGGCGAGCGGGAAAAGGGAGCGTTGCTGAAATTTGCCGGGTCGGTTCCCGAGCCATTAACCAAAGCCTTTCAAGAGCAGGCCAAGAATGCCAAGTGGGTGCGCGGCAACGCAAGTTTCTCTGACCGCCACATGCGCGATGAGCAAACTTTGAATGTCTTGCGCTATGACGTGCTCTATGACCAGTTGACCGCTGAAGAGCGTAAGCGCGTGGAAGATTCATTCCGCGCCTACATCAAGTTTCATCTTGACGGCCATCGTCCCTGGCATCCGGATTTTCGTTATGGGCGAATGACCTGGCTGCCGAACATGCACTGGCCCCGCACGATTGGTACTCATCTCATGGCTGTAGCGCTGGGCGACGAGGAACTGATCAAGGCCATGTTCAACAGCGAAGGGGGATGGAAATATTACTTCGATGATTATGTTGGGGATGGCCGATTCTATATGGAAGAGTTTGGCAAGTACTACTCCAACATCGGCACCATGCTCATGTACTGCGAAGGCCTCGAACATCTGGGGCTGGGCAAGTACGGCTACGGTTACACGGGGAAAGGGGGCGCGAACATGGAGCGCTTCCTGCAAATGTACTTTGACCTGGGTTTTTCCCGCACCGAGATTCCCGGCGGCATGGCCAGCTACCCGATCGTTGAAATGGGGGACACGCCAACTCGTGGATTGTTCGGCATTTCAGGCACAGGTAACGCTGACGCTATCGTCACGGGCTATTTGCCAGACGGGAAGACGGGGGGCGACCGCTGGTTCAATCAGTCGCGCATGAACGGGCCATTGCCCAAACTGATGGAGCCGCTCTGGTGGGAGATGGGGCACGTTCGCTTTCCTGATGCCGGCTTTGACTATTTCCTCGCCCAGATGCGCAAGCCTGATGAGGCGAAGTATTACCCCAGCCTTTTCTTTGGGCTTAAACCCATTGATCCTGCTCAGGTAAAAGCCCCTAAAGTAAAAAGCTTTGTTGCGAATGAGCGTGGCTTTGCCTTTCTCAAAATGGAAGAGACAAGCGATTACTGGGAGTCTGAGAAGCCAGCAGTGGCGCTTCAGTTCGGCATGTATTACGTGCACTACGCCCACGATTGTTTCTCCCTGTTGGGTTACCAGGCTTTCAACCGCCCGATCTACACGCATGGTTGGGGCGGCGACGGTGGGGTGACCAATGAGTCGATTCAGAATCATCCGCGCGGCTATATTGGTAAACACCCCTGGCACGACACGGTGCGCGGCCACGCTGGCGGTGTTGTGGTGGACAATTTAAAAGCGATGCCGATCACCTCCGGCGAGAACGGCCTGGATCATCACCGAATCCGCCAGAATCTGACGGGGCCGGTTAAATTCGTTGCAGGGCGTGTCAAGCCGACTGAAGTTACCGACACCTTCTGGAAGTTGAATGAAGAGACCGGTGAAATGGAGGTGATTGAGCAAAAACAGACGCGAGGTATCTATCCGGGTGTCGACCTTGAGCGCGCGCTGATTCTCACCGATGAATATCTGTTTGATGCGTTCTGGTTAAAGAGCGACCAGCCGCGACAGTACGACTGGCATGTCACTGGGGCAGGCTCGTTGATCGAAAGCCCCGACCATTCCTGGCAGGCTTCCAATGATTTGTATGGCTCCAAGCTTTATCGCGATATCAATGACCCGGCGATGAAAGAAGAGATAAGCCAGCCGGATGGCAACGATCTGACGGAAGTAAGAAAACTGGTACCGGGTAAGTCAGCCTGGCAGGCGACAATTCTTCAGGATGGGCCTCATCATGAAAACGCGCAACTGCCTCAAGCCTGGTATGACGCGAAGATCGGCGTGCAAGTACACATGCTGCCCGGCGAAGCCACCACGGTTTATGCTGGTCGGCCTCCTTTTGGTGGGCGCAAGAAAAAAGGCAAGCCATACCCCGAAGTGGGTGGACAAACGATCATCGCCCGACGACACACCGCCAGCACGATCTTTGCCGCAGTGCATGAGCCATTCAAGGGGGGGCCTGACAACTCGCGGATCGCTGAAGTCAAAATGCTTGCAGAAAGTGAGTCGATGGTTGCTGCTCGCATCGTGGGCCACGAGAAGAAAGGGGCAGCCATCAACGACCGCGTGATGATTGCATTTGGCGATTCGGTTGATCAGCTACAAACCGTGAAGGATGGCGATGATGTCATTCAGTTCAAGGGGTACGGCTGGGTCAGGATCGGCAACGAGCGCGTCGATGCTGTGGGAAATTTCCAGCAAATTCAACTGAGTGTGAAAGGCAATCCCAAACTCTATATCAACGGCGAGCTTGCCAACTAGGTGGAGGCGGGTAAGGGGCGTGTTGTGTGGAACAAGGACTGATTGACACACCACACCCGGCAACCCCAGAGCGAACGTTTGTACCTGCCTCCAGAAAGTACAGGGATATATCAGGTCGGGTGCCACATCTTGACGACACTCGAGCGAGGCGAGAGTGGAGCAAGGTGTGTCTTATGTCAGATTGAGTTTCGACGGTCAGCAGCGACATCGAGCAGTCATCACACCATGTTTGTCAGCACAGCTTGCCGCCTTTTTCTTCGCATTGCTCTGAAAAACTCGGCCAAGCCGTGGCACCCCCATTTATACTTGGTTTCGTTCGACGCGGTAAGTCAGGCTTACAGTAGCTTAGAATTGTGAGATGGGTATATGCGTTCGTCCTGCGGCCACCCCGTTACGACCTTGACCGATTCCCAAGTCAAGCCTCATCATTTGCGATAATCACGGTTTCGCAGGTTTATCCATTTTGACCCTGGGCATTGGCTACAATTGGGCAGGTGAATGGATATTGAAGGAGTTTGCCATGCTTTGGCAGCCGTCGCTCCCGGAGCGATACATTCAGATGTCAGATGACGAGTTAGCCAGCGCGATCCGGGCCCGCAAGGCGGAACTTGGCCGCGACCTCGTGTTGCTGGGCCATCATTATCAGCAGGATGATGTGGTGCAGTTCGCGGATTTCACCGGCGACAGTTTCAAACTCAGCCAGCTTGCAGCCGAGCGCGTCAAGGAAACCGGGGCGAAGTATGTCGTGTTCCTCGGCGTGCATTTCATGGCCGAGTCAGCCGACATCCTTACCCCCGACGACACGACCGTCATCCTGCCCGACCTTGGGGCTGGTTGCAGCATGGCGGACATGGCAGACCACGACCAGACCGTCGAAGCCTGGCAGGAGATTCATGAAGCGCTCGGCGTCCCCGTGCCGCGCGGTGATGAGGCGACGAACGAAAACGTCCGCGTCATCCCCATCTGCTACATGAACTGCACTGCCGCGATCAAGGCTTTCTGTGGCGAGCATGGCGGAGCGGTCTGCACCAGTTCGAACAGTCAGCGCGTCATCGAGTGGGCCTTGGCTGGTGGCACGAAGCCACGCGGCGAGGATGAGCAAATCAAGATTCTGTTCCTGCCCGATCAGCACCTTGGGCGAAACACCGCCGCCATGATGGGTTATGACGTGACGACACAGACAGCCGTGTGGGACCCGAAGCACCCGGACGGGCTGGGTGGGCTGGAGCCTGAGGACGTTGAGCGCGTCGCGTTCCTGCTCTGGAAAGGGCATTGCTCGGTGCACAAGCTTTTCCGCCCGGAACATGTAGATCAGATTCGTGCAGACTGGCCAGACGTGCAGGTGATGGTGCATCCCGAGTGTGCCTACGAGGTCGTGCAGAAGGCAGACCACGTCGGTTCGACGGAAGGCATCCTGACCACGGTGCGAGCAGCGAAGCCCGGCTCGCGCTGGGCCATCGGCACGGAGGTGCACATGGTCAATCGCCTGGCGAATGAGGTGAAGGAGCGCGACATCACTGTGCGGATGTTGAGCGACTGTCAATGCCTGTGCACGACGATGTACCGCATCGACATGCCTCATTTGTTATGGGTGCTGGACAACCTGGCTGCAGGCAAGGTGGTCAACGAGATCAAGGTGCACCCGCAAGTGAAGCAGTGGTCGCTGGTGTCGATGGATCGGATGCTGGCGTTGGTCGGCAGCGGGCAGTTCAAGAGCGCGGAGGCGAAGACTGGGTGAGGGAGTGGTTTCGTTGCTTATTCGGCGCTTTCCCGCAGCACCTGCTCAAAGTATGGCCCGCGCATGATTCGGCGAACGAGATTCCAAATACCCAACAAAGTCATGATCGAAAAAACGATCTGCTGCCAAAGACTGTTGGCCAGCATGACCAACACCGTGAAAACACACACATAGCCAAAGTAAAACCACCAGTGATCAATTATGCTCAGTGTTTTTAGATAGATCACATACCATCGAGGTAGTGGATATAGCGAGTAAGTCTGGGGATCGGACGAGACAAAAGGCCTGCCGCACTCCGGGCAATGACCGTCACTCTCGCGCAGGTCGTATTGGCAAGTGATGCAATACATTGATCGAATCATACCACGCTGCCGGGTGCCGTGGTCATAGGCGCAGTCATGAGCACGAACCTAACACGTCAGAAGATCATGGTTATCGCTTCGCGAGTAACCATGCCACCCGCCAAGCGCCAAGGCATGCAGTATCTGTTTTCCTTTTATTCAGAAGATGCAGAAATATTCTGACCAGACTATTATCGTGGCCGTTTGCGGGAAAGGTCTGGTTGCATGAGTCGAAAGGGTGCTGTGCATGAAAAGTGGAATGCCTGAACCAAACGATGATCTGAAGTTGACCATGGATACCAAGAAGCATTCTCCCGGGCATACGGTGGATGTGGTGAGTGACGCCACGCGCTGGTTGAAAGCGGCATTGAATGGTGCGGGTGTGCGGTACACTTATGCTTCCTGCGAGATGGGGGAGCCTTTCGGGTTTGCAGCCATCACGATTCTCCGGCGTTACCGCAATGATCACGTTGTGCTGGACTTGAAGGTCGCAGAGATCAAGGAGATGCCCTACGTCTTCGTCGAGATCCGCACGACCGGAAAGCTGGCGGGAACACTTTTTCCTTTCTTTGGCAATTTGAGACACGAAGAGGATCGGGAAAACCTGTTGCATTACATTGCGGATTTCATGCTGAGCAGTGAACCTGAGCGATCCAGCGCCTCGTGAAACGGAGTCGGTTTTTTCGAGTAGTGGCTTTTGAGTCCTGTGGTGTTACTATGGTGTTCTGCGTACACAGGATGAGCCGTCTTGGCTGAAGAAATCTCGTGGCAAATCGCCACTGCATGGGCGTGCCTGTGTGGTGGGCAAGTCTAACAGTTGCTATTGACGGATTCCTTCCTTGGGAAGGGGAGTTCATACACGCCACAACGTATGCGAAACGCTTTCGTGTCTCGCGCGGGTCGCACGTTAAGAGCTCAAGAGATCAAGGGCTCAAGCGAAAAAGCCAAGTCCTATCCCTGCTCCATCTGATCCCACCAGTTGTCCCACCGGCCGCGTGACCTGCGATAGGCCCGATGCATCAGGAACAGGCCGAACTCAAACTGCAGATACAACGGCACAGCCAACAAGAACATGGACAGCGGGTCCTGCGGCGTCAGCAGGGCCCCGAGCACAAAGCAGGTCATAACCGCATACTTGCGCGTCTTGACCAGTCGAGCGGGATCGACCAACCCGGTCCAGCCGAGGATCAGCATGGCCACGGGCAGTTGAAACGCAGCGACGATGCCTAAGGTCATGTACATCGCGAAGCTGATGTACTCGCTAATGCCGATCATCGGCGCTAAGCCGCTGTCGGCTTGCAGTCGTGCGAGGATGCGCGGATGGCCCCCTAGCATGACTTTCAACGTTTTTGATTTGCCATCCAGCCAAAGGCTTCCCTCCGGCGCGTCGGGCAGGTTACCCGTGACCACAGGCAGACGAGGCACCTGGTCAGGCATGGCAGACCAGGGCGACTGACTGCCAGCATCCGAAAGTTGCTCCATCACCATCTCAAGCACAGGATTCTTGACAGAATCCGTCGGGTAATCCAGCGACCACCCCACCAGAAACATCAGGCAGACCGGAATCATGATGAAGTAGGAGAAAAGCAATCCCAACACCATCATGACTGAGCTGAAAGGCACCAGAAGGTACACCAGTTTCCGCTCGTGGCTATAAAGCCCGACGGAAACGAATTTCCACAACTGGTAGAGAACCCACGGGGCGGAGATGATCACCCCTGTGACCAGACTCACCGTCATGTAAACGCTGAAGGCACCGGTGGGGGAGAAGACAAACGCCTGCGAGGCCAGGCCTTTGGATTCCAGTACCCGGGCGAGGGGTTCCTGAAAGAGAAAGACGATTTCCCTGCCGAAGTAGAACGCAATCAGGCAGCCGATCGTGCAGCCGATGAGCGCAAAGATCACCCGTCGGCGAAGGTCTTCGAGGTGCTCGCCGAGTGACATGATGCCACCGAGTTGTTCGGGCTGGTCCAAAGTGGGCATGGCAGATTAGTGTAGCGGTGATGGTCGTCGCGCGAAGCAGGGGGTGGTTTGCGTGGTCTTTTCTGCGCGTCTTTGACTTCGCGCCACCAAGTCGCCACAATTGCGAACTGTGGCTATCGGATGCGGATGCCTTTACATCGCCCGTCTGCCCCTACCCCAACCCCTAAACCGAGAGGAAATCGAAGATGGCTTTGAATGTCAGGCCTGCGGATCAATGCGAACTCGACCTTGTCTCACTGGGCGAATGTATGGTTCGGCTGAGTCCGGAAGGGCATGGCCGAATTGAGTTTGCCAGGAAGATGGATGTCTATGTCGGCGGCGGTGAGTTCAATGTCGCTTACGCCCTGGCGCGACTCGGGTTGCGAACAGGCTGGGTGGGTGGCTTGGTGGATAATCCGGTCTCGGCCATCATCGAAAACCATGCCCGAGGCGTGGGGATGGATATCAGCCACTGCCCGAAGGTCGCATATGACGGCGTGGGTCGCGAGGCACGCATCGGCCTGAACTTTACAGAAGTAGGCGTCGGCCCCCGCGCCGCGGTCACGCTTTACGACCGAGGCCATTCTGCCACGAGCAAAATGAAGCCTGGCGATGTGGACTGGAAAGCACTTTTTGAAGGCCGCGGCGTCCGCTGGCTGCACTCGGGTGGCATCTTCACCTGCCTGTCGCAAAGCACCCGCGAGGTGGCGGCCGAAGCACTCAAAGCCGCCCACGAAGCAGGCACCATCGTCAGCTATGACCTGAACTTCCGCTCCAAGCTGTGGAGTAGTGAGGAAGCGATCAAGACGACCAAGCCTTTGGTGCAGTACATCGATTGCCTGATCGGTAACGAGGAAGACTTCCAGAAAGTGCTTGGCTACGAGATCGAAGGCACGGACGACAACCTGAAAGAACTGCCCATAGAGAATTACAAGAACATGGTCAGGCAGGTTGCCAAGGATTACCCGAACCTGAAAGTCATCGGCACGACTTTGCGTGAGGTGATCAGCGCCAGTGAGAATAATTGGTCGGCCATCCTTTACTGGGCTGAGACTGATACGTTCTATCAGGGCCCAACCTTTGAGCGGCTGATACTTGAAGACCGCGTTGGCGGGGGGGATGGCTTTGCCAGCGGGTTTACGTATGCTTTCCTTGCAGGCAAGGATCCGCAGGAGGCTGTGGACATCGGCACCGCTCATGGAGCCATGCTCCAGACCACGCGCGGCGACACCAGCGAGATCACGCTGAAGGAACTGATGCACGTGGCTGGTGGCGGTGGGGCCAGAATCGTGCGGTGAGCCTAATCGGCCATGAATTGCGAGCAATCATTGACTCAATCCCGTGCGCATGAAATGATGCGCTGGTGGATATGTCAGCGCCCAGATTGATTGAACTGCTTCCCGCGTTGTCACGTGCGCAGGTGGAATACGTGGTATGCGGTGGGGTTGCCTGCATTTTGCATGGCGTGATGCGCGCGACCCATGACCTTGACCTGCAACTGCGCATGACCAAAGAGAATCTTGAAAGGTTCATCGCGTTTTGTAAGCAGCATGATTTGCAGCCGCGAATTCCTGAGCCGATTGAGAGTTTTCTGAATGAAACCGACAGGCAACGTTGGCGTGATGAACGCGGCGCTTTGGTATTCACGGTGCAGGATGCTTCAGGACTGATTCAAATTGATGCTTTTCTGGACTACCCGATTGATTACGAAGCACTCCGTAAGGGGGCGGATACCGCGGAGATCGCAGGGCAGACGATTTATATCTCAAGCCGCGATGACTTGTTGAAGGTTAAAGAGAGCATACCTGATCCCCGGCCTCATGATCTACAAGATATCGAGGCATTGCGGAGGCTTGAGCATGAGTGATCAAGAAAAACAGAATCGCGAGAAGATCCCGTGCGACCCTCTCTTCGACGGCCATCTTGAAATCACCTTCGATCAGATGACCATTGAGCAGAAGTTGGACTGGATTCAACAGAACATGATGCTGCTCAATCTGGGCAGACAGCAGCGCGAGAAAAAGGCTCTAGAAGCCGCACGCAAGCAAGACACGTCCGGCTAAACCTTGATGTAGTCAAGCAGTTTCTTAAGAGTCGCCTGATGTATTACGGGCAGGATGTTTCCTGGCAGACGCAGTTCATCACTGATCCATGTGAATGTCAGAATCTCTATGAAAAAGAACCGCCCGACACACGCCAGCGGTTGGAGCAGCAACTCCTGCGCTGGTGTATCGAGACGGTTCCTTTGGAGTTTGAGAAAGCCCACTCGTGGTAATGATTCTTACACCAAAAGCAGCGAGCCTGAGTCAATCCATTTTGTAGAGGTTGTATGTCTGTTGATGTGCTTTGAGATAGCCGGACAGTTTCCCCTGCATTAAGGCTTTCAACGCAGGCCAGGGCTTCAATTTCTGATAGCCTGCCGAGGCCTGCTGGATCGCTGTCGCCCGGTTCCATAGCGGTTGTGGTTTCTGACTGGCTTCAACCACGACACAATCGAAAGGTAACTGGTGATCGGGCAACTGGGGTGTTGAAGCAACTTGGACAGTCGGCTTGAGAAACACACGTGTCTTCGCAACCAGGCCTGACTTGCCGACGATCAAGACCTGATCGCCCGGCTGTGCTACTTCACGAACCGCATCAGCGATCTGCCTGCCTTGGTCAGGCAATGCCACAGCTCTCAAAACAAGCACTAGTACCAACAGACTACTGAGCACCAGTGCGGCGCTGGCGATTGGCTGAGTCAGCCAACGATCATGCCAGGAACTGATCAGCCAATAGAACCAGCCCGTGGTCCAGAGGATGCCAACTACGATTGCTGAGACAGGCCCGACCAGTTGCCAGATCGCCAACAGACAAAGTGCTACCACTGGCAGCAAGATGAAGGACATGATCCAGTGCATCCGCCGCCAGGACCATTCCGTTGTTCTCCGGGTGGCCCGTACATACATTCCCGCCAGAGCGATCGCCACCCAAGGCAGGACAGGCAACACGTAACGTAAGGAAAAGTTATCACCCAAGCCCAGCACGGCGACTGACAGGCAGGACAGCCAGGCCAGTTGAGTTGCGGCTTGATCCCCCGAAAGCGTGATCCGCAACCAACGGCGATCCCGCAAAAACAATTCGACTGCAGGCAACGACCAAGGCATGAATACGAACCAAGGCAACACCATCATGGCTGGCACCCGCCAGAATATGTGGTACCAGTCGCTGATCCTGTCCGTGATCTGATCTGAAGTGAATTGTCCCGCCTCCAAGTTGTGCTGAAAATAAATCATCACCAACCACGCGAAGGAGAGGGCAAAGCCCAAAGCCATGGCCGGGATGGAAATGAAGCGACGCCAACGGCGTTTCCGCCTGACAGACATGAGCAACCAGAGCAATAGCGTGGCTGCCCATAGCACCACCCACAGCCCTTTGGTCAGGCCAACCAATCCCAAGGCAATCCAGAAAATCCAGCACCAGGTTCGTTGCGAGGCTTCGCGTTTGGACAAAGTCACGAAGATCGCCGCCAGCCCTGACAGCGTCGTGAAGAAAACCAAAGGCATCTCAGTTTGGGACATACCTGCGGAGATAAAGAAAGGCCAAACCAGTGCGAGCATGGCTGCGGCTGAGAGTGCGGCTTTGTCCGACCGAAGCAGCAGACGCGTCCCAAGGCACACCATGACCAGCGTCGCCAATGACAGCAGCACGAAAGGCAGCCGACCTGTCCAGGGCGAGATGCCGAACACGCCGTAGCTTGAAGCCACCAGCCAGTAGGTTAAGGGGGGTTTACTCAGTCGCAACGAACCATCGGGATATTGAGGCAACAGCCAGCTTTGGCCTAAGGCCATGTCCAGGCCTGTGTTCGTGTAATGCTGCTCGTCCGGGTAATGCGTGACAAAATCGCTGGCCAGCCCAAACTGGACCAGCAGGAACAGCAACAGCAGTAAACCGAGTTGGCTCAATACTTTCATGGACATTCCACCCGTCGCCTTGACCATAGCAGAACAAATGCTGGAACGTTGAGCAAACGTAGCCTAAACTGATCCGCTTTCCCGTGACGCAAACCTTAAGGCCAAAACATGCCCAACGCAGCAATCACATCAGATAAAATCGAGAAGGTGGCCATGGTCAGTCTGGGCTGCCCGAAGAATCTCGTGGACAGCGAGAAGATGCTGGGGTTGCTGGCCGAGGACGGCTTGTCGCTGACGGCAGAGCAGGAAGCGGACGCGGTCATCATCAATACCTGTGGTTTTCTGGAAGCGTCCAAAGAGGAATCACTCGGGGAAATCCGCCAGGCCTTGGCTCGCAAAGAGGCAGGCGAAGTACAGCGGGTCATCGTGGCGGGTTGTCTGGTGCAAAGGTACCGCGCGAAACTGCTGGAATGGTGCCCGGGTATTGATGCGCTCATTGGCGTGTTTGATCGTGACCATATCACGCAGGCGGTGCGCGGCTCGCGCGAGGCGATGCGTGACGGGCACGACCGCGAAACACTCATGGAACTGCCCGTCTATTCCTCCATCGCTGCCAACGCGACGGTAGCCAGGCAAGCGAGGCAGATGGATGAGCAGGCACAGGGTTACTTTGAGTCAGACAGCGCACGCTTTCGTCTGACGCCCCGCCATTATGCTTACTTGCGTATCAGCGAAGGCTGCAATCAGAACTGCGCCTTCTGTACGATTCCATCCATTCGAGGCAAGATGCGCAGCAAGCCTGTGGAAAGAATCGTTGCCGAAGCGAGCGAACTGATTCAGGATGGCGCTTTTGAGTTGAGTCTGATCGGGCAGGACACCACCAGCTATGGAAATGACATTGGTTACGAGCCTGGCTTGTCCGGCATGTTGCGCGCCCTCGACCGAGCTGTGACGGAGCAGGTCGGCGTCGGCGGAGCCTGGCTTCGTTTGATGTATGCCTATCCCTCCTGCTTCACGGATGAGATGATCGACACGCTGGCTGAGCTGCCCAATGTGCTCAAGTACATTGATATGCCCCTGCAGCACATCAATGATGAAGTGTTGGACAACATGCGCCGCCACACCAGCCGGAAGTTGATCGAAACCCTACTTACCAAGTTGCGCCAGCGCATGCCAGACATGGCCGTCCGCACCACCTTCATCACAGGCTTCCCCGGAGAGACGGAAGAGCAACATCAGGAGTTGGTCGAATTTATTCGCGACTTCGGCTTCGAGGCTGTCGGCGTGTTTCGCTATTCACCTGAACCGGGCACACCAGCAGGGCGTCTGCATGAGCAGGGGCAGGCCGTGCCTGCGGAGGTGATGGATCGCCGATATGAAGAGCTGATGTTGGCCCAGCAGGAAGTGGTGTTTGAGCGGAACGAGCAGTTGGTCGGGCAGCAGATGGATGTACTGATTGACGACGAAGCAGAATTGGAGTTGGAAGGCGAAGGGATCACGGAAGAAACGCGTTTTTACGTGGGTCGCACGAAGCGTCAGGCTCCCCAGATTGACAGCGTCACTTATGTGGTGACTGACAAGCCCTTGGCCAAGGGGGAAAAAATTGCAGGTCAGATTGATGGGTATCTGGATTACGACTTGGTTTCCTTGCCTGTTGAACACAAGGGGCACACCCTTCCTGTCTTGAAATAGGGTGCAATGTTCATTGCAATCAATGGACATCTGGAGCATGGTTAGAGCATGACGGACCCCAGGGAAATGAAGGTTTTGGTCGTCGAGGACGATCCGGATCAGCAACGGCTGTACGAGCAGCTACTGGCTGCTGATGCCGAAACGAACTGGGTGGAGACTTATGCTGTCAGCGCTAATGAAGCCAAGGCTCTGATTGAAAAAGATACGTTTCAAGTCGTGGTGTTGGACCAGAACTTAAAGGATGAGAGTAAGGGGATCGAGCTTTTGGAGTATTTGCAGGAAAGGTTGGCTTCAGACAGACCGGCTGTGGTCATGCTGACCAATGACGTGGATGTTTCCGTGGCCGTGACCGCCATGCGTATGGGCGCGGTGGATTTTCTAACAAAGCCTGAGTTGGCGAACCACTCGTTGCCGGATGTTCTGGTGGCCGCCATCGCCAGGCGGGATTGGCAGCGCTCGGCCCATGACGCTCACGTCAAGCTAAGACGCATCGCCGGCGAAGTGAATCATGCTGCCAGACTTGTCACGGAAGAACTCAGCCAAAAGCGACATCATGTCCGTGAATGCATGCATCAGGCCATGGCAAGTTTGATGGCCGATCAACAGCATCACCCCGCAGCCAGTGATATGAACCGGGCGATCGGGGCTATGCAGGATCTCGAACACGCAGAAAGGCAAGTCATTGA
Organism: uncultured Phycisphaeraceae bacterium; assembly: GCA_964546335.1. GTDB lineage: Bacteria > Planctomycetota > Phycisphaerae > Phycisphaerales > Phycisphaeraceae > CAZJJN01. The sequence continues at coordinate 50,500 of CAZJJN010000022.1, forward strand.
TCTGATTGAGCGGATGAGGCAGGCAGCCGAGTCTTCGAACGGTAGGAATTGATCATCCTCTTCGGGAAATACTGACCAGACAACGAAGTGAACCAAAGTAGCGATACGTTGATGTGCAATTGATCGGCACAACGCGATAGCCTGCTGATTCCCATACTTTGCTGGCGCGTTGATTCATGTCATCCAGCCCATCGTAAACAGGCATGTAAACCACAGGCTGACTGTCCACCTGATCAATCATGACATTGACATAAGAAATAAACGTGCGCTGGTCAGCACCGGCCACGGTGGGGATACGAAGCACCTCATAGCCTGCCTCCTGGCACTTGGCTGCCACCGCATCAAACCGTTGCTGCATGGTGTCAGCATGGTCAACCTTAACATTGCCAAAGGACTGCTTGGCCAGGCTGATGCTTTGCTCATCTGCCAAAGAAGGGTCGCCGACGATGACGCGATTGTTGCCTATCGCCATCAGATACATCCCGGCGTGATAATCCGGCGCCCCATCCAGCAACACAGCTTTCTTACCCGTCAGTTCTTCAAACGTGGTGATCAATTCCCGGCGATCACGAACCGAGGCCCCGATGTTTCGGCGAATCACCGTCGGCGAGAGGAATACCGTCCGGTTGTCACAAACCAAATCACCCCCATCAAACAGCAATCGACTGCGATGAAAGTTGATGTCTTTCAACCCGACGGCCAACCATTTGCCAACCTGACTGTCAGCTGCACGAATCGACCATTGATCCGCTGCCTGCTCTTCGCGGGAAGCGACCAGCCAGGTTGTTTGCTGATCTGCCAGCGCGATCCAGCGATCGCGCGACCAGCAGGAATTTTCCACGCCTGTAAAGCATGGCCTGACTCGCGAACCAAAGTCCCCCACCTCTTGCTGAAAATGCTGCCAGGCGTTCTTATCCTGCACCACCACGATGACTTCAATGTCTTTTTGAAGTTGTGATAGGAATTGCTGATAAGGGGTGGCCACGATTTCCAAGCCATCCGGATGATACTGAATCACCACCTGCCTGATCGGGCCTTCACAGTCTGAAAGCAGTTGGCCCGTCGGTTGCTCTGGCTCCTGTTGATTCAATCCCAGCCAACCCCCGGCCAACAAAGCCAAACCCAAGCCAAGTAGCAATCCCGCGAGTTGGATGAATCGATGCAGCAATGTGAGAACTCTATAAAGTCGTTGCAGATTGATGAAAGCAACTCATGAGCGCAGTTGATTCGCGCCCATGAGTTGATCTTGGCTGTCTACGCTTATTCGCCATTCGTGACTTGTTGCACGTTGTTCTGTACCACAAGGTTCCCAAAGTTGCTGCCGTTCATACTGTTGACAGGGACGAATGTGATCTGTGCACCGCTGTTGAGTGAGAAGGATTCTTCACCAACCACGAGTGACAGCATCATGCCCGACTGCGATACCGCCTTGCTTGCCGGGATAGGCAAACGCACTTGTGAATTGGCTGCGATCTTCACTTCGATGCTGTGCTGATATTGTTGCACAGGCATCACCGGGGCCCGGCTCATGCGGCTGGTTTCACTCATGTCATACACCATGCCGATGACCTGACCGGACACCGCAATTTCCTCATCCGTCGGATTGGTCAAGACCAGCACACCCAGTTCGACTGACTCCGACGCTTCGTCGGCTGCTTGCTCTTTCTCATCAGCCGTGGTGAGTGATGCAACCTCAAACCTTGCCACGATGCCTGAAGCCAGCTTGTGTTCGACAGGTCCTTGCACCGCTGCGTCATCTTCTTCCGCGATCACCTCGCCGGGCAGAAACGTCAAGGCCCCGATCGATAAGCCCAATACGCCGGCCAGACAAAAACTCTTAATTCCTGTTGCCAAATCCATGTCATGCTCCTTTCAAAGCTGATGGCAAGCCCTTCTTGTCATCTATCTCTTAATACGCTTCTCAGGCAGCCGACCGGGTAACAGGGATGTAACAGGTGTTGTCCACCTTTTCGGTACTTATCGGACACAAAGTCCGGTTGTAACGGTTGTATCACTTGTTTTTTATGCACAATCAGGCCAATTCGGTTGTGTCCGAGAATGTCCGGGATATGCTTGAACATCGTTCCAAGGGAAGAGAACCGATGGCTCAATCTGACCATCCCAACCATCCATACGCCCGTTTCACCAGCACAGATGCTGTGGACTCGGAGCGTGCGCCCCTGCGCTTCCCAGTCGGCGTGATCTCACGTGGCAAACCAGCCGCCTCCAGTGAAGAAGCCTGGGCCAATGCATTGGCTCACCGCCGACGTATCTTGGCTAATCAACCGGATAGTCAATCTCGCGTACACAAAATCCGTACAGCAAACCAACGCGAAACAACTGACCAACCCCTTCAGCCAGACGATCCGCGGTGGGTCTTGGCGATCCGCGCTTCACAGGCATTACAAGGCACGATCCTTACACTCGACCAACGCGACAAACTGGTCAGCTTGGGTAAGAAACTCGGCCTGACCGCATTCGACAGCAATCTCATCCTCGCGGTTGTGCAAGATCAGGCCCGTCGAGGCAATCAACCCAACCAATGTCCCGCTGCTGGTGAGCCACAGTTACGCATGATCCCCCTGCCTGAAAGGGAGCGCTCATCGCGTATGCAAAAAATGGCGAATATCGGCCTGGCGGTCGTGCTACTCATTGGTGTGGAACTGCTGATCCTGCATTGGCTTTTTGGCTGAAAACGCGACCAACTCATACTTTCCTGCGGTGATTTGCGGGTCATGGCGCATGGCTGTCGTCTTAGGCGCTATGATGTAGCTGATTCATCCTGCTGGAGCCTGCTGATGTCTGATGCCCAATTACTACGACCCAACCGCGCGACATGGACCAGCCTGTTGCTTCTACTTGGCCTGCTTTTGTCGCCTGTAGCTTTCATCGGCTGCGACCAACAAGCCCAAGGCGAAGGGAATGAGAAACAAGAGCAACCTGCAGAAGACAATGAGAAGACTCAAGATAATGTTCAGGAAAACCAACCAGCCGATCAGCAAACTGAGAATCAAGAGCCAGAGAAAGAGCAAAATGAGGAGAAAGCGAAGGAGGATCCTGACGCTGTCTTTCTTCGTTTCTCAGAGTATGGCCGAGGCATGGGCATTCTCGAGACGGCAGTCAAGCATTATCAGAATGACGATGGCGTCACGGTCGATCTGATCGCGGTGGTTCACATCGGCGAGAAGAATTACTACGAGAAACTGGATGAGTCCTTCAAGCAATATGACGCACTGCTTTATGAAATGGTCAAGCCTGAGGGTGCTCAGATGCCAGCCAATGCAGGGCAAGGGGGTGGCCTGTCCAGCTTTCAGGCAGGCTTTGGCGACGCGATGGGTCTGACGTTTCAACTGGACCACATCAATTACCGCGCCAAGAACATGTTGCATGCGGACATGACCCCGTCGCGCTTTGCCGAGGTGATGCGCGAGCGGGGCGAGACACCGATGACCATGCTCATGAAGGCCATGCAAAAGTCGATGGAGATGCAGAACAAGGGCAAGATCAAACAGACCGATGGGATCGAGATGATGGCCGCCATGCTGTCTAACGATCCCAACGGCTTAAAGCGTGTCATGGCCAGGCAAATGTCTGCCATCGAAGAAGACATGGCCAACATGTTTGGCGACAACTCCATCATCCTCCATGAGCGCAACAAGCGTGCCCTGGAAGTGTTTGATGAACAACTCAAGGAAGGCAAGAAAAAAATGGGCATCTTCTACGGGGCTGCCCACATGCCCGACTTCCACGAGAAACTGCTCAAAGACTTCGGCTTCAAGCTGGTTAAAGAGCAGTGGCGCCCGGCTTGGATCATCAAGCCAAACTAAACGGGCTATTCCTGTGTCTTAATCACCGAGCCATTCCAAACCCGGCCAGGGGTCGGCTGGGTGGTTCTGCATCTGCTGGCCGGGTGTGCTGCGCCCTGACAAAATCAACCCGCGCAGCAAACCCTTCATCTCTGCCACCACATGTGGATGTTGGTCGTAAACATTCTCGCGCTCGCCGATGTCGGCCTCGAGATCGTAAAGCTGAATGTCGGGCAATCCCTCACAGTCGGGCCCGGGCTTGGGAAAACTCCAACCTCCGCTGCCGGCACACATCTCCAGCTTCCATCGACCACGACGAATCGAGAATGAGCCGTTGATTGAGTGATGTACCGTCGCGGCGCGCAAAGGTTTACTCAGTGCTTCGCCACGCCAAACAGGCAGGTTGCTGAAGCTGTCCTCGGCCGCATCATCAGGCATGTCGAAGTCGACGATCTGAGACAGCGTGGCCATGAGATCAACGAGGCAAACCGTGTCGTCACATGTGATCCCTGCGGGGATTTGCGCTGGCCAGCGCATAAGATACGGAATGCGATGGCCACCCTCGTAGATGTCGGCCTTGTGTCCGCGAAAGTGATAGCTGGGGTGATGCCCGACTTCTTTGAGCGCCTCAAAGTTCGCCATGGGGGAGCAGCCGTTGTCTGAGGTGAAGATCACGATGGTATTGTCTGCGATGCCTTGTTCGTCGAGATTGGCCAGCACTTGTCTCACGACATCATCGACTTGCAGGCAGAAGTCGCCATAAGGATTCGTGCCCGACTTGCCCTGAAACTCAGGTGTGGGCAGGATCGGCGTATGCGGTGCGGGCAATGGGAAGTAAAGGAAGAATGGATTGTCCTTCGCCGCGTGCTCGTCAATGTAACGCAGCGCATGGCGGGTCAGATTGGGCAGACAGTCCTCAATGGAAAAGTCCGGCGCGATGGGCCCGGCCCGGTAGAACTCATAACCCTCCGTCGCTTCGACTTCGCGGTCAGGCACTGCGGTCGGCCTGTCATTCTCCACGTAAACATACGGGGGCATGTCCAGTGAGCCTGCAAAGCCAAAGAAGTAGTCGAACCCGCGCGTGGTCGGGCCTTCGATGATCGGTTGGGTAAAATCGACGGCCTCGTTGTCTTCCGTCGCCTTGCCATCCGCCCCGGCCCAGTACCAGCCGAGATGCCATTTCCCGATGCAGGCGGTGTGGTAGCCGCGTTGACTGAGCATGCCGGGCACGGTGAGTCGGTCGGATTCGATGACGGGCTTGCCGTAGCCATGGATGACGCTGCGTTTCAGCCAGGATCGCCAGTTGTAGCGACCGGTGAGGATGCTGTATCGGCTGGGCGTGCAGACCGCGGAGCTGCTGTGCGCATCAGTACAGGCCAGGCCTTCCGCTGCCAGCCGGTCGATGTGCTTCGTACGAATTTTGGAGTCCGGGTTCAGCGCGGAAACGTCGCCATAGCCCATATCGTCGGCGAGAATGTAAATGATGTTGGGGTGAGTCATGCAATCCAGCTTAACTCATCGGCCAAGTTCAGCCAGTGCATCACTGGTGGTTGCTTCCTGCTGATTGGACACAGCAATCCTGCCGCGCAGACGTCTGATCTCGCGTTCAAGTCTTTGTATCTTAATTTCGTTCGGTGACGATCTCATGGCCGCAATCCCCATCATAATCACATTAACGATGGGAAAAATGCACAGAATACCGAAGAAAGGGCCATAACCAAGGCGGATTGCGATATGGATATGGCAATAGATGTAAAAGACGCAAACGACAAACGTCAACCCAACCCAAGCCAGAACAAAATACGCTTCCATTGGTTAACCTTCCCGGGTGGTCTCCCGTTACTCGTCAAGCTGAGTCAATACATGATTCACTGAATTTATCCACCATCCCCCAGGACCTCATCGACAGCCTTTTCAATCTCTGCTGCCAAATCCACTTCTTCGACTTCCTCATCAACGCCAACTTCATTAGCGGCTTTCTGTGCTTCCTCAGCAAACTTGAGCAGTTCTTCATCGGTCAGGTTTTGCTTGATCGCAACCTGACCCTCCGCATTCTTGGTGGAGATGATGCCCAGCACCTGATCGACCTTGGCCTTGTCGATTTTCTTATCCATCACGCCACGCATGAAGCGCTGTGTCTGATCGATGACCATCTTCTGCTGCTCGTCAGACAAGTTTGATTGCTGGACATAGTTGGCTTTGACCGCTTCGCCAATGACATAAGGCACGATCGGGCTGTTGGCGATGCGATTGACCAGTTGCTCAGCCTTCTCCATGGTCAGGCTTTCATTAATGAATGCGGTCGTGATCCGGTCAATCTGCACATTGATCCGCTGCTTTTGATCTGAAGGCAAATTGGAATCCTTGACTACTTGTTTGGCCACCTCACCGACACTGCTGCCGAATGCCCATCGCCAATTGAAGTAAAGCCAAATCCCACCTGCACAGGAAATGATGATCGCCAGCACAACAAAGATCGCCAGCGCGATCAGACATCCCTTGAGGACACCACCCCGTGAGCCACGGAAGTGCGTTGGATGAAAACGACGGCTAGTTGCGGGCGTCGCCCACTACTGTCCGGTATTTATTTGCTGTGTGACCTGTTTCAGGTTC
>CAZJJN010000023.1:0-56382 GCA_964546335.1 uncultured Phycisphaeraceae bacterium
CCTGTCAGTGCGATAAACGCCAACCGTGATAGGAAGGTAAATGTCTTCACCCTGGTTCACCGGTGTTTACCCACTTGCATCCCCGTGGATTATTGGTACATTACTCGGCTCACCGTCGCCCGAGGGCTGACTGTCGTCGGGCTGAGCCAACCACCCAAGGCGGAGATCAATGACCATGGCTGAAATGCAGCGTTTTGGCGTCCAGAGAAGTGAAATCTGCGTAAAGAGCAGCACAGGCAAAGTTTACGTGGATTACAAGAACACGGACGCACTGCGTCGCCTGTTGACCCCCAACGGCAAGATTCAAGGCCGCAAGAAGACAGGCCTCAACGCCCGCGAGCAACGGATGGTCGCCCAGGCGGTCAAGCGAGCACGCCAGATGGGCCTGCTGCCGTTCACCAGCGCGACACTCTGAAATTGAAGATTTGAATTGCATGCCAGGCCGTGTTGATGAAAATGACGCGGCCTTTTCGCTGCGCAACGGGCAACACTTCATGAAAGATTCAGCCTAGGATATCCCACATGAGCCAGCGGCCACAGATTTCCATTCGCGGCGCCCGGGAGCATAACCTCAAGAGTATCGACATCGACATTCCGCGCGATCAATTGGTCGTCATCACCGGCCTGTCCGGCAGCGGGAAAAGCAGCCTGGCTTTTGACACGATCTACGCAGAAGGCCAACGCAAGTATGTCGAAAGTCTGTCCGCGTACGCGAGGCAGTTTCTGGATCAGTTGCAGAAGCCTGACATTGAAAGCATCGAGGGGTTGCCTCCGACAATTGCCATCGAACAACGGGCGGCATCGCATAACCCCCGTTCGACCGTGGCCACGACAACAGAAATCTATGACTACCTGCGGCTTCTGTTCGCCCGGGTGGGTCAGCCTCGATGCTGGCATGCGACAAGTAAAACATCACGATGCGGCGAGTTGATCCAAAGCCAATCTGCTGAGCAGATCGTAGACTCAATTCTTGACATGGACGATGGCACGCGACTGATGATTCTTGCACCAGTGATCCGAGGCAAGAAAGGCCATCACAAGGAAGTCTTCGAAGGCTTGCGCAAGCAAGGCTTTGTTCGGGCGCGGGTGGACGGCCAGATCATGGACTTGCGCGACTCGACGGGTACGCCTTTCACCACCAAGAAAGCACGCTACCAGCAGCATGACATCGAAGTCGTCATCGACCGAGTCGTCGTACGCAAGGAAGATGAAGAAAGCCTGGCCCAAAGCCGTTCGCGAATCAATGAATCCGTGGAACTGGCACTCAAATTAGGCGAAGGCTTACTCATCGCCTCCGCCCAGGCTGGCGATAGTCGCGATGACTGGAAAGACCACATCTTCAGTGAGAAGTATGCGTGTGCACTGCATCCGGAATGCAATCTTGAAGAGTTGGAACCGCGGCTGTTCAGTTTCAACAGTCCCTTCGGTGCCTGCCCGAGTTGTGGCGGGTTGGGCACGATTCAGGAGTTCTCGCCTGAGTTGGTCGTGCCTGATACGGACGTGTCATTAACGGAAGGCGCGATTGAGCCTTGGCGAAAGAACGGCAAGCGGATGAACATCTGGTACAACCGCCTGATCCGTCGCTTCTGTCGCGACTTTGAAGTCTCGGCCACGACGCCTTTCAAGCAACTGCCCAAGCCCATTCAGCGGATCATTCTCCATGGCACGAATGATGCAGATGAGAAGAAATATGATGCGCACTTTGAAGGGGTCATCCCCAACCTGCATCGTCGTTATGAATCGACCGAAAGCGAGTATGTTAAAGCGCGGTTGCATACCTACCTGAGCGAAGCACCTTGTGAAAGTTGTCATGGTTCGCGACTGCGTGAGGAAGCACGTTTTGTTTTCATCGAGGCAGACTGGCCTGGCTCGCAAGGCAGTGGAGTGATCTTTGGCAGGCCTGACCTTTACAACATCCATGATGTGACGCAGATGACCATCGAGCAGGCGGCTGCTTTCTTTGATGCCCTGAAGCTTGACAAGGAGCAACAGACCATTGCCGGGCCGATCTTGAAAGAAGTCTGCGCCCGCTTGGGATTCATGCTCAGTGTGGGATTGAGTTACCTGAACCTCAGTCGATCCACCGGGTCGCTGTCGGGCGGTGAAGGGCAACGGATTCGACTGGCGACACAGGTCGGCTCGGGACTCGTCGGTTGTGCTTATGTGCTCGATGAGCCAACCATCGGCCTGCACCAGCGTGATAACGACCGTTTGATACGCACGCTTCGTCACCTGACAGACATCGGCAATACGGTCATCGTCGTCGAACACGATGAAGATACGATCCGTGCCTGCGATCACCTGATCGACATCGGCCCAGGTCCGGGCAAGCATGGCGGAATGGTCGTCGCACAAGGTACGCTGGACGAAGTCTGCCAACACCCCACCTCAAAGACCGCAGCCTACCTGCGAGGCGACCTGGAAATTCCACTCCCCGAGCATCGCCGGGACATTGGCAGCAGCAAGTCGATCACGATCAAAGGGGCCAGTGAGAACAATCTGAAACAGATTGATGTGGCATTCCCCTTGGGGGGATTGGTCTGCGTCACCGGTGTGTCAGGTTCGGGCAAGAGCACGTTGGTGAATCAGATTTTGCTGCGCGCGGTGCGCAAGCACTTGAATGGCACGCGCGATAAGCCTGGTGCGCATCAGCGTGTGACCGGCTTGAAGGGGGTTGATCGGGTGATTGAAGTGGATCAGTCGCCGATCGGTCGCACACCGCGCAGCAATCCTGCGACGTACACCGGTGCGTTCGACCTGATTCGCAAACTGTTTTCGCAAACCAAGGAAGCCAAGATTCGTGGCTACCAGCCGGGACGGTTCAGCTTCAATGTCAAAGGTGGTCGTTGCGAAGCATGCCAGGGACAGGGGGTCAAGAAGATCGAAATGCACTTCCTGCCAGATGTGTTCGTGGCCTGTGAAGTTTGCAAAGGCAAGCGATACAACCGCGAAACTTTGGAAGTGAAGTACAAGGGGAAGAACATCGCCGATGTGTTGGGGTTGACGGTGGAGTCGGCTCTTGAGTATTTCGAGAACTTCCCCAAGATTCGCCGACTGCTGGAGGCACTGAATGATGTCGGTTTGTCCTATCTGGAACTGGGCCAAAGCTCGACGACGCTGTCCGGTGGTGAGGCCCAGCGGGTCAAGCTGGCTTCGGAGTTGGGCAAGCGTTCGACGGGTCACACGCTTTATGTCTTGGATGAACCAACAACCGGGTTGCACTTTGCGGATGTGGCCAAGCTCCTGAATGTATTGAATAGACTGGCAGATGAAGGCAATTCTGTGCTGGTGATCGAGCACAATATGGATGTGATTAAAACTGCGGATTGGCTGATTGATCTTGGGCCTGAGGGAGGCGACCGGGGCGGCCAGGTTGTGGCTGAGGGTACGCCCGAGCAAGTGATGGAACAAGCGGATTCCTATACCGGCCAGTATCTGAAGCAGCATCTGGAACAGCGGTTGGCTGTGATCGCATGAGTCGTAACGCCAAAGCAACTCAGAATTGAATGATGCGATAGGTTACTGCTTCGGTTCGGGAGGTGTCGGTTGTTCGCGTTCAGCCAGTTCAGCAGCCTTAGGTAGCAACTGGGTGTACGGAATGGATGACTTTTCTGGCCGCGGTGGCATATTCGGCTTGGCTTGCGCGGGTGTTGGTCTGGCGGGGGCATCGCCTAGTTGTTTCTGCAGATTCTCGGCTGAGGAGTCGATCAATTTCTGCGTGTGCTGGATCAGGCCGTACTGTTGCCTGCGTGCCTTGGCATACGCCTTCTGCATGACCTTGTCGATGGAACCTGCCAGCCGATCCTCGAAGGTGGCTACCGCATGGCCAGCTCTTTGCTCGAAGTGGTCAAGCTTGCGTGACACTTCATCATCCAGATCACTGGCGGTTTGATGCGCCTGTGGGGCAACCTGATCCAGGCGCTTCAGCAGTTGGGCGCGAATGGACTCCAACTCATCGCTTGCCTTGGTGGTGATCTGCTCAAGTGTCGCGTCAATCCGTTGCTGGGCGGTTTGCCGGGCCTGCGCCAAAGTCTGGTCGATCCTGTCGTTGATCTGAGCCGAGGTTTCCCGTCCTTGCTGGTCGGCATGGTCGGCTGCGGCTGCCAACCGCTGACGCCAGTCCTGCAATGACCCCGCAACACGAGCCTCGGCCTCATGGAGTTGACGGGCAATCTTCTGATCCACCTGCTGGGTGATGTCATCCAGTCTCGCGGTCACAGCCTGGTTCTTCTTATCCCACAGTTCAATCGCCTGCTGGAGTTTCTCGCTTTGCGATTCACGGATGTCGTTCAGCCGATCTTCCTGAGCCTTGTTTAGCTCTTCGATCTGCTGCTCGTAGAGTCGCTTCTGCTGGGCGAGTTGCTCGGTATGTGAGGCCTGCATGCTGGCCAGATGTGAAGCAAATTGCTCCTCACAGCGTTTTGTGATTTCACCCAGCACCTGTTGATGCCGACTTTCCCATGCTTTTTGAAGTTCAGTTAAACGTGTCGTCGCGACCGTTTCACATTCCTCAGCTTTGGTATCCAGTTGTTTCTGGTAGTCGCTGATCTGCTTCAACTGCTGATCGAAACGAGCGGCCATGTCGTTATCGAAACTTTCGATGCGATCGACCAGTTGCGTGCGCAGCGATCGCAGACGCTTGCCTGCTTCTTCTTCAGAAAGTTCAGCCTGGCTGACATGGGTTTCGATCTGCGTTTTCAAAGCTTCTGCCTGCTGACGCATTTGCGACAGGTTCTGGCAGACCTTGTTTAGCCTGGATTGCAGATCGCCCTCGATGGCTGACTGATTCTCACTCAAGGCTTCATAGGCCTCGGTGATGGAACGTTGCATCGCAGATTTCAAGTCGCGAATCTGCTGATCCAGTGACGCTTGCACCTGGCCTAGATCACCTTCGTAGCTTTGCGACAATGAGTCGATGCGTTCATCTGCCTGGATGCCGAAGTCTGCGACAGCCTTGTCAAACTGTTGGCGAACCTGAGTTAGTACTTGCTCTGATCTGCTTTGCAACTCAGCCGATTGCTGGTGGACATCATGGGTCACTTCGCTGGTGATCTGGTTGACAGATTGGCGGGTCTGGTCGGCCAATTGCCTGGCCTGCTCGGTGACCTTGTCAGCCTTGGCTTTCACGTGTTTCTCAGCGTCATCCAATGCCTTGGCGGAGTCACGCTTCTGGGTTTCGATATGGGCATCGACTTTGGCTGCGTTCTCGTGCAGCAGGCTGTCTGCAGAAGCACGCAGTTGCTTGCTCGCCGAGGCCAGCTTGTCCACGCACGCGGCTGTTTTCTTTTCAATGGATTGCTCGATGTCGTTCAACCGAGCCGATGTCTCGCTTTCGACTGAGTCAGTCTGCTCTGTGATACGAGCTTCTGTGCGAGCGATGCGGTTTTCAAGTTCGCGTGTCACTTCGGCCAACTTGCTGCGCATGGTTTCGCTGCGGCTGGCTAGTTCCTCGGATGAAGCAGTCAGGCATTCATCAATCCAGTTCTGAAACTCCACCACCTTATCAGCCAGTGGGGCAATGTCCTGCTCAACCGATTGACGACATTCTGTCGTCAGTTGAGCAAAGCGTTCCCGCGTGCCTGCTTCAATCACAGCCAATTCCGCTTCAGACTGCTCGATCAAGGCATCCAGTTGGTTTTGGCTTTTCTCATGGAGCGTGGGCAAGGCCAGGTCAATCGCCTGCTGCGTGGCTGCGACCAGACTTTCCGCCCGGGCCTGAGATTCTTCATCCAGCCCGGCCAGTGCTGTCTCACAGATCATGCGCACGCGTTGCGTTGCCTGTGTGCAAGCCTTGTGCAAAGTGTGGCGTCCCTGCTTGACAGAGTCGGCCAACCTGTTGCGCAGCTTGCGGGTTGCGTCCTGCGATTGCGTGTCTGCTTTGGCTATGATCGCGTTCAGCTTCTCTTCATGCTGATACACAACGTGGCCGGCTGCTTCGCTGGCTGCTGTAATCGATGCTTCCGTTTTCTGGGTGATGCTGCCTGCCCGGTCGTGCATGCGTTTGACATCCACAGCCAGTCTGCCGCGCACATCGCGCAGCTTGTCCAGTTGCTGATTCAAGGGTTGCGTGACCTGGCGCACCTGCCCGACCGCCTGGGTGATGAGAGATTCAACCAAGGCCGCGACATTCTGCTCGAATTGCTTGAGTTTTTCGTCGGCTGATTCGTGCTGGCCGAGATAGCGTTGAAGCGTGGCCACGTACGCGCGAATCTGCTCCTGCTGCTGATCCAGTGACTCGGCTGGGTGATTCAAAATCGTCTCAGCCAACTGATCCAGCGTGGCAATGGCCCGGTTGTTTGATGATCCGCCTGGAATATCCACGCGAACAGGCGATGCCTGCATCGTGGAGAGAGAGGCGGATAAAGACGGCGGGGCGACCTGATGCGCGTCGCCCGCGACCGTCGAGTTGCTTACGTTTTGATTGGCATATCCGCTCTTCATGCCTTGGCGCCTCCGACAGCACGAACCTTGTCTATCCTGACCAGCACACACGATCTACACTTGACTTGGTCGGCTGAATATGGGTCCGACTGAACGGTCTGTAACGGTTTTCACGTCCAGGACGTTATCGGGCATGGCTTTCTCAGCCTTCAAACGCCAGTTCCCCGGAATTTGCGCGTATCTGCCGATGGCTACAACCTGAGGCAGGTATGATGAAGGGGACGCATGACCAGAACGCGACATCATGAAGGACAAGCCTGACAATTCGAAATCAACGCAGCCGGGCAGCATGCCGGGCGAATCGCAAGGTGCGACTGTGAAGCGCGGGCGATTGTTCTGGCGGTGGTCGTATCGGCTGTGGATGGTTGCGGTGTATGGCCTACTGGTCTGCCTGTTGGCTTACGTTTTTATTGGGCCTTCGATTGTGCGCTATTACCTCGTGCAGGCGTTGGCGACATCTGGCTTTACCAATTCAGCGGTCGAGGTGGATTCCGTTTCACTCTGGGGGGTTCGACTGAGCAACGTTGATGCTCAAGGCAGACGGCTGACCATCGGCAGCATCACCGTTAAGTACAACGCCGGCCTGCTTACCCGGAGTCAGGTGGACACGATCAACATGACCGGCGTGCAATGGCAGGTGCTGGTACGCGAAGGCAAGATCGACTGGGGTCTGCCTGCGTTTCCTGAGACGGGTGAGCCTGCGGGCCCGATACCTTTCCGCCAACTGAATCTGCGTGCTTCTTTCGCGACGATGGATGTCGAAGGTTGGCCGATCCGCATCCCCGTGACAGGCCAGCTTGTCCGGGCCAGTGATGAAGTGTTGGATGTGGATTTTCTGATTGAGCCTTTCAATTTGCCCATGAAAGTGACAGGGACCATCAATGTCCAATCTGGTGAACTGGACCTGCAAGCGGATTTGAATCTGGTCAATCCTTCGGATGGCAACACCCCAAAGGGAAGGTTGGCTGACCTGTTCCGCGACTCCAGTCTAACCATGACCTGGCACACGCCGGGATCTGGGTCGGCTAGGCGCGATTCGACATTTACGGTCTCGGCAAATCTGCCCCGGCTACCTCTCACGCTGCCTGATGATGTGGCTACGTTGACAGGCTTGGTGTTCAAAGTCGATGGTTCAGTGAATGAGAATTACCAATCTCTGACCAGCACATTGAACATGACGATCAGTGAAGCTTCGGTGTTGGGCAGTCGCATAGAGCAGTTGAACCTGGCTGGCCAGTTGCAGGCTGAGATGGATGAGCAGCAGGTTCGCTTGTCTTTGAAACCTGATCAATCTCGAATGACCTGGTCAAAGGCGACGGTACCGGGTTGGTTGAGCGGTTCGACAGAAGCCTGGCAGGTTGGGCCTGAGGTGTTGGCGATCGGGAATGAGGGAGCCAGGGCGGTGCTGAATCGCAACGACTGGACGCTGGATGCATTGGACATCCCTGTTGAGTATCGCCAGCCGATCAAAGCCGAGACGAAAGACTTGGCAGTCACATTCGGGGCTGGAGCGATGCGGTTGAAATACGATGCCGCATCAAGCTGGCATATCAGCTTGACCAGTGATGCAGCAGGTGAATTGACCTATGGCGAAAGTGATCGTGTCACCTGGCCTGCGTTGGGTTTTGAAGCCAGAGTCGATCCCTTTGCCGACCAGTTTGCGCTGGCAGGTGGATTCAATGTCAGTGGCGCAGCTTGGAAGAACAAACTATATGACACCGGGGCCGAGGGCATTGACCTGCAACTGCCCATCCGGTTTGGCCAGTTGAATTCGTCAGATAAAGCGGAAGCCGAAAGTGCAACTCAAGAAAAAAAGCCAGCGCTGCCAACCGGTCAGGTTAAGATTGCCAATCTTTACCGAGGACGACTTGAAGCCAAAGAAATCCAAGGCAGCATCTCATTCGATCAGGATGCTTTGAGCTGGGATGCGAAGGGAAGCTGGCTGGAGGGATTGCCTGTGAAGACCTTTGGCCGGGTTGCTCTGGTTGCGAATGGCTTGAAAGGGAAGGGCCATTTTGTTGCCAATGACTTGCTGATCACCGATCCGAAACTGCTGGCCTCGCGCGTGCCTGAACTGACCGGTTTGGAAATCGATGGCGACTTTGACCTGGCGATGGACTTAACTTTCGCAGGCGATGAAGTCGTGCCTTCCGGCATCATTGAAATCAAGAATGCAGGCTTTCGCAGTCAGGATGCGAAGGTCGGCCTGGAAACCATCGAAGGCTCGGTCGAACTGGCCAGCATCTGGCCGACACGCACCAACGCCAATCAAAACCTGAAAGTCGGCAAAGTCGTGTATGGCCCACTCACTTTGCTCGATGGCACCGTGCGGTTCCGAATCGATAACTACGACCGCGTCACCATCGAACGCACTCGCTTCCGCTGGGAGGAGGGGGGCGACCTGACTGTGTATGGCTTCGAGTTCGACCCATCCAACCCGCGTATCGCTCTTGAACTGCACGCTGAAAAATTCAATCTGCTTCGACTGGTTGAGTTACTGACCGATGAACGCATCGGCGGCGAAGTGATGATGAACGGCCGGATTGAACTCATCTATTTCACGGATCGCAAGAAACCCTTGCGCATCGAAAGCGGGTATTTCTACACCAAGCCCGGGCAGACTGGCCGACTGATGGTCAATGATGCCTGGATGCTCAACTACGTGGCTGAGTCGGTTCGGCCCAGTCTGGCCAGGTTGCCCAACGTCAATGATGTGCTGTCTGAACTGAAAAGAGAGCTGAAACAGACGAATATTTCCATGTTAATCATTGACTTGGAGCGGACGGATCTGGAAGATTTGAATGCGATTGTGAGTTTGCGTGAATCTGAGGAGAAGATGCAGCCGGGCAAGGCCGATGAACGTAAGACAAGTGCCTCGGTGAAGATCGGCTCATTGCAGGTGATCTTCCGCAACGTGGAGTCAGCGTTGAATCAGGCCATCGAGCGTGGGCTGGAACTGAGCAAGGCAGATCGCGTGGATCGGCTTCTTGAGATACTCTTTGAGTAGTCGGATCAACGTCATGGGCCGAGGATGGCCCTTGAAAGAAAGTGAGGATGACATGGTCAACAGACTTTGGATGCCTTTGATGCTGGCCTTTGGCGTTGTTGCCGGAGCCGGGCTGATGGGGGGGTGCACCCATCACACCATCGAAGCGGACACCAAGCACGAGATCACGATTCACGCCACGGTCGATGTGAACCTGGCAGTGAAGATTGATCGTGAACTGGAAGATGTCTTTGACGCGCTGGACTCGGTGAAAGATGAGCATGAGTCAAAGGAGAATCAATAATGAAAACCAAAACACTGACATTGACTGTGCTGGCTTTGCTGGCAGTGACTTTCCTGGCTGGACCTGCCTTCGCGGGGGCCAAGGATGACATCATCACCAAGCTCAAGGATCTTGAGGATGAGGTGCTCAAAGCCAAGGATGCTGGTGAGATCGGCGAGATGTACTCAGGCTATCTTGGTATTCACAAGTCGGATGCCAGCGCGACCAAGAAGCTGGTTAAGGATGTGAATGAGCTGCGCAGCGAGTTGTTCGAGATCGTGGCTGAAGAAAGTGGCGCGACCAAGGAACAGGTGGCTGCCCGTTTCCGTGTCAACCGTTATGAAAAAGCTTCGCCTGACCATTGGCTGACCAAGCCTGACAATGAAACCTGGTATCAGAAGAAGGAAAGATGAAGTTTTAACAATTGGTAAAACTCAAAGCCGTCAGCGAAAGCTGGCGGTTTTCTTTTTGAAAATTAGCCGGGCGTGGCCCATCAGCGCTTACAATGCTGGTATGACGCAATTGGAAACATCTGAAGAAAGTATGGCCAACGGGGTGGAAAAGCTTGACGAGGGTGAGTTGATTGAGCAGTTGCAACTGCTGCTCGCAGAGGGCCAGCCTGAGGCTGTGCACACCTTTATCCAGCTTCTGCCAGTGACAGACATCACATATGTGGTGCACCACCTTGACCCTGAGCAACAGACACGCTTGCTGGAATTACTCGGTCCTGAAGCCTCGGCTGATCTTCTGGAACACTTTGTTGATGAGCATGCGGCTGATTTCCTGGACGATCTGCCAGCCAAGACGGCAGCAGCCATCGTCGAGGAAATGGACTCCGACGATCAGGCTGACATCCTCAGCGAACTGGAAGACCATGAAGCGTCAGCCATCCTCAAGGAACTGACGCCCGAAGATGCTGAGGACGTTCGACGCTTGATTGACTACGGCCAGGACACGGCCGGCGGCATCATGATCACGGAGTTGCTGGTTTTCCGTGCCGACCAAACCATCCGCGATGTGCATGAAGATCTGATCGCCAACCGTAAGGCCTACCGCGAATATGACGTGCAGTATCTGTATGTCGTCGATGACGCACAGCGACTGGTTGGCGTGGTGCGCATGGGTGACATCATGCTTTCCAAGGGCGGAAGGACGCTAAAGGAAGTTATGATTGCCAACCCGGCCAAGGTGAATGTGAATGACCATCTGTCCGACCTGGAGGATTTTTTCGATCATCATGCATTCAATGCGCTGCCTGTGGTGGATGATCAAGGCGTGTTGAGGGGGGTCGTCAGAAGGGCGGCTGTGGAATACGAGTTGGGCGAGGAAGCGGATCGCGCGTTGCTACGCTTCGGCGGGATTGTAGGGGGTGAGGAACTGCGATCCATGCCGATCCGTCTGCGGGTGGCTCGGCGTATGCTTTTTCTGCTGCCCAACATTGGCCTGTTTGTGATCTCGATGAGTGTCATCGCGCTGTTTGAACCCACCATCGCCAAGTTGACGGCATTGGCGGCTTTTCTGCCCCTGGTCGGAGGTATGAGTGGGGCAGCAGGCAATCAGGCGGTCGCGGTTTCCATGCGGGAGTTGACGCTGGGGTTGATTCGGCCGGGCGACATCTGGCGGGTGGCCAAGGCGGAGTTGCCTGTGGCGTTTATCAACGGCTTGGCTGTGGGCGCGTGTATGGGCATCGTTGCAGCGGCGGTGGCCTTGACCATGAACACCTCGCCATGGATCGGGCTGGTGATCCTCGCGGCTTATGTCATCAACTGCATGTTGGCGACCGTGTTCGGCGGGACGATTCCCATCATGCTCAAAGCGGTGAAGATTGATCCGGCCATGGCGTCAAGCCCGATCATGGCTACGGTCAGTGATGCCGGGGCTTTCTTCTTCACCTTGCTCTTTGCAGCCATGAGTTTGAGTGCCCTGACTTGAACATCCTTGCCAGTCTTAACCTCGTTATACTCCAGCCATGGCCAAGAAACGCACAACGGAAAAAACTTCCTCTGCGAAGACGCCCACGGCGGATCACCGCATCGTGATCCTGCATGGGCCTGAGTCAATGTTGAGGCAGGAGTATTTTCGCGAGCTCAAGGCCGCGCTGGCCAAGGAGCATGGCGATCTGGAGCCTCGCAGTTTTGATGGCGACAACGCTCAGTTGTCTGAGGTGATGGATGAGCTGCGCACGGTGGGGATGTTTCAGTCGCACAACCTGGTCGTCGTCGATCAGGCCGACAAGTTTGTGAGCGACCATCGCGAGGCTCTCGAGCGCTATGCCAATGATCCAGAGCCTCATGCCACGCTTGTCATGCGGGCGGAGAAGTGGATGTCGCCGGGTCGCTTTGAAAAAGCAGTGGACAAGGTTGGCCTGCGCATCAAGTGTGAACCGCCGAAGCCAGCCGAGGCTCAGCAGTGGCTTACCCAGCGAGCGGAAGAGCAATACAAAACCAAGCTGACGTCACGCGTGGCTGGTTTGTTTGTCCAGCGATTAGGTTGCGACTTGGGCAGGCTGGATGGCGAGCTGGCCAAGGTCGTGGCTGCGACGGGGGAAGGCGGGACGATCGACGAGAAAGTATTGGACGATCTGGTCGGCCAGGGCAGTGATGAAAAAGCGTGGGCGATTCAGTCGGCTGTGTTGGAAGCGGTCGGGTCGGGGGGCAAGCGGAAGCAGGCCACGGGACGCGCGATCGCCAAGTTGCATGAAGTGGTGGATGTGTCGGGCGAGAGTGACGTGCTGGTGTCCTTCGCTGTGGCGGACATGATGCGGCGGGTGTTCCTCGGCGTCATGATGAAAAAACAGGGGGCACCGGCTGGGCAGATCATGAAGTCGCTGCGGATTTTTGGCGATGCGAACCGGCCTTTCATGAACCTGATCGACAAATTACCCCCGCGTGATGCCAAGCGGCTGTTCGATCTGAGTGTGAACGTTGATCGCCGGGCCAAGTCGGGTTTGGGCAATTTGATGCATAATCTCGAAGGTTTTTGCGCGGTTCTTGCCGATGCAGTAGATGGATAAGCTGGTTCGCAGCCTGGGATACAGGCTTGATAGACAATGTCAGTTGGCCCATGGATGGGCGAGTCTCCTTTTTGGAGGCATTTAGCGAAGGAGTCGCTGATGACGATCCGTTCCCATTGGTTTCATGTCACGCTGTGGGTGTGCTTGGCTGTGCTGCTGCTTGGTCTGGTCGCGTGTGAATCCACGCAGAAGAAAGATGATGACAAAGCATCCGACGGCGAACTGGCTGGACTGTCAGACAGCGAGTTGGACGCGCGCATCGCGAAATTGGCTGGTCAGATTCCTGATGCGGATATTCCTGAATCAAAGTACGACGCGATGCGGCAGAAGGAGCAGGCCGAGGCTGAGGGGATGAAACCCGTGCCCGGTGCGTATGCTGTCGATCGGCAGACGGGCAAAACCATGCAGAAATATGAATCCGTGCAGGGCGGCGTCCGCTGGGTGGAAATTCCCGGCCAAGACGTTGAACTGGTACAGGATGATCAATCTCAAAGTCATGCTCTAACCTTGCCTCAAGTTGAACCAGAAGAAAGTATCAAGCAAGAGCATGAGCCAGCACAAAACAGAACGCTGAGTCGGGATGAACTGGTGGCTCAGTTGGCTGCTTATCTGGAGCAGAAGCATGATGATGCGTTGATGCTTCGCGCTTCCAAGGCCATGCTCCTGGATGTCGCTGCCGGGGGTAAGGGGAAGATCGATCCAGCCTTGTTCAAGCGATTGAGCAGTCGCCAGCGCGAACAGTTGGAAAGGTTTCGCCGGTTGAATCATTACCTGCTGCTGGAGATGGCAGAGGGAAGCCCGGCGTTAAGCGCGAGTGCGGCTGCGGAAGCGATCGAGCAGTACTTCGGCCCATCACCTGTGTCAGTTCGTCGGGCAGAGCTTTGCCGAAGCGTTCGCGGGTATGGCGTCTATGAGCCAATCAAGAAAGAAGGATTCATCGCGGGGGCGAAGAACAAGATGATCCTCTACCTCGAACTGGATGACTTTGCCACAGAAAAAGAAGGCGACTGGCATCGCATTGATCTATCTCAGGAAGTGGTGCTTTTCGATGCTCCGTCAGGAACGAAAGTGTGGGGCATCAAACCTCAGGCATTGACCGATCGTTCGCGTAATGTCCGCCGAGACTTTTTTACCACGCAGATGATTGAGTTGCCCACCAATGTTGGCGTCGGCGAGTACATCCTGAAAGTTCGCGTGACTGATCGCAACGCTCAGACAGTGGATGAAGTGAGCGTGCCGATCAAGGTGATCGCAGCTCCGCCGGTGCAAGCCACTGCCAGACCCTTGGGCGGGTGATTTGGCTTCATTGAAATCGTGGTTTTGGGTTTGGCATCTTCCCCGATGCTGGCTACGCTGCATGGAGACTGAACCCAACCACGGAGGCTGACTTGTTTCAATCACCACTGCGTCAATTTCATGAGTCGCAAAAGGCTCGTTTCGTTGAGTTTGCCGGCTGGGAAATGCCGATCCTTTATCGATCCATCGTTGAAGAGCATAAACAGGTTCGCGAGCAAGGCGGGTTGTTTGATGTCTCACACATGGGGCGACTTCGTATCACCGGCAAGGATGCACGTCAGTATCTTGAGACTTTGCTGACCCGCAAAGTGACGGACATGAAGGTCGGCCAGGTTCGGTACGGCCTGATCTGCAATGAGCAGGGGGGTGTCAAGGATGACATCCTCGTCTATCGCGACGAGCTTGACTGGATGCTGGTGGTCAACGCTTCCAACCGCAACAAGATTGTCGAGCATATGAAAACGCTGGTGGGGGCACTCAGCGTTCAGGTTGATGATATGACTTTGCAGACAGCGATGATTGCGTTGCAAGGGCCTGCGGTGATGCCTTGCATCATTGAGCAATTGCCTGATCTGGCTGAACTCAAACGCTATCAGTTCACGCGGTTTGATCTGATGGGGAACAGTATTCTCATCAGTCGAACCGGCTACACGGGGGAAGATGGCATCGAAGCGATTTTCCCGACCGGACTGATTGATGCGGTATTCGAAATGCTCGTGGGCAATGAGCAACTGGTCAGTGAATTTCCGCCGGCTGGTCTTGGAGCGCGGGATACGCTGCGCATCGAAGCAGGCATGCCTTTGTATGGCCACGAGTTGAGTGAGGAAATCAATCCCCTGGCTGCGAGACTGAAGTTTGCGGTGAGTCTGGACAAGGGGCAGGATGAACGTGTGCCTAAGTTCGTTGGTCAGGATGCATTGCAAGCTGTGGCTGAAGCTGGTCCGCAACGGCAACTGGTGGGGCTGAAAGTTGAAGGCAAGCGAACGCCTCGGCAGGGGGCGACGGTCTTGAAAGATGGGGCTTCGATTGGCCAAGTGAGCAGCGGTTGTCTGTCCCCGACGTTCAATGTACCGATTGCCATGGCCTTTGTGGAAGCCAAACATGCTGATGCGGATCAGGTTGAGATTGATCTGGGCAGAAAGACGATCACCGCCAGCGTCTGCAAGCTGCCTTTCTACAAGCCGTCGAAGTAATGTTTTTTGAGTTGAAAGAAACAGAGGAAAGACGTATCAGCACCTGAGTCAGGCACTGATACGTCTAGGGTTTCCTTCTGCCTGCTCCTCATCTTGTGATTCATCTTTATCCACAGATGTGCGTTTTTTTCGCTTTCGCGGTTTATCGTGTTCTTCAGCGAAGGGATTTTCGCTGGTCATGCGTTCGTTGAGTTTGCGAAGTGCTTCAATTTCGATCTGGCGGACGCGTTCGCGCGTCAGGCCGACCACTTTGCCCACTTCCTTCAGGGTCATGGGTTCGTCGCCGTCGAGTCCGAAGCGGAGGCGCAGAATCTGAGCCTCGCGTTCGTCGATGGCATCAAGCAGTCTGCCGATGGTTTCCAGATCATCATTGTTGAGGATTGTCTCTTCAGGAGACGCGGTTCGCTCATCCTCAAGCATGTCAGACAGCCTCAGGCCTTCATCGGGATCGACGGAGGAGTCGGTTCGGGCAGGTCTTTGAAAAGCGCGGACGGCTTTCTGGATGATGCGGATTTTACGCGGAGACATTTCCATGGCTTCTGCCAATTCCTGCACATTGGGTGTCCGCCCCAGTTTCTCCTTCAACTCGGCAGAGGTGCGTTTCCATTGGGCGATCAATTCCACCATGTAAGCGGGGATATGCACGGGTTGAACAGCGTTGATCAAAGCTCTTTTGATTGCCTGCTTAATCCACCAGGAAGCATAAGTTGAGAACCGGGCGCCCTGGTCAGGATCGAAGCCTTCCACGGCACGGAGCAGGCCAAGATTGCCTTCCTCAATCAGGTCTGTCAGGGACAGGCCACGATTGGCATAGCGCTTGGCGATGGCCACCACCAACCGCAGGTTGGAGCGGATCATGCGATCCCGCGAATGGGGGCAGTTCTCGCGGATGATTTTCCAGCACAGTTCTTTTTCTTCGTCTGCGGTCAGAAGAGGAGACTCATCTATCTGACGCAGATAAAGTTCAAGACCTGTTTTGACACTGGTTCCGGCCATGGGCCTTGTTTCACCTTGTCTTACACATCGAACTCGACCGATAACGAGCCTCCCACGGGCTCGACTTAGCCTGAATCGGCTGTTTCCGAGATGTCCTTAACTCATGCTATGCGTTATCCAGCCAAGGTCATCCCATCAACACGAAAAAATTCGTTTCTGTGCGGAAATTTCCATCAGGTTTCATCAACTGGTTGCCAGCCGGGAGATAAAGGGTTTGATTTGCCTGCCAGCCGGTCGCACAAGTGGGTGATTTTCCGCTAGTCTAGGATTTGTGAGTTCACTTTCAGATGCCAATGTTTCCGCTTCGCCGACGCCCTGGTATCAGGCGCCTTTTGCGCCATTGCTGGAGACGATCCAAGGCTACAACGGCAAAAAGTTCGGGCGCGATCTCGTTGCCGGCCTGACCGTGGCGGTCGTGGCGATCCCGCAGTGCATGGCCTTTGCCAGCATCGCCGGGGTGGACAACAACCTGCTTTACGTCGGGTTGTATTCGGTCATCATCCACGGCCTGATCTCCTCGCTGTTCACCTCATCAAGCCATCTATCCACAGGCCCGACCAATACGTTGAGTCTGCTGACCGCATCCGTGGTGACCTCTGTGGTCGCGCATATGCAGGGCGGAGTCTCAGCGGAAGAATATGTCGGCCTGTTGTCTTTGCTCTCGTTGATGGCGGGATTACTTCAGATCGTTTTCGGTATCGCGCGGATGGGCGCGCTGTTTCGTTACGTCAGCCATTCTGTCATTGTTGGTTTCTCCGCCGGAGCAGGCCTGCTCATCATTGCCAAGCAGTTACCCGAGTTCCTGGGGTTGCCTTCGCCCAATGAACCGACGCATTGGCCCGGTGTGATCGGCATCGGCGCTGACCTTTGGCTGGTAATACCTTATGCAAACATGGACACGATCCTGTGCACCGCAGTGGTGGGCATCATCACGCTTGTGGTGATGATTTCAATCAAGCGGGTGAATAAGATGCTGCCCGGGCCTTTGATTGCCGTGTTCATCGCGTCGTTGACGGTCATTCTGGCTGGATGGACGGGTGGTGATCTGGTGCCTTTGGTTGGCGAGATGCCTTCTCGCTTGCCTATGCCGACTTTGCCACCTTTGAATTTTGGATGGATGCAGGCGTTGCTTGCCGGTGCTGTGGCGATCGCTTTGGAATCCACTATTGAATCCATGTCCATCGGTAAGGCCATCGGCATGCGTTCAGGTGAGCGGATACAACCTTCGCGTGAATTTTTCGCGCTGGGGCTGGCTAACTGTGCCTCATGCTTTTTTGGCGGGTTCCCCGGCACCGGGAGTTTTTCACGATCAGCATTGAATTACTCGGCTGGGGCAGCAACTCGTTTCTCCAACGCAGTGAACAGTGTCGCGGTTCTGGTGGCTTTGCTGCTCTTTGGCTGGGCCAGTGCTTACCTGCCGACCACTTCATTGGCAGCCATCCTGTTCGTCGTGGCCTTCGGCTTGATTGACTGGAAGTATGTCATGCGTTTGGCGCGAACGGATCGAGGTGATCTCTCTGTTTGCCTGGCGACCTTGTTTGCCACATTGCTGGTGCCGCTCGAGTATGCCATCTTCATGGGCATCTTAATCAACATCGCGGTTTATCTTCGCAAAGCCAGCCGACTGCACATGTCGGAGATGGTGCGGTCGTCCGGCGGCCCATTTGAAGAACGCCCACTCAAGGAGCGCTCAGGTCAAAGGCGTGTGATGTTCCTGCAAGTGGAGGGTGACTTGTTCTTCGGCCACGCTGATGAATTGCACGCGAAGCTGTCAGAACTGCTCAGCAAACGTGTCCGTGTCGTGATCTTCAGGCTGAAACGGACGCACTCGATTGACTCGACCGTCCTTGAAGTATTCGACGATTTCACCCGACAGTTAAAAGAGAAGGGGGGACATGTCGTCGTCTGTGGCATCCAAAGCGAATTGAAGGAGATGCTGGAGGCCTACGGCGTGGCCAAGACCATCGGGCAGGAGAATATTTTTGAAACCAGCTACGGCCTGTTTACCAGTGCCAAGAGAGCCATGGCCCGCGCTCGCGAACTGGTGGGCGGATCGATTGATGTGACGGGCATTGACTTGAACGAGGATGAAACCGAAGGCTGGGCGTACCAGATCTGAGAGAGCATACATGTCCCAACCACTCTACCTGATTTTTCACCATGGCACTTTGGGTGACTGGGTCGTGACGTTTCCACTTTGGCGCGGCTGGCATCCCATGGCTGCGATCTCACAATGGTCTCGCGCGTCACTTGCTGCGGCCATGCTTGAGCACGTCCAGCCAATGGATGCGGAACTGCGCGAGTTCGTGCGTCTGCACATGCAAGGCGGACCCAGCGCGCTTAGCCCGGCTGTCGCAGAGTTATTTGCGAAAGCGGAGGGCATCATCAGTTTCATTTCCGATGGCCACGATACGTGGGCGGAGAACGTCCGTCGTCTGATGCCTGATGGGCAACACATTTTCATTGATCCGCGTCAGCCTGAAGATTCGCAACTGCCCATGGCCGAGTATTACGCGAATCAACTGAAGGCTGCCGGGTTGAATATGCAACTGACGCAGCCGCCTGCATCAAGCATCGCGACCGGGCCGATCGTCATCCATCCGGGCAGTGGGGGCGAGCCCAAGTGCTGGCCGATCGAGCGCTTTGCGACCTTGGCTGATGAGTTGTCTGCGCATGGTCAGATTCAGATTGTGGTGGGTGAAGCGGAGCAGGCCCGATGGTCTGAGGCAAGGATGGCTGAGCTATCCAGGCATGGCGAGTTGATTGGCTGTGACAGGCCTGACCAGTTGCTGCAAGTGCTGCGTAAAGCGCGGCTCTACATCGGCAATGATTCCGGCCCGACGCATGTGGCTGCACAACTTGGCTTGCCGACGGTGGCGTTGTTCGGCCCGACTGACGCCCAGGTATGGGCACCGATGGGGCCTGCGGTACAAGTCATCGCGCCACAGCTACCCAGCAAGATGGACTGGTTGCAGGTGGAGCCTGTGTTGAATGTGGTGCTGCCGATGCTTGGGGTTTAGCCTGCTGCGTGTGCAGCCGCTATGATGGGATGGACGCGAATTTGAACGCTAAAGGAAAGGTCTCGCATGCGAGTGGTAATGGCTGAGCCTCGTGGTTTCTGTGCTGGTGTGGAGATGGCGATTGATACCGTGCAGGAGGCATTGGATATCGTCGGCCCGCCTCTTTACGTCTATCACGAGATCGTGCATAACCGTCACGTCGTGGCCCGTTTTGTGAAACAAGGGGTCATCTTCGTTGACCACATTGACGAAGTCCCCGCGGGGGCGACCGTGGTCTTCAGCGCGCATGGGGTCAGTCCGGAAGTGCGCAATGCTGCCAAATCGCGCGGCTGCACCATGATCGACGCAACCTGCCCGTTGGTGACCAAGGTACACATGGAAGCGGTGCGCTACGCCAGGCAGGGCTACCGGATTCTTCTCGTTGGCCACGCGGGACATGATGAGATCGTCGGCACGGTCGGCGAAGCACCGGATGCGATCACCATTGTCGAGTCCCCTGAGGATGTGGCGAAACTTCATTTCACTGAGAAGGATAAGTTGGCTTACCTGACCCAGACCACACTGAGCATGGATGATGCCAACCGAATTATCTCGGCCATCAAGCAGCGCTATCCGCATGTCAAGTCGCCGCCCAGCGAGGACATCTGTTACGCCACGACGAATCGTCAGCATGCTGTCCGCGATCTGGCAGGCGATGTTGACCTGGTGCTGGTGGTTGGGTCGCGTAACAGTTCCAATTCCGTTCGCCTGACGGAGATATCTGAGTCGAGCGGGACGCGTGCTTACTTGTTGGACGATGTCACTGAGTTGCAGGCCGAGTGGTTTGATGGGGTGGACTCGGTGCTGATTACAGCGGGTGCTTCTGCTCCGGAGAATCTGGTGCAGGAAATTGTCAATCACCTGCGCGAACAGTTTGGTGCGAACGTGGAAAGCAGCAGTGGGGCGAAAGAAGACATGGTCTTTTCGCTGCCAGTGAGTCTGCGTGTACTCAAGAATGAGAAGGCAACGTCGGCGGGATAATCGCGACCGTGAGCAGTGAAAGCTGATGTAGAGTAATGACTTTCCCTTGAGCCTTGGTGCCTGCACCAAGGTTTTTCTCAATACAACACATGCGTTCCCGCTGTTGGGGAGCATGACTCGTTGCCCGATTTACAGGGGAGAGTAGAATTCGGCCTTTTCCATCCCATGAGGCCGACCATGCAACGTCATCCCGATTACACCCGTCGTCGTATCCAACAACTTGCCGATCGTTTGAAGGGCAAGATTTACTCTGAATGTCGCCCATTGAGTGAATTGGTGGTGGCTGGGCCGATTGAGCAGCGCATCAGTTACAGCGAGGCGATGAAACTCGATTTTGCCCCAGCCCAACTGGGCATGCAGCTTGGGCCTGATTGGCATACGTATTGGTTCAAGGCTTCTTTTAACGTCCCCGCAGAGTGGGAAGGCAAGCGACTCGATCTGCTCTGGAACACTCACAGTGAAAACACCCTCTGGATGAACGGGCAATCCGTGCAGGGGATGAATGCGGGGGAAGGGCAGGCTCGGCCTGACGCGACTTTGATCGATCAAGCCAGGGCTGGGGAAGTGATTGCGTTTGTCATGGAGACGGCCTGCAACAAGCACTTCGGTGTGAAGCATGGCAACAAGCAGTTCAGTCATATCAGTGAGTTTGTGCTGGATCGAGCGGATGTCGGTATGTTCGATCCTTTCGCGTGGGAGCTTTACTTTGACTTTTATCACCTTGTTGAGCTGGAAAAGTCTTTCAGCAATGACAAGGGCGATACAGACCACACCTTCGCAGGCGAGTTGCTGTATGAGTTGAATCGCTTTGCCAATACGATTGATGAGGAAGATCCTCAAACCTGGCCTGAGGCGCATGAAATCATCAAGCCATTGCTTGCACGAAAGAATGGGAGTGTGGTGCATGAACTGACCGCCATTGGTCACGCGCATATCGATACAGCCTGGCTTTGGCCTTTGGCAGAGACGACGCGGAAGTGTCAGCGCAGCTTTGGGACGGCCACGCGCTATATGCTGGAGTACCCCGAGTACAAGTTCTCCTGCTCGCAGGCGTATCAGTACGACACCATCATGAAGGCCGATCCCCCGCTGTTCGAGCGGATCAAGCAGGCGTATGAACGCGGCCAATGGATTCCGGTTGGCGGTACGTGGATTGAACCCGACTGCAACATTCCCTCCGGCGAGGCATTGATGAGGCAATTCCTCTACGGCCAGCGTTACTTCGAAAAACACTTTGGCAAACGCTGCAAGGAATTCTGGAATCCGGATGTGTTCGGCTACAACGGCCAGTTGCCTCAGATTATGCAGCACTGCGGCATCACGCGTTTCCTCACACAAAAATTAAGCTGGAACAAATTCAACCAGCCACACTTCCATACCTTCAACTGGGTCGCTGTCGATGGCAGCAAGGTTCTGGCACACTTCCCACCGGCTGACACGTATAACGCCCATGCCACGGTCGCGCAACTTCGCTTCAACGCACGGAATTACAAAGATGCCGACCGCAGTTCGAATTCGATGATGCTCTTCGGCCACGGCGACGGCGGGGGAGGCCCGACGCGATGGATGCTGGAAAACATCAAGCGATCCAAAGATCTGCAAGGCCTGCCACGCACAGAAATACGATCTTCCGAAGAATTCTTTGAGCGATTGGAAGCCGAGGACAAGCCCCGTCTGGAGATGGTCGGCGAGCTTTACTTTGAGTATCACCGAGGAACTTATACGACACAGGCCTTGACCAAGCTGAACAATCGTCGCGGCGAAGACATCCTCCACAATATCGAATTATTATCTGCGATCGCGGGACGGTCAGGCCGACTCAAGTATGACAACGGCAAGATTGAGGCGCTTTGGCGAATCGTGCTGCTGAACCAGTTCCATGACATTTTGCCGGGCAGCAGCATCACGCCTGTATATGAAGATGCACGACAGCAGTTTGAGGCTATCTTTGCGGAAGCGAAGCCGATGTTGGCCGAGGCTGCGAAGGCAGCCGTGGGTGATGGTGAGCAGGAACTGGCGATCAACACCGTCGATGCGCCACGATTGGATCTGGTTGAGAAATCAGATGGCGATCTGGTTGCACTGCAAGCGGAAGGGATGGGCATTGCACGCGAAGTCACTTGCGAAGATTCAGTCGCTTTGCGCGAAGAGGCAGACATGATTGTGGTGGAGAATGCCGCCCTTCGCGCGACGTTAGCGCGGGATGGCAGAATCTTGTCGCTGGTGCACAAGGCCAGTGGACGGGAAGCCTTGGCTGAGCCGGGCAATGTCTTTGAGATCTATGACGACCGGCCGACGGCTTACGATGCGTGGGATGTGGATCCGTACCACCTTGAGGCAGGCAAGTCTTGCGCACCGGCTGATCAATGTGAAATCGCTCGGCAGGATGCGATGCGCGCGGAAGTGAAGTTCAGTCAGCCGATCGGCAAGAAGAGTCGCATTACCTACACCATTCGGCTGGAGGCGCTTTCACGCAAGTTGGCAGTCCATTGCGAAGCGGATTGGCAGGAGTCGCACAAGTTCCTGAAGGTGGCGTTCCCTATGAATGCTCAGGCGATGAACGCGACCTACGAAATGCAGTATCACGCGGTCGAACGCCCGACGCATTACAACAACAGCTATGACCTGGCCAAGTTTGAAGTGCCTGCCCATCGCTGGGCGGATTTATCCGAGCATCGCTTCGGCGTAGCGATTCTCAACGATTGCAAGTACGGCTACTCCACGTTCGGCAATCGCATGCACTTGAGCCTGCTGCGCGCCCCCAAACATCCCGACCCGTCGGCTGACATGGGGCAACACCAGTTCGCCTACGCGATCTATCCGCATGAAGAAGATTGGCGCACGGGTCAGGTGGTCAATGAGGCGGCCTGTTTCAATCAACCTTTGCTGTGGAGTCAGGGCAGGGCGGAGCCCGCGACATGGTTTGAAGTTGAGGATGACAACCTGATGCTGGATGCGGTCAAGAAGGCGGAAGACAGCGACGCAATGGTGCTGAGGTTCTATGAAAAGCATGGCAGCCGAGGCAACGCTCGCGTGAAAATCAACCTGCCATTCGAGAAGGCTTGTTATTGCAATGGGCTTGAGGATGCAGGCGAAGCTATTCGCGTTGAGGATGGCAACGCCATCGTCTTGCCTTATCGCCCGTGGCAGGTGGTGAGTGTGATGGTGAGGTGATAAGAGCGTGCCCAAGTCATTCATTGCGGGGTGCCACAGTTTGACCGAGTCCGCGAGGCAAACTGTGCTGTCGATGGAAAGCCATAACGCAGCAGTATCAACACACCTTGCGCCCTTCTCGCAATGCTCGAATGTCGACAAGGTGTGGCACCCAAGACGCTACGATTACACTCATTCTGCTCTTGAAGATATATGAGGGTTAAACGCGCAAAAAGACAAGCCCACGCAAACACGTGGGCTTATCTTTTGTTTCAATTTATCGCTTCAACTCAAGGCTTATTACCAAGCACTTCCTCGATCTTCTCCATGATCTCATCGGTGAGTTTGTCTTTGGACTCAGCCGCGACGACGTTGTCCTCGACTTGTGCGGGCTTGGTTGCCCCGTTGATGCAGGTACTGACATTGGGATTCTTCAGGCACCAGGCCAACGCGAGTTGAGCCATGGATAAGCCAAGGTCACCTGCGATGCCGGTTAAAGTACGCACCTTGTTGAGATTCTCCTCGGACAGCAATTTGGCCTGCCAATCCGGACTGTCCTGCTTGATCCGCGCGTCGGCAGGAACACCATCGTTGTACTTGCCTGTGAGCACACCTTGCGCCAGCGGCGAGTAGATCGTCGTGCCCAGACCGAAGCGGTCGAACAGCGGTTTCAGTTCGCAATCGACGCGACGACGGTGCAGCATGGAGTGGTTGGTCTGTTCCATGGTTGGGCCGACCATGTTCCGGCGATCGGCGATGGCATAAAGCTCATGAATGTCCGCAGGCTTGAACTCACTGGTGCCCCAGTAAAGAATCTTGCCCCTGCCGATCAGTTCATTCATAGTGTGGACGATTTCCTCGAGCGGCGTGTCCGGGTCAGGCCGATGACAGAAGCACAGGTCCACATAATCCAGGTGCATGCGCTGCAGGGCAGCATCTACAGCTTCGGTCAGATGCTTGCGGGATAAGCCTCCCTGCGTCGGGCCGTCACCGACACGGATGACTTTTGTGGAGATGACCAGCGTGTCGCGTGCCCAGCCCATCTTCTTGAAGACTCGGCCCATGGCGTTTTCTGCATCACCTCGGCCATACGCTTCCGCCCCGTCAAAGAAATTCACCCCAGCGTCGTAGGCAGTTTTCATGCAGGCCTCGGTGGCCCCATCATCGACAGATTGGCCAAACGTGATCCATGAACCCAGTGAGATTTCACTGACTTTCAATCCGCTGGCACCCAGTTTGCGATATTCCATAACAACGACTCCTTCTGACAGTAAGTAAAAAGCAAGAATAAATTCAGCGTTTCATCAAAGCCCCCAGGCGACGGGTGACTCTTTCAAAAGCATCAAGATCAATCCAGTAATAAACATCCCGGCACATCTTTCGGCAGCGCACCAGCCCGGCATGTTTGAGCGTTTTCAAATGGTGAGAAACGGTTGGCTGAGGGATGCCCAACTCTTCGGACAGTTCCGAGACGTTGAAGACATCCTCGCAGGCATCATTGGTCGGCAGCAGCGAAAGAATGCGCAGCCGGGTCGGGTCGCCCAGAACTTTCACCTGTTCAGCCAGTTCTTCTTCAGACATACGCGTAATATAATCATGCATTGATATATGTCAATGCGTTGCCGTAATATTCATTCGCAGCCGGAAAGGTTGGCTTGGTCAATACGAAATGCGCAACGTGGGTTATGCTGGCATATCCTAGGCATATTGCCATTGCTCTTTGGCGGGGAAATGCACTTCCTTGTAGTGAGATAGGTTGGCTTGAGCTAGGTAGATTTCGCCGCGCAGGAATTGATCGTTCAGTATTTTCTGCCAGTTTATGAACTTTGCTTGTCGCTTTTATTCAAGCGATCTTTCACTTCAATTTCCTCAGCATTTTGCTCGTGGCAAACCATTTCATTCTCGCATGGCAGCCACTCGGGGTGCGCAAGCAGTCAAAGCCCACAGCCCCGGCTTTGCTGATGGCCACATGTCCAGCCGGTCGCTCGATTCCCATCAGCAATTCAGCCAGAAACCCAAGTGTGGGTTGATGGCCGACCGCGATGATTACCTCACCGGGTTGCCGAAGCAATTGGTCGCGCATGGCAAAGGCACTGTCGCCTGCAAGCAACTGACTTTCCACCGGATGAGTCTCAAGGCGTTTACCCAGAAGCATGGCCGTCTGCTTGGCGCGAACCAACGGACTGGTGAGGATCGTGACTTGACCTGACAGGATTTTCGACAAACCCTTCGCCGCCTTCTCAGTTTTTTTCTCACCCTCACTGGTCAGGCGTCGGCTGGCGTCCATCCCGTCAGGGCCGGTGTCTTCTGCGATGCCATGCCTGAGCAGCACAAGTGTGAATTGTCTGGCAAGTCGAGGTTGCTTCGTCATGAAAACAGCTTTCGGTTGAACACCTGCTCACGTTGATCACGGCTGATTCTGTGGCAGGTCAGGGTCGATATGTCGCAGGTAATCCCAACTGTAAAGCCCGGTGTCATGCCCATCGCTGAAACGAATTCGTAAAGCGTATTTGCCCACCATCTCGGCAGACTCGGCACGCAATGGGCCTTGGCTGGAAGTGCCTGAGGGTAAAACCGTCAATGGGTTCTTTGCCATTTCCTCGCGCAATTGCTTGGCATCCGCTGAAGGAGACATCTTGCGCAGGTAATCAATGGAAAAGAAACTGACCCGGCCATCACTCCAGGTGACCGTCAATCCTTTGTCCCGGTCAAGGTCGAGTTGTTTCGGCTTGTCGATCATGGCTTGCTATCGTTGTCACTCGTCTTCTTACCTTCGTCGCTCTCCGTTGCACCAACGGATTCATTCAGCTTCTGGCGAATCTGATCCGCCCGTTCAATCAGGTCAGCCTCATTGACAATCGGTTGCTGCTGCAATTCAAAATGCCAATCCAGATTCACGGTGTGCCTGCCGGGCACGGCTTCGGCAATCAGGTCGAGCCCGGGGTATTCATAGGCCGGGGCCTTGGCCTTCTGATTGACCAGTATAGGCGCGTAATCAACACGAATTTCACGCCCCTCCTGTCCCTGCCTGGTTTGCAACTTGCCGGTGTTGACCGCTTCCTCAAGTTGGTCGGGTGATAGGCCGTACGCAACAGCCGCCTGCGCGTCAGGCACCCAGATGCCGTCGTGCTCGAGGCGTACGGTGTATGTGCCATAGAACGTGAAGGGCACGACGACCGGGGTTCGACCCACTTCGCGATCATTCAGATGCACCAGGGCACCGGTTGGCTGCGAGGTGATGGTGATGGTGCGTTCCAGACAGCCTGTCAGCAGCGACGGAAGCAGCAGAAGTGTGAGCATGGCGGGGAGCGATTTGGTCATGCCGGGATTTTACAGCGATTAAGCCCGGGAGGTGTCGGTTCGACAGCCGAGTCAGCAACTTTAGAATGTATGACTTGATTACCGGGGCATGTAGATTCAACAGAAACAAGCCAGAAGGAGTCGCCAGCCATGACCACTGCCACCACAGGCGTTGACCGCCAAGCCATCGAAGCGATGGTGCAGGATGCGGTTGCATCCCAGCCGATCACGGATATTCACACCCACTGTTACACGCCAAAATTCGGAGACTGCTCCGATGGCACAGGTAAAGGGTTGCTGCTGTGGGGAATTGATGAATTGATCACGTATCACTATCTGATTGCTGAAGTGTTTCGCGTGGTGCCTGCGACTGAGTTGCCTTATGAAAAATATTGGCAGATGACAAAGAAGGAGCAGGCCGACCACATCTGGAAGCACCTGTTCGTGGAGAACACCCCCATCAGTGAAGCCTGCCACGGCGTACTGACGACGCTGAACCTGCTTGGCCTGGACCCGAATGAAAAAACGCTGGAACCTTACCGCAAGTGGTTCGCACAGCAGAATCCCAGTGACTATATCGACAAGGTCATGGAACTGGCTGGGGTCGATTCGATCACCATGACTAACCCCGTGTTCGATGATTACGAGCGCAGTTTGTGGGAAGCGGATAGCAGCATTGGCGACGACCCACGATTTACTGCGGTGCTGCGCATTGACCCGCTGTTGCGCGATTGGCCGGGCGCAGCGAAGAAGCTGGCTGGCTGGGGGTATGCGGTCGGTGAAGATTTTTCAGGCCAGACCGTCGAGGAAACCCGCCGCTTCCTGCGCGACTGGATCGACAAGCAGAAGGCGATATACGTGGCTATGAGTTTGCCACCTGAATTCAAGTATCCCGATCCAGCCAACCAAGGGGGCACACGATTTATCAAGGATTGCCTGATGCCGGTCTGCGAAGAGCGAGGCCTGCCCTGGGCGATGATGATTGGCTCGCGTTTACAGGTGAACCCGGCATTGAAAGATGCGGGGGATATGGTCGGCAAGGCGGATGTGCTCAGCGTGGTCAACCTTTGCAGTGAGTTTCCCAACAATAAGTTTCTCGTGACCATGCTGTCGCGTGAAAATCAGCACGAGCTTTGTGTGGCCGGTCGTAAGTTTGGCAACATGATGATTTTTGGTTGCTGGTGGTTCCTGAACAATCCTTCGATCATTGAGGAGATGACGCGCGAGCGCCTGGAACTGCTTGGGCCGACATTTATCCCCCAGCACAGCGATGCCAGGATTCTGGATCAGTTGATTTACAAGTGGAGCCACAGCCAGGCCATCATCGGCAAGGTGCTCGTGGACAAGTATGTCGATGCGGCGGCAGCGGGGTTCAATATCACCCTTGACCATGTGAAACGCGATGTAGCTTTGATGTTCCGCGAGAATTTCCACAATTTCCTGAAACGTTGACCTGAAAAGCGCGTTTATCTACCCGCATGATGCGAAAAAGGCTTTTGGTCTTTTGGCCCGAAATGCAGTATACTATTGAGCTTCGGATTGGCGCAGGCATAAGGAAATCCCGCCAAACACTGGCTTGCGGGCGGTCAGCCCGGGCACTTGGAAATACCCATCCATGGCAACAACGAAAACGTCGGAATATCTCAAGACCGCAGTTCATCACAACAAAGCGCTGAGCAAGCAAGGCATCTTTGAGCGCATGTTCACGGCCTGGTTCAAAGGCTTTGTTTACAACCAGATATGGGAAGACCCCCGGGTCGATGCCGAGGCACTTCACCTCGACCAGAACAGCAAAATCCTTTGCATCAGTTCGGCTGGCTGCAATGTGCTGAATTATCTGGTGCATAGCCCGTCCAAGATCGTGGCCATCGACTTGAATTCCAATCACCTGGCGTTGACCCGGTTGAAGATCGAGGCTTTGCGCCGCCTGCCGGACTACGACCGCTTCTTCCAGTTCTTTGGGCAAGCCAAGGAACGGGCCAATCTGGCGCTGTATCGTGAATACATCAGGCCCCATCTGGATGAGGACACCATCCGATTCTGGGAAAGCCGCGACCGCCGTATTCGGCGACTCTTTGGCAAGCGTCGTATCAACTACTTCGCCAAGGGGCTTTACGACTATGGCAAGCTGGGACTGTTCCTGCGGTTTGTCCATCGCGTCGCCAAGATCACGAAGAACGATCCTGAGCGTCTCCTGCGAGCCAAGAGCAAGGAAGATCAGGAAAAGTTCTTCAACGAAGTGATTGCTCCGTTCTTCGATCATCCTTTTGTCCGTTGGCTTGGTCGCAAGCAGATGACGGTTTACAGCCTGGGCATCCCGCCGAGTCAGTATGACGTGATGTTCAACGAATCGAATGGCGAGATTGTGGAGTTGTATCGCCAGCGTGTGTGGAAGCTGGCTGTGCAGTTCCCCATGGAAGACAACTACTTCACCTGGCAGGCGTTTGGCCGGCGGTATGATCTGGAAAATCGTAAGGCCTTGCCTGACTACCTGCGCGAGGAAAACTACGCAACACTTAAGGCGAATGTTGACGTTGTGGAAACGCACAATCGCTCGTTGCATGATTATCTGCGCGAGCAGGAGCCGGGCGCTTTGAACCGCTTTGTCTTCCTGGACAGCCAGGACTGGATGCCTGCCCCCGTGATTGAAGATCTGTGGTCGCAGGTGGCGCGCGTCGGCGAGAAGGGCACACGCATCATCTTCCGCACCGCAGGCATGGCCTCGCCTGTGGAAGATGCACTTGGGCCTGAGGTTGCCCCTCGTTTCACCTACGAGCGCGAACTGTCGCAGGATTTGCATGATCAGGATCGTTCCGCGATCTATGGCGGGTTCCACGTTTACTCTCTGAATGATTGAGCATGGAGTTTTTCCGCCGATGAACCAGCCAGTCGATGGCTCCTCCGCAGCCAAACAGGACCATGCGCAGCTCATGGATGGTGTGTATCACTACACCCGTCACATCTATGACGTGTCGCGTAAGTTTTATCTCTTTGGGCGGGACAAACTCATCCGCGAGATGGATGTCAAGCCAGGCGACAACGTGCTGGAAATGGGGTGCGGCACAGCTCGTAATCTCATCAAGCTTTACAAGCGATGTCCGCAGGCACAGTACTTCGGCCTGGATGCGTCGCAAGACATGCTTGAAACCGCGCAAAGCAGTCTCAAAAAACGAGGCGTCCCCGACAATAAGGTTTCACTGAAGCAATGTCTGGCTGAGCAGATGGATGCCAGGCAAACTTTTGGACTGGACAAGCCTTTCGATGTCATCTTTTTCAGTTATTCACTGACCATGATGCCACTTTGGCGCGAAGCGATCGATGCTGCATTGGCGAATCTCCAGCCGGGCAGGAGCATCTACATTGTCGATTTCTGGGATCAGAAAGTGATGCCTGGTTTCAGCCATTTCCTCAAGTTCTGGCTGAAACTATTTCACGTGCAGTATCGGCCGGAGATGCACGCGTACATGGTGGAATTGCATGAGCAGGGCGTTGTCGAGTTGAAGACGGATGGCATCTTCGGCAGGTACGCCTATCTCGCGGAGTTGAAGAAACTCACGCCTTGATTTTCTACTGTTGCGGAAATTTGTTTACTGGAGCATGAAGGCCAAACGCTACGCGTTATCATGCCCGCATGCCTAAGTATGAACCCTTCGACTGGTACGCGACGCCCTTGTATTACGACATCATTTTCGATCTGGGGACGAAGGATGAAGCGGACTTTCTGCAGGCCATGCATGAAAAATATTGTCAATCCGATGGTCACCGCATCCTCGAACCAGCCTGTGGCAGCGGGCGACTGCTGATCGAACTGGCCAGGCGTGGCTATGATTGCCTTGGGTATGACGCAGAACCCGGGATGGTGCAGTACGCTCATGAACTCATCAATGCATCGGGTCATAACATCAAGGTCGTGCCTGGGAAGATGGAATCTTACCGAGCAAAACGAAAAGTCGATATGGCGTTCTGTCTGGTCAGTACGTTCAAGTATCTGTTGACGGAAGAGGACGCGGAAACTCATCTCCATGCCACGGCCGATTCATTGAAGCCCGGCGGAATCTATGTTCTCGGCCTGCATCTTTCGGAGTATGGCGAAACCCAACGGGTGCGCGAGCGCTGGGTCAATGAACGCGAGGGCATTCACGTCGTCTGCAATATTCAAAGCTGGCCTGCCGATGCAGAGACGCGCACAGAGAAAGTGCGGTCTCGACTGATCGTGACTGAGGAGAACCAAACCCGCCAGTTCGAATCCAACTGGCAGTTTCGTACGTATGACGGCCAGGAATTGCTGTCACTTCTGGATAAGGTGCCTGAGTTCGAGCATGTCGCGACGTATGACTTTACTTACCGTCCTGATCGGCCTGTCGAGTTCGATGAGGAGCAGTTGGATCAGATCCTGGTGTTGAGACGGGTAAACCCCATGCGTCACGGGTGGGCAGATGCGGCGAAAAAATGCCATGCTGCAGGTCAGGACAGAAATCTCTGGTAACCAGAGAATTGAATAAAGGACTGCTTGCCTTTGAAAAGGCGATTTTGGAGAGTCACAAGTGTGCACTTAATTGAATAGTATCAGGGGTTTACGCTTCATTTTCCGCAAGCAGATTGTCTTGATTTCTGCTATCATGCTGTTTTCCCTATACGCAGAAATGGAGTCTGCATTGAGCGACGAACAAGTGCCGATCATTCCCCAATCGTCCTACGACTCAGATAGCATCAAAGTGCTTGAAGGCCTTGCTGCTGTGCGCAAGAGACCTGCCATGTATGTCGGCGGGACGGATGCCCGAGGCATGCATCACCTGGTCTGGGAAGTGGTGGACAATTCCATCGACGAAGCACTCGCAGGACATTGCGATGAGATCAAAGTCTTTATCCACGCGGATGAGTCGATCACCGTGGTGGACAACGGGCGAGGCATCCCGGTCAAGCCCTACAAGCACGAAAACCCCAACCTCAACGGCAAGCCGACCGTCGAAATTGTCATGACCATCCTGCATGCGGGTGGCAAGTTCGACAGCAACTCCTACAAAGTGTCCGGCGGGTTGCACGGCGTGGGGGTGTCCTGTGTCAACGCCTTGGCAGAATGGCTTGACGTGGAAGTGGCGCGCGATGGCAAGCTTCACGCCATGCGTTTTGAGCGAGGTGATACCACCCAACCCCTCAAGGAAGTAGGCGAAGCCAAGACGACAGGAACCAAAATCACCTGGCGACCC
The DNA here is from genome assembly GCA_964546335.1 of uncultured Phycisphaeraceae bacterium. GTDB lineage: Bacteria > Planctomycetota > Phycisphaerae > Phycisphaerales > Phycisphaeraceae > CAZJJN01. The sequence continues at coordinate 31,909 of CAZJJN010000023.1, forward strand.
GACCGACAGATCTTCGGCGACATTGAGCACAGCTACGAGATGATTGCCGGCCGACTCCGCGAACGAGCCTACTTGAACCCCGGCATTGCCATCGAAGTGAAAGATGAGCGCAACGGCGGGCAACATGAGGTTTTCAAGTTCGATGAAGGCATCATTCAAATGGTGCGCGACCTGAATGAAAGTAAGAACGCGATCCATGACCCCGTCTCCGTGAAATCTGAATCAGAAGATGGCAGCCTGATCTGTGAAGTCGCACTGCAATACGTGGATTCCTACAACGAAGTGATTACCACGTTCGCCAATAACATCAACACAGTGGATGGCGGTACGCACCTGTCCGGTTTCAAGACTGCTTTGACCCGAACGCTCAATAACTACGCCCGTAACAACAACATTCTGAAGGGGAGTGGGGCCGTACCCAGCGGGGATGATTGGCGCGAAGGTCTGGTTGCGGTCATCAGCGTGAAGATTCCCGACCCGCAATTTGAAGGTCAGACCAAAGGCAAATTGCTCAATGGCGAAATCGAAGGCATGGTCAGCAGTGCGGTCGGCGAAGCTTTGAGTAATTGGTGCGAAGAAAATCCTGCCGATGCCAAGAAGATATGCCAGAAGGCAGTCATGGCCGCCCAGGCACGCGAAGCGGCGCGCAAGGCGCGCGAACTGACCCGACGAAAGGGCGCACTGGATAGTGGCGGCCTGCCCGGCAAGCTATACGACTGCACATCCAAGAATGTCGAGGAAAGTGAAGTCTTTCTCGTCGAAGGTGATTCAGCAGGCGGTAGTGCCAAAGGTGGTCGCGATCATCGCACTCAGGCGATCCTTCCCCTGCGAGGCAAGATTCTCAACGTCGAGCGTGCTCGGTTGGATAAGATTCTCGGCTTCGAGGAAATCCGCACGATCATCCAGGCTTTGAACTGTGGCATCGGCGCAGATGAATTCGATATCAGCAAACTTCGCTACGGCAAGATCATCATCATGACCGACGCCGACGTGGACGGCAGCCACATTCGTACTCTGCTGCTCACTTTCTTCTTCCGCCAGATGCCTGAACTGGTGCGTCAGGGGCGCATCTACATTGCCCAACCGCCGTTGTACCTGGTGGCGCGAAACAAGAAGAAAGAATACGTACTCAATGAACGACGCATGCAGCAGGTGCTTGGCCAGTTTGGGCTCGATGGCACCACGCTGGTGATCTATGACGATAAGCATGATGAAGTCAGACGCGTGGAAGGGGATGAACTGGCTGACTTGTTTGGCAAACTGCGTCGGTTGGCAGAATTGACGGGATTGCTCAGTCGCCGGGGCATTGATGTGCATGAATTCCTGGCCTTGCGTGCGGAGGATCCACAGAAGCAGAACCGTCTGCCTCGAATGCGACTGATCATCGACAACATCCATGATCATTATTTCTGGGACGCGGACGATGAGCATCGATTCCGTGAAGAACAAGGCCTGGTTGAAATCGACCCGGACCTGGAAGCTGCCCAGCAGGATGCAGACGAATCTTCAGAGGAAGCAGAGGCTCCGCGACGGACGGCTGTGCATCAGGACCTGCATGAAGTCAAAGATCTGGAGCAGGTGTTTCAGGATATCGAAAGCCTCGGCCTGTCGATGGATGACTATGCGATCATGCAGGAAGAAAGCGTGTCAGGCGAAACTTTGCCGACCCGTTTTGAATTGATCGCCACTACCCAAGGCAAGGAACCTCGCATTGTTTCCGTACCCAACCTCGAAGAACTGCTACCTGAAATTCTTGACCTGGCCAAGCAAGGCCTGGACATCAAACGCTTCAAAGGCTTGGGTGAGATGGATGCAGATCAGCTTTGGGACACAACGATGAATCCTGACACGCGTGCGCTGCTAAGAGTTTCCTGGGATGCGGCAAGCAAGGCTGAGCAACTTTTCTCAATTCTGATGGGTGAGGAAGTCGAACCTCGCCGTAAGTACATTGAGGAACACGCATTGGAAGTGAAGAATCTGGATGTCTGATTCAGCGAGTCGGCCAAATATACTTGTCTTCATGACGGACGACCATGGCCCGTGGGCGATGCACAATGCCGGCTGCCATGAGTTGCATACGCCTTCGATGGACTGGATCGCCACGACGGGAGCACGCTTCACTCAGGCGACCACGCCTTGCCCGGTTTGTTCACCTGCCCGAGCGTCGTTTCATACGGGGAGTATCCCCTCGCATCATGGCATTCATGATTACCTGCAGGAACCCGAACTGGTGGGTGACCATCCCGGCCTGTCAGGACAGTTGACCATCGCCCAACTGCTCAAGGCGAACGGTTATCGCACAGGACTGTGTGGCAAATGGCATTGTGGTGAGCCTGAAGTGCCTCAACCGGGTTTCGATGAATGGTTCACCATGAGCAAGGGGACGAATGCCAAGTTCGGCAGGCAACCTTTCTGTCACAACGGCAAAGCAGTTGAGATGCATGGCCAGCAGGCGCCGATGATTACCGACCAGGCTGTCAACTTCCTGCGCGATGCTGCTGAGAATGATATGCCGTTCTTTCTGTATGTCGGTTACACGGATACGCATTCACCTTTCGCGACGCTTCCGGAGCGTCTGGTCGAGCGATATCGCTATGCCACGTTTGATGACATCCCGCGCGAAAAGCCGGACGACCGTCATGCCCTGGTGCGTTGGCCAGCGGATAATGAAGCGGAGTTTCGCGAGAAAAACGCACAGTACTATGCATCGGTCACTCACATTGATGAGCAAGTTGGCCGGTTGCTGGATGAGTTGGAAAGTCAGGGCAATCTTGAAAACACCCTGGTGATATACACCTCAGACCATGGCCACAACAACGGTCATCACGGCTTTTTCACCAAGGGCAACTGTACCGTGCCTCAGAACTTTTACGACGAATCGATTGGCGTGCCTCTGGTCATGCGCTGGCCGGGGCAGATCAAGCCAGGCACGGTGCGCCCCGAGCCGGTCGATCATTGTGATCTGTTTGCCACTGTGCTTGACGCTGCAAGAGTTGAATTGTCGGATGAGGAACGCAAGACTTTGAATTCGCCCGGTCGAAGCATGCTCGACCTGCTCATGCGGGATGGCGTGAAGGACTGGCGCGATGCTCAATTCTGCGAGTACGGCAACGCCCGGATGATCCGTACCCGCGAAGCAAAACTCATTCGTCGATACCCCGGCCCCAACGGGCACTTCCGCGATGAGTATTTCGATCTGACGCGCGACCCACGCGAACACCATAATGCCATTGATGATCCGGCATATGCAGAGGCGATTGACAAACTCAGCAAGAAGCTGGACGACTACTTCGCGCGCTATGAAAACCCTGAAAAGTCAGGCGTCAATATCGCCCTGCAACCCAAGTGTAATAACCATCATCCGTGGGAAACAGCCGTTTGACACAGCCGGGAACTGATTCGAAGGGTCTTGAAACTGTGGGTTTAGGTGCCAGTGTTGTGCAGGCGTTTCATCAAATTGCCTGACTCGGTTAGTCTATTCTCGCGTTGACACTTGCAAGAAAACAAGAACGGAGCTGCTGATGACGCCGAAACAAGTCCTGCAACTGGTCAAGTCCAGGAAGATAGAGTTCATTGATTGTCGTTTCATGGACTTCCCGGGCCTGTGGCAGAACACCACCTACACCGCCAAGGAGTTGACCGAGGCTTCGTTCAAGAACGGCTTCGGCTTCGACGGCTCATCCATCCGAGGCTGGCAGGCGATCAATGAATCCGACATGCTCATCGTCCCGGTGTCCGATACTGCCAAGGTCGATCCATTCGCGCATCGCCCGACGCTGACACTGATCTGCGATGTCAAAGACCCAATCACCCGCAAGGAATACTCGCGCGACCCTCGTTCCATCGCCCGCAAAGCCAAGAAGTTTCTCGTCGATTCCAAGATTGCAGATAAAGCTTACTTCGGCCCGGAGATGGAGTTCTTTGTCTTCGACAATGTCTGGTATGACCAGACCATCAATGAAGCGAAGTATCGCGTGGACTCCGTCGAAGGTATCTGGAACCGGGGCAAGGAAGATCCGACGAACCTTGGCGGACAAATTCGTCAGCGCGAGGGTTACTTCCCGACTTCGCCAACCGATCAGGGCGAAGACCTGCGCGGCGAGATGGTCAACTATATGGCCGAACTGGGCATTGACGTTGAATGTCATCACCATGAAGTGGCTACCGCGGGTCAGGGCGAAATCGACCTGCGCTACCTTGATCTCGTCGAGATGGCAGACACCTGCATGTACTACAAGCATGTGGTGAAGAATGTCGCAGCGATGCATGGCAAGGTGGCGACGTTCATGCCTAAGCCTTTGTTCGGCGACAACGGCTCAGGGATGCACACGCACTTCTCCCTCTGGAAAGAAGGCAAGCCCATCATGGCAGGGCGGAAATATGCCGGCCTGTCTCAGCTTGGGCTTTATGCCATCGGCGGGATCCTCCGCCACGCCCCGGCCTTGCTGGCGTTTACCAATCCCACCACCAACAGCTACAAGCGCCTCGTGCCCGGCTACGAGGCCCCGGTCAATCTCGTCTATTCCTCACGCAACCGCTCCGCAGCCATCCGCATCCCCACCTATCAGGACAACCCCAAGACCAAACGCATCGAGTTCCGCTGCCCGGACTGTTCGAGCAACCCCTACCTCGCTTTCGCTGCGATCACCATGGCGGCGATTGATGGCATCAAAAATAAAATCCATCCCGGCGACCCGATCGACAAGGACCTTTATGACCTTGAGCCTGACGAGTATTTGAAGATTCGCAACACGCCCCGCACGCTCTACCAGGCATTGACCGAACTCGAACGCGACCATGCCTTCCTGCTTGAGGGTGGCGTCTTCACGGATGATGTCATCCACTACTGGATCAAATACAAGATGGAAAACGAAGTGCACTCGCTGGACATCCGCCCACACCCGTGGGAGTTCTGCATGTATTTTGATATTTGAGGAAAGGATATTTGTGGCAATATCACTTTGGACGACTTACAGCTTTATCCAGCGCGTTTGTTAAGAGGTAAAGTTCCGAACAAGGGTTTTGGTCTTCGGGGTTATCATATACCTTCCTGTCGCGTATTTTTCTTGCCCTCTTAGCAGCAGTCATATAGTCACGAACTATTTCCTGAAAGCTTGATTGCTTTGCACCTTTATCGTAGTTCCGCCAATGCTCTTTGAGTTTGTCAAGCATCTGATCTTTCGTGCATTGTGTCTTACAATATTCTTCATAATGCAGAATTAACCAGTACTCAAAGAAAGGTGTACTGATCGCCAAATTGATGCTGTTCGTGTTGGCGGATGTCCTCGCGTTAGCAATTTTGGTGGCGCCGAAATCGCCATCAAAGACGACCCAGACTTCGTCATATCGGTTCTCAGGTGTTGCTTGATTCATTAAATTATTCGCGCGATCGACTATTTGCTGCGGTTGCGTACGAGAGTTGCCTGGAGCGATTTCAATATCTGCACTGTGTACGCGAAGGTACTTTCTGAGTTCTTTGAAGTAGTTTGCAGCTGATTTAGCATCTTCGAAGACGATAAGAAAACGCTTGTTACACGTCCTGGTGCCTTGCTTACTTTCCCGATCCCTCCGGAGCTGGTCGGCATAGTTATGGCCACGACTTGTTTGTTTCCGAGCCATCAGTCCAGCATACCTCCTACGATAGGAAGGGCCCCGTAGCGCCCGGAAAGATATCGCTTCCGCAGATTGTGTTCTTTTCTCGCGTCATTCTTAAACTGGTCCAACGAGAATATCGAAGACACACCTTCGCTATTCTTCTCTGCGAAAAAGACTTGGTCTCGTCGTAGTACCGGGACTGTTCCGTCTCGTTTCTCAAAGAGACCAGAATCATGAGTTGTAAAGATCAGTTGAGACGCAGGGGACTCAGCTTTCGTATTCAGTGAACGCACAATGGCATCAACGAGAACAGGATGAAGGCTGGCACAGAACTCATCGGCAAAAAGCGTCACCTTCTCTTTGGCGAGTTTCCAAAGTTCAGGTGAGAGGTGGTGTAGTTTCCGCGTACCTGCAGACTCATCGCCAAAATCTAATTCTCTATCCCTGCTGCCCGTATGTACATAGCTAACTTGGTACACTGATTTAGGGATTTGAGGCGAGAAGTCGTCCGGTAGGTCTTCTAATTGCTGTCGAATTTCATCCGGTACGTCGAGTTCCTCAATATTCATGTCTGATATGCCCACATCAGCCGGAATAATAATATTGTCAAGCATCCATTCTCGAAACTTACCATCTTTGTGAGCTAATTCGGCCACTTTGTCGTGAAATGGTTTTCCGCGCCGAGCAAGATTGCTCACATCTTTATGAGTAAGTGACTTCAGAATCGCACTTTGATACGGAATGGCAGATTCCGGGCCTTCGGAAGGACCGTGCTGGGCTAGCTTTGAAATAACAGCAACGTTGGGTTGCATTTTCATAACATACAATTTGTTTGCGTCACTGTTCTCAATCAATGTGCCCGTAATTTCCCCTGTCGCTCGACGATCGATGAGCGTTTCAGTTTCCTTGCCATGGAGTGTGAGCGTTTCCGATTGAATATTCTTTTCATGGAAATTGATCTTATATTCCAAAATCCTGTTCTCAAACAAGACCATGCAACCCAAAGTCACGGAATCAGTTGACTTGGATTCATCCAACAGAAATGGTTCGTAGGGAGCGATGGATTCATCGGGCTTGAACTTGGGGCTGGAATGTTTGATCAAGAACCGAAGTGCCTCTGCGGCTGTGCATATCGCTGATTTGCCTGATGCATTGGGCCCCAGAATCGCTGCTGTTCGCAACAAACGTAGAGGCTTTTCTGACCCTTCGACATTGACTTCCGCATACCCACGGTCACGATCTTCTTCGTTATTGAGATCTGCAGCGACCATGGAAAGTTCAAAGTAGTCGCGGAATGACCGAAAGTTTTCACCAAATAGGCGTACAAGCATAAAAACCTCCTAACCCCGCGCAATAATCCTGCGCGATATGCTAGCCAAATATCGACAAAAAAAGCAAACATGCGCAAGAAAATTGCGCAAATAATGGAATATGGCTTATCGGACGGATGGGCCTGTTGATTGAAGCCTACGACTTAACCTTTTCCCCCAGCACCTTCGCAGTCTCAAACTTCTTACCTAACACTGCTGCACTGTCAGCCTTCATCCACTGATCCAGCACAGCTGCATAGACTTGGCGGAAGTCGGTCGTGTATTTCAGATCCCCCTTGTCCAGGTCAGCCAGACTTGGGTGTTTGCCCACGATGCCAGTTTCGACCATGTTGCCGAACAAAAACATCGGCCCGGCGGCCCCGTGATCCGTCCCGCCTGAAGCATTCTCACCCACGCGCCTGCCGAACTCGCTGAAAGCCATGGTCAGCACGCGATCAGCATGCCCGGCCTTGTTCATCTCCGTCTGGAAAGCCTTCACTGCATCGGCAAACTCGGTGAGCAATCGCGGGTGCCTGCCCAACTGACCTGCATGCGTGTCGAAGCCTCCCATCGCTGCGTAATACACGCGCGTGGGCATCTCCGCTTTGATCATGGCTGCGATCAATTTGAGCTGATCGCCCAGGCCGGACCTTGGGAAGGTGGTCTCTGGCTTCTGCTCCGCAGCTTTGCGGATTCTATCGGAGGCGATCTGCGCATCGAGCGTGGTGCGCATCACATAGGCCGAGGCATCATCCGGATCGACTGCGCGCAGCCGATCCCTCGTGTCGCTGATGTCTTCATACGCCGCAGCCAGGTCTTTGTCCGCATTTTCGGGGAACCAGCGGAACAGGTGAGGTTTATCCAGCGCGATGGGTTTGACCTGTTTGCCTTGCGTGGCCCGCGGGGCTTCAGAGCCGATGGAGATGCAGGCCGTGGTGTGGTTGGCCTTCGGCTGCGTTTCAGCTTGTTCGTCGAGCGCTTTGCCGATCCAGCCGTAGCCTTTGCCATCCAATGCGTCGCCGGTGTGCCAGATGTCCATGGAGGCGAAGTGCGAGCGGTTGGGGTTGGGGTAGCCTGCTCCGAGGATGACGTTGCCAAGTCCCTGGTCGATCAGTTCCGCGATGGATTTCATCGCTGGGTTCAGGCCGATGCCATTCTGCTTGTCCAAGACGATGGCGTCGTCAGGTTTCACTGCCAGTCTCGGGCGCTGCTTGTAGTAGTTATCCTGGCCGAATGGAATGACGGTGTTGAGTCCATCGTTCCCGCCTGACAGTTGAATGACGACCAGCACACGACCCTCGGGCACGCCCGGCCTGCTGGATAGTGCATCTCCCGGATTGTGCATTGCTGCAGCCGCCTGATTCAGGAAGCCGGGGACTGAGCCAATCGTCGAAGCCAACACCAGTGAGTGCTGCAGGAACTGGCGACGGGTGTAAGGGGCTTTGTCAGGCATCATGGAACTCCAAGCATGAATATCTAAGTCAATCTGTCGCAAAACATCAAAACAGGCATCAGGTCAATTGAAACTCAGGCAAGGCTGTTATCAGAAGCAATATTCCCGTGGCTACCTTGTCGTTGACCACCCCTTTAGACTTGGCGAAGTCAACCAAGGCTTTACGATGGTCCGGATGAATGCCTCTGCCGATCATCACTTCCACCAGTCTATCCACCACAGCCTCAGGCCGATTGCCCGGTAAATCCTCCAGCAAAGGCGTCGGGTCATATCGCTTGGCATTTCGTCGCAAAGGGCCAGCCACAAGGTATGCAGCCGTATTCTGGCGGACATAAAGCGTGGAAGTGTTGATCCAGGCTTTGCCTCCGTCCCAACCCGCGACAGTGGGGGGCAAGAAAAGACGCTGGCCCATGACGCCCATCGCGTCATTCAATCGGTTCAACTCATAAGGCGGGTTCACCAGTGCCCGAATCGTCCCCACCACCAGTTCCACCGGGCTCTTGATCTTCTGACCGACGAGGGCATTATCATAAAAATGCCTGCTCTTAAACAGGATCTTCAAGATAGGAGAAATTGCATAGTCACGCGACCGTAATTCCTCTGCCAGTAAAGTGATGACTGAACTGGTAGCATCAGGCAGTCCTTCATACTCCACATCTGCGACGAAATGCTTATACAGCTTGTAGGCGATGAACTGCGAGCAGGCTTTCTGCTTGAGCAGGATGTTGACAAAGCCTTCGCCATCATGGTCTCCGGTCTGGCCGAGGATGGTCTTCTGTCCTGCATCATGCGTGAAACGGGCAAAGCGGAAATCGTTGTCACGGAAGGTGTATCCTGTTAGAGCGCGAGCACCTTCCTTGATGTCCTGCTCCGAGTAATGCCCTTCGCCGAGGGTGAACAGTTCCATCAGTTCACGAGCCAGGTTCTCGTTCGGCTTGCGCTTGACATTGCGATTGTTGTCCAGGTAACGGAGCATGGCCGGGTCACGCACGATCCCCAACGCCAGGTCGCGAAAGTTACCCCCGGCATGGTCGCGAAAAAACTGGTTCTGCTGATAGCAAAGGTAACTGTCCTGCACGGTGCGATAGCTTGTGGCGAAGTGACCATGCCAAAGCAGCGTGAGTTTCTCTTTCAGAGGGTGAGATGAAGTGATCATCTGCTTCAGCCACCAGTTGGTGACGGCCAGCATCTGCTTGCGATCTTCTCGTTGTCGGCGCTGCCGTTCCTTGCGAAAGTCATTCAACGCTTCTAGGTCGTTCTCTTTCTGAGCCTTGCGATAGGCAGTAATCTCCTCCAGCGTGGGTGGCCTGATGATGTCTGGATCGACAGTGAAAGCACCTTCAGCAGTGGCCTTGTCATTTTCTGCTTCAACCGCAGCCTGCTTCTCCACCTTTTCGTCTTTTTTCTCTGACTTGGCGGGGAAATCCACCAAGTGATCGACCGCACCATGCAATCCCAACCTGAGCAACTTGCCGACATCCTGACGCGAACCGCCAAAGCCTGCCCGTGCCAGCAGATGACGAGCTTTGATCGCATCAAACTGAAAATGACGGATCGGCTCCAAAGAGGCAATCGCCTTCATGCCAGGTTCTCCTTGTGCAGGTCATTGATACGCGTGACTGAGTCTTCAACGTTGATCTGTCAGCTTTATTGCTTCCAGTAGGCAATACATGTGCACACTGTCACGCCAAAGCCGGTCACGATTGAGTTGCCTGTCGAGTGAGGAAGGGTTTGCACAGGTTAGGCCGAACACAATAAATACATTGTTCCCTGAACAGACTGCTCCGTGAATGCAGACATACAACCAGACATAAGAGAGAATATTGCTGGCTTTCTGACTTGCCTAGCATTCCATCACAAAGTTTGTTCAAACTCAACGTCAGCCAGGAAAGGAACTTAAGTTGATTGGACTATCTGACATCTACAGACCTTCGCTGGGGATTTTGACAGATTTGTATGAACTGACCATGGCTTATGGCTACTGGAAGCTTGGTCAACAGGATCAACAGGCAGTCTTTCATCTGTTCTTTCGACAACCGCCTTTTGGTGGTGGCTATGCAGTCGCAGCAGGAATGGGTCCAGTCATGGACTTCCTGGCCGACTTCAGATTTGAGGATTCTGACCTGGAGTATCTTGCCGACTTACGCACAGGTGATGGCAATCCACTCTTTGATGAAGAATTTCTCGATATGTTGGCAGATTTGAAACTTTCTTGTAATGTTGATGCGGTTGCGGAAGGCACCGTGGTTTTCTCCAATGAACCAATGATTCGGGTGATCGGCCCGATCCTGCAAGCGCAGTTGCTCGAAACTGCGTTGCTGAATATCGTCCATTTTCAGACTTTAATCGCAACCAAAACCGCTCGTATCTGTGATGCAGCCGATGGTGATCCGGTGATCGAATTTGGCCTGCGTCGTGCACAAGGCATTGATGGTGCACTCAGTGCTGCCCGTGCCGCATATATCGGCGGTTGCAAAGCATCATCGAACGTCCTGGCGGGTAAGCTACTTGGAATACCTGTACGCGGCACCCATGCCCACAGTTGGGTGATGTCGTTTGCATCAGAAATTGAAGCTTTTCAAGCCTATGCCAAGGCCATGCCCGGCAACAGCATTCTGCTGGTTGATACGTATGACACTTTGCAAGGCGTACAACATGCTATCGAGATCGGACAACGCTTGCGTGAGCAAGGGCATGATCTGGCAGGTATTCGTCTAGACTCGGGCGACTTGGCCTATCTTAGTATCAAGGCTCGTCAGCTTCTTGATCAGGCGGGTTTCAAAGAAGCGCTGATCGTGGCTTCTAACAATCTTGATGAGTATGTCATCGAAGATCTGAAACGGCAGGGGGCTAAGATTTCAGCGTGGGGGGTTGGGACACATTTGGTCACCGCGTTTGACGAACCGGCTCTGGGGGGCGTGTATAAATTGGGTGCCGTGACGGATGAGTCAGGCAACTGGCAACCGCGCTTGAAGCTTTCCGAACAACTGGCCAAGACTACTATTCCGGGCAAACTACAGATTCGCCGATTCAAACGCGACGGTAAAAATGTGGCAGATATGCTGTTTGATGAACTTACCGGTGCGAACAACTCAACCAGAATCATCGATCCAAAAGATGGCAGTCGAAGCAAGAAACTCCAAGGCGATGAAATAGGTCCCGATCTGCTTCGGCCCATCATGCGAGATGGAGAACTCGTGGCTGAAACAGAATCACTTAGCAGTATTCGTCAGCGTGTGCAGGACGAGTTGAAACAGCTCGACTCAGCAGTACGACGATTCCGTAAGCCACATGAATATCCCGTCGGCCTGGAAGCATCGTTGTATGAACGGCGACAACGCATGATAGAACAAGCCAGGCAAGGGTAATGAAATGAATCGAGGACAGGCATGTTGCAGCGAGCGCTAGTGATTGTGGATGTGCAGAATGATTTCACTCCCGGTCAGCCCGGTGGTGCGTTGGCTGTGCCCGATGGAGATCAGGTGATCCCCGTGATCAATCGTCTGATGCCGAAATATCACTTTGTCGTCGCCACTCAGGATTGGCATCCTCCCGGCCATCAGTCGTTTGCCAGCCAGCATCCTGGACGAGAAGTTGGCGATCGAATTGAATGGCAGGGAATTAAGCAGACGCTCTGGCCTGATCATTGTGTGCAGGAGACTGTCGGGGCAGAGTTCTGCACCCAATTGAATGTGCATCGTGTGGATGAGGTGGTCAGGAAGGGAATGGATGAAAACATTGACAGTTACAGTGGTTTTTTTTACAACGGCCACAGGAATGAAACGGAACTGCGCGACTGGCTGGCGAGTCGTGCGGTTGAGGATGTGGATGTGGTTGGCCTTGCGACGGATTACTGCGTGCAGTTCACGGTGCTGGATGCGATCCGGGCTGGTTTCGGGACACATGTCATTGTGGATGCCTGTCGTGGTGTGGACCTGCAGCCGGGCGACTGCGAACGTGCGTTGCAACGTATGCGGGATGCAGGGGCAGAACTGATCAACTTAGCATGGTCAGATAGATAAGTTCTGGCTGAATCTGCATGGCAATGGCACTGACATAACATAGTTCTGCATTTATGCAGTGCCAGAGTATTGGTACTTCTATTCAGTGGCGTGGTATAATGCGACTTGGTCAATTCCAACTCGAGTTGTTATTCTACACTTTCTTACGATAGTTCCTCTATTTACAGGGGGTTTCTCATGGCAATGGTCAGTCGAAACCAAAGAATGAAAAGCTATATCGGGACTTTTATTTGTGTCTTGGCAGTTGCTATATGTTCAGCTAGCTGCCTGGCTTCGTTGAAACCTGATCCGCTGCCCGACTTAAAGGCGTTTCATCAAGGCATGATCAAGCAAGTGGATTTCGAAGGGGTCTCGCCTCGCAATTTTGACGTGGCTTCAAACTATTCATGGTTTGCATTAGTTGATCTTGGACCGGTGCGAGCGACAGTCGATATGCGGACAGGCAAACCCATCGGCTCCATGCCGGGACATGTGCGGGTCAGCAGCGCTTTTGCGCTGTCGTCCGATGGCAAGACATTGTTTTCAGTCCAGTCTGGGCGAGGCATGCGCACCATTTCCGTGGATACCTTTGACTTAACAGACAGCGGCGCTCGAACTTCCGCCAATATTCGAGTCGAAGAATTCATGCCTCAGTGGGCAGGACTGGCAGACAGCAACCAACTCATCACGGCAGATGTGCGCACAGGTAATGCCAAACTGGTTGCCATTGATTACCGCAATGGCAAACTTGCGTGGGCGAGTGAGAAAATCGAAGGACTGCGCGTCCACCGCATCCGCATCAGTCCGGGAGGTAAACAAGTTGCCACCGCTGAAATGGTGAAGGACAAAAACACGCTGGTGATCCGTGATACTTACAACGGCAAAGAACTTGGCCAATTCGCGACAGAGTTGGATAAAGACTGGCAGGCGGATGGACTGGTTTACTCAGTTGATGGTGAAAGGTTGGCTGCCATCTTTCGTAAGGACGATGAAGGGCAACTTCTCATCTGGTCTTTGAAGTCCGGCAAACTGAAAAAACAAGTGGAGTTCTCACTGACACATCCGAATGGCAAACGGATTTCGTCACTCAGTGGTAACCATTGGCCTGTGGAGTTCACCCCCGATGGCACGTTGGTGCTCGTGCATGGCAAAGTGTTAATCGATGAACTCAACGACTGGTCGGTGGCTTATCTGGCGGAGAATTTTGCGGCACAATTACCCCCGCGCGTTTGTCTGCACGCAGATCGCCTATCGGTCTGGCAGGTCAAGGGGGGTGTGCTGTCTATGGATCACCTGGCCTTGCCGGGTAAGGAGAAACTGGCCTACCACAAGCAGCCGGAACCTGAGCAGCAGGCTCCAGCCAATGAACCCAATGGCGAAGACCCTAAAGTCGCCACCGCAGATGATCCAACGGATCAACAGGGGAAGACTGGGGATAGCTCAAACAAGCCAGACAACGTTACCGATGTGAACCAAGTCACGCAGGTCGAAGTTGATGAGATTGCTTCAGATGAACCTTCTAATAAAGAGTTTCGCAAATTAGACTGGACTAAACCAGAATTGGTGGAGTGGAATTATGAGCCGGCTCAAGTCAAAAGGCATCCTCAGTTCATGAGTCGATTTGTCGAAGTCCCTAGGCCAACAGGAGGTGAAAACATCCTTCTGGCGGATGATTTGCAAGGCAAGGCCATCATCTACAACGGACAGCGTGGCAGGCCGGGGAACTCATCTGATTACGGCAAGACTAAGAGTGAAGCCTATCTTGTCACTCTGACACCAACACAGGGCAAGAGCTATTCTAAGTTAGAGACATTAAACGATCACTATCCGCTCGCGATAAGCCAGACAGGGAAGTATGTCTTTTGCACGCGGACGAACAAGGAACGTGAAATATACTTTTCACTCTGGAATGCTGGTGAAGGCAAGCTCATCAATGAATGGCAGTGGACGCAAGAGATGGCCAAACAGGCCGAGGTGAATCGCCTGGGTTATGACTCTGTCCAAGCTCAATTTGTAGCGGACAATTATGTGCTTATTCAACATGAGCGCGGACGGTATGCACACCTGTTTGAAGCCAGTACCGGAAAGGTGATTTACACCGCCAAGGCCGGCTATGACAACTTGCATATCCTTCCTGGTGGCAGGATGGCGATTGATCCTCGCACACTCTCGATCATCGATTTACTTGAAGGAAAAACAGTCTCCAATCTTGAGTACCCCTCAGGTTTATCATCGGCTGCAGAGGGTATCGTTGGCGTGGATGGGAAAACATTCGTGTCGCGTGGATACAGGCGAGTGAATAATTTAAATGAAGACTGGCTGTTCACGTGGTCTCTGGAAACGGGGCGATTGCTTCATTCAGCCCGACTGCATCAGAATTTCAAAAGTAAGCCTACTTATTCAGATGGCACGTTTACAATCTATCACAGTTATCTGTATTCGAACGAAACGGGTCGGCCGATTTGGCGATACCATCAAAGTGCTTACGACAGAATCATGTTTCAAACTCAGGGGTTGCTGCATGCGGCGAATAGCAGGCCTGGCGCGATCATGTTGAAACCTGTAAGAATCAGTTTCGCGCAGATCAAAGAAGCGATCCGTGGCAAAGACCTTGCCATGAAGGAAATATTAAAACCTGGGGATACCGTCTACTACAATCTCAGCCTCTCTTCCTATGGCCGAGATATCAATGAGCTAAAGAAGTATCTGCAACGAACCGTTGAACAAAAAGGATTCAAATGGCAATCAGACTCGCCGCGCTTGCAGGTGTCGGTCAGCAGTTCTTCGCCGAAAGTACTCGGCACTGAGAAATACCGTGTATACGGTATGGGTGTGCAGAACCGTGAGATCAGCATCCAGAAGAAAGAAGTCACCATCCAAGTGAAAGTGACTTTGGATGGCAAGATACTCAAGGAATACAAGAGCACTGCACGGTCATCCATGGGCAGTACTCTGAATAATCAGAGCAATCCACAAGCTCAAGCTGACACCTCCATGTGGAGCGGCGTGGAAGGAGCGGTGAAGTCCGCGATGACATTCGGAACGCTCTATGAGGATGCTGAGGATTTAGTATTTGGTGAATCCAAAACTTTATTCGAGTAACTCGTTCTTATCCATTCGAATCCAGCCGTTTGCCCACTTCACGAAGCGTCGCCACGTCTTCGTCCGGAATACTCCCATCCGCCAAAGGCCCTGTATTCAACAGCAGGTTTGCCGGGATGCGACTGGCAATCTCAAGTTGCTCCATGACCCAGTCCGGGCCGTGGTGCTTGCCGTCGTCAGACTTGCGACAACCCCAACTATGAGGTTGAAGCGTGGTGCAGATTTCATAAGGCTTGTCACTTGCGGGAGCCGTGCCATGCTTGATATCGCGCTCGGGAGCGTAGAAATCTTCGGTATAAGTCAGGCCTTGCTTATAGGAAACCAGAATATGAGGGGAAGTCGCGCGAATCTTGCCATAAAGTTCCTCGCAGCGACTGAGTCTGACGCCGTCTTCCATGTTCTTGAACTCGCCGATCCCGTCCAGCCAGATGCCTGCCACATTTTTGTATTGGCATAGCTCCATGACTTGCGCTTCGACATAGTCCAGATAAGCATCAAGGTTGTAGTCATCTCCCCAATGGAAATGGTCGCGATCTTCAGGGCACTTGGGTCGGCAGGATTCTCTGCCGTTGTAAGGGCTGTCCGGATGAAGCCAATCCCTGCCGTGCGAGTAGTAGAGGAAGCAGCCGAGGCCGTGTGCATCGCACGCTTCGGTCAGTTCACGGACAAGGTCGCGTTTGGCCGGGGCACGCACAGAGTTGAAATCCGTCGTCGCAGTGTCCCACAGGCAAAAGCCATCGTGATGCACCGTGGTGAGGTTGACATAACGCATCCCTGCCTCTTTGGCCAGTTTGCAGATGGCATCGGCATCGAACTTCTCTGCGGTGAAGTCTCTGGCGAGTTTGGCATACTCCGCGATGGGGATATTCATCCGCAGTTGAATCCACTCAACAGATTGTTCTTTCTGCGTTTTGCCTTGCCATTCTCCACCAAGCAGGCTGTACAGGCCGTAGTGCATGAACAGACCGAACTTCGCTTGGCGGAACCATTCGATGGCAGCCGTGCGCGTTGATTGGGCATACTCACTTGAGAATGATTTCAGATAGGCAGGGACTTTGGGGGCTGTCATGTTCATCAACTCAGCTTAACGAATGCGACGGGAGATTGCCGTGTTTGGACTCAAGGCTAAAGGTAAACATCAAAGCGATGACCTTTACCTTCAAATTGGACGGAAGGTTTAAGGCCAAGTGGAAACGGAGCACGCAACGGTCGTTTGATAACCACCCGTTTCGCGCTCGCAGCCAATGCTGCTTCAAAAAGTTCATCTTCGTCGTCAGGCTCACTTGTGGTCAGCCAGCGCGCCAGTGTCATGGCCTTTTTCGGGGCTGTTTTGCGTTGATCGTGATCGGGAAACATCGGGTCCAGGTAAAGAACGCAATGGTTGATATCGATGGGTGGTTCAATTCGCTCTGGTGCCTTGAGAACCGAGAAGCTGTCTGTCGTGTAAACGATGATGCGACTTGAGGGACACTCGGGTGAATCGTAAGTGCCAGTCTGTTCATAGAAAACCTCTTCCATAAACAGAAATGCCGACTCCGTCATCATCCGGATGATGGCATTCCGCTCAAAAGCCAGCACTTCGCAGCCAAACGCAGCCAGCAACCAGGCATCCGTTCCCCAGCCAAGGGTGAGATCAAGCACCAGCGGGGTTTCACCTCGCTTGCGCGCTGCCTGCACGCCCACGGCTTTCAAAATCGGTTGCTTCCAGCTTCGACCCGCAGGAGAGATGACGTCAGGGAAATTATGCAAAGGCGTAAATGCTTTGCCCGTCAGTCTGCCTTGTCGCAGTTCCTGAACATGAATCAGCTTTGTATCCACCCAGAGCACCAGGTCATACTCCGCAAGCGTCGGTATCTGCTCCGGCGGGCATTCCCCATGGACATCAGGCAAAAAAGGCAGACCTATTTCATCTGCAAGCTCTGCTGCTGCCTCCACAACCTCAGGCAGAGATGTCAGGGGAAGCACCAACACTTTTGGCTTGGTTCGCTCAGGGATCACGTCGGCATTTCCTCTTCAGCCAGTTGCTGTTCATAACGGTCGCGATTGGTTCTGCCATCCATGAGAATATGCACGCGATGCTTGTCTTCCTCCGGGATCGCTTCTTCAAGCCAACGACGAACCTGCCCGATGTGGCTTCGTCGGGAAAGGTGCGTCAGAATCACTGCATCGGCTTTGCTTTGTTTCACCAGTTCCACCACATCGGTGATGTGCATGTGCTGGCCGACCGCGGCTTTCTTTTTATGGTCCGGGTCAACAAACGTGCATTCGGTAATCAGAATCTGCGCCCCCAGCACATCCTCACGCAGGAGATGGTCGCCCATACGGGTGTCGCCTGTGTAGCAGACCAGAGGCACCTGCAGCATGGTGGTGATGTTCGTGCCTTGTTTCTTCAGTTCAACCAGCTTTTCCTGGGGCAGTCCCTGATATTCAGGCTTGAGTTTGCTTCGGCGTTCAACCACAACGTAGCCACTGCTTGGCACCGTGTGTTGCGTATCAAATGCGCGCAGATAGAAGTTGTTCTTGATCTCGATTTCTTCATCATGGCCAAGCGGGGTGAGGATGTAAGGGGTTTGCTGCGCTTCCACATCGACCCAGGCTTTCATGACATTGTGCAGCGGCTGTTCCAACGCTGGGGGGCAGATGACATTACCTGTGCCCATGCCTTGGAAATGGCGCTGGGAGAAGTAGTAGGCGATGCCTGCTGCGTGATCCATATGCCCATGCGTCAAAGCGGCGTAACCACATGGCAGGATAGCCTTGGGAGCCTGGCCGATGTCAAAGCAGACACCCAGTTCGGGCACAGCAACAGACGATTCCTCACCCGCGATGGACAGGCCTTCGATGCGGTAGGGCGGGACATAGAGAAAACCCAGTTGAGGTCGGCGGGGCGGGGGCTTGGGAAGCATGGGCGAATCCTCTCTGCCATCGACTTTAGGGGGTTACTTAGGCTGTTGCCTGGATGCGTGGTTGCATGCCGTGTCGATGGCAGAGCATCAGCCGATTGAGTCAAGAGGTCGCGGTGGGATTCGAACCCACGAATCGCGGATTTGCAATCCGCTCCCTTAGTCCACTCGGGCACGCGACCAGCCAAGCAAGGCATTTTAGCGTGATAAGCAGGGGTTGCAATGGAAGGAAGTTTCTTCATCGGAGCGAATGCACGTAACCATCTCATAATTTTAGATCACGGTCGATCCTGATCCGACAGCATCGAATGAAACCGAGTCAAATGGGGCGTCTCGGCTTGTGGAAATTTATCCCACGCAAGGTGCCGTGGGCTTTGGTTGTCTTCGTGTCACGGTATTTGGCCGATGGAGCATCAGTAGGTTTGATTTGCCCGAGACTCTTCGATGGGCTCTTTGTGATTTACCCCTTGAAATCAATACGCGATTAGAATGTCCCGGCCATGCCTGAGAAACCGCCGGCCCAACCTGACGACCGCAGCGATGCGGAATTGATCAAGCTGCACAAAAAAGGTGACCCGGCTGTATTTGAAATCATCGTTCGTCGGTACGAGCAGGAACTGTTTCAATTCCTGTTTCGATTTCTGCGTTCACGAGCGGCTGCGGAAGATGTCTTTCAGGAAGCGTTTCTGCAGGTGCATAACGCGATTGACAAGTTTGACACGTCGCGGAACTTTCGCCCCTGGCTGTTTACGGTCGCAGCGAACAAGGCCCGGGATTACTTGAGGAAGCAGAAGGGCGCCAAGGCCAGCCTGTCTGCCAACCTTTCGGATGATGGCGACGGACGTGGGGCCAGCTTCATCGACCTGATGCAAGGCGACAGCCCGATGCCTGACGAGTCGGTGGAGGCGGCTGAGGTGCGCGAGCAGGTGCGCCAGATCGTGTCGCAACTGCCTGACCATCTGCGGGAGATCTTGCTGCTGGGGTATTTCCATAAGCTGCCTTACAAGAAGATTGCAGAGCAATTGGGGGTGCCTTTGGGGACGGTGAAGAGTCGGCTGCACGCAGCGGTGGGCACTTTTGCCACGCTCTGGAAGGAGCGTTTTGGCGGGCATCCGGATGATGAGGAAGAACAAGGCTGGCAGCCCGGCTCGCAGGAGGAGCAGCCATGATCTGTAGCAACTCGGCAAACTGGGTAAGGAGCAAAGCCAGTGGAGTTGGTGCTTTGGACAGAATTTTTCATGATCGGCAAACCGAAGCGAACCGGCCTGCTGTTGGCTTCGTAACAGAGTTTGGTAGGGACGCAGTTTCGTCAGGTCAGGGGTAAGGAAACCAGCTATCCATGAGTCAGGAACACATGAGTCAGGACGAACCCAACTTCAAGATGACCAAGCTCAGCGACGCTGACGCCAAGGCGTTGGACAAGGTATTGGAAGACACCTTGGCTGGGGGCGAAGCCAAACTTGGACTAAGTGATGCTGGGGATGAGCGGTACGAGCGCGCGCAGAGTTGGTTGAAGTTGATCGGGCAGGACCCGGCAGAGCAGGCGACCAATGACTTGGCCGGCCGAACGATGAAGGCGATTGCGCAAGCGAAGGCCCGGGATGAGGAAGTGCTTGGCCATGTTCAGCAATTGACGGGTGGCCGCGGTGGCGGGTTCCGCTGGACGGAAGTGATCGCCGTGGCGGCGATGCTGGCCATCAGCGTGTCACTGCTTTGGCCTTTGCTGAGTCAGCAGCGGAACAGCGCATCGAGATTGGCCTGTCAGAACAATATCCAGGCAGCAGGTCTGGGCTTTTCCAGTTATGCAAAGGACTCCGGCGGGTTCCTGCCTCGTTACGTTTCCACGCCCGGCAAGGAATGGTGGGAAGTGGGCAAAGGCATCAAACAAGAGCAAGGCCAGACGCACGCGCTTTCCAACTCTGCCAACCTGATGCTGCCAGTGCGCAAGAGCTACATCTCCCTCGCTTCGCTGGCCTGCCCGAGTAATCCTTATGCAGACCGCGAAGGACAGTTGGCACCCAATGCGACTGACTTTACGAATTATGCGACGGTTTCTTACAGCCTGCAGAATCGTTTCACATCCTTTGATACCAAGCTGGAAGATAAGCCGCGCATGGTGATCCTGGCCGACCGCAACCCGCTACTGCTGCGCTTCTACAAGGGCAATGCGTTTGTAAAGCAGGTGAGCATACAGGCGGCCAGCGATTTGCACGGGGGCATCGGCCAGAACGTCCTCTTTGCAGATGGCAGTGTGAAGTTCATCAAGACCCCGGCTGTGGAAAGTGATGACAACATCTGGCTGCCCAAGCACGTCAAGAACATCGAGAATCTGAAATTGAATGACTCGCCTCAGGTAGCGGGTGATTCGATGGTCGTGCCTTGATGAATCTACCCACGCCATGATGCGCGGGCTTTGATGAACGCTTCATGAAACTTTGGTTTTTCTGTGCCTTGCTCAACTCGTGGGCAGTGCCTGCTCTCTTTGAATGACGCCGATCTGACGCAATCGGTCATAGCGGTTTTTCAGCAGATTCTCTGTCTTGAAGCGTTTGAGATTTTTCAGTGACTGTGTCAGCCAGCGTTCAACGGCATCAATCATCATGCCGGGGTTGCGATGGGCCCCGCCTAAGGGTTCTTCGATGATGTGGTCAATGATGCCAAGGTCGAGATTGTTTTTCGCGGTCAGTTTGAGCGCCTCGGCTGCGTCGGCAGCGTGGTCGCTGGACTTCCAGAGAATGGACGAGCAGGCTTCGGGGCTGATGACGCTGTACCACGCATACTGAGCCATGGCCACGCGGTCGGCCACGCCGATACCCAGCGCGCCACCTGAGCCACCTTCGCCGATAACGACGGAGACGATGGGCACCTGCAATCGGCTCATCTCCATCAGGTTGACGGCGATGGCTTCGGCCTGGCCTCGCTCTTCCGCGCCGACGCCGGGGTAAGCACCGGGGGTATCGACGAGGGTGACGATGGGCAGGCCATACTTTTCGGCTTTCTGCATTTTCTTGAGGGCCTTGCGATAGCCTTCGGGGTGGGCCATGCCGAAGTTGGCCGCGAGTCTTGAGCGGGTGTCTTTACCTTTGTTCTGGGCGACGATGAGGACTTTCTGCGTGCCGATTCTGCCCAGGCCTGTGATGATGGCCGAGTCATCGCCGAACTGGCGGTCGCCATGCAATTCGCAGAAGTCCCGCACCATGCTGTTGATGTAATCCCATGCCTGCGGGCGATTAGGGTGTCGGGCGACCTTGACGGTGTCCCAGCCTTTGAGTGAGGAATAGATATCCCGCAGCATTCGGGTGTGGCTTTCGCGGACTTTGCGAATTTCGTTGCTGAGATTGACGCCTTGCGGGCCGTCGCCTCGTCCCAGCGTGCGCTCCAGTTCTTCGATCTGTTTTTCCAATGCGAGCAGGGGCTTTTCGAAGTCCAGGGCGTATGTGGTCGATGGTGCAGAGGTAGGGCTGGCTGTCATGGCGGGCTCCAGTTAGGCTTGACTCACGAAATCGTGTGCGCAAGGGAATAACCTGTCAAGCCTTATCGTTATGAATTCTAAACGCAAAACTGGTAATTTACTGACCATGACGATACGCGAGCAAGTGCTGCCAGATGTTCAGACCGTTGCCTTGGTGGGTACGGGACTGCTGGGGACCAGTATTGCCTTGGCGCTTAGGCAGCAGGGATTTGCCGGTCAGGTGATCGGCGTGGGACGCACGCAGGCCACGCTGGACAAGGCCAATCAAGTCGCCCGGCTGGACAAAATATCCACCGACTTTACTGCTGCGGCTGAAGCGGATTTCATCATCCTCTGCACGCCGGTCGAAACCATCAAGCAGCAGTTGACCGCTTTAGGCGAGTTGCTGCCCGAGCAGTCTGACCCGGGGGATCGGCCAATCATCACGGATGTGGGTTCGACCAAGGCTTCGATCTGTGCCCACGCAGCTCAATGCCTGGCAGGGCGGGGACGGTTTGTCGGGTCGCATCCCATGGCCGGGAGCGACATGGCCGGGCCGGACCATGCAGCCAGCAACCTTTTCATTGGAAAGCCGGGCGTAGTGACACCAAGTGAAGACGCCGATGCTCAGGCAGTTGCTTCTGTCCGCGAGTTGTGGGGCATGCTGGGGATGCGGGTGATGGAGATGTCCCCGCAGCAGCATGATGAGCGCGTCGCGCGGGTGAGCCATCTGCCGCATCTGATCGCCTCGCTGCTGGTGGCTCAAGTGGAGCGCAACGACGGGCTGCCTTTGGCTTCCACAGGCTTTGCCGACACGACGCGGATTGCCTCAGGCTTGCCCGGCCTGTGGGCGGAAATATTTACGGACAATCGTGAGGCGGTCTTTCGTGCGATCCGCGAGCATCAGGCGGAGTTGGAAACGTTCCGGGCCATGCTCGAGAAGGGCGACCATGCGGAGATCGAGGCATATTTGGCTAAAGCGAAGAAAACACGTGACCATTGGAAATTGGGTGGCAGTAACGATGCCATCGCTTGAGTCTTTGACATGAAATACGCGTTGGGGTTCATCGGTGCGGGGAATATGGCTGAAGCCATCGTGCGGGGCATCCTGAATACCGGTTTGCTTCAATCGGAGCAGATCGCCTTTGCCGACAAATCACCCGAGCGCTGCGACGTGTTCGCTTCGCTCAGGTTGGCTGGGCTGGAGGATAGTGCCCAGGTCGTGCAGGAATGCCAGGCTGTGGTGCTGGCAGTGAAGCCTCAGAATCTTGATGCGATTGGTAAGGATTTGAAACAAGCCGGGGCTCAGTCGCTTCTCATTTCCATCATGGCCGGGGTGGGCAGCGCGAAGATCGCGCAACACGCTGGCGACGGGGCGCGGATTATCCGTGTCATGCCTAACACGCCGATGCTGGTGGGCATGGGGATGAGCGCGGTCTGCAAAGGCATCAACGCGACGGATGAAGATCTGAAGTTCGCGCAAAGTCTGTTTGAAGCAGCGGGGCAATGCGTGGTCGTGGATGAGCAGCAGATGGATGGCATCACGGCGGTGTCCGGCTCCGGGCCTGCCTATGTGTTTTACCTGGCTGAGGCGATGGAGACGGCTGCGTCGCGCATGGGATTGGGTATCGAAGCAGAGCAATTAGTCAGGCAGACCATCGCCGGGGCTGCGAAGTTGTTAGTGGAATCTGATGATGATGATGATGATGCGGCGACGCTGCGGAAGAAGGTGACCAGTCCGGGCGGGACGACTGAAGCAGCGACGAAGCACATGGATGCGCAGTTCATGAAGCAGATCGTGATTGATGCGATGCTGGCTGCGCGAGATCGCAGTCAAGAGTTGGGTGGTTAGAATACCTTTCATGTTCATCACTTCGTGAAGCTTTTGTTTTTTTGCATTTCCGTGTCCTAAGATTGGGCGGACGACTACAGCAAAGAAAGGACAGCCATGACAGGTTTACAACAATGTCTTTACTCACTGGGTGCATTGGGTGCTCGTTTAACACTTGGGGCGTTGTTTGTTTTTGCGGGGTACCGCAAGCTGATGCCTGATGGTGAGGTGATGAGAATCCTGGAAAATGCCAAGGCATTTGCGGATGCGTATGTTGTCCCTAACGCCCCGAATTTTCTGTCCGCGGATATGGCTTATTACTACGGCGTGACATTACCTTTCATGGAAATCCTGGCAGGAGCACTGCTGGCGATTGGATTACTTGGCCGACTTTGGGCGCTGATCATTTCTTTGATGCTGCTGAGCTTCATCATGGCTTTCGGTGTGAACTGGTGGCCTGCAGGTGAAGGTCCTGCCTTCAATACAAACATTGTGCTCATGAGTACAGCCGTCTGGTTATTCCTGGCAGGCCCGGGCAAGATTTCGATTGATGGCATTTTCGGCGCGATCTTCTGCAGGAAGAAAACAGAAAGTCCTGCCGCGGCTCCAGCCCGGCCTCAGACGACGCCATTGAGTGAACCACCCAAGCCTGAGACGGCTGCCGGGGTGGGCGATTGATGGCGCGTTGGTTCTTCGACGAATCCTCTATTTTATGGGGAAAACGTGGATTTGGACGGACATAAATAAAAGGCTTAGCAAGCCGAGGGCACTTATATTGGCTTCTCATCAAATCTGAATTGCATAAGTGAGAAACAATGCACTTCACCC
>CAZJJN010000024.1:0-54038 GCA_964546335.1 uncultured Phycisphaeraceae bacterium
TTTCACCACTCTCCTGTTCTATTGAAAAACCGCCCGCAGGCGGTTATTTCAATCGGGGTGGCCGGATTTGAACCGACGACTTCCGCCACCCAAAGACGGCGCTCTAGCCAAGCTGAGCTACACCCCGATAGTGATTCCACAGTGTATCACGCAAATCATTTGCGGCCACAATGTCGCGTCCAAGCATCACATTCTAACAAAATTCCGCAGGCGTTTCCTCTTCGTCCCAGTCATTCAGAGTCAACCGACACATTCGCTCTGTCGGGAATCGTTTCGGTTAATCCACCAACCGCTTGCCTGTGTGGTGCAGGTAAACATCCTCCAGCGTGGGCTTGCCCAGACTGATGCGCACCGCTGCGTCACGCACCGTCGAGGCGACCGCAGCCACCCGTGCCGGCCCATCATCGACCTCAATCAGCCAGCCTGTGTCGCGCTCATTCACCTTCGCGATCCCCGGCAGCGCTGCAACTTCTTCCTTCAATGCTGCGCGACTCGCCATCTCCACCTCACCCAATTCGATTTCAATCACCTCACTGCCAACTGCCTGTTTCAAAACGTCCGGCTGATCCTTGGCCAGCATCTTGCCCTGATCGAGCAGCGCGACCTGATCGAAACGGTCTGCTTCATCGGTCAGATGCGTGGCTGCGATGATGGTCATGCCTTGCTCACGTTGGCATTGTTCGACGACTTGCCAGAACTCGCGACGGGCAGCCGGGTCAAGCCCGGTGGTCGGCTCATCGAGCAGTAACACGCGTGGGGAAGTGAGTAGCGCCCGGGCAAGATCGACGCGACGGGCCAAGCCTCCGCTGAGGGAAGCTACTTTGTCACTAGCGCGATCACTCAGGTTGAACTGGGCCAGCAGTTGTTGCGTGCGCTCGCGTGCTGCGGAGCCAGCCAGCCCAAGGATTCGGGCGTGGCAGATCAGGTTCTCTGTCAGCGAAAGTGTTTCATCCAGACTCGGACTTTGAAAGACCACGCCCAGGTATCGGCGGACCTGCATGGGTTGGGTTACGCAATCAAAGCCTGCCAAGCAGGCCCGGCCGATTGTGGGCTTGAGCATGGTGGCGAGGATGCGAAACAGCGTGGACTTACCGCTGCCGTTGGGGCCTAGTAACGCCAGAGAATGCCCGGCATCGATTGCCAGGTCGATGTCGCTTAACGCGGGTTGAGAAGTCTTGGGGTAAGTGTGGCCAAGCCCTTCCAGCAGGATCAGGGGTTGCGAAGTCGCGGGGGCATCAGCGGGAACGCGCGGAGGGAATACGGTTGTTTCGGATTGAATCGTCATGCCTGATCCAGCACGATGAGCACCATGGCTACGGGCAGATAAACCAGCGAGGCGAGGAACAAGGCTCGCGCATCTCGCCGTTCGCGCGAGCAATAAAGACGCCAGGCAAACCAGAGAAACATGCCGCCGACGATCAAGCTGCCCAGTAAAGCAAACCAACCGCTGACACCCAGCAGCGAGGGGAGCATGCCGATGACGAGCAGGGCGATGCACCAGAGCAGCGCCTGCCTGAAGGTGGAGGCACCGGTCGGGTCAATCACGGGAAGCATGGCAAAGCCGCCTCGGGCGTAGTCATCCCGATACAGCCAGGCGATGGCCAGGAAATGAG
This sequence comes from uncultured Phycisphaeraceae bacterium, assembly GCA_964546335.1. Taxonomy (GTDB): domain Bacteria; phylum Planctomycetota; class Phycisphaerae; order Phycisphaerales; family Phycisphaeraceae; genus CAZJJN01. The sequence goes on from CAZJJN010000024.1 coordinate 1,614, forward strand.
GCATCTGCCAGGCGAACATGACCAGGAACAGCAGCACGGCAGGCAGCTCGAGCGAACCCGTGGCGGCGGCGTAGCCGATGAGTGGTGGCATGGCACCGGGGATGGCGCCCACCAGCGTGGATATCGGATGCACGGTTTTCAAAGGCGTGTAAATCGCCACGTAACTGATCACGGTAAAGAGCGTGAGCAGTGACGCCAGCCAAAGGCCAACCAAAGCGAGCAGTAACACACCTGAAGCGGATAAGCTAAGGCCAAGGGTCAGGCCTAGCGTTGGCGTCATTCGGCCGGCGGGGATGGGGCGGTCGGCGGTGCGGTGCATCTTCGCATCCCGCTGGGCTTCCATGACTTCGTTCAAAGCCCCGGCTCCCATGCAGGCCAATGCGACACTGATGAGCGTCAACAACAGTAATGCCCACATAGGCATGGTTGCGGTGATGCCAAGGTGCGTCAGGGCATGGGTGGGTTCAACCACGCTGGCCCAACCCATGGTGAAGCCGAGTAGGGCGGTGATGACCACGAGGGTGGACAAACGGGCCTTGGTCAGTTCGACAAAATCACTGAGCAGGCTGGGGGTGGATGCGGATGCAGCGCGGGCGCGAACCGTAGCCTTGGCGGTCGTTTCACTGGCCGGGTTGCTGGAGGTTAACTGACTCATGCGCTGGCAGTCGCTGCCTTCTCCTTGGGCAAGTCAACGGGCTGGTCTGTATCGCGTGCTCCGACATGATAGGCTCGAATGCAAAGCCATACCGAACAGGCAAGGAATAAAGCCCCGACAGCCTGATGACCGGTGGCGATGTTGGGGTTTTCCTTGGACCAGATCACGCTCAAACCCAGCACAATCTGAACCACCAGCAGACCCAGCAGACAGAGCATCGGCCAGCGGACATAGCTGAATGCCTGCTTGTCTCGTGGCAGAATGGCAGCGAGTGTGAGGATGTATACCAGTAACACCACGGCCCCGACACGGTGGGCAAAATGGTAAAGCATGGATTCGTAGTCAGGCCCGGGTGCAGCGAACTTGATGCTGTTCTCCAGCAGGTTTGGCGTGGCCGATGTATAGATGGCATCCATGGAAAGTTCGGGGTTGATATCAGCATAGGTCAGCCAATCGTCAGGGCGATATTCACGGAATTTACGGTTGAGTTCGTCTTGCGACATGGGGGGCAGGATTTGGCCAAATGTCGCGGGGGCATCGGGGATGGCTGGGGCTGAGCCGGTCTGTCTGACCCAGGTGCCAAGGATCAGTTGGGCGACGACCAGACCGACGAGGACAAGCAGGCTGATGCGCACCGGCAGGGCGTAGGCGGGGGGTTGGGTTGCTGTTGACGTGGTGCGTTGTTTTGTGCCGGGTTTTGGGTAAAGGCAATAGAGGGCGACCGTCATGCCGAGGATGACTTGGCCGAGCACGCCATGCACGAGTGCGAGGGGAATGGAATTTTCGGTGACGCGGAATCCGCCAAATAGGCCTTGCACGATGTAGAGCAGTAGCACCGCTCCAGCCAGGTGGGTAATGGGATGCCCCCAACCGGCGCGACGTGCGGTGAGTAAATACACGGCAATGGCTACCAGGCCTGACACAGCCCCCATCAGGCGATGGTTGTGCTCCAGTAGCACGGCGAAGTCGGCCCAGAGATGAATCGGGATGAAGGCCCATCCGCCGAAACTGGTCGGCCAGTCCGGCACGCTCATGCCGGCATTCCAACTGGTGACCAGACCGCCCATCGTGATCAGGAGGAAGGTGAAAATCACCAGGACTCCGGCCAGGAGTCGGGGGAACATAGTGGCCAACTTCTGCCCAAACGAAATGGGCGGATCATGGGTCACGGTAGGCGTTGTGCTCAGACTCGTCATGGGTCGGCTCACTCGGTTGGGCGTCGAAACGCAAACCATACTGAAAAATCGTCTGTTCGTGAATTATCACAATGAATTATTGAAGCAATCTCTTTGGCAATCCCATTGCCCAACCGAAAACTGGTGGTAGAATGGGATTGATGCAGAACATGATGATTTCCAGCCTGATTAGCATGATTAACCTCAAACGAAGGTAGGGCTGGCGTACATCAACACGAATTGAGACTCCCAAGCCCTGCCAGATGCAGGGCTTTTTGTTATCACTCAACCCTTGGCTACGCCATATTGTCGCACGACACCCAACAAGGACCAGACCATGAGCCAGACTGACCATCAGCGCATCGAACTGTATGACACCACGCTCCGTGACGGCACGCAGGGGGAAGGTGTGTCCCTGTCACTGGTTGATAAGCTCAAAATTACCCGTCAACTGGACAAGCTGGGCTTCGACTACGTCGAGGGAGGATACCCGCTGTCCAATCCGAAAGATGTGGCCTATTTCGAGGAAGCTCGCAAGATGGACCTAGCCCATGCCAAGGTCTGCGCGTTTGGCATGACGCGACGCAAGGGCATCCACCCCAAGGATGATGTCGGCATGCAGGCATTGGTTCAGTCGCAGGCACCGGTCATCACCATCGTGGGCAAGACATGGGACTTGCATGTGGATGAGGTGTTGCGCGTCTCACGCGAAGAGAACCTGGCCATGATCCGCGAGTCGGTGGCGTTCTGCAGGGATGCGGGACGCGAAGTGTTCTACGACGCGGAGCATTTCTTTGATGGCACCGCAGGCAACGAAGAGTACGCGATGCAGACATTGGAAGCGGCCGTCGCAGGCGGGGCCACGCGCCTGGTACTTTGCGATACCAACGGCGGGTCACTGCCAGAGCGCGTGCGTGCATTCGTCAGAAAGGTGATTGACCAGTTCAAGGGCGAAGTGCAGGTGGGTATCCACACCCATAACGACGGCGGGCTGGCGGTGGCGAATTCACTCGCAGCCATCGAAGCGGGAGCCACTCAGGTGCAGGGGACGATCAACGGCATCGGCGAGCGCTGTGGCAACGTCGATCTCACCACCGTCGCAGCCAACCTGAAGTTGAAGATGGATTACGACTGCCTGCTGCCTGACACGCTGGGGAAGCTGACTTCGCTGAGCCGGTTTGTATATGAGTTGGCGAACCTGAATTTGCCGTCCGGCCAACCTTTTGTCGGGCCCAGCGCCTTTGCTCATAAGGGCGGCATGCATGTGCATGCGGTGAACAGATTGGCCAGCAGTTATGAGCATATTGATCCGATGCTGGTTGGGAATAATCGCAAGATTCTGGTCAGTGAATTGTCGGGTGTGTCGAACGTCAGCGCGACCGTAGGCAAGAAGTTTCACATCGCTGAGGATAAGGATCTGCAAAGGCGGGTGCTGGAACGTGTGCAGACGCTGGAAGATCAAGGCTACCAGTTTGAAGCAGCCAACGGCAGCTATGAGTTGTTGATCCGTACGGAACTGAACCAGCGCAAGCAGTATTGGAAGCTTGATCATTATCGCTGTGTCATCCTCAAGATGGATGGCAACGAGCCGAGCACGGAAGCGATCGTCAAGCTTCGTGTCGGGCAAAACCCGGAGCATCGCGTGGCAGAAGGGGACGGCCCGGTGAATGCGTTGGACGGGGCTATGCGCAAATGTCTGAAGGATCATTACCCGCAACTGGATCGTGTGCATCTGCGCGACTTCAAGGTGCGTGTCGTCAACGCCCGAGCGGAGACAGCAGCGCGTGTGCGGGTGGTCATCGACTTTGCGGTGACAGATGAAGAAGGTAAGCCGGCAGGGGAGTTCAGCACCATCGGCGTCAGCGAGAACATCGTTGAAGCATCATGGAACGCGCTGATCGATGCTTTTGAGTTTCATTTGTTGGAATGTGGTGTTGAGGCGAAGTGAGTTGTGTTGGTTTGAGCAGGCTGAGTCCAATCGTCGCGTTATGGGTGCCATGCCTTGACGACACACGAGCTTGCGAGAGTGACGCAAGGTGTGTTGATGCTACAAGGTGAGGTAGCTGTGGATACGCGTGGGAGCAAGGCACGGGCGTGTAAGCGTCACCACTTTCTTCTCCCCACGAGCCGCGACCGTGAGGGAGCGGATTCTTCGGTGGGGCGGACGTCTCGTCCGCCATTTTCCCCACGAGCCAGCAAGATCTTGAGGTGAGTGGCATGGCCATCGCTTCAGCATGGCCATGATATGAGCAAAGTTTGAGCATATCTGTGTTACTCACTTCAGCTTTACATCGACAGCACAGCTTGCCGCGTTTTTCTTCGCTTTGCTCAGTAAAACTCGGTCAAGCCGTGGCACCCTCGCGATGAACGACATGGTCCGGGTGCCACATCTTGACGACACACGAGTAAAGTCCTGAGCTTGTCGAAGGGCTTTGCGAGAGTGGCGCAAGGTGTGTTTTTCGCCAAAATATATTTTGGCTGTCGATGACGACCCAGATAAACCATCAGACCATGTTTTCAACACAGCTTGCCGCGTTTTCCCTCGCTTTGCTCAGTAAAACTCGGTCAAGCCGTGGCACCCCGCTACGAATGACTTGGACACGCTTAATAAGCACTTTGTCTACCAACGTACAACTATTCCCCGCGATATTCCGCTTCAGTCGTGCATGTCTCGCAGACACGGACAACTTCCAGCTCGGGCAGTGCGGGTTTGACCTTGTCCCAGATGTATTTGCAGAGGTTTTCAGCCGTGGGGTTGGCCAGGCCTTCCATCGTATTGAGCAGTTGGTGGTCAAGTTGGTCGATGAGGGGCGAGACAGCCTGCTTGATATCGCCGTAGTCCACGAGATATCCCTTGGCGGGATCGACCTGCCCTGCGACGATGATTTCGACTTTGAACGTGTGCCCATGCAATCGCCGACACTTGTGCCCTTGTGGGAAAGTGGGCAGCCAGTGAGCGGAATCAAAACTGAAGGATTTACTTAAGCGAATGAACATGCAGGTATTTTAACGGGTGTGGTGTTTGGTTTGGGTGTCGTGGGTCAATGTCTTGCGCGCGGCGGTTCTGATAAACCCGCTGCAGGCAGCGGGGCTAAGGACGAGATCATGCATCGCAAAGCGTTGTCTGCCAGACATCACTCCTCGGTTTCAAACTCGATGTTGTTGCGGTCGAGTAAAGTACCCATCGCTGCAAAGAACGAGGAAATCGAGGTGTTGTAGTTGATGATGGCTTGAACTTCCGCCAATTCTGCTTCAGCCAATTGGGCCTGGCGCGTCAGCTTACGGTCGATGAAGTCAGGCGTCAGATTTCGGCCAGCATCCTCTTCGACTTGAATCGCCCGAAGGTTTTCCGCTGCCGCCCTGCGCGAGCTGCGTGTCGCGCCGATCAACTCATAAGCCGCGATCAGATTGCGCATCGAGTCTTTCACTTCCAACACCACATCGCGGGCCTGTCTTTGATACGCCAGCACACTTTGCCTGCGCTCGAGAGTTCGTTGCTGATACAGCGCCTGAGCATCACGGTTGCCAATGGGATAGGCAAACTCCAGGCCGAGGGCATAGTCGATGTAGTCAGCTTCGGTGAAGATGTCGCCGATCGCTTCGCCCGGGCTGGTTTCGATGGCGTTGAAGTTGACACTTGCCGTCAGGTCCAGCGTGGGCAGGCGGTTATTGTCAGCCACGCGCTGGCGAATACCCGCATCTTTTATCTGCAACAAGGCCTGCTGCATTTCCGGTCGCTCACGCAACGCAGTGGTCACAGCATCCAGCAAACTGAAGGTCAGCGGCGCGTCAGCAGGCTTGTCCGTCGGCTGAATGATGGCTTCACCAGCCAGGGGCAGATCTTCACTTTCGATCAGTCTCTTCAAAGCATCTGAAGCGCTGCGCACCTGCTGCCGGGCACTGATCAGGTTCGCTCGCCTGCTTTCCTCTCGGGCCAGGGCATCCGTGTAATCCGAAGGCTTAACATCGAAGTCCAGTCGCTCTTTCAATCGCTTGCGCTCCTTGACCGTACGCTCAAGCAAACGCTCTTGAATCAGCAGTTCCTGCCAACGACGGTAAAGCAACCAGTACGCGGTTTCCGTGTCATTGATGGTTTGAATCAGTGTCGCGCGGACTTCCTGTTCCGCACTGCGTTTGGCCAGCCTTTGCAGGCGGATGGAGGCTTTATTGATGTCCGTACCGAAGCCTTTGAGTAAAGGCTGTTGAATGGAAACCAGCAGATCGGCATCCCAGTATGGGTTCATGGCTGAGAAGGTCGGTACCTGCGAAACGCTGCGAACCGTGGTGGAGACCTGGATGTTGCCGCCGGTGGTCAGGGCTTTTCGGATGCCTGTTTCCAATGTCCAGTTTTCGGTTTGCTGGTCGCCACCGATGCCGATGATCGGGCCGGCTGGCTGGGGGGTGTCCAGCGTGCTGAATGAGAAGTTGCTGAACAGGGTGGCATCGAACACAGCCTGGGCGCGCGTCACCTGTTGCTGGGCGATGGCTGGGCCAAGTCGCACCACGCGGTAGTCAATGTTATTGCGCACCGCGTAACCGATGGCATCCTGCAGCGATAGGCCGACGGTGTCTTTGGAGGCTTTGCCATGCAGGTCGCTGCCCAGCGCAGGGGTGGTACCTTCGTAGGAGGAAGCCCCGCTGATGCTGTCGAGTTCCTTGATGCCATCTTTCCGTTCACGCAGTATCTGCTCGACTTCGCTGGGGTCACGTTCGATGGTGACTTCGCCTTGGGCGATGATCCGTTGAAAGTTGCGGTGGGTTTGAATCAGGCTGTTGCGCAGTTCTTCCTCACTGGATTCTGAGAACGGAGCAGCACAACTTGTCAGAACGACAACCGGCAGAGCGGCCATGAATAACAGGGCAAGACAGCGGAACCCCTTGGGTAGGCACTTCATAAAACATCCTTTCGGATCAGGTTGCAAGGTCGTACATTGTACGAAAGGCAGTGGGCGCGGCAACTGAGCGACACCGCCAGCAGTTAAATCATCGGCTCATCCAGATCATCCTCGACATCGACCTCTTCATGCTGGGCTTCGCGAATGGCTTTGTGTGCCAGCCGGGCGACATACGTCGTCAAAGCGATAATCAAGACCAGACCAGCCAATGTCCAGAGATACTGATACCAGGCAGCTTCCTCCTGTCCCGCAGCCGAGAGCTTGCGTGCAGCGAAGCCGAAGTAAACGGTGGCGAACTGGCCGGGGATCATGCCCACGCTGGCGAGGATGTAGTCGCGGTAGCGAATCCGCGTCACCCCCAGCAGATAATTCATCGGGGCGCTGCTGACGGGTGACAGCCGAAGCAGGATCAACAGGCTGATGCCTTTGTCGCGTACCGCCGACTCAATGGCTCTTAGCTTTGGATAGCGCATGGCCCATCGCTCGACAGGTTTGCGGATGAGTAACCGGGCGGACATGAAAGTCAACGTCGCGCCGCAGACGCCTGAGATGAAGCAGAGCAGCGTCCCAAGCCACAGGCCAAACACTGCACCGGCTACCATGCCCAGAAACGTCGGCGGGATGAGTATGGTGGTCAGCAGCACGGCTGCGACAATGAAACCGATCGGCCCCCACGGGCCTAAGTCGCGCACCCATTGTGTCAGGCGAGGCACCTCGCTGCCAAACTGCTGGCCGAGGACATAGATCAACGCCAGGACAATGACCGCGATCAACAGCCGCAGCAGAATCTTGCGACGGGTGCGCACCGAGTACCAGACTTTGCTGCGCAACTCATGCGATGGCCAGTACCAGCGTGACTTTTCAGCCGCGCTGTTCGATTCAGCGTCTTCGGGTTTACCTTGGTTGACTACCTCTGATTGTCCGGGCGATTTTGGGTCACTCACAGCGATGCATCATATGAATTGTCACGCTGAATAAACAACATCGACTGTCTCATTGTGATGCCCGATTATGAAGATACGTCTGCATACTTGCAGCCTGAGCATTCTCTTGTCCCATCCATGCTCTATAATGCTTGAATGTCTTTACCATCAACACCTGAGTCATCCAATCCACAGGAAAAACCCGCAACCATGGGAACGCTGCGGAAATGGGTGCGAAACAACGTTAAGTTTCCAATGTTGACGTGCTATGACGCGACTACCGCGAAATGGCTTTATCGAGCAGGATTGCGCACTGTCCTCGTCGGTGATACCGCTGCCCAGATGATTCTTGGCTACGACTCGACGCTGCCGGCTCCGATGGAATTCATGGTGCAGATCACGGCTGCGGTCAAACGTGGGGAACCTCGTCTGTTTGTCATGGCCGACATGCCTTTTGGCAGTTATCAGGCCAGCCCGGATGAAGCCGTGACCAATGCCATTCGTTTCCTCAAAGAAGCGCAGGCTGACAGTGTGAAGTTGGAAGTCGACGCTGCCGACGCACCACTGGTCGAGCGTTTGTCTCGTGCAGGTGTGCCGGTGGTCGCGCACATCGGATCACGTCCGCAGCAAGTCCGCGCGATGGGCGGGTTCAAGAGCCAGGGACGGACGCGAGCAGAAGCAGATCGGGTGATTGAAACAGCCGTTGCCCTGCTTCAAGCTGGAGCTTCCATGCTTCTGATTGAAGCGGTTCCAGCCGAAGTCAGTGCAGGCATCGTGCGAGCAACGCGCGAGTCGAAACAACCAGACACTCCTGTTATCGGCTGCGGCGCAGGTCCGGCCTGTGATGGACATGTGGTGGTGCTGCATGACTTACTGGGACTTACAGATTGGCAGCCACGATTTGCCAAGCCTCAGGCAAAGCTGGGCGAGCAGGTAATGCAGGCCGCAACAAACTGGAAGCAACTGATTGAATCGGGTGACTATCTGCGTAATGACCACCCTTATCACATGATGCCTGACTAGCCGATGGGTAAAGCATGAACGAGCCACAACAAACACAATCAACCCAGGGCCGACGTCGTCTGTTCTGGTACGGGCCGGTATTGATGCTCGTGGCCGTCGGCTTAGGCATGATGTTCGTCGGGCCGATCATTTCCGAGAACATCCAGCATGCCAGTCGCAAGGCGGCGGCTGAGGATGCCAGGCTGGAATTGAAGCAACTTCAACTCTTGCATGAAATCGACTCTGCCAATCGTTTGCTTGCTGAGGCCGTCGAACCCAGCGTTGTTTTGATCCGGGTTTACAAGGGGGAACGCCCCAGTTTCTTCGGCAGAGGCAGCGAAGTGGGCGCGCGCGGCTCAGGCTGGATCTATGCGTATCAACCTGAAGATGGCGGAGAGCCTGAAAATTACATCGTGACCAATCACCACGTCATCAGTGGGGCAGAACGCATTATCGTCCGCTTTCGGGGCAATGATCAACGTGAACGACAGGCACGCGTTGTCGGGTACGACCCTAAGACGGATATCGCCGTGCTGGCAGCAAGAGGGCCGATGATTCCCGCTGCCATCGCTAACGAGCCGGTGCGCAAGGGTGATTCCGTCTTCGCCTTCGGCTCACCATTCCAGTTCGACTTTTCCATGAGCCAGGGCATCGTGTCAGGCAAGGGCAGAACACTTGGCTTACTGCGTCGCGAACAAGGTTACGAGGATTTCATCCAGACCGATGCGGCGATCAACCCCGGCAACTCGGGAGGGCCATTGACCAACAGCCTGGGCGAAGTGGTTGGTATGAACACGGCCATCCTTTCGGAAGATGGTGGCTTCAACGGCTTGGGCTTTGCCATTCCGGTGGAAATGGTGACGACGATTGTCGATCAACTCATCGAGACGGGTAGAGTCAGACGTGGCTACCTGGGGGTGACCATCGCGACGTTGGATGATGACATGGCAGAAACCTTCGGCTTCGTTGGGCGAGGTGTTGTGGTCAACAGCGTCTTTCCCAATCGGGCAGCGGATGAAGCTGGTGTGCAACGAGGCGACATCATTACCTACGTCGATGGTCAGCGCGTGACGGATGCGGATGGTCTAAGAGCGGTCATCGCCCAGCATCAACCCGGTGTCGCGGTGGAACTCAAAGTCTTCCGCGATGGCGAAACATTGACCATGAATATCGAGCTGGATGAGTTGCCTGAAGCCCAAGGCGAAGCGATGCAGGACCCGGCAGGCAAACCCTTGCCTCGCAATCTGACCCCCGAGCAGTTGTTCCAGTCTTTAGGCTTCCGCAGCTTGAAGCAACTCAGCGAGGAGGAAGCGTTCGAGCTGGGCTATGGAAGAACGCCTGGCATCCTTGTCCGTGAGGTTGCGCCGGGCAGTGTGGCTTTCTATGCCGGGATCAACCAGACCGGATTTTCCCGCAACGTCTTGCACCTGATCACGCATGTGGGCAATCAGCGAATCACAACGCTGGAAGAGTTCGCTGCTGCCATCAGCGAGATTCGTCAGGGCAGAACCATTCGCCTGACCATCGTGCCAGACAATGACAATCCGTTCCGCTACATGCGGTGGGAAGATGAATAAAAAACCTCGGGCCGAAGCCCGAGGCGATTGTTGTCATTTGATTTGAGTGTAAGTTTATTCTTCGTCGGCTTTTTCGATCAGCCAATATTCGAGTTCGATCGGGGTGGCTCGGCCGAAGATGGTGACGATCACGCGGACTTTGCCCTGCTCAGGCAGCAACTCGTCCACGGAGCCTTGCATGTTTTCGAACGGGCCTTCCTTGATCTTGATGTGATCGCCCTTCTGGAATTCCATTTCGAGGGAGGGGGATTCGTCGGCTGGCTTGGAAGCAGCCATCATCTTCTCGATCTCAGGGATGCTCATTGGCGATGGTCGGCCGGCGGTGCCGATGAAGTCACCCACGCCAGTCGTTTCCTTGAAGAGGAAGAACACATCCTGTGGGATGCGGCCATCTTCTTCCAGTTTCATTTCAACGAAGACATAGCCGGGATAAAGCATCTTCTGCTGGATGCGTTGCTTGCCAGCCTTGATGGTCTTGACTTTCTCGGTCGGCACGAGGATGCGATTGACCAGGTACTCGTAGCCTTCGATTTTGATCTTGCGAAGCAATGTCTCGCGGACGGAGCGTTCCTTATTGGAAGCCACGCGCAACACGAACCAGTTCATGCCCGGCGTGATCAGGGGTTCGTCATCGCCCACTTCCGAAGGAGGGATCGCGTCTGCTGAGATCGCTGTCGGAGGTGGAGGCACTGCGCCAGCCGGCCTTGCAGGCTTCTCTTCCTGTGACTCAGACTCGGCAGATTTGGCAGACTGAGGTGCTTGAGGTGCATCAGAAAGCACTTGCTCCGCACGTGCGTCGGCATCTTCCTGCGAGGTGGGTGTTCCGTTTTCGTAAGCTTCTTCGTTCATGTCATCTTTCTGCGATGAAGTCTTATCAAGGAGTCGCTGGCTTTCCCCCAAGCAGGCGATCTCCAGTCTCTCTTGCTGGTGAGGTTCACCAGATCATACGCGCGGTGCTTCTGGCTAAGTCCAATTCAGCCACCCATCAGCCAGTTAAAGAACTGGGCAATGCTGGAGCGGCCTTCAAGGATGTGAATCAGCACAAAGAAGTCGGCAAAGATCAGGTTCACCACCCATAAGAAGCCGGCCATGATCAACGTACCAGCGATCACCACCATGGTTGAACCGGTCACTTCGCGTTGGCGCGGCCAATTCACCTTACGCATTTCCGTTTCGGTCGCGATCAGGAAATCCACCACGTTGGGTTTATTTACGATCCAGAAAATGAAGACCAGCCCTCCGAGGAACAAAGTCACTCCGACGCCACCTTGCAGCCAGACCAAGCGGTTGACAGGTTCACCGGTTTGTACCGTCGTCGTAACAGTTTCCCCTTGTGCGTTGGTATATTCCTTGGGAATCTGGTTCTTGAGCGGTTTTTCCAGCGTCAGTACGCCGGTTTCCGTATCAACGTCTGTCACCACAGGCGACAATGGCGTTCGGCCGGCTCGAGCACGGACACCCAGCCGAATTGGTGGTTCACCATAGCGATGCTGGATCGCCAACGCGGCCTCTGGAGTCACCTTCAACTGCATATTCAGTTGCAGGCCACTGCCATTTTCAGCGGGGACGAAGGGTTGATACTCTTGAGCAATCTGCCCAAGTGTCGGGTAGTAATTCTTCCAGGTGGAGGCGAAAGCCTTGTCCAGCTCGTAGTTGACCCACACGATAATGCCGATCCAGAGGATGGCGATACCGGCGGCCGTGGCGGAGCGGGCGACGATGCCTTGTCCTGGTTTATGGTGGATGAATGATCGCACCGGGCGTCCCTTACATAAAAAGCGGAAAAACCTGATCGGGCTGAATCAACGGGTTCGGCCAACACGGGTGGAGGGACTTGAACCCCCAACCTGCTGATTTGGAATCAGCTGCTCTGCCAATTGAGCTACACCCGTTCTTATCCATCTCCTGCGAGATGGCATCGCGTGCGGCACACCAGCCCAGCCAACCTGACACAATCACTTACGCTTGATCTTGTGCAGGGTGTGCTTCCGCAAACGAGGGCAGTACTTCTTGAGTCCTGCCTTCAACTTCTCGGGCAGGCCGCCTTTCACGTTGACCGGCGTCCGATAGTTCAGATCGCCCGTCTCGGTGCATTGCAGCCAAACATATTCTACCGCATCGGCTTTCTTGGCCATGGTTCTTTTCCTCAATAGGCTTCAAATCAGCCTTGCTTTCAAACAAAGCCCCGAGACAAGTTTCCTTGTCCCGGGGATGATTCTTCTTGTCGCGGCTTCTCGCCGCCAGTGTCCAACCAAAAACCATCCATTACTCAATGATCGCGGTCACAACACCTGAACCGACCGTTCGGCCACCTTCACGCACAGCGAAGCGGCTTTGCTCTTCCATCGCGATCGGCTTCTGCAATTCGACTTCCACTTCCACGTTGTCGCCGGGCATGCACATCTCGGCACCGCCAAGCAACTGAATCGCACCGGTCACGTCGGTCGTGCGGAAGTAGAACTGCGGACGGTAACCAGCAAAGAACGGGCTGTGTCGGCCGCCTTCTTCCTTGGTCAGCACGTAAATCTCGGCCTTGAACTTGTGGTGAGGTGTAATCGTCTTGGGCTTGGCCAGCACCTGACCACGCTCAACCTCATCCTTTTCAACACCACGCAACAGGCAGCCAGCGTTGTCACCAGCCAGACCTTCCTGCAGGGACTTGTTGAACATTTCAACGCCGGTCACAGTCGTTTCGCGTGTATCACGCAAGCCGACGAGTTCGACCTTGTCGCCAACCACGACCTTGCCACGTTCGATACGACCCGTGACCACGGTACCACGACCCTTGATCGAGAAGACGTCTTCAATCGACATCAGGAAGTCCTTGTCAACTTCACGCTCGGGTTCAGGGATCCAACTGTCCAAGGCATCCATCAGGTCGCCAATGCACTTGCTGGCTGCTTCATCGCTGGGGTTCTGCAAGGCCGGGAAAGCAGCACCACGCACGATCGGGGTATCTTCCTCGAAGTCGTACTTGGTCAGCAGTTCCTGCACTTCCATTTCCACCAGGTCAAGCAGTTCTTCGTCGTCGACCAGATCAACCTTGTTGAGGAAGACGACCAGCTTGGGCACGTTCACCTGACGAGCCAGCAGCACGTGCTCGCGGGTCTGAGGCATCGGGCCGTCGTCAGCCGCGACCACGAGGATGCCGCCGTCCATCTGGGCAGCACCGGTAATCATGTTCTTGACGAAGTCGGCGTGACCCGGGCAGTCGACGTGAGCGTAGTGTCGGGCTTCCGACTCATACTCGACGTGCGAGGTGGCAATGGTCACGATCTTCGTTGCGTCGCGGCGGCCATCTGAAGCCGATGCCTTGGCCACGTCGTCGTAGCTCGTGAATTCCGCCAGGCCCTTGGCGCCCTGAACAGCCGTCAAAGCAGCGGTCAGGGTCGTCTTGCCATGGTCGATGTGACCGATGGTGCCAACGTTGACGTGTGGTTTCGTACGGGAAAATTCACCTTTAGCCATGGTTCAAAAACCTCCGAGAGTTTCTACCTATTGTCTCGATGGGGCAGCCTATCCTGCTGTTCTCCGCAACCATTGGCGGTGCAGGGGGTTGGCTTTTCCATCGGCCGCACTCGGCGGCACCATCGTTCCTATTCCAACTCGGCCACGCCGAGTACTGAGCAAGAGGATTAATTTAACGGGCAGGTACTTCGCTGGCAAACCCGCCAGCCCGGAATAACAGGCCAACCACTCTAATGTTGTGCCAGGCCCAATTTTCCCACCTTCCCGGCTTCAGCGCCCACCATTGATCTTCCCCGCAGGCGGAAACACCCAAGGCAACTAATAAGCCAGCCAAAGCTACCCATGGGACTCGAACCCACGACCTCACCCTTACCAAGGGTGTGCTCTACCAACTGAGCTAGGGTAGCAACACGCTCCACTCAGCCGGGACGGATAGCCCATCTGCTGAGCGAGTCCTGTAGTATCGACACCACCTTGCCCAGTGTCAACCAATCCCGACCGTTCATTTCCCTGAGATCAGGCAGACAGAACATAAAAACGGCATAACCCGACCGATCGTGCCCTAGGCCACGCTTGCTTTCCCTGCCCCGGCAACGCGCAACTGCTTCGCAGCAGGCACGCTCGTCCTCACCGCGCAAGGGCTTGTGCCCATCGAGCAGGCGGTGGCATGGTTATTCGCAAAGTGATAAACATGTCGTTCTCAACTCGCTGGTTCATGGTCTTGCCTACGGCAGTGACCGTGACACTCGACGCCAAATCCATCGAAGAAAACTATCTCGAAGGCATCAGGGACTAGACATAGACCGAGGGCCTGGATTGATAATGTTAAGGCTCGCCAATAAGAATGATGGAGAGCTTTTCTGCGCACGCAGATAACATGCTGAATCCATCAACTATTCGTGATCTTTCAGAGGAGATTTTCGAGTCAAATCTGGCAGTGATCCAACCACAAGGACACCAAGTAAAGAGAGCAAAGCCAACCAACCCAATGCAGGATCACGTCCTTTGGCTTTGGCATATTCACTGATGCCCCGGGCCAACAGGACCGTTCCCAGGATAAAGACGGGGATATATAGCAGAACCCACCATAGAGGTAAGTATTGCCTATTTTCCTGAATAACAATTGCAACAATTTGTAATACCAAACCAATAATGACTGGCCAGCGACTCTTGTTGAAGTGTGATTTGATCATCTTGAGTCAACTCATCCGTACGTGTCCAGCAATACCCAAGTTAAATCTATAACTTATCAATTGGAAACAGATAAGTCGCGATATTCTCGCACAGCCGGTCGCCGCGACGGCGATAGTTCTCATAAAACTTACCCGCATCATCAAGAATCTGGTCCGGCGAATAGCCATTCTCCTTCACCCAAGGCAAGGCCAGAAACTTCTTGATGTCCTCCAATGTCCATTCAAAGTGATACTGAAAGCCAAAGGTTTTCATGCCCACTTTGAAGGCCTGCGTGCGACAAGCTTTCGAACCGCTCAATGGTGTCCCCCCTTCAGGAAGCTTGCTCACCTCCTGGCCGTGAAAGTGGAATTGCACCGAGTCCCAGGCAATACCTGCATGCAGCGTGTCGATTGTGCCGGGGAAGGCCAGCTTGACATTGCCGAACCCGATCTCAGGCTTCTCCATCGCAGCGACTTCGCCACCCAGCGCCTTGGCGATCAGTTGATGCCCGAGGCAAACTCCCACGATGGGCAACCCCTTCTCATGGGCCTGTTTCAGATAAGCCAGTTCGGGCTTGAGCCACGCATGCTCGTCTGTGTCATCGACGTTCATCGTGCCCCCCATGGAGATGACGCCGTCCACATCGTCGAAATCGACCGGCACTTCCTCGCCGTGATAAAGGTGGATCGTCCGCAGGCGGTGTCCCTGCTGCTGGAGGAAGGCTCCGAGTTGGGCACTGTCTTCAAAGGATTCATGTTGAAAAACGATGATGGCCATGGTTCACCTGCTCTAAAAATATCATTCCCGCCCCTATGCAGCCGGGTCTGCTTGTGCCTGACACCGCGACGCTGCCGAGGAATCTTCGCGGCCAGTGTACCACTGTCAAATGCAGCGTTTGGCCGCCACTTACCGATAACCAGTGTATGCCCGTTGTTCATACCATTCTTGCCGGGTTCGGCGACATCGCCAGCCTGATCAATCTCGCCCGCGAAGCTGTCGGCGAAGATACCGCAGGACTGCAACTGCTGTCTCTGAACGATGGCTCGGGATTGGGCAGACAACGCCGACGCTTCAGCCGCGACCAGGCGGAGCATTACAACGTAAAGCGCATCGTGGACAAGCAGGCGGATTATTACAGACTGCCTGACGATCCCCGTCCGGAGAATCTGGCCGAAAGCCATGTCAGCCACACACTGCTGGATTGTCTGCTGGCAGCGCAGAAGCATGAATCGGTGCGCGTGGTGATGCCTTATCACTGTGGTGGCCGAATGGAGGAGATCGCGCGGATCACGGAGTTAACGCTATTGGCTCAGCAGACCGCCCAGGTGGAGTATGGCAACCGGGCCCGTGTCGAGACACCTTTGCTGGAGTTGACCGATGCGGAGCTGATCGAGCTGGGCATGCAGATGGATGTGCCATTCGATCGGAGCTGGTCCTGCCAACAGGGGTCGGCCTTGCCTTGCGGACAATGCAAGGGCTGCGAATCCCGCCGTCAGGCATTCGATGCTTTGGGACTGACTGACCCGCAACTGGTGACGCGGTAGCGTGTGTTGTATCTCATCGCTAATTTCTCGCACTTGACGACGGGGCAAGCTTAGAAAACAATGGGCTATGGAAGACATCACCTCCCCTTCAGCCGACGTTCACCAGAAAATCATCACCGATGGGATTACGTTTGATGATGTGCTGTTGCTGCCTGCCCGCAGCGACCTGGTCCCTGCCCAGACCGATGTATCCACCAGTCTGACGCCGCGCATCCGGATCAACATCCCCCTGCTCTCGGCCCCGATGGATACCGTGACCGAGGCCAGCCTCGCCATCGCTCTGGCGCAGCAAGGCGGCCTGGGGGTCATCCACAAAAACCTATCCATCGACAAGCAGGTGCGCGAGGTCGCCAAGGTCAAACGCAGCGCCAACGGCATCATCCTCGACCCTGTCGTGCTGCCGCCCGATGCTCCCGTCCGCGAAGCCAAGCGATTGATGGTCGAGCAGAATATCTCAGGCGTCCCCATTACCGCCGACGGCAAGGCTAATGGTGTCGTGGTCGGCATCCTCACCCGACGGGACATGAAATTCCTGCCTGATGAAGATCAACCCATTCGCGAAGTCATGACCAAGGATCGCCTGGTCACAGCCAAACCTGACACCACACTCGACAAAGCCCAGAATATTCTTTACCGCGAGAAGGTCGAGAAGCTTCTGCTGGTCGATCACCAGATGCGATTGCACGGCCTGATCACCATGCGGGACGTGGACAAGTTTGAGCAGTTCCCCATGGCTTGCCGCGATGAGCGGGGCAGGCTGCGTGTGGGGGCGGCGTGTGGTGTGCATCAGTTGGATCGCGTCGAAGCGTTGATCGCTGCCGAGGCGGACTTGCTGATTATTGACACCGCTCATGGACACAGCCGAAACGTGATTGACAGCGTCAAAGCAGTGAAGGCGAAGTTTGATATTGATGTCATCGCCGGCAACATCGCCACCGCTGACGCAGCAAGAGAGTTGATCGAAGCTGGAGCGGATGCCTTGAAAGTCGGCATCGGGCCTGGCTCAATCTGCACGACGCGCATCGTCGCGGGTGTGGGTGTGCCTCAGATCACCGCCATCGTGCAGGTCTGTTCCGTGGCGAACGAAGCTGGCGTGCCGGTGATCGCAGACGGCGGAATCCGCCACTCTGGTGACATCACCAAAGCCATCGCGGCTGGGGCATCCGCCGTGATGATGGGCAGCCTGTTTGCAGGCTTGGATGAAAGCCCCGGTGAAACGGTGTATCACCTGGGCAGGCGGTACAAGTCTTATCGAGGCATGGGCAGTGAAGGAGCCATGTCGCAAGGCTCGGCGGATCGCTACGGCCAAAGCAGTGAAGAGAGACGCAAGTTTGTCCCTGAAGGTGTGGAAGGACGTGTACCTTACCGTGGCCCGTTGTCTGACTTTGTTTATCAGTTGGTGGGCGGCTTGCGGTCGGGCATGGGGTACTGCGGCACGCAAACCATCGCGGAACTGCGCGAGCGTGGCAAGTTCACGCGAATCTCCGGTGCATCCCTGGCTGAATCACACCCACACGATATTCAGATCACCAAGGAAAGCCCGAACTACTCGGTCGAACCCCGAGTGGATGAAGCGTAATTTATTTGTCGCATTACGTCAGAATGCGCCTTCGATCATACACAGGCTTTTCCATTCACTAGTGCTGCGTCTGTCCTTTATTTTCGAGATGGGTGGTAGAGTTTTCCGATGCAAGAGATATCCTCTGGCATTGGAGACAACTTATGGCTCAAGGACGAATAGCGATCAAACATCGGGTGAAGTTGACTATGGACGAGCGGCGTGAATTGGAACAGTTGCTCCGGCGGGGTGGAAGGTACAGCGGGCGCAGGCGTTGCTGAAGTGTGATGAGAGCGACGATGGGCCGGGCTGGCCGGACGCAAAGATCGCCGAGGCATTCGGCATGACAGCGCGAAGCGTGGAGAACTGGCGGAAGCAGGCGGTCGAGCGTGGGCCGCTGTCGTTGCTCGAACGCAAGGCGCAGGATCGATCGTGGCAACGCAAGCTCGACGGCGTGGGTGAAGCAAAGCTGGTGAAACTGGCGTGTTCGACGCCGCCGGAGGGTCGGTCGCGTTGGTCGTTGCGGTTGCTGGCCGAGAAGATGGTGGAATTGGAGGTGGTTGATTCGATCGGCCACGAGTGCGTGCGTCAGACTTTGAAAAAAACGCGATAAAGCCTTGGCGTCGGAAGATGTGGTGTATTCCGCCGGAGCAGGATGCTGCGTTCGTGGCGTCGATGGAGCAGGTTCTCCAGGTCTATGCCCGGCCTTACGATCCCAAGCGGCCGGTGGTGTGCATGGATGAACAGCCCAAGCAGTTGGTCCGTGAGACGCGCCAGCCGGTCACGGCGTCCGACGGTACGCAGCGGGTGGATCATGAATACATCCGCCAAGGCGTGTGTTGTGTGTGGATGTTCAACGAACCGCTCGCTCCCGAAAACGGCTGGCGTGACGTGCGGGTCACCGACCGACGCACGGCGGTGGATTGGGCGCACCAGATCAAGGCGTTGGTGGACGATCCGCGTTACGCCGACGTCGATCAGATCACGCTGGTGTGCGACCAACTGAACACGCACGAGTTGGGATCACTGTACAAGGCATTCGATCCCGCCGAGGCGTTGCGTATCGCCAACCGGTTGGAGTTGATCCACACGCCCAGACACGGCTCGTGGCTGAACATCGCCGAGTGCGAGTTGAGCGTGCTCAGCCGACAGTGCCTGGGGCGGCGGATGCATCAACCGACGATCATCGAGCAGGAAGCTGGCCACTGGGCCGCCGAACGCAACGCCGCTGGCGTGGGCGTGGACTGGCAATTCACCACCGACGACGCCCGCGTCAAACTCAAACGCTTATACCCGAAGATCATGGAATGACGCAGCACTAGGGCAGGATGAATCCAATCGTCGCATCCTGGGTGCCACGCCTTGACGACACACGAGTAAAGTCCTGAGCGTAGTCGAAGGGCTTGCGAGAGTGGCGCAAGGTGTGTGGATGACATCGCGTTTGGGCTTTCCTTCCCACAGCACAGTTTATCTCACGAACTCGGTCAAACTGTGTCACTCCGCGATGAATGACTTGGGTATGCACTACCTGATACTACAGTTTGGCAGAGTCAGCCTGATCTCAAGCCATCCTGTATGTGATGTTTCTTTTATGTTGAAGCTGCAGTCAACCGCATCAAGAACCACCGCATGAATCAGTTATGGCTTGCTGCATCGCATCACCTTTGAAGATAATCGTTCAACTCTGCGAGCGTGGCAATCGTCATATCCGCGGGAGAGTCTTCGGGTCCGGGTTCGAAATGTTCGACAGTTTCGTATTGCGTGATGTGGGCTGCAAACATGCCAGCGCGTTTTGAGCCTTGGATATCAGCCAGCCAATTGTCGCCAACCATGAGGCAGCGTTCTGCCGGGACGCCCAATCGCTCGACGATGGTGTCATACATCGCCCGGTGCGGCTTGGCCCAGCCGATGTCGCCTGACACCAGTTCCGCATCGAAAAAGTCGAAAACGCCAACCTGCCTCGCACTTTCGCGGACGACATCCCCATCAGGATAGTTGGAAAGCAAAGCCAGTTTGTATTGTTTCTTCCAGTCGGTGAGAAGATCGGCCACCCCATCGCTGGGCAGGACCGAATCGAGAAAAGAGTCATAGCGAGCAGCGAGAATCGTCTCGATGATGTGAGGTTCGGGTTCGACCTGATAAAGCGAACGGATCATGTTGCCCGTGATGGTGGGCAGATGATTTTCGCGATGCTCGTTTTCGTAGGGCAGCATGCGGTCGCGAGCGCGGACGGCATCCAGTGCGGTCCGATCGACCTGGCCGAAGTGTTCGAGCAGGACGCGTTCGATCGCGGCGTTCATATTGGCCACGGTGTCGTGACTGAAGGGCACGAGCGTGTTGCCGTAGTCGAAGATGATGGCATCGATGTTTTGGGGGTTGAATGAACTCATCAGGCCGAAGGTTATACCCGCGAAGCGATTGAGTTGCAGCGGCGTGTTTCTTTGGCAGCGTTCCTGAGTCTAATTTTCGATTACGGAATATTCAGGCTAAAGAGCCTTTTCAGCATGTGAGGGGGTGTCGTGAATGCTAATGTTCTGCACTTGATAAGGAGTTCACTTGTTCACTCAAGCGGTTGAATCAATCTGGCCGAGCGTGGAGGTTTGGCAGACCGTGCTCGAAGCAGTCATTGCCGGGCTCGTTGCTTCAGTCGCATGTGGCCTGGGGGCGCTGCCTTTGCTCATCAAGAAGTTTGATGTGAAGGAGCGTGCCGGGTTGGGGTACGCCATCGCAGGCGGCCTGATGATTTCCGCCAGTTTGTTTAACTTGATCCTACCGGGACTTCAGATGGATGGCACGCCAGCCAATCCAGGTGAGTACCACATTGATGGCGTCCTGCCCGTATTGCTTGGCTTCGGTCTCGGTTGTTTGTTTTTGACAATCAGTCACCACTGGGTTGAGCAGTGGACGGCGGGGGAAAGGTTGCTCGATGGTTGGGGAGGCAAGGCTGGTGTTCTGATCTTCATTGCCATGAGCGTGCACAGCATTCCCGAGGGTGTGGCAGTGGGTGTGGGTTATCAGGGGGAAGAGGCCTTGGCAATGGATGGATTGGGACTGAAACTTGCCATCGCCATTGCGATTCACAACATTCCCGAGGGGTTGGCAGTGGCGATTCCCTTACGCGCGTCAGGCCTGAGCATGCCCAAGTGTTTCCTGGCCGGGTTCCTGACCAGTCTGCCCCAGCCGATTGCTGCCGTGCCAGCCATCATCGCCAGTTGGATTTTTGAGCCTTTGATGCCGGTGCTGATGGGGTTTGCTGCCGGGGCCATGATCTTCCTCGTGGTTCTGGAGATGCTGCCTGATGCATTTGAGAAGGAAGGGCATCTGAAGGTGGCTTGGGCCTTTATCCTGGGCTTCGCCGGAATGTTCCTGTTGCAGGTGCTGTTATAGCACCAGCGAAAGTGAAGCTGGGACATCGCACGGGAAATAACCAACTGTGAATTTTCAGTTTTTGCAGGCTGATCCGCCGAAGGGTATTGCAACCGACGCCGATGGGGATAGAGTCACAGTTCGGACGTGGGCAGCTGCGTCGCGTGAGGAGCCAGCGCCCGAGGCAAACCTGCCTCAAGAAACCAACCAACCCCCATGAACGCCACCTTCTGCAGAAGGTGTGCCGGAGCCAGGCCTTGACGGTCTTCACTAACCCATTGTCAGCCATCCAGAACCGCATTGGGGAGAATCCCTCGACGCGGAATCAGCTCCGTCTGGTGACGGTGGCGTGGATGTTCGGGGCGGTGTGGATGATGGTCGCCAACGGCTTGCCGGTCAATGTCTTCATCAAGCAACTCGGTGCCCCGGAGTGGGGGTACGGCCTGCTCGCGGCCATGATCTTCGTCGGGGCGTTGATGCGCGTCCCCGCGTCTTACATCATCGAACGCTACGGGAAACGGCGGGAGATCTTTCTGATTACCCTTTCCGCCAGCCGGGTGCTGTGGATCGTCGCAGGCTTAATGCCTTTGGTGCTGTCGCGCGAAATGTTCACACCGTTGACTGAAGCCTTGGTCGCGTATGGCTTCAGCCTGCATGAGGTGACATCCAACGGCGATATCCGCTGGATTATCATGCTGTCGATGGTGCTCCTGGCCTGGGGGTTGGATGGCTTGGGTAATCCGTGCTGGATGCATTGGATGAACGATGTCATCCCTCGGCGGGTGCGCGGGCGTTACTTTGCGATTCGCGATTTATCCACCAAGCCGATCCTGATTCTCGCGCTGCCTTTGATCGGTGTGCTGATGGATGCCATCGATCCGACGCGCGATCTTGGCATGCTGGTTCAATTGCCTGTGGTGGGTATGGGACTGACCTGGCTGGCGGGATATTGTGCTGCCAATCCTGATGCGATCATCCTGATCACCGGCATGCTGGTTGCCTTTGCGGGCCTGTTGGGTGTGTTGGACATTCAGTTCTTCCATCTGATCCCCGACCAACCGCACCCGGGACAGAAGATGAAGTTCATGGACTGGGTCGGTGGTATGGCCGGGACGTTGCGCGATCGTGCGTTCCTGCTGTTCCTGGCTTACACCGCAGTCTTTATGCTGGCGATGGGTTTCCTCGGGCAGTATGTGTTCCGCTTCGTGGATGATCGCGCCCAGTTCAGCAACATCGGCATCATGGTGCTGGTGGGGGTGGTGCCCATGGCCATCGGCGCGTTCGGCGCGATCTTCTGGGGTAGCCTGATTGATCGCATCGGCTGTAAGCCTGCATTGGTCATCGCGGGTACGTTGATAGTCATGGGCCCTTGGGGGTGGTTCATTGTCACGCCTGACCAATGGGTGGTAGGTTACCTCATGACCTGCATTTCCCCCTTCGCTTTTTCAGGCGTCAACCTGGCAGCTTTCAACATGGTGCTGGCGCGGGCGGGCTCACGCACGGGCGACAAGCGTGCTGGCAGCAGCAGTTACGTGGCGATGCATGGCCTGGTCTGGGCGATCGCTGGCATCGGCTCAGGTTTACTCGGCGCTTTCGTGGCCGGGCATATTGAAGGATTAGAATGGGCAATTCCCGTGATGGGGGCCGTGCTGACCTACCACCATGTGTTGTTCGCGATTTCCTCCGGATTGCGAGTTGCCGCAGTGTTGCTCTCGCTGGGTTTGCCAAGTGAGAAGGGTGTGCCCATGGCCACTGCCTGGGAGGCATTCTTTGTTCAGTTCCCCATCACACTGGGGCAGATTGGCAGCAGCATCGACTCACGTCTTCGCCGCAGGCCAGCCAGCGCGGGATAGTCAACGGCAGACCCAATCGGGTTTCATTGAGCTATCTCGTCGGGAGCCCTGCGTATTGCAGGATGCAATCACAGTTACATTTCCATGCAAGTCGTGCAAAACGATATCTCTCTGTGGCAACCTTATTTGCATGCCCCTGCCAACCTGCAACAATCCTTGCGAATCAATCGAAAACCCCCACATGGAGGCGTTTGTCATGGGAATCCAGTTCGACAGCAAGGAAGTGGCCACGGCTGTGAAGGCAGTGCGACTGGCGTCAGTCATTTGCCGGGAGTTGCAAAAGCGCATCGCAGCCGATGGCACGATTACCAAGGAAGATCGCAGCCCCGTCACCATCGCCGACTTCGCCTCGCAGGCCGTGGTCTGCAAGACGCTGACCGACGGGTTGGGGTCAGTGCCCATCGTGGGTGAGGAAGATGCCAGCGAACTGCGCGAGTCGAAAAATGAAGCCATCGCTGCCACGGTGACTGAACTGGTCAACCAGGCGCTTGGGGGCAGCAGTTCCTTTGATGAGGTGGCCGGCTTTATTGATCTGGGTAACGCAGACCCGACCGATGACTTCTGGACGCTGGACCCCATTGATGGCACGAAAGGTTTCCTGCGAGGTGATCAATACGCCATCGCGTTGGCGCGAATCGTCAACGGACAGGTCCAGTTCGGCGTCCTCGGTTGCCCGAATCTGTCGATCGACAAAGATGCCAATCCTGGCATTTTGCTCGTGGCTCAGCGCGGCGAAGGCACGTGGTTACTGCCTGATGAAGGGGATGGCGCGCCCGTGAAAATTGCTGGCGATGCGGAAGGCAACCTGCGATTCTGCGAGCCTTTCGAGAGTGGCCACGCTGCTCATGATGTCTCCGCCAAGGTGGCTGAGGCGCTGGGCATTACCGAACCCCCTGTGCGCATGGACAGTCAAGCCAAGTACGCAGCCGTGGCTGCGGGGATGGCGCACATTTACATGCGGCTTCCTCGTGATGAGGTTTATAAGGAAAAGATCTGGGATCACGCAGCCGGTGCCATTGTCATCGAAGAAGCGGGGGGCAAACTGACGGATGTGTCGGGCAAGCCATTGGATTTCACCCAAGGCCGCAAGCTGCAAAACAACGCAGGCATCGTCGCCAGCAAGGGATTTGATCACGCGAAGATTATCGAGGCGATTGCGGGGGCGAAAGCCAATCAGTGAATGAGTGCCTGTGTTGCTGTTCACTACCTCGTGCAGGCACGAAGGCTAGAGAAACTGCCAACTTACTCCGTGCCTCGGCGCCTCGGTGGTGTATTTCCTGGCTTTGCTTAACCCAACTTCGCCAAACGCGCATTAATCAATTTTCCCATGACACTTCCCTCAGCCAGGTGAAACGCATATTGCGCATGCAGGCATTTGACCGCCAGGGGATTGCTGCTGCCACCAACCCCTGTGTCGCGTAATACGTCGGCGTAGCCTGCGCGACTGGCTTGGTCTTGCTGTCCATCATCCAGCAGTTGCCAGCGTATCACCGCGTATCGCCTGGCATCTTCATGCAAGGCCTGCTGCAATTGCTCATCTTCATCAACGCACCGCTGCAACTCGGCAATGACACCTTGTCTTTCCAGACAGGCGAGTTGATGATCGAGGTCGGCTTGCAACAGCCAGAACGTGGTGGGGAAAGGAACAACACGTTGGCCACGCTGTTGCAAAGGATGGCAAACGACCACCGCAGGCTGGCCTGCACCATCGCGCGCTGCAACCCCCACCAGATCGCGCAACGTACAGTTGCAGTGATCGGCCAGCCATCGTTCATCTTCAGGGGTAAGAGGAGAATGCAAGTCAGATCACCGCCGACTTATTCCGCTTTGTCACGGGTGCGACTCGTGGAGACCAATCGGCTGCTTTGCTCCATCATCGACCGCACCTTGCCAGCCATCGCCGCACTACGCGAGTCATCCAGAATCTGCCGTACCTTACGGGCGATACCTGCTGCATCCAGCCCGGCATCGGCCAACTGATTGTTGCGGCTGTTCTGGCCAACCCATTGCTCGCTCATGCCCAGGCGATAGATGTGATCGGTCGGGATGCCTTGCTCGTTGCAGGCTTCCAGTACCGCTGTGCCAAAACCGCCGGTGACAAAGTGATCTTCCACGGTGAGGATGCGAATTCCTGCTCGCGACAGCGAAGCAACCAGTTCAATATCCACAGGCTTGGCAAAGCGAGCGTCATACACAGCGACTTCGTAGCCTTGCGCACGCAATTCCGAGACAGCATCCATTGCCAGGTAAACTTGCGTGCCATACGCGAGGATCGCCAGGTCAGGCACATCACTTTCCGCAGGCAGGACGAGTTGAGCCTTGCCCAACTCGAATGGAGCAGGTTCGGTCTGCACAGGTTCACGCACGTTGTCGCGCGGGTAACGCAGGAACGTAGCCGCGTCATCTGAAAGCCGCATGAACTCAAGCGCGGCACGCAGGTTGGGTTCATCGCTCGCAGCCAGCAGCACGGCATTGGGGAATTGGCGGAACATGGCAATGTCCATAAAGCCATGATGCACCGCGCCATCGCCCCCGACGAAGCCAGCCCGGTCCATGCAGACGCGGACAGGCAATTCCTGCAAGGATACTTCCTGGAAGACCTGATCCAATGCCCGTTGGCTGAAGGTCGAGTACAACGCGAAGAAAGGCTTCAGGCCGGTCTTAGCCATGCCTGCGCACATATCCATCGCGTGTGATTCGCAGATGCCCGTGTCGAACGTGCGTTGCGGGAACTTACCCATGACCTTGGCCAGTCCTGTGCCATCGGGCATGGCGGCAGTCACCGCGACGACTTTCTCATCGCGCTTCATCAGGTCGATCATAGCGTCGGCATAAGCACTGGTAAATGATCGGCCGGACGATTTGATCTCAACCCGGCATCCTTCCACCACGAAAGGCTTGGGTGAGTGGAATGTCGTCGCATCTCCCTCGGCAAATTCGAATCCCTTGCCCTTGATGGTCTTGACGTGCAGCAGCACCGGGTGCGGGAAGTCCTGCACTTCGTTGAGCATGTCAATGAGCGTCGGCAGGTCGTGGCCATCGATGGGGCCGATGCACAGCAAGCCGAACTGCTCGAACATGTGGCCGTCGAGCATTGCTGCTTTCATCATTTCACCGCAACGGTGGTAGATGTCGCCCAGCGCCTCGCTGTAGGGCAGGCGCTTGATGATTTCCTTGGCCCGTTTCTTGAACTCGCCATAGGCTGAGGAGACGCGTACGCGGTCGAAGTATTGAGCCAGGGCGCCTTGAGGTTCGGCGATCGACATGCCGTTGTCGTTGAGGACGATCAGCATCTGTCGGTTGAGGGTGCCTGCGTTGTTGAGTCCTTCCATCGCCAGGCCGTTGACAATGGAAGCATCGCCCACGACCGCGACAGTTCGCCGATCAGTCTGACCGAGTAACTGGTCTCCGCGAGCCATACCCACCGCGGTGGAGATGGCTGTCCCGGCATGGCCGACGGAGAAAAGGTCATACTCGCTTTCCTTTGGCTCGGGGAAGCCTGACATGCCACCCTTTTGGCGGAGTTTGCTGAGCAGGCCGAGTCTGCCGGTGAGGAGTTTGTGCGGGTAACACTGATGGCCGACGTCGAACAGCAGCCGATCATGCTTGAAGTTGAAGACATAATGCAGCGCGATGGTCAGCTCGACCACACCGAGATTGGGCGCGAGGTGTCCGCCTGACTGGGAGACCTGATCGCAGATCGCCTGGCGGATTTCCCCTGCCAGGTCAGGCAGGCTTTCAATGGGCAGGTTGCGCAACTGCTCCGGGCCGGTCAGGCCGGGCAGGATGGCTTGTGCCTGATCATATGGATGGACTGGATTCTTCTCTGTCATGTGTTTTTAACCCCACGCCGTCGGTGTCATCTGCCTATATAGGGTACACGATTCAACCGGCTGCGTCGCATAATCCTAGGCAACTGGTCACTGAAAATCGGGATTGACAAGTGGTTATACCGGCTGCTCCAGCCACCCTGATGCCCGGTTATTTCTGGCGAACTGCCATGTAATCACACAAAGCCAGCAATTGACCGGCATTTTCACCCCACGGGGCCAGCACATCGTGGCACTGCTGACGCAGTCGCTCGATCTCGCTTCGGCTGGCGTCGATCCCCATCACGCCGGGGTAGGTCAGCTTGCCATGGTCTTCATCTTTCCCCGCAGCCTTGCCCAACTGCTCGGTGGTCTGGGTCACATCTAGCAGGTCATCGACGATCTGGAACATCAGGCCCAATGCTTCGCCAAAGGTGGTCAAAGCCGCGACGGGGTCATCGGCTGAGGACTTGCCAAAGGAACCGACCATCGCGCCCATTCTGCAGGAAGCGCGGATCAAGGCCCCGGTCTTGTTGCGGTGGATCAGCTCCAGCCTTTGCTGATCGGTGAGCGATGCCTCGAACTCAGGTAGGGAGTCATAGACCTGGCCTGCGATCATGTTGTTTGTCGCGACGGCAAGTTCCGCGACCAGTTGCGTAGCCAGTTCTGGTTGTTGCCCGCCATACGCTCCGGACAGGACTTCAAATGCAAGGGTGTTGAGCAGGTCACCGGCGAGGATGGCCATGGCTTCATTGGTGTGCTTGTGCAAGGTCGGCCGACCTCGGCGAAGGTCATCATCATCCATCGCAGGCAGATCATCATGCACCAGCGAGAAGTTATGGATCATCTCCATCGCAGCCGCTGCGGGGATGGCCTTGTCCATCGCGCCACCCACAGCCGCACAGCTATGCAGGATCAGCACGGGGCGAAGCCGCTTACCTGGCGCGAGCAGAACGTATTGTGCAGCCTCACGCAGATTGCCCGGCAAGGGGCGGTTCTGCAACACCTCACCCATGTATGCCTCGACCATTCGAGCGACCGCAAGGATTTCCGCTATGCCTGCATCCAGTGAACTTGTGCTTTGAGCCATCAGTAAATTCTCACATCCTCATCGTAGGCCATCCTGGCCGCGAGTATCTCTGCCGGAAGTGGCCAATGTTATCGTTTTTTGGCAGGTAACGCGGTAAAGTTAATACCGCAGTTTCATTCTTCACTCTCAAACGAGCTACCCTTACGTGTTCGCACAATATAGAGAGGGCGATCTTTCACTTCATCGAAAATACGGGCGATGTATTCGCTCATCACCCCCAGCGTGATCAGTTGGATTCCCCCAAGGAAAAGGACGACGACGATCAACGAGGCCCAGCCTTGCACATCGACATCAAAGATGAGTTTCTGCAGGATGACGACCACAGCCATGAGAAACGCGATGGCTGCCAGCAGCACCCCCGCCTGTCCGATGAATTTCAAAGGCCGAAACGAAAACGACAACAACCCGTCATACGCCAGTTTCGCCAGCTTCACGAAAGAGTACTTGGCTTCTCCTGCTGCCCGGTCGGGGCGGTCATACTCCAGGCCGATCTGTCGGTAGCCGACCCAGGTGCGCAGGCCGCGAAGGAACTGGTTGTGCTCGCGCATCCGGCGAAGCTCCAGCACCACGTTCCGCCGCATCATGCAGTAATCCCCGGCATCCAGCGGGATGTCGATATATGCCCCGGCCCGCATGATCCGATAGAAAAGCCAGTAGCAGAAGCGATGGACGGGCGAGGCGATCCGCGTCCGCCGCACGCCATAGACCACGTCGTAACCTTCGTTCACCTTGGCCAGGAACTGGTCGAGTAGTTCTGGCGGGTCCTGCAGGTCGGCATCCATGACAAAGTAATGTTCCGCCTCCAGTTCGCACAGCCCGGCATAGATCGCAGGTTGATGGCCGAAGTTTCGGCTGAAACTCAGACAGTGAAACCGTTCATCCTGAGCAGCGAATTCAGCCAGCATCTCAGATGTGCGATCGCTGCTGCCATCATCCACAATGCAGACTGCAATTGACCCTTCAAAGCTGTCCATCACTTTGGCGATGCGCTCGCGAAGCAAAGGCAGGACATCTTCTTCGTTAAATGCTGGGATGACGATGCCGACGTCGTAACGTTTCTGACTTTGTGCTGTGTCAATCATGGGCAACTTCAGGATATCAGTTTGGGCAGCGGGTGATAGGGAAAAGACCAGATTTATTGGAGAAGAATTACTTCAACAACACCTTCCCCGAGCCCTTGGTGATCTTGCCGAGAATGATCGGGCTTTCGCCTGAGCGTTTGAGCTTGTCCATGATCGCGTCGGCAAAGTGAGGCCGAACGACCAGCACGTAGCCGATCCCCATATTGAAGACGCGGAACATCTCCTGCTCATCCACATTCCCTGCTTCTTCGAGCAGTTTGAACAGGCCGGGCACTTCCCAAGTGGAAAGATCAATCCGGGCATTGACATCGTCAGGCAGGCAGCGATTCACATTGCCCGGCAAACCGCCGCCTGTGATGTGGCTCATCCCCAACACCGGTTTCTTCACCTTGTATTGCCTGAGCAAACTGGTGATGGCTTTGACGTAAATCCGCGTCGGCGTCAGGAGTGCTTCCCCCAGCGTCTGGCCATCAGGTAGCTGCGAGTAATGCTTGTCCAGCTTCAGGTCGCGCTTCTCGACGATAGCGCGTACCAGCGAGTACCCGTTGCTGTGGATGCCGGACGAAGGCAGGCCGAGGATCAAGTCGCCCGGCGTGATGCGATCTCCCTGCACGGTTCGGCTAAGTTCGACCACGCCCACCGCAAAACCCGCCAGGTCGTAATCTCCCTTGGCATAAACGTCGGGCATCTCCGCAGTCTCGCCCCCCAGCAATGCGCAGCCAGCCAGATGGCAGCCGTCGGCCACACCTTTGACGATCTGCTCCATCTGCTCGGGGATCACCTGGTGGATGCCCACGTAGTCGAGGAAGATCAAAGGCTCAGCACCCTGCACGATCATGTCATTGACATTCATCGCAACACAGTCCTGCCCGATGGTGTCGTGGATGCCCAGTTGGATAGCCAGCTTGACCTTGGTGCCCACGCCATCGGTGCAGGCCACGAGTACCGGGTCGCGGTAATTGCGCTTGAACAGTTTTTCGTTGTAATCCAGGCGAAACATGCCTGCGAAAGCGCCATGTTTACCCAGCACGCGTGGACTGTAGGTCCGCTGCATGTGTTTTTTGATGCGATCGACGACAGCATCGCCAGCAGCGATATCGACGCCAGCTTGTGCGTAGGTCATGCGTTCGGAACGGGAGGCGGGGGAATCTTTGCCCATGCCTGAGTTTACGATTTTCTTTTGCTGGCAACAAAAGGGTTGTCGTTCTCTGATTCTGACTGCTGGGGGCACACTTATCAGCGTGTTTGGCCCCACTGCCCGCTCTGCTACACTGCAACATTGGTGACTTTCCCGCGGCTGCACTGGCTGCGATCTGTTTGGACTTAGAGCGAAGGAAACGGTTGGAACCAGATTTATGGCTGAAGAACACATCGAAATGTTGGATGCTCACGCAGGCCACACCGCGGTGGTCGGCTTGCAGTATGGCGATGAAGGCAAAGGGCAACTGGTGGACGCTCTGACCAGCCGGTTTGAACTGGTCGTCCGATACAACGGCGGGAATAACGCTGGCCACTCCGTGCACATCGGCGATCAGAAATTCGCCCTGCACCTGATTCCCTCCGGCATCCTCAATCCCAAGGCCATCAACGTCATCGGCAACGGCGTGGTCGTTGACCCCGAAGGCATCCTCAAAGAGATCGACGGCCTGACCGAGCGTGGCGTTGCCATCGAAGACAACCTGCGCATCAGCAATCGCGCTCATGTCGTCTTCAACTACCACAAGCTTGAAGACAAACTGCTCGACATGGCGGTCGCCCAAGCTCGCGGCGATGAACATGCGATCGGCACCACCGGCAGAGGCATCGGGCCTTGTTATTCGGATAAGGCCTTGCGCTCGACAGCCATCCGCATGTGTGATCTTGTCCGCCCGGAAATCCTTCGGCAGAAGCTGGACTACATCATCCGTGTGAAAAATATGCTGCTCGCAGCGCTGGCCAAGTCGGTCGGCGAAGCTTTCGAGCCTTTGAGCGCGCGACAGGTGTTTGAAACTTACGACGCCATGGGCAAGCGGCTGGCTCCGCACGTGACCGACACCGCCCATCTGCTGCAGCAGGCGCGCAGCGACGGACGTCGCATTCTCTTTGAGGGTGCCAATGCTGCTCTACTCGACATCGACCATGGCACGTTTCCTTACGTAACCAGCAGCAACACGACTGCGCTGGGCATTCATCCCGGCTCGGGGACGCCAGGCGGCGTGGTGTCGCAAGTGTTTGGTGTAGCCAAGTGTTATACCTCGCGTGTTGGTGGTGGCCCCAGCCCGACGCAAATTGAAGGCGACCTGGCCAACCAGATCCGCACCGCAGGCAACGAGTTCGGTACGACCACGGGCAGGCCTCGCCGTATCGGTTGGATTGATTTGCAGGCGGTGAAATATTCCGCTGATCTCAACGGCATCACTGGCCTGGTCTGCACCGGCTTGTCCGTGCTGGCTGGTTTGCCCCGGATCAAAGCCTGCGTGGGGTATCGTTATCAGGGTCGTATGCTGACCACTTTGCCTGCCGATGCGGATGTACTGGAGCAGGTCGAGCCGATCTACAAGGAATTTGAAGGCTTTGAAGGTCCGATCAGCGACTGCGAAGATTTTGCCGAACTCCCAGCCGCGGCTCAGGTGTATATTCAGGGGATCGAAGATTACGTGGGCGTGCCGGTCGTGGGTGTTTGCGTCGGCCCGAAGCGCAGCCAACTGTTGGCCCGGATGTCCGCCAACCCTTTGGCCACAGCCTGAATCGTGAAGAAAGTCCAACCCTTTGGCGATGATGCTTTCAAAATCTGAGCGGATCAAGCCTGAGGTGTTGCAGGCCGCCGGGGTCGCCGCGGAAAGACTGCCAAGGCATATCGCCATCATCATGGATGGCAACGGCCGATGGGCTCGTCAGCAAGGCAAGCCACGCTTTGCAGGGCACACTGTCGGGGCGACGCGTGTTCGCCCTGTGGTGGAAGCCTGCTCAGACCTGGGGATTGATGCGCTGACGCTTTACAGCTTCAGCACGGAGAACTGGTCGCGCCCGCAGGAAGAGATCGATGTGCTCATGGGGCTATATGTTGAGTACCTGAAGCGCGAACGCCAAACCATGATGGATAACAATGTGCAGTTCAGACAGGTGGGTCGGCGGGAAGGTTTGCCACAGCCGGTGCTGGACGAACTGGACAAGACGGTGGAGATGACACAACAGCACACCGGACTGACTCTGGGGCTGGCGCTGAACTACGGATCACGCAGGGAAATGCTGGGGGTCATTCAGCAACTGGCTCGCGATGTGGCAGCAGGTGAGGTGCAGCCGGAGAGCATCACCGAGCAGATAGTCAGCGACCGACTTGACACGGGGGGACTGCCCGACCCGGATCTGCTCATTCGCACGGCTGGGGAAATGCGGATCAGTAATTTTCTGCTCTGGCAGATCAGTTACGCCGAGTTGGTGGTGACACAGACACTTTGGCCTGACTTTGATGTGGATCGCCTGTTTGATGCGCTCCGAGAATTTGCATCACGGGATCGACGGTTCGGCGGGGTGGGGTGAGATCTGACATGTCGAACGGGTATGCTTGGTGGTGGGGTCTGTCCTTGCTCTGACCTGTTATTGGCATTGCTTGTCTTACGCAGCAACGGGTGAAAAATGCAAGGCAATAAGCTGCTCCTCGCGCAATGCCAACATGGCATAGGTCTGTCCGTCTTTGTCACAGAATTCAATTTCGAAAACTCCGGGTTCATGGACTTCAACGACTGTCCCGACTTGTCCTGCGACTAATCCCCGTTTGGGCATGTCTTCCATAAGGGCAACCACATCAAGGAGTTTTATTTTGTTTTTCATATCTGTCTCCAAAATCTACTTGACAAAGCAAGTCGTGAATTGCGGGGTTTGTTCACCAGATTTAATAATCCAGCCAGTTCGCACTGTTGCTGTGTTGGTTTTGCCTGATATTTCAACATCGACAGTGTACCTTTGACCATAGGCATCTTTTGCACCCAGCTGACATTCGTCAACCTGTATCCTTGCGAAAATTTGGCCTTTCAGGTTTTCTGCATCTTCTTTGACGAATCCCAAAGCTGCTTGAAATACTCTTGCTTTATGTTTACCCCGAGGGTGCTCAGGGTTCAGGCAGTAATCCCGTAGTTTCTGAAGATTGATTATTGCATGTTCATGGTTTGGCAGTTTCATACTATTCTACCTGGCACAACTCAGTAAAGTTATCAAGTAAATAGATTACAGACGTCATTCATACAATAATTTCCAATATTGAACAATTTTATCCGTTAACTTGTCTGAATTGACGCATGCGGTCTTTTCTTCGAATTTGCCAAAAATTCTTTTCCAGCCGGATTGTTTACGAGGTTTGCGAAGCCAGGCCATGTGTTTGCCTTCGCAATCTTCATCGCCCACACTTAAAAAAGAATGGTCGCCAAATTCCACGCCGAATAAAATCGCTTTCTTCCAGTCTATCTGATTGATGAATTCTTCCAGATTGACTTCATCGCCGTATTCAATCTCAGCATGAACAGTGATTTGTTTGTACGACAGATATTTCATCGCAACTCCTCAGCTATGCCGAAATTCCGGAAGATATACTCAATACTTCATTTTACCCATATACTCAGCGATATGTGTGCCCCTAAGCTGCGGCTCTTTAGCGTGCCGATTCTTCCGCTACACTTTCCCCATGCGTTCCGATCAGCCTGACATCTTCCGTATCCTCATCCGCCTCCTCGTTGTGCTGGCTGCGATTCTAGTCGGTGGCTGGCTGGTGTCCCTGTTCGACAAACCTGTCTGGGATGCGTTGCGCGATACCCAATACCGACCGAAGGACCATTTCAGTGTCTTCCGTGTGATGGGCTTTCTTCCACTTTGGCTGATGCTCAGTCTGGCCTTGGTTCTGATTCACACCGGGTGGAAGCGGCTTGGCAGCTTCCGCCAGAAGTTTGGCCCGGGTCTGTTGCTGGCGCTTAGTACCACCTTGGCTGGTGGCGTCGGCGAAATTCTCAAATTGCTTATTCGTCGCGAGAGGCCGGGCGATCATGACGGGGCATATGTCTTCCGTTCCATTTACGAGAACACTTTTTCGACAGGTGGCCTGGGTTTGCCCTCCAGTCATGCCATCATCGCGTTCGCAGCCATGTGGACACTCATTTTCCTCTACCCGCGAGCCACGGTGGTCTGGCTGTTCATCGGCTTCGGCTGCGCAGCCCAGCGCGTCATCGAAAAATCCCATTTCGTCAGTGACACTTATCTGTCCTGCGTGGCAGCTTTGATTGTGACCTGGTGGTTGTACCGGGCTTTGGGTCGGCCTCGCGTGCCGGGGTAAGTCATTCAGTCCGAAAGCTTCTCAGCCAGTTTGAACGTGTCAATCTTGTCAACGCACCAAAGACGACAGGTTCGCTCAGGTCTTTTGGGTCAAAACCTTTGCAAGCGTGACCCCGGTGACAAGCCAGTCTATTGCAAGAAAAGTAACACACTCTTTTTCAGTCAGCGAAAAGTGAAGCAGAATCTTATGGTTGCCCATCAGTAGAATCTGTTGAAGGAAACTCCCACAGCAATCCAAAACTGGTAAGAATACTGCTTCATGCTGCATCTAGTCGCTCAACAAGTCGATTCCATTGCTACCGAGTTTCCCATCGGCCAGTTGGATTTACTCGCTTTGCTGGGAGCGATCAGCTTTCTTGTCTGGGCTGGGATGCGGGGCTGGCTTGGCAGCGGCGCTTTTGCAGCTAGTCCCAAACGCAGACCCAAGCTTGAGCCCATCGAAGTATTCAGTGCACCCTTATTGTATTTGTCGACTTTGATATTCGCTGGAGCTTTGTACTGGTTGCTGACTGTGGACAGTCGCATCGCAGAGGGTTCGAGCATTCAACACCTCATGAGCATGCTTGCCGGGACACTGGGCTTGTTTTTGGTGTTGTTGATCTATGCGCTCTTTCGCAGTAGCTCCCTGCCTCGAGGCAAGGCGTGGTTGTTTCTAGGGTGGTGGCCAAGGCGCCCCAAACGAATTCTTGTTTATGGACTGACAGGTAGTGTTGCAGCGATCCTGCTGACGTGGAGCGTCGGTATTTTAATTCAGGGAATCGCCTGGCTGGTTGATTATGAGTTGCCGCGAATCTCACATGAAACCTTGAAAATGATTGTCAAGGAACCCGAAAGTTTCACCTCCATTGGCGTGATCTTCCTGGTCGTCACGCTGGTTCCACTGGTTGAAGAACTGCTTTATCGAGGGGTGTTGCAGACGAGTATTGTGCATGCCTTGCCAACACGAGGTTGTCGCTGGCAGGGGGTTCTAATCGCTTCCGCGCTATTCTCCGCAATGCATCTGCCTGTGGCTGAATGGTACAGCCAGTTTCCCTTGTTTGTGCTGGCAGTGATCCTCGGCTGGCTTTATGAAAAGACAGGCAGCATTTGGCCAAGCGTGATGACGCACATGGTTTTCAATGCTTTCAACATCGCGTTGTTGTTTGTCGAGGAAGCGATGTTGCCTCGATAATTTTCCAGCAGGAATCATGACTTTCAAACATCGCGTCGGCGGGATAGATCGCGGAAGCGCGTGGTGTTGCCATCGAACGCCATCTCAATCGTCCCGGTCGGGCCGTTACGTTGCTTGGCCAGGATGATTTCTGCCACGCCTACCTTCTCCGGGTTTTCCTCTTTCCATCGTGGGTCGTTGTGGTAGTACTCTTCGCGATGGAGCATGAGCACGACGTCAGCATCCTGCTCGATACTGCCAGACTCGCGCAGGTCGCTCATGCGCGGGCGGTGTCCTTCGCGCGACTCAGGCCCACGATTCAACTGGCTAAGACAAATCACGGGCACTTCCAGTTCGCGCGCCAATGCCTTGATGCTTCGTGAAATGTTGCTGACTTCCTGCTGACGACTTTCCGCTCCGGGATAGCTCATGAGTTGCAGGTAGTCGATGAAGATGGCTTCGATCTCGTGCTCCTGGGCAAGTCGTCTGGCCTTGGAGTTGATCATGAGCATGTCCAGGCCGGGCGTGTCATCGATGTACAGCGGCGCGTCTGCCAACTGACCGACCGCCTTGGCCAGAACTTCAAAGTCGTCGGGTGACAGCATATTTCGGCGGAGTTTGTGCGAGTCCACCCCGCTGCGTGAGCAGAGCAGACGTTGAGCCAATTGCTGCGCACTCATTTCCAGGCTGAAGAAGGCTACCGCTTTGCTGTTGTTCGCAGCCATGTGCTCAGCCATGTTCAACGCGAAGGCGGTGTTATGTGTGACGATGTAATCATCCGTGATGTAAAGGTGCGATGGATGTGTCACCGCAATGCACTGCATTTCAACCTGGCGTGTCGGCTCAATCGAGACGATGTTCAATCGGCGTTGCCGGCTGCGACCTGCTGCAAGTCGTATGCTTTTCCGTTTCAACCTGACAAATTGTGTGGCATCTTCATGTTGAAGATTGCAGACATAGGTCGGCAGGCCTTGCCGTTTAACCCCCTCATAGGTGTAGGTCGTTTGTTTCCGCGTATAAGAAGCTGTGCCGCCAAGTGAGCGCATCAGGTCCACAACATCGCGTGCCAGTTGCAGGCTTGATGTGGCGAAACGCAAGGCCCCGAATTTCTCCACCCAGCCATCCGTATCGATCAAACCCGCCAGTAATGCTGCACGCGCTTCATACGATGCCTGCTTGTAAATTTCGGGGATGAATTTTGTGGTCGCACTGCTTCCCCAAAGGCCAAGTAACTCCAGGGACTGTCTGACTGGATTTGGCACAGTTCCTTTTATCCCTGCACGCGTTGCCCCTTTTGTCTGGGAGATTCGGTAGTCATAACCGCCAGCGGGGTTCAGAGAGATTTCATTGCCAAGTGCCTGAGACAAGGCTTCGATCAATTCAGGATCGGCCGATGAGATGCGTGGCGTCGTCCCGCTGAGAGTGCCATCCCCAAGCAGGCAACCCAGCACCCATCCATCGAAAGGCAGATCATGATCCTTACCAAATTCACCGTTGAAGGTTTCGATCCACAGCCGACGTTGATATCGCTTACTAGCCAACATCTTCATAAGTTTGGCCGTGTCCAGAACTCTCGGTTCATCCCACTCACGATACATCACGCGCCAAAGATGCTCCTGGCAACACTCGGTCGAGCGTCCGTCCGAAAAAGTCACACGATAGGCCTGTCGTGTTCCCTGAGGAAAGATGTCCTTCACCTTCGAAGGCTTGCCATCCACCGACGCTAACGGGTCGCCGACCTGCAACTGCCCCATGGTGGTCCAGCCATCGACAGTCAAAACCTTTGCATCCAATGGTTGAGCTTTTCCCATGGAAGGCCTTGCCGCGACGATGATCATCTCCCCTGCTTGCAGGCCGGAGGTGAAGTCATTCAGATCGGTGAAGCCGGTGTCCATGCCAGTGAGAAACTTGCCTTCGCTGGCTTCCAGACGGTCGTAGGTTTCCTGCAGCAGATCGTGCAGTTTGCGTGCCTTGTTGCTCTTGCGATCCTTGGCCAGCTTGAAGATCTCACCCTGCGCGTGGTTAAGCTGTTCGTCAATGTTCTCAGGCGAGCGATAGGCTTTGTGCAGAATATCCGCAGCCGAGTTAATCAACTCGCGCTTGAGCGCTGCATTCTTGACCTGCTCTGCGTAGTAAGGCGCGCTGGCCGGGCTGGGCACCTGCTCGCCAAGTTCGACGAGGTAGCGTGTGCCGCCGATGTCATCGAGCTGGCCTTGCTCGCGCAGTCGCTGGTTGATGTTGACCAGTTCCAGCGGTTCGCCGTTGTTGTACATCGTGACCAGCAGGTTGTAGATCACGCCATGCGCAGGCTTGTAGAAGTCGTCTGCCCCATCCAGGATTTCGATGGCCTCGCCGATGGCGCGTTCATCAAGCAGCATCGACCCGAGCAGACACATCTCGTGTTCGACCGCTGCTGGTGGGGCCTGGTCAAACAGTTTGGACAGATCGAACGTTTGATTACGCGACCTGTCTTTGCCTCGCTTTGAACCAAAACCGGGGCCAGCCGATTGCGTGGTCGGGTTGTTGCCGGGATTGGAGGTGAAAGAGGACATGCGCTTCCTTGCGGTCGGTGATGAGTTGATGGGGCATCTTACCGCGCCCAAGCAAGGGCTCGTCGAGAATCACGACGCACATGAGCATTGCCTATATCACGGGGAAAACCGCGATCAGGCCTGTGGATTACTTGTCGGCCAACATCGATGCCGGGTCGATGCCATGACTTTCACACCAAGCCTCGTAGGCCTGCGGGGAAATTTCGCTGGGTTTGATTTCGCTTCGGCCACCCCAGAAAACGTTGGTGTAACTCACCGGGATGCCTGCCTCCTCAAGGTGCTGGTCGATTGCGGCCTTGTGTTCGAGCACGCGTGCTTTGTCCGTGCCGTGCGCCACCCCCATGACATTGACATGATTAAAAATCGGCCCACCCTCGCGCCAATAGGCATGGGTCATGACAATGTGGCGGCCAACTTCCGTCCCGGCCTGCATTTCCTTGCCCGGGGGTACAGCCCAATGAAACAACGCGTTGTACCGCGTCACGGATTCACTGCCCGACTGTTTCTTCACATGCTCCAAAAACGTTGAGAAACGACCAATGACTTGCAGTCGATCCAGTTCCTGACCGATCTGGAGGAATCGCTCGTAACTGACGCCTGCTTCCTCGGCCCGTTTGATCCAAGGCTTGGGCGCGATTTCCTCAGGATCGAGTTCCCGCTTCATCGCGGTTAACACTTGCCATTGCTCCCGGCTTAGCTCGACGATGCTGGTGTCGAGTATCCGTGCTGGGGCATCTGTTCGCGCGCCGGGTTCAAGATTCCGCCGACGCATGTGCCCGACGCCCAGCGCGAAAACTTTCCTGGCAGGCATGAGCAGAAAGTCCTCTGCCCCGACCTGCTGCTTGACCCAGTCGCCATGGGCTTGCATCGAATACCCCTGTGGCACCTTCAGCGTTGTCCACAGGCGATAGGTCGCCCCGGCTGTGTCCGCATCGGTCGTGCGGATGACCACGTGGCCGGTGAAGGGATCATTCTCAAACATCCAGTCGAACGCGGCTGCGAGTTTCTCCTCAGGCACGCGCCACGCGACCAGCGCGCCGGGCGCCAGGCTGGTCGTCATCAGTGTCTGACGAACACGTCGGATCACACCGGCTTCGAGCATGGCCCGGATGCGTTCGAGCACCACGGCCAAAGGTTGGCCTGACTTCTCCGCGATGGCGGCGAAAGGCTCAGCAACGAAGCCTTGCACTTGATCCTCACTGACTTCGAGGATGGCACGGTTGATCGGGTCGGTGATGGCTACGGGAATGGCAGAAGATTGCGTCATACCTGCATGTTAGCCGGTCTGAAGCCCTGTGTTGATCTGGATTCAAACCCACGTTCAATGTTTCACGTCAGGATCATTTGGCTTGTGAATATCCACCGCAGGTTCGCCTTGAATATAGCGTCCGCCCAGCACCAGGCCGACGAACAGGTCACGATCACCCTCGACATCCATGTGGCAGGCCAATTCACATTCAAGGTAACTGACACTCTGGGCCAGGATGGGCAGGCCGAACTGGGAGCGGATCATATCCAGCCCGAGGAAAGGATCTTCCAATGTGCTGAAATCCTGGCTGAACTTGCGAGCAAGGATGCGTTCCTCTTTAGACAGTTGGCAGAGCGCGAATCGGCGGGATTCTGAAATCAAAGGCATGATCGCTTTGCCCTTGGTCAGGGACATCACAATCATCGGCGGTTGGTCGCAGCAGCGTTGCACCCAGCGCACAATCTGGCCGCCCCGCCGATCTTCACAGGTCGAGGTGACGACAAAAAGCCCGTTGGGAATGCAGCCGAGCGCTGCCAGTACATCCTGATTGACCGACTCATCTGCCAAGAGCATCTCCTCTGGACACCTGAGCAGAATAGACGAGTCTGTCCGCACGGGCAACGAGGCAAACACGAAGCTGACACAAACAGGCCAATCCCCGCTATAACGGGCAATATGAATGAACCGAAACTGATCATCTACGACTTGGATGGCACATTGCTGGACACGCTGCAAGCCATCGCTGACAGCGCCAATCACATAGCTCTAGCGCACGGCCTGCCCACCCGCGAGCCAGCCGGCTGGAAGCCTTTGGTCGGCTACGGCCTGCGTCATCTCGTCGAGGAGTTAATCGAAACGAAAGCAGACAGTGATGTACTTCCTGCGATGAAAGCCTTCACGCAGTATTACGAAGCCCATTCGGATCCGGTGATCCATGAATATCCGGGCATTACCGAGTTGCTGCGCACGGCTGCTGGCCGAGGCATTCAACAGGCGGTGCTCAGCAACAAGCCTCATGCAGCGACGCAGCGGAATGTGGCCGACTTCTTCCCGGATATTGAGTTTGCCGCCGTCTTCGGCCAGCGCGATGGGGTAGCGACTAAGCCTGATCCACAGGCTGTGCTGGAGATCATGACCAAGTGCGCTGCCTCGGCCGAAGACACCTGGTTTGTGGGCGATTCCGACACCGACATGCAAACCGCGATCAACGCCGATGTGGTGCCTGTTGCGGTCACATGGGGCTTTCGCGACCGTGAGGAACTGCTCAGTTACAGCCCGGCAGCGGTTTATGATTCGGCTAATGCGTTGCAGCAGGCTTTGGCTGGCCAAATGTCCGTGAAATAGAGACTTGCTGAAGAAATTGGGCGAGGATTGGCCGATTAAGTCTGCGTGAACCAAGAAATCCTCCGTGGTTGCGTTATGCTTACTGTCAGAGGCAGGAAAGCAGCACAGGCGTAGCAGCCAAGCCCCTGACGCTGGGCTTTCGGCGGGAAAGCGAGTCGGATCAAGGAGCTAGACCATGTGGATGGGATTTGCAGATGAAAATCAGGTGCCAGGCCTTGAAGAAGATGAAGCAGTCGCAACAGAAGTGAGTGCTGCCTTGGTGGGTGTGGCCCCATGGGCGATTTCGCTGATCGTGCACGCAGCAATCGTTCTCCTGGCGGTATTTGTCATTTTCACGACGCTGGCGCCGACCCCGCCGCAGAAGAAGATCATTCCTGTCGCGGAATACTCTGTTGATCCGGGCACTCTTGATCCATCTGAGCAGGAATCTGTCGAGCAGACTTCCAGTTCGCAACGGGCGATTACGGAATCGAAGGTGACCAACCCCAACCCCAGCCCGACTAAAACCAATGCCGAGGCCATGGCTTTTAACACCGTGGGCGCTCAGGCTTCTGGTGCCTCCAATCCTCTGTCGGGCAAAGTGGGTGACAATGATGGCAAAGGGCCCAGTTTCTATGGCACCGAACCGGGCGGTAACGTGAAGAAACTGGTTTTCGTCATTGATGGCTCAGGCTCGCTGATCGACACCATGCCTTTCGTCATTCAGGAACTTGAACGCTTCATCAACTCACTCGACAAGGTGCAGGAATTCAACGTCATCATTTTTCAGGAAGGCCAATCCAATGGCTACCTTGAACTGCCATTGAACGCCCGGGCTCGTGTCGGCGGATTGCGTCATGCCACCCCCGAAAACAAGGAATTTGCTTCTCGCTGGCTGCAAACTGTGGTCGCCCAAGGCAAGGCCAATCCGCAGCAGACACTGATCCCGGCCATGCGCCGAGCCATCGGTCAGGGCGCGGAACTCGTTTATCTGCTCTCAGACAACATCACCGGGCAGGCCCAGTATGAATTAGACCGTCAGGAACTGATTAAAGCTTTGCAGGATGTGCGCCAGCGCAGCAGCGTGGTTATCAACACGATCCAGTTTATCTATCCTGACAGATTGCTGGATGCCGGCTTCAAGGAGCCGA
Organism: uncultured Phycisphaeraceae bacterium; assembly: GCA_964546335.1. GTDB lineage: Bacteria > Planctomycetota > Phycisphaerae > Phycisphaerales > Phycisphaeraceae > CAZJJN01. The sequence goes on from CAZJJN010000024.1 coordinate 43,507, forward strand.
CGTTGTATGCCATCTCCAAAGCCACCGGAGGCACGTATAAATTTGTCTCTGAGGAGGAAGCCAGAAACTTGAGTCGTCGTTGAAACGACCTTTGAAAAGACCCCCGGCTGGACAAGTGCCCGCCGTTACGATTCAATATAAAGATTGAACACAGGTCAATCGCACGGATTGGCCTTTTCGCAAAACGCCAGCCGGATTGCTCACCCCATGAAGAGTTTTGCGCTATTGAAAGTTTCCAGATTTATCATCGCCTTGGCTATCGTTCTTTCTACGTTTGCCAGCCAGGTCCATGCCGATGCTTTACGCATCGGGGATCGCAACGGACTCTGGCTGGACGGCATCAGAATCATCCGAGTGCAGGATGGCAACATCGACTACACCTTGCGGGGTAACCGGCGATCCGCCAACCTGCAAAGCATCTCCGGCATTCGTCTGGACAATGCGCCAACTTTGACCAAGGCAGTGGAATTGACCGACGCAACAGATTCCAAGCCTGATGATGTGCTCAAAGCCTGGAATGATGCTCGCAAAGAAGTTAAAGATGACTGGGTGGTCAACTGGATTGATCGACAGATCACAGACTACGCCGGCCGTCAGAGCAAACCCAAGGTCGCCATCGAAGCTTATCTGCGATTACTTCAGTCAGGCGAAACTTCGCTGTTTGATCCGCTGCCTTTGTCGGTTGTTGGCGTAGTGAATGACGAGCAGCGCGTCGAGCTGGTGGCTTTATTGAAGAAAGCCGAAGCAGACGGGCTGGAGGAAGAAGCCGAGCGCCGCGCCAAGCGGTTGCGCACCGAGATGGAAGAACTGATCAGTGATGGCTCTGGGGTGACCGTCAGTTCGTTTCCGGTGTCGTCGGCCATGCCGGCCAATGACCCGGTAACCGTCATGCTCAAGCGTGGCGATGTGACCCGGGCCAAGGAATTGGCCAAAGAAAAATTGAATGATCCCGGCGAAGCAGGCTCGATTTCCCTTCGCCTGTATCAACTGGGGCTGGCTGAGCTATACCTGGCCGAGGCCAACAAGAGCGAGACTCGCCTGAAAGATGCGGGTCTGAGTTTTGCACGGGTTTCCGTGTATTACACGGGAGGCACGTACAGCGGGCCTGCGACCCTTGAATTGGGATATGTTCATCACAAGTTGGGTCGCTATGACCTGGCTGAGCGTTTTTATGACCGCGCCAAGGAGGCTTTGGATAAGGATTCCGAGCCGGAATTGGTCAACAGGCTCAACCAATTGCAGAAGCAGTTGCTGGCCGACAAACGCCAAGCGGGAAATGAGTGATGAAACCAACGCTGTGGACGTCGCACGGGCGTGCGAGAATTGACTGATTTGAGACTGTGAGGAATTTCATCATGCCGAACCTGTTCCATCGTGCTCTGCTGGCTGCCTGTGCCCTGCTTGTTCCTGCGGTTCCCGCACTTGCCCAGTCAGGCGGCAGTGGGGAAGGCAAACAGCTCAACTACTTCAAAGTGTTCTTTGGCTTTGAAGGTGACTTGCTGGGCTTGATCGTCGTGTGGGTGCTTGTGCTGCTGTCCGCCTTCTGCGTGGGCTACATCCTCAAGCTCATGCTCGATTACCGCCGCAGTACCGTGGCCCCGGAAGATGTCGCTGCCGAGTTGGAACAGATGCTCAGCGAGAAGCGATACCGCGAAGCCATCGAATATGCCTCGGAAGAACCGTCCTACCTGGGCAAGCTGGTCTCAGCCGGTTTGAATGAAGCCAGCAGCGGTTTCCCAGCGATGGAACGAGCCGTGGAAGAAACTGCCGACGCTGAGACCACCCGCATGCTTCGCCCGATCGAAATTCTCAACGTCATCGGCAACATCAGCCCCATGATGGGTCTGTTCGGCACGGTGTATGGCATGATCGTCGCGTTCTTCGATCTGGTCCGTGCCGGTGGCAGGCCTGACCCGGTCATGCTGGCCAGTGGTATTTCCACCGCGCTGGTCACGACCTTGTGGGGCCTGATCGTGGCCATGCCTTGCATGCTTTTCTATGCTCTGATTCGTAACAAGATTGATGCCCTGACCTCTGAGGGATTGCTGATCGCCGAAGATTTGATCCGCCCGTTCAAGCCCTCAGCTGGTGGTTCGAAGAAAACCGCAGCCGCTGCCGGGAGCAGCAGTTCCAGCAGCAAGCCCAAGGCAACGCCCAAGCCGGAGGAAGATTGATTCAATCCGTTGATAGACAGTTCGCATAGATCGTCAAGGAGTTAAACGATGTCGAAAGTTCATAAACGCGGCCCGGTGTCACCCGAGGTGAACATGACGCCGCTCATCGACATCACGTTTCAGCTGATCATCTTCTTCATGCTGGTGAACAACATCGTGCGTGATGAAGCGATCACGATGATCGTTCCCCAACTGAACAATCCGGAAGTCATTGAAATCCCCGAGAAGAACAAGGTCTTCGTCAATCTTGTGCCCAAGAACAACGAACGAGACAAGAAAAACGGTCAGGACAACGAATACCTGAATACCGATGGCAAGCTGGCGAAGATTCGCATCGGCCAGGTTGATCTGGATATCAACAGCAGCAACTTTGGCGACCAGATGAAGAAGGTGACCGACCTTTTGAAAGCCTGGGAAAAAGATGCTGCGGATGAAGGGGAGAAGCTGGAAGTGATTCTGCGCGCCGATGCCAGTCTTTATTACAGCGAGGTGATGCCTGTCATGCAGGCCATCGGATTGGCCAATGTGCAGCAGGTGAACATCGTGGCCTTGGAAGAAGGCAGGAAGAACTGACCCGGTTAAAACTCATGGCCAAACTCAAGCGTGAAAATCCCGACGATGCCACCATCCACCACGAAAAACGCAAGCGTGAGATGGCCCCGGCCAGGATGCAGGTCAACCTGACCAGCATGATCGATATCGTCTTTCAATTGCTGATCTACTTCATCGTCACCGCCAGCTTCGTCATGGATGAAGGTCTGCTTAATGCCAACCTGCCACAAACCGGTGGCGAGAGCTCTGTCATTGACTTGCAGCAGATTGAAATCAAAGTGTTTTCCGAAGGTCAGAACAACACCACACCGCGAATAGAGGTGTTAGGCGTTTTGCCCGGCGGCAGGCCTTATGTGACAACGGACTTTGAAGCCCTGCTGACTGAATTGAAGGCATTGAAGGCAAGTGACATCTACAGCAAATCCCCGATCTTGCTGAAAATAGACGACAGAACGCGATGGGAACACACCACCAACGCGTTTAACGCGGCAAAGGCGGCTCAGTTCGAGAGAATCAATTTCGATGTCAAAAGAAACTGAGCCTGATCTGACAGGGATTGGAAACCAGCCTGCCGGTCTGCCCGTAAAATGAAACAGAACCAGCCGAGGTGACTTCATGCCCCATGCCATGCTCCCCTATCTTTCCAAGCAAGCCTGCCGATGGCTTCGGCCCGTTGCCGTCATCCTGCCCTTGGCTTTCGTGATGATCGCTTCGCTGATGCTTGTGCCCACAGCAAAGGCCAATCAGCCTGATCTGGTGGCCAGGCTGGACCAGAACAAACTCGTCGAAGCGCTGGAAAACGAGGGGATGACCGAACTGCTGCTCCACCTGTTGGAAACCGAGGGCGAAAGTTTCGAGCCGGTGGAAGTGTTGCGGCTGAAAATCGCCACCAGGCAAAGCCAGTTCAACCAGCCTTCCTTGAAGATGGAAACCCGCAAGCAAGTCTTTGAAGAAGCGGCCAAATTGTATGCGCAGATCATCGAGAACTACCCGCGCGATCCCCGCAGAGTGATGTGGCAGACGGATTATGCGGAGATGCTCATCTTCGCCAAGCAGCGCGACCTGAACAATCAGGCTCAACTTTTCTATGACTTCGGCGTGCCCACCGCAGAACAGGAAAAAGCCTTCGAATCCAGCGTCGCGGAAGCCTTTGGCCAATTGAATATGGCAGACATTGCCTTCTTCAGCCTGCAACGCACCATCCCGGCACGAGATGATTTTCAGGAAAAGTACCAGGCGACCGGTCTGTGGCGGACGATGAACCAGCAATACTATGAAGGGGAAATCCCTTTCTACACTGCTTATGCAGCCTACTACACTGCCTTGCTGCCTGATGATCATCCTTATTACAAGGAAACGCGCAATCCACTGGTGCCCAAGAAGCTGCGTGAGGCCGACAAGGAACGCCGTCGCCTGCTGCTTTTAGCCAAGGCCAAGATCGAGCCATTCAGTGAGGACAATCGTCCCGGTGTGTCGGACATGGCCAGGACCTTACTCGCTCAAATCGAGCTGCGCCTGGGCAACGAAGCCAAAGCCAATGAGCTAGCCACCCAGATCATCCGGCAGGATCAAGGCGTGCAAGGCCTGGTCGCAGGCATGATGCAGTATGAAGCGCTCATCAAACAGGACAAACAGCGCGATGCTGAGCGAGCACTAAGCCAGCTTGAGAACAGCCAGGTTGTCAAAAGCAACCTGCTTTACCGCCTGCTGGTCACAGACATGGCTCACAAAGTCGCGTTGAAGCAAGCTCAGGCACTAACCGATGCGGAAGCACGCAAGAAAGCCATCGCCCAGGCGTATCGGCCATACGAAGATCTGTTCAATGACCCCAGTGTCAGGCAGTGGGCCGCGTTCCTGCGTAACTTTGTCTTCGAGCGTTGGGAGAAGACATTGCCTGTCGATGCGAAGTTTGAAGAACTGCCTCCGATGGTGTTGCTGGCCGTTGGGCAGGTCGCGACCTATCGCGGCAATGACCTGTTTGTCGAGGCCTCGAAGCAACAGGGAGAAGAAGCAACCGCGACGAAAGAAAAAGCCATCGAAGCGACCAAGCGCGGCATGGCTGCGAATGAAGCCCTGCTCAAACGCACCGATGCTTCGCCTTCGGTCCTGGCGACAGCCAACTACAACCTTGGTCTGGGCCAACTGAATCTGGATCGCAAGGGCGAGGAGAATCAACTCAAAGCCGCCAGCTATTGGGAAGCGATCCTGGCCGATGAAAAGATGCGCCAGCAGTCGATCGCGGACAAGGCGGCTGAGGACTTGATGGGCCTGATGCGTTTTGTCATGTCCACCTATAACCCCACACCGCCAGATGCTTTGAAGGAACGTTACATCCGCGATGCCATGATCCTGGCAGAGCACCTGCCTGAGTTGGAAGCCACGCAGAATCAGCGGAAGTATCTCGGCTTCATGCTTCAGCAGGATTTTGAAGAGTATGAAAAAGCAGCCAAGGTGTATGAGCCTTTGCCTTTGAATCATCCGGACTACTGGGAAGTGCGCTCGGAGTTGATGTACTGCCTGTTGCAGATGCGTCAGCAGGCCGCGGACGGAGGCAATCAGGCCAAGGCCATCGAAACAGGCGCGAAGCTGAGACAGGTCGCCACGGATTTGCAGAAGCAGGCGGAGTTGGCAATGAAGTTGCCTGAATCGCGCAGGCCGACTGGCGTGAAGAAAGCCCAGCTTGAAGCCAACCTCAGCTTGGCGGAGTTGTATATCGAGACTGGCCAGTCCAGGCAGGCTTTGGAAGCCTTGGGTGATTGGCGCAAGGATTATGAAGGACAGCCTCAGGCACGCATCCGGGCTGTGCGACTGGCCATGCGCGTTTATCGCGACAACGGCAGGCAGGATGAAGTCATTGCCGCAGCCAAGGAATTCTTCGAGTTGGCCCCGGATCAGGCGGCTGGCTTTATCAACGCGGAGCTGAACTCCATCCAGACCCGTGTCGAGGAGTTGGAACAGGCATTAAGCAAGATGTCGCCCAGCCAGATTGAAAGTCGGCGTCGCGCAACCGATGAACTGAACACGCTGGCGAAGTATGGCGGCACATTGGCCGACCTGCTCATCAAATGGGCCCAAGATAACAACCGTGACATGCTGCCCTATTTGATCACCCGAGCGAAGTCCTACCGCATCGGCATGCAGCCGGACAAAGCACTGGAACTGGTCAAGCCTTTGTACGAGAAGAACCCGCGCAGTGGTGTCGTGATTCAGGAACTGGCTCAGAGCTACCTGGCGATGGGAGAAATACTCGCTAAAGAGAACAAAACCAACGAAGCGAGCAAGCAATTTGACCTCGCTTTGGATTTGTTCAAGAAACTATCGCGCGATGCCAATCCTGAAGATGAAAAGCTGGCTGAGTTTTACTGGGCTGGCGAGATCGGCAAGTTGGAAACCGTATTGGCCCAGAAAGACCGCTTTGACAAGGAAGTCTTTGAGAACGGCAGCATCGTCATCAAACAATTGCAGAACCGTTATCCCGGCCTCGGAGGCCACAGTAAAAAGTTTGATGCCCTGCTGCGAAACTTCGAAGCTACCATCACCCAGAAATCAGATTAATCACATCAGACAGGCTCAGTCAGTCTGTCTGTTTGCCTGCAAATAGCACCAAATCAACATGATCTATCGAACTATCCCCGGCACTGACCTTTCCGTAAGCCTGCTTGGTTTTGGCAACTTCACCTTTGGCACCAACTGGTGGGGTGACTTTACCGACGACGATGCGGCCGCGATCCAACGTCACGCTGTCGAGCAAGGCGTCAACTTCTTCGACTCAGCCCCGACCTATGGCAACGGCCGCGCTGAAGCCCTTCTGGGCCGAACCATTCGAGAAGTCGGCAGAGATAAAATCGTCGTTTCCACCAAGTTCGGCTATGACATCGTCACCGATCCGGGCGACAGCCAATCCCATCGCGAAAAGAAACAGAACTTTTCAGCCGAGTTCATCTGCCAGGACTGCGAAGCCTCGCTTCAGCGGATGGGAGTGGATTGCATCGACCTTTACCAGGCCCACAACATCAAGCTGCCACAGTTCAGCGACGAACTGACGCTGGCGATGGAGCGATTGAAACAGCAAGGCAAGATCCGCTACTGGGGTGTTGCCTTGGGGCCGGCCATCGGCTGGCGTGAGGAAGGTTACCAGGCATTGATCGACCTGAAGGCCGACGTCGTGCAGACGGTGTTCAACCTGTATGAGCAGGATCCCGGCCGCGAATTCTGCGAGATTGCTGAACAACTTGGCCGCGGTGGCATCATCGCCCGTGTCCCCACCAACTCAGGCATTCTCGACGAGGAATTTGCCTCGCCTGACCATGTCTTCCCTTCCCATGATCATCGCAAATTCCGAGACAGGCATTGGCTCGTGTATGGCCTAAAGAAAAATGAGATGGTCAAACCCCTGGCCGATTCCTTGGGGCTGACCTTACGACAATTCGCCTTCAACTGGCTGGCCAGTTTCGACACCATGGTGAGCATCGAGCCCAACATCCTGAGCAAGCAGGATGTCGATGACTTCGTCGCTGCCTGCGACGGGCCAACTTTACCTGAGCAACACCTCCAGCAGCTACAAGCCTGGTACGACGATGACTTTGGCTTGGGTGATGACGCTCACCCCTGCGATTGGAAAAGTTCCATCACGGATACAGGCACCATCCGCAGCAGCTACCAGAAACCCGTGCTGACCTGATCTTGGCAACTTGGTGGTTTGAGAGAAATGACAGGTCCGGGATGCCTTTATCGAGGGCGAAACCATATACGGGAATCAGGGGCAATCGCGCTGAGCGTCGGAGGTAGGATGGGTTAGCGCAGCCTCTTGGCGGAGCGTAACCCATCAATGATACCCATGACCAAGAGTCGTCAGTTGATGGGTTACGGCTCGAAGACTCACCTAACCCATCCTACAAGCCACATGCGTTCGCCCTTTGCCTTTATCTCAGCATAATGACAGAAGGGCTGTTTGTTTTCATTATTTAGCAGAGATCAGATTTTTGTGCTCGAGTTGCTGATACTTATTACATCCCGCATGTACCGCCACAGCAGCCGCCGGGGGCGCCGCAGTTGAAGGATGGGGCCGAGGAGCTTTTGCGTGTGTCTGCCGAGGCCATGAAAACACTGTGGATGCGCTGTGCCTTGGCGTGGCTACAGTGTTCGCAGGCGATGGGAGCGTCGGCATCATCCATTCGGCGGATGGCTTCGGTCACTTCCTGACATTTTTCACAGCGATATTCATATACGGGCATGGCAAATCTCCGCGAGAAACACAGTCAGGCTGCACACCTGACTCTCCAATATTATTCTAGCGTACTGAGCAACTTCCTACCGTGAGCTACAAAATGCAGATCAACCCCAACCGTTTCGACACCATCCACCAGATCGGCGGCATCCAGACCGGCAGTATCGACTACCCCCAGCCGATGGGTGGCCAATCCTGCCGCGTCGCTTTCATCAACACGGGCAGTGGGTTGCGCTTGACCGTTACCCTTGACCGAGGCGGTGACATTGTCGAAGCGGCCTACAACGACACCAATCTCGCCTATCTGACACCCAACGGCTACAAGCCCCCCAGCCATGCCTATCACCAGGGCGAGGATTGGCTGACAGGCTGGCCGGGCGGGTTGTGCACGACGTGTGGCCCTGAGCATATCGGAGGCCCGCGCGAGGAAGACGGCGGGATGACCATGCTCCACGGCCGATTCAGCAACACCCCCGCTGCGGTCGTGGCGATCAAGAATCCCAACCCAGCCAAGGGTGACCTGGAGATGCGGCTGGAGATGATCATTCGTGACAGCCGAATGTATGGCCCGACTTTTGAAGTTCGCAGATCCATTTCCTGCACACTCGGCCAGACTGAAATTCGCCAGCACGATGAAGTGACGAACCTTGCCGACGACACCTATGCGCACAATTGGCTGTACCACGTCAACCTCGGCTACCCACTCATCGATGAAGGCACACAACTGGTCTACGCAGGCAAGGGGTCAAGTTGGCAGCCAGAGGGTGTGAAGCGAACCGGTGAAGACTATGCGAAGTTGAAGACCATCACGGGCAATGTCGACAGCCATACGCGCTCGACGTCGAATGTCGTGTTGATCGATGACCTGAAGACCGCTGATGATGGACTGGTTCACATTGGCGCGATCAATGCATCACGAGGCATCGGCTTTGAGTTGGCTTATACACCGGAGCAATTGCCTCGTCTGGGGAATTGGCAGCACCTAGGCCCTCGCGGGACATATGTCTGCGGCCTGGAGCCTTACTACGGCTCACTGCTGGGTAAGAATGATGACCCGCATGCTGATGCAGTGACGTGGTTGAAGCCCGGCGAGTCGCGAAAGTATGAAATGCAGATGAAGGTGCTGGCGGATCAGAGGGGTCTTGAAGAACTCATGAAGTGCGATAGTGATGTGAACTAAGAAGTAGAAAGTGAACAAAACGACTACACTTTGTTAATCTGCATAAGTTGCGCAGACCAGGTAACTGGTATTCGCTTACTTACACTGCAATTCATGCATTTTTACTGGTTCGACTGGCTTTCGTACAAATGTAGTCTATATTTCATTGCTTAGGGAAGAGGAGAGCCCCGGTTCAGCCAGAACGCAATGCTCTGGCTTATTCAGTGGTTTCAGTTACAGGAGTGAGAAATCATCATGACCATTGCCTCTTCCCTACGCCGTTGTGCGTGCGCTGTTGGTGCATGCGCTTTACTCAGTTTTTCATCTTTTACCTACGCAGGCCCGTTGGGGGTCGCTGGCGAATTCAATGGATTCGTGTTCGGCAACCTCAATGCAACAGGGGGCGACACGGAAGGCCGACTCGCGGTGGGTGGCGACATGACCGCGTCAAGCTATTCCGTCGGCTTTGGTGCGGTGGGTAGTTCGGTGCCTTTGACCAATCCGCCCAGTGATGTGCTGGTGGTCGGTGGGACGCTCGATGCCCCGGGTGGCTGGCAGGTGTTTTATGGCAACGCGGTCTATGGGGCTGGCTTGGTCAATGCGCCGACCACGCCTTGGGGCACGGTGCGACAGGATCAACCGATCGACTTCGCAGCAGCCTACAGCGAATCGACCACGAACAGCAGCTTCCTGGCAGGTCTGTCAGCCACAGGTGATGCCAGCCAGACCATGCAGTATGGCACATTGACACTGGATGCGACTGCCAGCAGTGAATCGCAAGTCATCTTTAACGTAGATGCGTCAGACATCATCAATGCCCATACGCTGAACATCAACTCGAATGCCAACCAGACCTTGATCGTCAACGTCTCTGGCAACTATGTTGAATTCGTGAGCATGGGTATATTCACCAATGGCGTCAATGGAGCTGCCAACACGAAACTCCTGTTCAATGCTCCCGATGCAGATACCGTGGTGGTTCAATGGGCCACGCTGACCGGCAGCCTGCTGGCTCCGAATGCTGACCTGACCATCAATGGTGGTGGGATCAATGGCGTCGGCATTGTCGGATCAGCAACACAGATCAATGGCGGTGAATTCCACAACTTCAGCTTTGAAGGTGAAATGCCTATCCCCGAACCAGCCAGCCTGGCGCTGTTGGGGTTGGGTGGCTTGGTGATGTTGCGGCGTCGTTGACAGTGGTCGGGTCCACATCGACGCGATCAACCCCGCTCGCAACCTCGGCTTCGAACTGGCGTATCCGGCAGAAGAACTGCACCGGTTGGGCAATTGGCAATACCTTGGCCCACGTGGGATGTATGTGTGCGGTTTGGAGCCTTACTACGGCTCGCTGCTAGGTAGTCTTCCCTGAATAAGTATTCGATCACGCGACTAAGTTGACCTCGCGCGGTTGATTTAG
>CAZJJN010000025.1:0-52849 GCA_964546335.1 uncultured Phycisphaeraceae bacterium
TTAAAGGTGGAGGGGTTTGAATTGATGCGAGGATTTCAGGCACAATCCAAGACTTTTTCAACTGAGCTATTTGCGATGACGCATGAACTGCGGTCCACGCACCGGGCGGTGTCGCCTTAATTCTTACATCAATTCGCGCAACTTGGCGATGCGTTGTTCCGTTTTCGGGTGGGTGGAGAACAGCCCGGCCATGCTGTCCGCTGACAAAGGCTTGACGATGAACATCTGGTTCATGGCATCAAGTTGACCATCATGCAAGGGAGCACGCTTGCTGTAGGTTTCCAGTTTCTGCAGCGCGCTGATCAAACCAGCCGGTGTCCCCGCGATGGCTGCGCCATCCGCATCGGCGACGAACTCTCGGCTACGGCTGATGGCCATCTGAATAATCGCTGCTGCGATCGGCGCGAGGATAATCAACGCAATCATCAATAGCGGATTGCCACCTTCACGGTTGCCCCCACCAAACCACAGGCCCATCCATGCGAGGTAGCTCAGTGAGCCGGCGATCACTGCCGCGACGGTGGAAATCAATGTGTCGCGGTTTTTCACGTGAGCCAGTTCGTGGGCCATGACGCCTTCCAACTCGTCATAGCTGAGAAGTTGCAGCGCGCCATGGGTCACAGCCACGGCAGCGTGTTTGGGGCTTCGGCCTGTTGCGAAAGCGTTTGGCACCTGCTGCGGGCAGATGTAAACCTTGGGCATGGGCAGGTTGGCGTTGTTGGCCAGTCTGCTGACCATCTCGATCAGGTCGGCGTCACGTTGCGGGTCGGCCAGTTGCCCACCCATCGCGGACACGGCAATCTTGTCGCTGTAAAAGAATGAAATAATCGTGCCGATGCCACCCAGCAGCAAGGCAAACGTCAGGCCGGTTGGGCCGAAGAAACTGCCGATGTAAAGAATCAGTGCGAACATGCCCCCAAGCAGCAGGGCGGTTTTGGTGTTGTTCCAGAAACGTGTCATGGTCAAATACTCCAGGCAGTCCAAGCAATCTGCCACGATGCCCGACTGGCGGAAGGGTTGCTTCCGCTTTCCTGACACCACATCGCGGTGATGATTTATACGCAAGCCACATGCCGTTGGCTCGCGCCGGCTGAGGATATCGCGTTTGCGAGCGGATTTGTCGCTTAATGATGATTCGGGCAGGATTTATAGGACGGGAATCGCTGCCATCTTCCACGCAGCGACACACATCAGCAGCACGAACGCCAGCCTGACCTGCCGGGTTGGCAGTCGATGGGTCAGCATCGCGCCGATTCGCCCGCCAAGAAAAGCAGTCGGGCCGAGCGCGATGGCCAACGCCAGGGCAGACCAAGGCGTCACCCCATGTTGGGGCAAAGTGGCGATCTTGACCAAGGCCCCGATCGACGCACTAAAACAGATCACCACCGAAGAGTTGGCGATGCACTTTCGTAGAGGCAGCTTCAACAACGTCTGCTGCATGGGAACAGCCACCGCACCGCCACCGATGCCCAACAGCCCCGCGATGAACCCCATGACGGAGCCGACGGTGCCACTACGGATAGCGGATTGCGGCTGCTCCTGTTCGTCATCATCGTGGAGAGTTGCTGATTGCGTTGGCGCGGCCGGTATAGCCGGTGTGGCCGGCGCGGACGGTTTCAGCAGCTTGCGAAGATTGGCATAAATGACGTACACAAGAAAGACCGCGAGGATGCGCCCCAGCCAGATGCCTCCTGCGCTGCCTTCAAAGACGGGCAGATTGGAGACGACGACACCCAGCAGGACAAACGCGACAGCCGTCGGCACCATCCATTTCAGCACCGGCCAATGCGTGGCCCCAGCTTTATGATGTCGCCTGGCTGCGGGAAGTGAGACCAGCACGTTCGCGATCATCGCAGCCGCCTGATAAAGGTGTTGCTCCGGGCCGAGGATCATCGCCAGGCCGGGGATCATGATGACGCTGCCCCCGACGCCGAGTAACCCGCCGAGGATGCCAGCCAATAAGCCGAGAAATAGAATCGCGCCCCATTGCCAACCGGCGAAAGCAAAGGCCTCCTGCCAGGTCGTGGCCAGCACATGCAGACTGTCCGGCGAGAGCAGCACCGGTCAGATCACCTTGGTCAGCGGATAACTGATGATGCCTGTTGCACCGGCGCGCACCAGTTGAGGGATCAGGTCACGCTCGATCTTTTCTTCCACCACCACTTCGACAGCCACCCATTGCTGATCCGCCAGTTCGTTGACAGTGGGAGATTTCTCCGCAGGCAGCAGGTCAAGGATGGTTTGCAGCTTTTCGCGAGGCACGTTCATCTTCAGGCCGACCTTCTCGCGAGCGGCAATCGCACCCTTGAGCAGCAAGGCCAGGTCTTCGATCTTCTGGCGTTTGGCAGCGTCGGCCCATGTGTCATGGTTGGCGATCATCCGTGTGGTGCTGGAAAGGATCGTGTCGATGATGCGCAGCTTGTTGGCGCGGAGCGATGAGCCAGTCTCGGTGATGTCCACGATGGCATCAATCAGTCTTGCTTTGACTTCCGTCGCCCCCCAGGAAAATTCCACCTTGCGGATGTCGATGTTGCGTTCTTTGAAGTAGTTGGCTGTGGTCTTGATCAGTTCGGTGGCAATGATCCCGCCAGCCAGGTCCTCAGGCGTCTTGACCTTCGATTCCTCAGGCACGGCCAGTACCCAGCGGGCCGGCTTACTCGTGGCCCGGCTGTAGGTCAGTTCACAGACTTCGTGCACATCGCTGCCGTTCTCGATCACCCAGTCGTGCCCGGTGATGCCGACATCGACCACGCCATCCTCGACGTACCGGCTCATTTCCTGGGCGCGGAACATGATGCATTCCATGGCCGGGTCATCAATCGAAGGGAAGTAGGAGCGGTCGCGCAGGCGGATGTCATACCCGGCGCGGGCAAACAGATCAATGGTCGAATCCTGCAAACTCCCCTTGGGAATCCCAATGCGCAGCAACGGCTGTTCCGTGTTCTGATTCATGGCTTATCTCGATGCATGCTGATCAACCATCAGCACAGGGCTTTACTTCTTCTTGCCAACTTTCTTGGCAGATTTCTTCTTGGTTGTTTTCTTGGTTCCAGCTTTCTTCTTGGAAGTTTTCTTGCTGCTGGATTTCTTGCGAGGCTTGCCGGCCGATTCATCCGTCCACTGCCTTAACGCGAGGAAAGTCTCCAGGCCGACGGCTGCCTTGACCTGACGATCAAGGAAAGACTGAATTTCATCAGTCGTCGCTTCCTCATCCACGACACCTTCTTCTTTGAGCAGTTCGGCCATGTTGTCATCCACAGGCATGGCATAGGAATCGAAAGCCAGCAACATCGTCCGGGCTGCGACATAAGGCACGATGCCGGGCAAGGTCTCCAGGTAAGTCGTGACCTGCTTCTTGTTCTTGGAAACCAATGGCGAAAGAACCGTGTCGTGCTCGCGTTTGTACACCTCCATCAGGCTGTCACGCATGCGGGCGATTCGTTCGTATGCCTGTGGGTAATCTTCGCCGATCATCGTGACCAGATCATGCACGTGTGTGATCCGCAGGTCGTTGCCGTCGATGACTTCCTGCATGATTTTCGTGTGGGCCTTGACAGCCAGGTCGTGGGTGGCGTTCCATTCAAGGAAACCCATGACAAGATGCATCAGTGGATCGAGCGGTTCAGGCTCGATGTCGCCATACTTCTTGACCAGGCCGTTGAGAAAAGTTGTCAGTTTCTTGGCATACGTTGCTGCATTTTTCATAAAGCATCACCTGTTATCTTCCGTAGGCGGGTCGGTTTCTTCCGCTGGTGGGGCGACATCATCGCCCAAGGTTTTGTTTTCCGCCAACCTTGCGTTTTCTTCAGCCATGGCTTCATTGATGTCGCGAAAGACAGCCGCTTCTTTTTTCAGGGAACTGTCCAGCCGAAACTCCAGCCGAGGCATGCGACGCAAGTCCACCGTTTTGCTGACCAGTGAACCAATGTGCCCCGCAGCATGCTTTAAGCCTGCAAAGGAGCGTTTTTCGTATTGCTCCGGGAGGATGGAAACATAAACCTGTGCCTCAGCAAAGTCAGGCGATAAGTCCACATGCGTGACACTGACCATCCCCACCACACGCGGGTCGGAAAGCTTGCGCACAATCACCTCGCTGATCTTGCGTTTCAACAAAGATTCGGTCTGTTCCGTTCGTCGGGTCATGGTTCTTCAACTCATGGTCAGATCACTACATCGACCTGATTTTTCATCAATATCCGCTCAGCAGTTCAATCCGGTGCTGCCTGACAACACAATCGGGGTGGTCTTCAATCTTCTTGAGCACCTTGTCCAGCACAGACTGGGCTCGGGGCACTTCTCCTGCTGCCAGGACGATGCCCAGCACGCCAGCCTGACAATCGTCGAGTAAACCCACCTCTGCCACGCTGACCTGATGCTCGCGGTGAAGCCTGGCCTTGAGGCTTTGGATTACCGACCGTTTGTCTTTCAGCGAGCCAGCCCATGACAGCGAGATTTCAATTTGGAGTATGCCGACGACCATGACTGTGTTTCATCGATCCCAATGCGGCACATCAGCCTACTCAAGCTTGCGCTTGACCTCGATCACGCTGTAACAGGTCAGGATGTCGCCCGGTTTCACATCGTCGAAGCCGTCAATACGTATGCCACACTCCGTACCAATCCGCACCTGTGCGACATCATCCTTCACGCGGCGGAGCGAGCCGATGTTGCGGTTGTCCGTCACGACCACGCCGTCTCGCTCAACACGAATCTTGGCTGTCTTCTGCATTGCACCATCCGTAACCAGACAGCCAGCCACGTTACCAAGCTTGGTGACGCGGAAGACTTCACGCACCTCAGCCTGGCCGAGTTGCTCTTCCTTCTTGTCCGGCGTGAGCATGCCTTCAAGGGCAGCCTTGATGTCGTTGGTGACATCGTAAATAACGCGATACAAACGTATGTCCACGTGTCGATTTTCTGCGATCTCGCGTACGGTAGGTGTTGCCGTCACGTGGAAGCCGATGACGACGGCGTCTGACGCATCAGCCAATACGATGTCGCCTTCCGTGATGCCACCCACTGCTGAGTGCAGTACGCGGACGGTCACTTCGTTGTTGCCGATCTCGCCCAGCGTTTTCTGCAACACATCGAGCGAGCCTTGCACGTCGGCCTTAAGTACGACGCGAAGTTCTTTCACGTCCGCAGCCGCGACCGTCTGGGCAAAGTTTTCCAGCGTGACCTTGGTCTTGGTGGCCAGTAGCTGTTCACGTTCGATCTCACGGAAGTGTTCGGAAATCTGTTCTGCCCGTTGCAGACTTTGGGTAATGTAGAATTTATCTCCCGCATCTGGCACACGGTCGATGCCGGACAGTTCGATGGGTGTCGCAGGGCCAGCTTCGAGGATGCGTTGGTTGCGGTCGTCGGTCATGTCACGGACGCGACCAAACGCGCGGCCGATGACGATGAAGTCGCCGATCTTGATCTGCCCATCCTGTACCAGCACGCGTGCCACCGGGCCTCGACCTTCCTGCATCTCTGCTTCGATGACCAGGCCTCGGGCGGCACCACCAAAGTCAGCAGTCAATTCAAGCAGTTCCGCCTGGTAATCGAGGATTTCGAGCAGTTCGGTGACACCAGTGCCTTTGATGGCACTGGTCTTGACGATTTCCGTCTCGCCGCCCCAAGCCACGGGGTTCAGGCCATGCTCTGCAAGCTGGCCATAGATTTTGTGGATGTTTTCATCGGTGGCCTGAGGGGTGTCGATCTTGTTCAAGGCCACGACAATCGGCACACCTGCCGCCTTGGCGTGGTTGATGGATTCAATGGTTTGAGGCATGACGCCGTCGTCCGCTGCCACCACCAGCACAACGATGTCGGTCATGCTCGCACCACGGGCACGCATGGTGGTAAAGGCTTCGTGTCCGGGCGTGTCAAGGAAGACCACCGTTTTCTCGCTTGCATCGTGTCCCTGGATGGTGACGCGATACGCACCGATATGCTGAGTGATCCCACCCGCTTCATGAGCAGCAACGTCAGCGGCACGGATGCGGTCGAGTAGGCTGGTCTTGCCGTGGTCGACGTGGCCCAGCACGGTCACGATAGGTGGGCGGGGTCGGCTGTCCACAATTTCTCGCTTGCTGAAGTCCTGTTCAATTTTCTGTGCAGCGCTCTGCTGTTCCTTCACGACAAGTTCGATGTCGTATTCGAGGCAGACTTCCATCGCGGCCTCGACACCGATGGCCGAGTTGATCGTGGCCATGATCCCTTTCTTGAAGAGATACTTGATGATGTCCGCTGCCTTGATGCCGGTCGCGGCGGACAGGTCTTTGATGAACAAGGGTTCCTGTACTTCGACCTTGCCGCCGACTTCTGCAGGCGTTTGTGCCTGGTTGGCGGAAGCTTCGCGTCGTCGTTGATCCTGTCGTCGTCGCTTCACATAGCCCGAAGCGCGGTTGAGCTTGGCGTCCAATTCAGCCAGGTCGGCTTCGGTGAATTTGGTCGGGCCGGTGGGCAGGGCATTGCCTGAACGACCGCGACGAGAACTGAGCGAGCGACGCTTGCCGGGGCCACCTTTCTCCGGACCTTCATCATCACGCGGGGCACCGGCACCACGACCACGAGCCGGGCCTCGCGAACGGGTCACGTCCGGCTGCGGTTCCATCTCTGCTGGCCCGCCACCGCCGCGACCACCTCTTGCCGGGCCTCGTCCACCACCGCCACCACCAGCACGGCGAGGCTTGGGCAGTTCATCTGCCTTTTCGACGCGTACCACCTTCGGGCCTCTGAGCTTCGCGGCAGTCGGTTTCACTCGATCCCCCGCAGGCTTCACGACCGTTGGCTTTTTGGGCACATTGGGTACCCCCATCGGAGTCGTAGGCTCGGGTTGTTTGGCTTGCGTTTCTGCTTCAGCTTCGTCAGCCGTTGCTTGAGACGCTGGAGTTTCTGACTCAGCAGGCTTTTCAGTTTCAGTGGCAGCAGCCGACTGATCTTCTGCTTCTTGAGGCGTTTCTTGTGCTTCTTCAGGAGCGGGAGTCTCTTCTTCTGGTGCAGGAGTCGCGGCTTCTTCCGGGGCTTGGGTTGACTTGGCTGCCTTGCCAGCCTTGGCCGGCTCATCCATCACCGCCACGGAGCTGTCATCACCTGACTTGTCTGCTTCATCGGCGCGCGCCGCCTTGGCACGGCGACGGCGGGCTTTCTTGGCCTTGCCCAAGTCCACCTGGTCGGTGGATTCCACGGCTGTCTGCACTTGGTGGTCTTCACTGAACCACTCTCGAATCGTCTGCGCCAGGCCCACCTTGACCGTGGACATGTGGTTCTCAATGCCCGGCACACCTTCGGCCTGGCACTTCTCAACCACAGCCTTGCTGGCGACGCCAAGTTCCTTGGCAATCTGAAATACCCTCTGTGTCTTAGCCAAAATCTGCTCCTGGACCCGCAGGTCTCAGTTATCATTTGTGAATCGATGGTCATGTCTCGCACCAAGCGAGGATCAACCCATCCATTCTCTTACTTGGTTTCTTCTGCGGATTCGACCGCTTGCTCGTCTGCTTCAGTCTCAGACGCTTCATCTGTTTCGTCCTGGCCAGCTTCGGCTTGGTTCTCAGCCGTATCAAGCTCAGCCTCGACCACCTCGTCATCACTCGCTTCAGTGGCAGCTTCGTCTGTCGTTTCTGATGTTTCCTCAGGCGGGGTGTCATCACCGAGGATGTCGCCAAGGATCGCCGCCGCCTGAGCCGCACCGGGCATGGCATCCAGTTCGGCTTTCTCTTCTTGCCGACGTTGTTCTTCCAGTTCTTTCTCACGCTGCTGTTCTTCAGCCAGTTTCTGAGCGCGTGTCGAAGCCGCTTCGATCATGCGGATGGTGGTTTCCTCTTCCATCTCGGTCACTTCCATCAGGTATTCCGGGCCATCCGATGCCACCTCTTCCACATCAAACACGCTGATGATGCCAAGGGCCGCCAGGCGGTCGATGACGTCTTCATCCACACCTTCCACGCTCTTGAGCGTTTCATCCATGATGTCCAGGCTCTTGGTGAACTCCGGTGGCGTGAGAATATCCACGTCCCAGTTGGTCAACCGGGCCGCCAACCTCACGTTCTGCCCGCGCTTGCCGATCGCCAGCGAAAGCTGATCGTCACGCACCACCACCGTCGCCCGGCCCAACTCGAAGCAAAGGCTTATTTCCTCAACCTCGGCTGGCTTGAGCGCGTTCTGAATCAGAATCTGGCTGGATTCGTTCCAACGCACGATGTCGATCTTCTCGCCACCCAGTTCATCGACGATGTTCTTGATGCGGCTGCCACGCACGCCGACGCACGCGCCCACAGCATCGACCTTCGAGTCGATCGAAGTCACCGCGATCTTGGTGCGGTGTCCCGGCTCACGGGCCATGGCCTTAATCTCGATCACGCGCTCGGCCACCTCAGGCACTTCGACTTCAAACAGCGAACGAATGAAGTCCGGGTGAGCTCGCGAAAGCACGATCTTCACCTGGCTGGACGTTTCGCGAACATCCAGAATCAGGCAGCGGACACGCTCACCCGGTTGATGTTGCTCGCCGGGGATCTGCTCGCTCTTGGGCATGAAGCCTTCTGCCCGACCGATCTGAACGACCAGTGAGCCGCCTTCATAGCGCTGGGCCATCCCGGTGACCAACTCGCCCACCCGGTCAATGTACTCGTCATAAATGCTGGCACGTTCGTCTTCACGGAAACGCTGAATCATCACCTGCTTGGCAGTCTGCGCGGGGATGCGACCAAGCATTTCCATTGGAATCTCTTCTTCGCCCCGCCAGATGGCGATCTGGCCGGTGAGTCGGTCGAGTTCGCAGGAGAAGTCTTCGCTATCCACAGCATTGAAATGTTTACGCGCGGCAGACACCATGGCCTGCTCGATATCACGGAACAACGCTTCCTTTTCGACATTGCGGTCGCGAGCGATCGAGTCGACGAGGCGAAGCATTTCCGGGCCGTTGATTTGTGTCATTCTTAATGTCCTGTCTATTCAGTTGTGGTATTCAGTTTTCCAGACAGGCCTGCCACACGTGTGATCAGACCAACGAAAAAGCCACGGCGATACCGTGGCTCAGGACATCAACCCGCGATGGGGTCGATCGCGCGATGCATCTTGTGCATCACATGCAGGTCAACCTCCCAACATGGGGCAGGCTTTCCCGCAGCACGGCAAATTCACATGATGAAACGTTTCGTAACATCACGTGGTCCCGTGTCCTGAGCCGTTGTGGCGGTCATGCGTCCACATGGCAGCGCCCTTCCAACAACAACCAATCGGGCCTATTCCCGATAGGTAAGACCTTTCAGTGTAAACTTAACCCGGGGAGTGTCAAGAAAGAATCGAGCTTCTGAAGGGTTCTCACAGGCAAAATGGCCCATGTCAGGGCCTGTTTCCTGCATCCATCTCGCATGATTCACCACACAAGACGCCGGGGTATCGAGTTCAAGGTCTTTTAGCCCCGGTGCCTGCACCGGGTTGAACTGGCAGTTGCTCGGGCACAGGAACCATTCGCCTATATACGGTGTGCGGGGTGGCGTGTGGCTCGTGTCACGAACCTCCAAAAATATGTGCCACTGCCACTAACATCCTCTTTCAAACTGCCGGTGCCTTTCCCGCAGCATCTCGGCCCGTTCAGGCGTTAACTGATTAATGCAGAACGGGCAGCTCACGCCCGCTTCATACGCCGGTGACTGGTAATCCTCTTCACTCAAAGGCTGCATGCAGCCAAAGCAAAGCCGATGCGTCGTTTCCTGTAAGCCATGCCCGACGCCCACTCGGCGATCAAACACAAAGCAATCGCCTTCCCACAGGCTCTGCTCCGGTTTAATTTCCTCCAGATATTTCAAAATCCCACCCTTGAGGTGATACACCTTCTCAAAGCCTTTCTTAAGCATATAAGCGGAGGCTTTCTCGCAGCGGATGCCTCCTGTGCAGTACATCGCCACAGCTTTATGCATCTCGGGGTCAAGGTTTTGCTCGACGTAATCCTTAAAGTCCGTGAACTTTTCAATGTCCGGGTCGGCTGCCCCCTTGAAAGTGCCCAGCCGAGTCTCGTAACTGTTGCGGGTGTCGACGACGAACACCTGCGGGTCGCTGATGACATCGTTCCACTGCTGAGGCTCGACATACTCACCAACCACTTCGTTCGGATTCGCTTCCGGCGCGCGCATCGTGATGATCTCCCTCTTGATCTTCACCTTCATCCGCCGGAACGGCCTGTCAGTGGCATGCGAAAACTTCAACTCTCCCGCGCTGATATGGAGTAGTTCATCCAACTCGGCCAGCATCGCACGCAGCTCGCTCGGCTGACCCGCGACCGTGCCATTGATCCCTTCGGGGGCGATCAGAAACGTGCCACAGATGTCATGTTGCCTGCAACTGTCGAGGATCAGCTTCTGGTAGCGAGGCAGATCATTAATGGTGACGAAGCGATACAACGCTGCGACGAGGTAAGGTGGGCTTTCTTCGTTGGCGGGGTCAGGTTCGCGCGTGCTTTGAGGTTCGAGAGTGCTCATGACCACTTGAGTATACATAAGAAAACCACGGGTAAGCCTAAAAATTTTAAATGATGAGATGCAGGTTGAAGACCTTGGGAAAGAGCATCCTCACTCAAGCGTGCGGCCTGTTTCTTTTTCAAAAG
The DNA here is from genome assembly GCA_964546335.1 of uncultured Phycisphaeraceae bacterium. Lineage (GTDB taxonomy): Bacteria > Planctomycetota > Phycisphaerae > Phycisphaerales > Phycisphaeraceae > CAZJJN01. The sequence continues at coordinate 10,595 of CAZJJN010000025.1, forward strand.
CTTCGAGGTTGCCGTCGTATTTCTCGTGGATTTCGACGACGGTTTGCCAATCTTTGAAATACTGAGCGTGGCCATCGTCGAAGGCAGCGACGCCACATTCATGTTGCTTAACGATCTCAGGCTTGGTGTAGATTCGCAACTGCTTATCGTTGGCTTCCCACTTGCCAGTTGGCTTGATGTAAACAAAGTCGATGTTCTGATTGATCCAGTCGGCTTGTTTCTGATCAGACCAGGTATCAAAATCAATCGGCGTGTCTTTATGATGATTGAAAGATGAAAATATCAGATAAGGGTCAAGTCCATAACGCGCATTGTGAAGTACCCCCAAATCCGGGGGCAATTCTTTGTTGGTTGCTTGAATCGCATAAGTTGCAGCTAACTGAGCCATGCCACGGACTTTCATCATGTCGCGCTTAGCACTTTGCGGTGGTTCGCTCCAGCCCAACAGGGATTGAACATCAACACTCCATGTGATGAATATGACGAGACCTGCGATCAAAATCAGCACGACGATCAAAATATGATTGGTCTTCATAAGTTTTATGATACCAGTGCGCGATCGGAAACCATTCATCATTGACGGATTTTTCAAAGGTTTTTCGCGCGGTGAAACCATCACCCATCTACGCGCAAACAGAATCACCGGACCTGCATGCAGGCCCGGTGAACTCGTGGCGAGTACCTGGTCATATTCCAGGCAGTTGATTCACTGGATTGTGAAGTTAGCCGCTCTTCTTGGGTTGCTGGCTTTGCTTGCCCCAGGATTCCTGCAGGATCAGGGCAATGATCGCAGGCACCAGCACCAGCAGCGGAATGACCACGCTGTGGGCCTTGCTGATGCTGTCCGTCACAGGCTGATGCCAGACTTGCAGCAGCAGGGACACGCTGCCGAACACGGCAATGGTGGCCCCGACAATCGAGGTGTAGAACACGACGGACAGTTCAAACACGATGAACGAAAGCAGACCCAACAGGATTAAACCAACGAGGGCACCGATCCAGTAATGCTCGGCTGCTTTTTCGACGCCGTCGCCGTTGAGCACCATCAAAGCTGTCCACAGGTTGGCTCCGATAAATGCGCCGACCAGGCCGCCGTTCAGTGCCACGGCATATTTCATCAATGGCCAGGAACCTGCGGCAAAAAGTGCGCTTAAGCATCCAGCTACGATATAAGGCGAGCCGATCTGCTTGCCCAGGAAATAGCCGAAGAACGCGCCGATCAACCCGGACATCACAATGACCACCGCCTGATGAAAGCGGAAGCCGTTGAGCATGGTGAGTAAGCCCAGGACGACAAAGACCACGCCCCAGACCATAGGCAAATCCTGCAGATGGGCTGTAATGTGGGCCGGGTGCGCCAGTGCATCCCCTCGGGTGAAGATGGCGGTAATCACTTCAAAAAGGTTCTGATCTGTCTTGGTCGCTGTCGATTGGGTGGCAGCTTGTGCGAGTGAAAGCAACATGGCCTGACTCCTTGAATCCGTTCAATGTCTGATGATTCGGTGGTGTACCGAGTATCAGTTGTCCTTACGCCCGTTGCTATCGGCTTTTCGCTTGAAAACCGTCCACTGCAAGAAGAGTCCTATAAGTGTGAGCACGCCCAGCGTGATCAAATAAGCGCGACTGCTTCGTGGTAAATATGAAATCGAGTCCGGAGTGAACGTCGATAACAACTGATCGGCTGCCAGTAGGATCAGCAAACTGCCGACCACGGCTGACTCCACTCTTGCCGCGTTGTTGGGCATCAGTGAGCCGATGCCTAACCCGGCCAGCAACGCGATCCCCGCCACACTGAGCACGCTGTTGCGCGAAGTGTCGTCCAGTTTCTTCCACCATTGCTGCGTGCGGTCGCGACTGGCTTTCATCCATTGATTCAACGTGTCGCGCGCGGAGGCAGCCAACTCGATGAATGAATCGGCTTTGTCATCCTGAACCAGTTGTTTGTCGGACACGGGCACGGGGGCTTCAATGCCCTGGTAAGCCATGTGAGCCATGGGCGCGAAAAGCCCGAGCATCAACGCCAGGCTGATGCCTACCCAGAGGCGGAAGACCCAGAAGGACAGCACGAAGCCGACGATGGCCCCGGCGGGGATGAAGACAACCGCATATTCGCCATCCATGAGCAATTGGCAAAGCAACGAGCCTAGGATGGCACCGATGGTGATTCCGCCCATCGTGACGCCAAACTTCAACAGGCGCGACCCAAGCAGCCAGATCAGTAAGCCTGCCACGAGGATGAAGATCAATGGCAAGGCGATGGCCCAGGACAAAGTGTCATTCAAGGCAAGTAGGTGCATGGCAACCCTCCGAGCGTCAGTAAAGGGTACATCGGCCAGAACGCTTGATGCACTGTCAAGGATTACTCGCGTGCTTGCATCAGATTCATTACACTCTTTTTTAACACCTACCTGACCCCGACCCCAGTTCACCCATGGGAAAAGTATTCCAGAACAGTCTGAAGCGGATCGGCTTTCGCCCAGAGTCTTCGTATCAGCAACTCGGTCGAGGCATTGGTTTGGCTGCTTTGGTTGGTGTCGTCTCCGGACTCGGGGCCGTGGCTTTCCATGCCATGTGCCTGTTGATCGAGTATTTCGCGATGGCACAGGCGGTAGGTTATCACGGCAGTGGTCCTGCCGGCGAAGCACGATGGTTCGATCAATGGTTGCCCCTGGTTCATGTGGAATTTCGTTGGTGGATGCTGCTGATCGTGCCCACCATTGGTGGCCTGATCTCAGGCTGGCTGGTCTTCACATTTGCCCCGGAAGCAGAAGGGCATGGCACGGATGCGGCCATCGAAGCCTTCCATCACAAGCGAGGCATGATTCGTAAACGCGTGCCTTTGGTCAAAATGTTTTCCAGCGCCATCACCATCAGCACCGGCGGATCAGGTGGACGCGAAGGGCCGATCGCCCAGATCGGGGCTGGCTTCGGCTCGTACCTGGCGACAGCTTTGAAATTATCGGATGCGGAAAGACGCTCACTCATGGCTGCAGGTCTGGGCGCTGGGATCGGCGCGATCTTCCACGCACCCCTCGCTGGTGCCATCTTCGCAGCTGAGGTGCTTTACCGTGATCCTGACTTTGAAGCCGAGAACCTCATCCCCAGCTTCATCGCGACCACCGTGGCTTACTCGGTGTTCTGCCTGTTCAGTGGGTTTGAACCACTATTCGTGATCCCCGAGTTGAGCTTCAACAATCCCTTGTTGCTGCTGCCGTTGGGTGTGTTGGCCGTGGTCATGGTCACCGCTTCTTTTGCTTACACCCAATGTTTCTATGGCCTGCACCATCTCTTTGCCAAGCTGCCGATTCCAAAGTGGACGAAACCCATGCTCGGCGCGTTTCTGACTGGTGCCGTCGCCATCATCATTTATTTCGTGGCAGGGATGTTGGGTTCATCAGGGAACGCAGCGACAGCCCAAGAGGATTCGCTCTCCGTCCTGTCCTTTGGCTACGGCTTCCTGCAGAAGATTCTTAATCCTGCGGAACACGCCACCGTCTTCATGGTGGGACTGCTGCTGCTCATCGGCCTGGGTAAAATCCTGACCACCTCGCTGACCATTGGCTCGGGAGGTTCAGGCGGTGTGTTCGGCCCATCGATGGTCATCGGCGGCGCGCTTGGGGCCGCTGTGGGTCTGGCAGTCCAACGCCTCTTCCCCGGCTTTGGCTCCGCAGAAGAGATGGTGGTGATCTTCGCCATCCTCGGCATGGCCAGCTTCTTCGCTGCCGCGGCGAACACCCCCGTCAGCACCCTCATCATGGTCAGCGAGATGACCGCAGGTTATGCCTTGCTGCTGCCTGCCATGTGGGTGTGTGCGTTGGCTTACCTGCTGGCACGCGGTTGGACGCTCTATGTCAAACAGGAACAGTCTCGTCGCGACAGCCCGGCCCATCGCGGCGACTTCATCATCGACATCCTCCGAGGCCTGACCGTGTCTGATGCCATGTCCAAAGCCACGACCAACTTTGTCTCCGCACCGCATGGCATGCCACTTGGGGAGATGGCGTCGCTCATCACCGACACGAACCAGGCCGCGTTCCCCGTGCTGGATGATGAAGGCCAGTACACGGGTTTGTTCGGCATCGACGACATCCGCCATTTCATCTACGAGCAGGGAGACCTGGCCATGCTTGCGGTGGCGGAGGACCTGGCCGTCGAAGCAGCGCCGCTGACCTTGCAGATGGACCTGTCCGAGGCGATGACGCAGTTTGCCACCACCCCCTTCGCAGAATTGCCCGTCGTCGATGAAGCGCAGCCTCAGAAAGTGGTGGGCCTGCTACGACGCGTTGACCTGATCTCGACCTACAACACCCGGCTCATGGCCATGCGCAGCACAGGCGAGCCGACCACGACCCCTTAAAAACAAAAGATTTTTGATCAAGACTTGATCTTTGGCCCCAAGTAAGACTACTCTTGCCCATGCAGGCAGGCTCACAGCCGAGGGTGGGTGCCGCGGAGCCGCAAAGACCTGCAACCCGGTAACTGGTGATAACCGCAAATTTCGATATGGAAGGTGATGTCATGGCAACCATCGTTGGTAAGCAAGCCCCGACTTTTTCTCTTGAAGCCGTGGAGCAAGGCCAGTTCAAGCAAATCAATCTGGAAGACTTCAAGGGGCAGTGGGTCGTGCTGTTTTTCTATCCACTCGACTTCACCTTTGTCTGTCCGACCGAAATCCTGGCTTTCAGCGATCGACTGGATGAGTTTCATGATCTCAATGCCCAGGTCATCGGTGCCAGCATCGACAGCAAGTTCACTCACCTGGCCTGGACGCAGCGCGCACGGGAGAAGGGCGGCATCGAAGGTCTGCGTTACCCACTCGTCGCCGACACCCGTAAAACACTCAGCTCGGACTATGGCATCCTCTGCCCGAATGAAGGCGTCGCCCTGCGTGGCCTGTTCGTCATCGACCCCGATGGCATCGTCCAGCATGCCACGATCAACAACCTTGGCATCGGCCGAAGCGTTGATGGAACCCTGCGCGTCCTGCAGGCTGCCCAGTTCGTCCGCGAGCATGGCGAAGTCTGCCCCGCCGACTGGAAGCCCGGCAAAGCTGGCATGAAGGCCGACCCGCAAGGCAGTCAGGAATGGTTCAGCCAGCAAGGCGTCTCCGTCAACTGATTGACCCAACGTCAACGCGCCTAAGCTATCGCGCCACTGCGAAAGACCACGCGCACCATCGCGCGAAATCACATGGATTCCTGTCCCCCATGCCAGCGGGCAATTGCTATCCTGCCTGCATGAGCGATCCCTTTGAAAACGTCGTTTGGCATGATGTGCTGGAACTGGGTTTGCTAGGTCAGCTTTGGCCTGATGAACCTCGCGAGAATCCTTACGACCGTCTGCCTGTTGCGATCAAGCCTTTGATCGAGACAGACCTTTGGAATCTGGGCACGCAGACCGCCGGGCAGCATGTCGAGTTTGAATCGGATGCGAAAAACATCTTCGTGAAGTTTCAACTCGAGCCACGCGAAGAGTTCGCTGCCTACTCCGCACCGAGTGGCACCTCCGGACTCGACTGCTACGGCATGACCGAGCAGGGCGATTGGCGCTGGGTCGGTTGTCAGGAAGCTTTCAACGATCCCGACTGCTCAGGCAGAATGAACAACCTGCCATTGGATGGCCAACTCAGGCGCTACCGCGTCTATCTGCCTTTGCGTCGGCGTGTGTTGTCGATGCAGGTTGGCGCTTGCGAAACCATTCAGCCGGTCAGCTCAGCAAGCCGGGATCAAAGACTGCCCGTCATTTACTACGGCACATCCATTGTGCATGGGGCAGGCGTCAGCCGGTCAGGCATCTGTCATGCGGTGCAGTTGGCGCGGAAGCTTGATCGTCAGGTCATCAACCTTGGCTTCTGTGGCAGGGCACACTGCGAACCGGCGATGGCTGAGTTGATCGGCAGGGCAACGGGTTGCCTGTATGTGCTCGATGTCTTACCAAACAATGGGGAAAAGGAGATCGAGCCTCGGCTGACCGAACTCCTGCGTATTCTGCGAGAAGCTCAGCCGACGACACCGATCCTGCTGGTGGGGGATCGTGTCTTTGGCGATGCGACATTCGCCCCGGAGCGTGGCCGGGTTTATCAGGCCAAGAACCAAGCCCTGCAACGCGTTTATGATTCACTGAATCAGCAAGGCATCACCAACCTGCACCTGGCTTTTCATCCAAGCTGGTATGGCGAAGACAACGAAGGCACCACCGATGCCAGCCATCCCAACGATCTTGGAGCCACACGCATGGCAGAAAGATTGAAGCCTTTTGTTGAGGAGTTGGTGCGGTGAGTGTGGCGGAGTTGAAAATATTGACATCTTTTCCTCGGAATCTTCCTGGTGAGTCCTTCGCCTTCAATCCCACCGCCTTCATCCCTGCGATATCATCTCTACCATGAATGAGTTCGTCAGTCCGTTGTTCCCCGCTTCGTTATGCCAGGCCTTGCAGGATCGAGCGACGTCATCCCTCGGCCAGTCCCTCATCGCCCGGCAGCATGTCCTGCTCGATCAGCCCATCCGCGCCATCGACCAAGGCTTTCATGCCGCTGGCCAAGCTCTCCTCGCCACACTCACCGAGTCTGAAACGGAGCAGAAGCAACGGGCCGAGTGCGCCCGCGTGCTTGTCGAGCGCGTGCTGAGCGATGATCTGTTGCACAGCCACGAGAACGGGCCGATCGACCCCGTCCCCCTCTGGGAGCCAACCTACAAAGCCATCCTCCAGACCGACCCAGCAGTCGGGCTCGCGCTGGCTTACGCCATCGCAGGCAAGCACTGGCCAAGTGACTTTCGCGAGCATGTTGCTCACGAACTGGCGTGGAAGTCGCACTTTTTCATCGAAGGGGGAGGTGTCGGCTGGAACCCGTTCCCAGCCAGCAACTGGCACGCCAACACCCGCTCCGCAGCAGGCATCCTCGCGCTGGCGTTACTCGACCATCCTGAACACGGAGACCAAGCCCGGCAAACACTCGACGAAGCCATCCAAGGCATCCAAAACTACCTGTCTGCCCAGTCAGGCGACCGCGGTTGGACACAGGAAGGCTTCCACTATTACCGATACCCACTTTGCCATCACCTGCTGCCATTCGTCGCGCTGCTGCGCCAGACCGTTCTGCCCGACGCTTTCGTTGGTTCAGCCATCGACTGGATGGGGTTGCTTTACCCGCAGTTACTTTTGCCCAAGCCAACGCGCGGCAGCGTCCCCATCGTCAACGGCGACAGTCGCTATGAATGGAATCATTTTCGCAGTGGTGATTTATTGTTCGGCTTGTTGACTACACCCGCTGAGAAACGCGGGGCCATCCGCTGGCTGTTCGACCAATGGTTCGGCACGACCGAGCAGGGGGGCGATGAAACTTTCGACATGTTCCTGCCTCATCATCTGCTGTTTGCGTTGCTTGCGCTCGGTGAAGAAATTCGTCCCGCCAATCCCGCCCAGGTGCTCCGCCGGAACTGGGTGGATCGAAAGAAAGGCCTGGTCATCAGCCGCGACCGTTGGCGTGATGGCGACGATTGTGTTCTGTGTGTTGATGCCAATACTCAGCCGAGCGCGGGGACAGGCAAGCCCACCTGTACCGCAGGCTTTCGCCTGTTCGGCCTAGGCGAGCAGTGGGCTTGTTATGGGCCGGGTGTAGACGATGGGAACTGGAAGCGCCAGCGCGTGTCGCACAACGTGGCCCAGCCGGTGGTTAGTGCAGCGATGGGGGATGACAAAGCAGCGGGAAGATGGCTGTCGTTGGATGCTGGCGGGTCGGATCGCTTGTCGCTGGCGCTCGATTTAAGTGCCGTGTATGGCCAGCCTGCGACGAGGCGGTTTGATTGTCTTTGGCGCGTGGATTTCGCAGCCGGGCTGGTCATGGTGGTTGATGAGTTTGAGCCGGGCGTGAGCTTTGATTGGGTACTGCACACAGCGGGTCTCCCCTTGCCGACGCAGCAAGGATTTCGCATTCAGGCGCGCAATGGTGCCTTGCTGGAGGCGGTCACCATTGCCGGGGCGATCGAGGACTTTCGTGTGAAGCCTTGCACGGTGGAGTATCCCGCCGGGCCAGAGGATCGGCCGACGATGATGCGGTTCAACACGATTCACATCCGTGCACGACACCAGCTAGGCTTTGCCTTGGCGATGACGCGCGACCGGTTGCCTGAAGCAATCTGGCAGCAAGAGAGCGACAGGCGAAACTTGAAATGGTGTGGGCAATTGATTGATACCAGCCGATTGCTGGCTGGTGCATGTGCAAGCATCTGATAGGCTGCCCAGAACAAAGTTAAGTATTTCAACTCAGGTTTTCCCCATGCATATTGAATTCAGATTTGAAGGCGGTACGCCTTGCGACATCGAGAAACGCGGCGACGCGGATTTTCACTTGCTCCCCATCGCGGCCCAGTCCGGCAGCCAATGGTTTTACTGTTGTGTGCGGCTTGAAGATTTACCAAAGGGTGCGACCGCACGCATCGACATCACCTGGCCGGCCAAGTGGTCGGTCGATGACATGCCTGCCGGCGTGGACGAGGAAACGGTCAACCGCCAGCTTCATCACGATAATTTCGCCACAGCGATTCATCGTTGCATTTACATCAGCCCGGATATGAAAAGCTGGTCGCGCGTGGAGATCGAGCCTGCGGAGGATCGCACGATCAGCATTCCTGTCACGGGGACGGGCCAGCCGATTTACCTGGCGACGCAACTGCCTTACACGCGCGAGCACTTGGCGGAGTTGCTTGAGCATGTTCGTGCGACGGCTGCGGATACTTTGACATTGCTCGGTCAATCACGGGCCGGGTGCGACATGTGGCTGGTCGATCTGCCTGCGACTGGGCGCGAGGATGCCCCGATTGTTTATGTCCAGGCGTTGCAGCATATCAGTGAATTCAGCGGGCCTTTGGTTGCGGACGCGATGGTGCGTTATTTGCTTTCGCCTGAGAGGGCTGCGGCGCGAAAGCACTTGCATTTTCAGATCCTCCCTGTGTTTGATATCGATGGCATGCAGCAACTGTTGCCTCGATACATGAGTTCGAAGAATGAGGGGTCGGGCAACCCGCGCGACAAGAACCCCAATCGCGATTGGGTCGAGCGAGACTGGCCTGAGACGCGTAACGTCGTGGCCCACATCGAGCGCATGTTGCAGGCGTGTAAACGCTTTGCCGTCGGGCTGGACTTGCACAACGGCTGGTGGAAGCACACTCACTCGGCAGCCTGCTACACCCGGCTGATCGAAGGCGAAGCCAGCGAGGATTACCGCGCTCGGCAGACGACGTTTATTGATCACATGTATGCAAAGACGAACCACGAAAGGCCCGGGCATTACTGGGAGCACGCCACGGGCGGGAGAACGTTTGCTGCGGTGTTCCCGACGTTGACGGACGGCACGATCGCGCACACGGTGGAGTTTTCCAGGCACATGTGGTGGAGCCATGAGGCGGGGGATTATCTGCCTGCGGAGCCTGGCCGACCTGCGATGTTTGCGAGGGAAGCGGTCAACGCGCTGGCGGAGTATTTTGGGTGAGCTTTTTCATGCCGGGTGGGGGGGTGGCATGGCCATCGCGAAGCATGGCCATGATATTGGTCATCACAAAATTCATGGTCATGCCTACGGCAGTGAGCATGGTGCCGGGCAAGCAACGTATGGTTAGGCCACAAGTTCTTGCAGTGACACGCCGAATTGCTGCTCCAGAAATTCAACAGTGTCTGGCTGACCGTCAAGGGAGGCTCGAACATGAGTTGTCGAGTACAAGCCCGATCGGGCCTTCCACTTGGCGTCACCACGGCCAACTGATGTAATCCATTTGACGGGACACACGTACTCAGAAAGTTCGTCCGAACCTGAGTTCTCGGCCATTCTCTTGCAACGTAGTTCGTGATCTAGCAGAGGCTTGCCGGCGATCATCACTTCGCGAATCGGTCGCGCTCGATTCAGCACTTTCCCAATGCCTACATATCCATGCTTCTTGAGATAGGCGGCTACGACATCGCCGGGCTGGAAACCGAGTATGGCATCACGCCACCTCAGACCCTGACCTGCGGATATGAAGCCAATCTTGCGAAAGTCATCCCAATGCCGGTGTGGACCTTCGCCCACGTTGTAGTAATAGACGCCATTCTGAAAATCGAAGCCATTTAATTGAAGGTGGAATTTGTCGTGGGGGCGGAACTTCTGTGCGTAATGTCCAGAGGACACATTCGTAAGCATGCGGCCTAGTTTCCACAGCAAAGTTTTTTCAACCAGCAAAGCATCGTGTTCGGTCAGGTCACGGGCTACGACGCGGATGATCGGGTCAAGGCCATCTTTTTGGATGGCCGCTATACGCCGAGTCTTTTCGGAATCTGACGAGTCAGATAAGTGCGCGTTCTTTCGAGAGCCACGCCCCTTACCATAGTAGAATTCCTCAAAGTTGCGAGGGTCGATGTAGACGTAAACGTAGAAGTCGCTCACAGTTTGTATTGTGCCCTGAACGTGTCCCGCGGATCACTGGTGTCCGCGAGCAAACGGAGTTTGTGAAGCGGCTGTCCAGTGCAGCCGCTGGTTCGGTACGCGCTTCGCGGGCCGACCAGCGAGCGACAGACGCGGGACACGTTCAGACGACGCGAAGCGTCGTCTGAACAGTCGATTAGACAGATCTGGTAAAGCACCGATTTGTTGTGATAGACAGACCAGCGCGTGCTTATTCAGCCGGAAACCGCTCCCGGCAGCACGAAGTGAGTTTATCGCTCTGACGCATGTGCAACAAGCATGTTTTTCGGGCCGGGTCAGTGCACCTATTTAGCATGTGGTGAATCACCTATGGGTAGAGACGCGGCCAACGTTGTCATGCACATTGATTGATTGGCAGGTGAATGGCATCGATAATTTCGGAGTCCGCTTCCTTATGGATCGCGGCTCGTGGAGAAGTTTCGAGCTACGCTCGAACGGCGGACGAGACGTCCACCCCACCAAAAAATCCGCATCCTGACGGAGCGCCCTTCGACAGGCTCAGGACTTTGCAGGCTCGTGGGGAGTCAATCAACCGGGTGCAGGCACCCGGGCTAAGTTGGCGATACGCGTATTGAATCCGTCGAGCCACTCATACATTGAATCTGTTGGGTGACACGTGTGTTGAATCCGATTATTGCTCTGCGAGCAGGCTCGCAGACTTAATGTCGCATTTTCGCGATGCTACGTCCTCTCGATATAACACATGGCGAACGCATGCGGGTGATTCAGGATCGAAATCGCGCTGAGCATTGGGAGTAGGATGCGGTTACCGCAGCCTCTTGGCGGATCGTAACCCATCAATGAGGTTCTAACCCAGTATACGCCGTTGATGGGTTACGGCTCGAAGACTCGCCTAACCCATCCTACATGACACATGCGTTCGCCCTTCGATACAACAATAGTTTCCCCTTCCCTTTTCACACTCCTGTGGTACAATTTGAGAGCACGAAGCGACGCGTGCTGGCATTTCATTTAGAAACGGGGTCGGCTTACCCTTCTTATTGACTTTCTGTCTGCCGACCCGGAAAGGAGTTTTCGGATGCACACCCTTGAGAACATTCTCGAACGCAAAGGGCGGGACGTTTATGTCGCCGGCCCGACTCAGACCGTTCGCGAGGCAGCGATGGCCATGCGCAGGCACGGCTGCGGCGGCCTGGTCGTGACACAGGATGGCCAACCCGGCACCCCGGCAGTGGGCATCATCACCGAACGCGATGTGCTGCATAAAGTCGTGGCTTTGAACCTTGATCCGGACGAAGTGCAGGTCAAGGAAGTGATGACCGCGGACATGGTCTGCTGCACGCCTGACACGAGCATTGATGAGGCCAGGCAAATCTGCATGCAGCAGCGGATTCGCAGACTCCCCATCATCGGCCAGCACGGGCAGGTGGTCGGCATGGTGTCGCTGGGTGACCTGAACGCCTGGGCGTTGTCAGGCCAAAGCATCGAAATTCACTATCTGCGGGAGTACATCTACGGCCAGGCGGTTTGAGGTTGGGCAATCGGATTGCTGCCTCGGCGATACTTGAGCGATGCCATGTTTGATCGGTTTCTGTTTGGAAATTGGTGATTCCGATAAGTTCAACGTTGGCTGCGAACCGGTCACCGGTTATCCTTCGTATAAGACTGAGCCGACATGACTAAGGCTTTACTGCGCGAAGAGGAAATGAATCCATGGGCAATTGCACATCAACGTACCGCTGTCTTTTTCTCGGACTGCTTTTGAGTAGTCTGCTTTTGACCGGCTGCATCAGCAATGACAAGGCTTGGCATAAGAGCACCAACTTCCTGCCGACCACGGTTGAGTTGCACGCGTCGGGCTCGAACGCCGTCGTCTGGCGATATGAGATTCCCGTCGGCTACCAACTGATGATGGACCTGAATCGCAAGGGCACGGATGAGTCAGGGCTGACGTTTATTGATCCCTCGCTGCCTGCGGATGAGGTGGTCTGGAAGCTGACGCCGATCGATAAGCGGGGCAAGGTGGTGGACAAGGGGAGCATGCCTTTGACGCTTCCGGTTTACAAGAAGATTGTGCTGCGCGAGGCTCCGGAATTCCCCGGCGACGTGGTCGTGCCCGAGGCGTTTGATGCGACGCCAAGTCGCTTCCGTGGGTCAGCATTGCCTAATGGTGACGCAGGTGAGGATGTACCTCGCCTTGATGAACTGCCCCCAATCACGGAAGAAGCGGTGACGCCTGAACCTGTTGAAGAACCTCAGCCCAAGGCTGAACCGCAGCCGAAGCCGGAGTCCAAACCGAAGCCCGAGTCCAAACCGATGCCGGAGCCCAAACCCGAGGTGAAGCCCCAGCCCCAGCCCGAGCCTGAGGATGTGAAGCCGGCTGAGCCTGACGAAGAGGAACCGGCAGAGGTGGTCGAGCCTCCGATGGACATTGAGGGTGCGTTGGAATGAGGTTGAAGCGCGTTACTGGCGCGCATTGAGAACGTTTCCATGAAGCAGAGATGGATCAATTTATTGGCAGTGCTTGGTTTGGCTTGGTTAGGCGTGTCGCCTGGCCTGGCTGCCCCGGCATCCGCGCTGGTGCCTGTCGATCAGGCAGTCGATGACATTGACCATCTATCTCGCAGTTTGAGGCAGGTGCAGGTTGGCCTGCGAGCCGACGGCGAGCAGACATCGCTCTTTCGCTTGTCCCCAGCCCAGCGTGGTTTGGCAGAGCAGGCCCCGGCCAAGTATCTGCGCATCGGCCCGGGTTTTCGTGCTTACACCCACCAACTCGACTATGTTGTGCCCGTACACAAACTCAAGGATCGTATTGAGTATCGCAGCAACATCACGCCTGTGGTGGATGGCTTGTTCGTTGAAGTGGTCCGACTCGATGTGGTGTATGACCTTCGTCCCATCCAGCCACGCAGTCTGGTGCAGCAGACCACCCCACAGCCGCAGCAAAGACCTTTGCCTGACCCGCGGGTGCAAACGCGTGTACTTGGCACCTACGAAGGTCAGGTGAATGGCCAGATCAACGGCAGGATTGATGCGCGAGTCAACAGTCAACCAGCCGACCGTCGGATGCCACAAGTCGGCGATGTGCGGGGCAATCGTATTGAAAACCCCAGCACCCAGGTTGATCGCTGATTGTCAAGCTTCCTGACTTTCATCCATCTCGGGCGGTAACGGCAAGGCCATCTCGCGCGCCAGCAAACGAGCCAACCAATGCAGAAACTCCGGCTGGCGACCTGTGAGATAGGTTCGCTCCCAGGCTTGTTTCATCTCAATCACCAGATCGCATAAGGGTTCACCGCCATCTTCCAAGGCAGTTTCGCGCACATAAATTCGCGCGACATCGGCTGGTTCAAACGTGTGTTGCTGGCTTTCACCAAGCCGGGTGCTGGTGATCAGTAAGGTGGGTAATGGGTTGGCTGGTAGCGTCTGATACGTTGCGGATGTGGTTGCTTGTTCTTCTTCCCGCGCTGACTGGGCCAGATCAGACTCACGAGGGAAAAGCAGGTCGAAAATGACATAGGTTCGGCTGGCGTCCATGGCCCCGAGCGTGCGCAACAGGCCGAACAGCAAAAGCAAGACGGCGACGAACGCGAGAAGGATCTGCACACGGCTGGGCATGAAGTAAATCAGTGCCAGCCCGACAACGCCTAGAAAGATCAACACCCCGCCGGTGCGAAAGAGTTTGCCGATGCGCTGCGGGTCATGGCCGCCAGCGACGCGGATGGTGATGGTGTCGTCTTTCTCGGTGCAGGTGACGCCTTGGATATCGTCGGGCAGGCTGGGCAGTTTCATGGTGCTGAAATCGTAGCGGGTCGGGCGTGGCAGGATGAGCGCGCTATCCAGTCATCTGAAATATTCCTGCTTTTTCTTGGCCAATTCGCTCAACCCCCTTGCCTGTTGAAAAAAGGACGGTCTAATAGCCGACTCCAGCAATACCCCAACCCCGAGCAGGAAAGCAAAAGTCATGGCCAAGAGTAAGAAACTGCGGATCGCCTTCATCGGTGCCGGCGGCATCGCCAACACCCACATGAACCACCTGGACAAAATGGAAGACGCCGAGATCGTCGCGTTGGCGGACATCTCCCCCGAACTCATGGCCACGCGGGCCGAGGCTCACAAGATCGACCCTGATGCCTGTTTTACCGACTGGAAGCAGATGCTCAAGAAGGTCAAGCCCAAAGCAGTCAGCGTCTGTACACCGAATAAGCTGCATGCCGCAGCCGCGATCGATGCCCTCAAAGCCGGCTGCGATGTGCTCGTCGAAAAGCCCATGGCTGCGACCGCAAAAGATGCGCAGAAAATGGTCGATGCTGCCACCGCTGCGAAGAAGAAACTGGTCATCGGCTTTCAGTATCGCTTCGACTCCAAGACACAGTTTCTCAAGAAGGCGGTCGATGAAGGCACGTTCGGCCCGATCATGTACGGCCGCGTTCAAGCGCTTCGCAGGCGAGGCATTCCCAACTGGGGCGTGTTCTACTCCAAGGAGGCACAAGGTGGCGGGCCTTTGATTGACATCGGTGTCCACGCGCTGGAGATGGCCCACTACACGATGGGCAGCCCGAAACCCGTCGCTGCGACGGGACACACGTTTACCTACCTTGGCAACAAGGACTCGACGAAGATCCAATCGCAATGGAAAGGCTGGAACTGGAAAGAGCTGGACATTGAAGACCTGGCCATCGGTCAGGTGCGGTTCGAGAATGGTGCGCTGCTGACCATTGAAGCCAGCTTTGCCGCCCACATCAAAGAAAACAAGTGGACTTTCGACATCATGGGAGAAAAGGCGGGTGGCTCATGGAACCCGGCTGAGATCTATACCGACCAGGACGGGCACATGGTCAACATCGAGCCACACTGGCTACCCAAGAGCGATGCTTTCTTCGACAAAATGCGCAACTTCGTTGATCACTGCCTGTATGACAAGGAAACGCTCGCCCCCGCGCAGCACGGCCTGATGGTGCAGCAGATGCTCGATGCGATTTATCAGTCTGCTGCGAAGGATGGGAAGGAAGTGGTGATAAAATAACGCGTCGATTTTTTTCAAAATAATACGAGCAATAGAGCAAAGCCCACGCAATCATTGCGTGGGTTTTCATTGTTACAACACAAATCAGACCTCATCGCGCGTTTTCTTCCAACCATTTCACATACTCCCCCACACCGCGCTCGATGGAATATGTTTCGCGATTGAATCCAGCACGCTTGAGCTTGTCGATCTTCGCTTCGGTGAAGTATTGATATTTGCCTTGCAAATCCTCAGGCATGGGGATGTATTCAATACTCGGCTCAAGGCCAAGCCCGGCAAACGCAGCCGAGGCAAAGTCGCGGAACGTCCGCGCCCGGCCGCTGCCCACGTTGTAAAGCCCATTAGGCGCGTCGTCCGACACAGGGGTATCCAACGGGAAGATGCTGGCATCGACCGCATCGCGGACATAGACAAAGTCTCGCATCTGCCCGCCATCGTCATAACCCTCTTTGTGCGACCGAAAGAGCTTGACTTTACCTGTGTCTTTGATCTGGTAGTAGCTGTGGTAAGCGACGCTGGCCATGCGCCCTTTGTGCTGCTCGCGCGGGCCGTACACATTAAAGAACTTCACCCCCGCCCAGCGAGGCGGAGTCTCACTTTGCTCCAATGCCCACAGGTCGAAAAGGTGTTTGCTTTCGCCATACAGATTCAGTGGCTTGAGTCTGGTCGGGTCGGCCTGATCGTCATAGCCTTCGCTGCCGTCGCCGTAGGTCGCCGCACTGGACGCGTAAACAAGTGGCACGCCGTTGGCAGCACACCAAAGCCAGGTCTGGCGGGTGTATTCCAGATTATTACGCATCATGTAGTCACGGTCGGTCTGCGTCGTGTCGCTGCAAGCCCCCATGTGGATGATGCCCGTGACTGCCTTGGCTACGGGCGTGCAAAGCCAGTCGTGAAAGTTGTCTTTCTCGATGATGTGTGCGATGCGCGATGGTTCGACATAGCGCAGGCCTTGCTGAAAGTCATCGACGACTGCGACTTCGCGCCCCGCGTCGATCAGCGACATCGCGATGTTGGCTCCGATGAATCCGTTGGCTCCGGTCACGACAATCATGCGCACACCTCTTGTTGGATGGCCAGCATGTCACGCAGGCCTTGCTCGTATGTGGGGAAGATATCATCGCCCAGCAGGTCGCGCAACTTATCGCTGTTGAGTGACAAATCGCGCGGCCGAGGCTCAGGGCTTTGCACATCCGCGCGGCGGTTGGCTTGCACTAATGATTCATCTACACCGCTCGCGCGCGCCAGGCGTACTGCCATGTCATACCGGCTCATCCGCTCCGGGCCGCCGAGGTGGTACAGGCCGGGCATGGGCTGGTCGATCAGACGCGCGACAGCCAGCGCGATGGCGGAGGCCGCGACAGGTGTCCGCCATTCATCTTCAAAGCAAGTGACGGTTTCGCCCCCGCGCAACTTAGCCAGCATCTGGTCGAAGAACTTGTTGCGATTGTTCAGCGTCGGGCCTGATACCAAGGCAAGACGAAGGACGATGCCTTGCGCAGTTTTGAGTACAGCCGCCTCGGCTTCGAGTTTGGTTTGGCCATAGGTGCTGACGGGGGCCGGTTGATCCGTCTCGACATAGGGCGTGCTTTCGCCTTCAAACACCATGTCCGTGGAGCAGTAGATCAGGGGTATGTCTGCGCGATCCGCAAGTTGCGCTAATGTGGCTGTGGCCTTGACATTGATCTGTCTCGCAGCTTGCGGATCAGCCAAAGCCCCGACCACGCTGGTCATGGCCCCGGCATGAACCACTGCTTCAGGCGCGGCTTGTTCAAATCGTGCTACGACATGCTCAACGTTACCCAAATCAATCGGCTGCGCTTCCTTTGATAGAAAACGCTCGCGCGACCGCCCTGACCACGCGATCACTTCATGCCCACCGCGCATCAACTCCCGCCAGATGTAGCAACCAACTTGTCCCGTTGCACCGGTGAGTAAGACTCGCATGGATAAAGTTTATCGGTTTGATTGCTCAGTGCTGCAGAGAATAGAGAGTAGATAACGTGGCAATGTCCCGCGAGCAGGCTCGCGGGTTAAGGCTGACACTGGATCAATCTACATTTTGAATAACTACCGATCCACCTGTCCCATCACGACATCAATGCTGCCGATGATCGCGGGCATGTCACCCAATAGCACGCCCTTGGCCACCTCGGTGACCACGGACAGATTGCAGAATGTCGCAGCCCGTGCTTTGCAGCGGAACGCGATCGGCCCGCCCTGGCTTTCCAGATAAAAGCCCAGCACGCCACGCGGGTTCTCCGTCTCGACATACACCTCGCCCGGGTCAGGCTTGAAGTTGCGGGGCAGCTTCACGCGATATCGCCCGTCGCCCGTGTCACTCGGCTCGGGCAGCATCTTCATCGCCTGGCGGATGATCCTGCAGCTCTCGCGCATCTCATCCATCCGCACCTTATACCGATCCCAGCAATCGCCGACCGTGCCCACTTCACCTTTGCCAATACAGACATCAAATTCCATCTGTGGGTACAGGCTGTAAGGTTCGCTTCGTCGCAGGTCATAGGCAATGCCGCTGCCTCGAATCACCGGGCCGGTCAGCGCGTAGGCTGTGCAAAGCTCCGGCGAGATCACCCCCACATCAGCTGTGCGCTTGATGAAGATGTGGTTGTAGGTCAGAAGCTGGTCGTACTCATCGATCTTCGGCTCAAAGTAATCGAGGAATTCGGTGACGCGGTCTGTGTAGCCTTCAGGCAAGTCATGCGTCGATCCCCCGATGGTCAGGTAGCTGTAAGTGAGCCGCGCCCCGCACACCATCTCGAACAAGTCGAGGATGTACTCGCGTTCGCGAAAGGCATAAAGGAAAGGGGTGAACGCACCCAGGTCCAGGCCATACGTCCCGAAGCTGACCAGATGCGACGCGATACGATTCAGCTCGCAGACGATAATGCGGATCAACTCTGCTCGCTTGGGCAGGTCGATGTCCGCCAGCTTCTCGACAGCCCGGCAGTAAGCCCAGTTCTCATTCATCCCCGCGACGTAGTCCATGCGGTCGGTGTAAGGCACGTACTGGCAATAGGGAATGCTCTCGCCGATCTTCTCCGCACAGCGGTGCAGGTAGCCGATGTGCGGCACCGCTTCGAGCACCATTTCCCCATCGGTGCGCAGCGCAACGCGCAGCACGCCATGGGTCGAAGGGTGCTGCGGGCCCATGTTGACGAGCATTTCTTCAGTAGCGACATCCTGCTGTTCCAGCGGGGCATCGGGTCGCTCGATCACATATTGCTGTTTAGTGTTGGCGGTAGTCACAGGGAAAGTTTATTCGGAGCGGTGCATCGGGTAAAGACACGGCATAAATAGCGATGGGTGAGTACACGACAGACCAACATCCGCGCACCGGGTCGCGACGCCACGCCGCATGCGAAATCCCCCGCGCATCACGGTAAAATACGGTATGCCTATCGTTGAAGCCCCGAGTGACATGTTGCGTGAGTTCCGCTGGTACTTCGGCGGGATCGGGGTTTTGCTCGTGGTCATCTTCTTTTACCCAGCCGCGGAACGGCTGACCTTTCTTAAGGTAGGCCAGACCACAACGGGTACGGTGATCGACTTTGAGTTGCCGACGGATCATAAGATGAGCCAGTTCACGCTGGTGAAGTTTGAGTTTGAAGATACTCAAGGGGTGACACATCAGGTACTGACGGAAATCCCCGGGCGGTGGATACCTGCCGGAGATTATTCTTGTCAGGTGCGGTACCATCCGGACTACCCCACTGCAGCGGAGATCGTGACCGCGAGCGCGTTCTGGTGGTATTGGCCGATGTATCTGCTGGTCTTCGGGGCCGGTCTGTTTCTGCTGATCCTCGGGTGGGAGGTTTTGATCCGTCTGCGGGGCAGTCCTTCGCCGCGCGAGGAAGATGCATACTGGCCTCATCCTGCTGATGTGGGTGAAAAACATGTCACAGCATGGAATCAGCCGGAGGAGAAGAAGTGATGGGCTTGGTGGATGCAGGTTAACTTAGGGATGGCAGACAAGAGTTAGTTTGTGTTTTTGGGAGAAGCAACAGGTGGGCGTGTTGGGGGGAATCTTAAGCGGGTGGAATGGATACTCGCGCGACGGTAGCCATGATATTCTCAGATGATTCGTTCATGAATTTTGCCGCAGGCATGGCCATCAATAAAGATGTGCAATGTCATGCCAAAACATCTGCATACAGACGTGCGATCTTCGACAGGCTCAAGGACCATGCTGGGTCGTGGTGATAAAAAACTTGATCGTGCCAACCTTCTTGAAAACGTAATCTGGACTTAATGCTTCGATTCACTCGTGATCGTGTTGTTCATATTTGCGCTGTCGGGGTACTTGCGATTCAGTTCTTCAAGTAAATCATCGGCATCAGCCCATACAACCTTGCCATTGCGCAGAATTGGAACGCCAACGCCATGCAACTTTGCTTTCAGCAAAGCTTTTCGGGTAGCGCGAATAAAAGCTGGCTGTGCATCAGCAAAGAAGGGGTCGTCAGGTGGCAGTTCAGGGCGAGTGTCTTTCATGCTTTTCAATGAGTATAGGTGGGAATGCATCCGCATCAAAAATTTGCCAGGAATCCACCTGGTGGCGAAAGTAATCCTTGAAATTCTTCCAACCTTGAACGTGCCGACGACGAATCACATCCTCAGGTACAAAGTGACCACCGAGTTTGACTCTCTGATTCACCCGTTTGACAGCAAGTTCAACATCACTGACACGCAAAAAAACAATGCGAACGTGGTACCCCTTTTTTTGCCAGTTGATAATTTGACGACGGTAAGCGTGGCCAGCAAGTGTCGTCTCAACAGAAAAAGATGTGCCATCATCTAAGCAGTCTTGAATCTCTGTGAACATCAAACGCATGGCTTTCAGATTTGCCGACTCAGGAGAAAGAGGTGAAAGACCTGCTGCGATGTAATCTGCATTAATGAGCCTTAGACAAGCCCATTCTGTCGGAAGAAATTCATGGACAAACGTTGTTTTGCCAGAACCATTTGGGCCAGCCACCACAAGTGCTCGTTTTGATTCCTTCTGCTCACTCATGTGTTGACATTTCCACCGCTTTCTTCACCATCTGATCCGTATCAATCAGGCCGTCCTTCAATCGCACCACCCGTTCACATCGCGTCGCGACTTCATCATCATGCGTCACCATGATGATGGTTTGCCCTTCGCCATGCAGTTCATCGAAGAGGGTGAGGATCGCCTCGCCGGTGGTGGAGTCCAGGTTGCCCGTCGGTTCGTCGGCCATGATGATCCGCGGCTCATTGACCAGCGCCCGAGCAATGGCCACGCGCTGCATCTGCCCGCCTGACAGTTGGTTCGGGCGGTGATGCAATCGATCTCCCAGGCCGACGCGTTCAGCCGCTGCAGCAGATCGGCGGTGTCGTTCGCGGCGATTCACCCCCAGGTAAAACATGGGCACTTCCACATTCTGCAAGACCGTCAATTGCGGAATGAGATTGAAAGCCTGAAAGACAAAGCCGATCTCCTCGCCACGCACCTGACTAAGCTGGGTGTCGTCCAGCTTGGCCACATCCCTGCCTCGCAGGAAGTACTGCCCGGTCGTCGGGCGGTCCAGACAGCCCAGAAGGTTCATGAGCGTACTCTTGCCACTGCCCGAAGGCCCCATGATCGCGATGTACTGCCCGGTTGGGATCGCCAAACTCACATCGCGCAGCGCATACACCACCGGAGCGGATCGGCTCTTCTGATAAACCTTGCTGACATGTTCGACGACGGCTGCTTCCATCAGTCTTTCAGTATCGCCTCAATCGCTTCCAATTGCTCGTCCGTAAATGGCCCGGCCTCCAATAATTTCGCATTCTCCTCGATTTGGCTGGGGCGGCTGGCACCGATCAAAGCCGTGGTCACCGCATCATCACGCAAAATCCAAGCCAAGGCCATCTGTGCCAGGCTTTGTCCGCGCTGCTGAGCGATGTCATTAAGCGCGGCTATCTTCTCGACCGTCTCAGGCTTGATCGCTTCCTTCTTCAGGAAGCCAGCCTTCTGCGAAGCGCGTGAATCATCGGGAATGCCTTTGAGATATTTATCCGTCAGCAGTCCCTGAGCCAATGGGCAGAAGGCAATGACCCCCAGGCCATGCCTGCGCGTGTGGGGCAGCAGGTCAGGTTCGATCCAGCGGTTGAACATGGAATAGCTGGGTTGGTGGATGATCGGCTTGATGAAGCCGTTGCTCTCGCAGATGCGAATGACATCAGCAGTCATGTCACCGCGATAACTGCTGATGCCGGCATAGATCGCTTTGCCTGAACGGACGATCTGGTCCAGCGCTCCCAGCGTTTCTTCCAAGGGAGTATCATGGTCAGGCCTGTGCGAGTAGAAGATGTCCACGTAGTCGAGTTGCAGACGCTTGAGCGAGGCATCGCAACTGGCGATGAGATATTTTCGTGAGCCCATCTCACCATACGGGCCGGGCCACATGCGATAGCCTGCCTTGGAGGAGATGATCAGTTCATCGCGGTAGGCCGCAAAGTCTTCTTTGAGGATTCTGCCGACGCGTTCTTCTGCGGAGCCGGGAGGTGGGCCGTAGTTATTGGCCAGGTCAAAGTGTGTGATGCCATGGTCGAAAGCGGTAAAGAGCATCTGCCTGCAGTTCTCATGCATGGCTGCTTCGTCGTCGTGCTTGGCCGCATCAGTCCCCGCCCCGCCAAAGTTATGCCAGCACCCGAGACTGATCGCTGGCAGCAGCAGGCCTGATCGGCCACAACGCCTGAACCAGTTTTCGCTTGTTGATTGGTAACGTGCTTCATTCGGCTGGTATGTGCTGGGCATATGACGATTCCTCAGATTGTGTGAAAACGGGCATTCTAGTGAAGTGGCGTAGCGGATGACCCCGGCAAACCCGCAAGGCCAAGGCAAGATTGCAAAAAATATGACTTGGTCAAGAGATTGCGGTGGCGATGTTGTCTATGTTGCAAGAATGAAAAGTGAGTCATTTCAAAGCTGGTTTTGTTGATTAATTTGTGTCAGTACTTGATTTCTTTTGTAACGAGTAAGAGACGTGAAAATGCGCAACAGGTCCCCAATAGGAGTTGCAAAAATGGGAATCGGGTGCATGATATAGGGATTACGAGGTGTCATATGGAAAAACGATCCATCGTTCGAGTGCAACTGACGCCGCCGGTCAAGAAGAAACTGGATGCGCTTTGTGATAAGCGTGGCATGACGCAGATATCGGTGATGTCCCGGTTGGTCGGCTGGCTTTGTGATCAGGATGATCTGATACAGGCTGCGGTCCTCGGACAGCTCTCAAAGAAAACCCAGGCTCAGTTGGCGCGTGATTTACTGGAAAGCATGTCCAAGCAATAACACACATGATTTATGTATACGAGACGACGACAAGGCGCTACAGAACACCACACGTTGTCTCTTGTGAGCCTTGAAAACTGTTGTTAGGTTTTTGCCATGTCTAAGCGAGTCATTATGCGTATCGAATTGTCCCCTTCTGCGAAGAAGAAGCTGGGCGAGTTCAGCAAGAGCCGAGGTATGACTCAGGTGGCGGTGGCTTCCCGATTGGTGGAATGGTTTGCCAAGCAACCGGAATCCATCCAGGCGGGCGTCATGGGCCAGTATCCCGCCGACCTGTCTCCGGATATCGCTGAACTCATTCTGGAGTCGATGAAGAAGAAGTGATACGTTTGTTTCTTCGGTCAAAGGCTTCAACTCTTTGCGGACAAGCATTTCCTTTGTACTGGCTTTCGTTGCGCCCTCAATTTTAGCCCCCGAAATTGTCTGTTAACTGATCCACCTATAATGGCGGTCATGCACATACTCATCGTCAGTGGATCACTTAACCCGGGCAGTCGTTCCCGCATCATGGCCAAGGCTGTGCGCGAACGTCTGGAAGAAAAAGCCGATGTTGCTGTTACCGCGCTGGATCTGCGTGAGAAAATGCTGCCGTTCTGTGATGGTGACGCTGCCTATGGCCACGCCTCCGTCGCGGAATGTGCCAGGCTCGTTGCCGACGCTGATGCCATCCTCGTCGCCAGCCCGGTTTATAACTACGACGTCAATGCTGCGGTGAAGAACTTTGTCGAACTCACCGGCCGATCCTGGACATCCAAAGTCGTGGGCTTTCTTTGTGCTGCGGGTGGACAGGGCAGTTACATGTCCATCATGCCTTTTGCCAACAGCCTGATGCTGGACTTTCGTTGCCTGGTCATCCCGCGCTTTGTCTATGCGACCAAGACCGCTTTCGAGGCCGACCGCATCGTGGATGGCGAAGTGCGCGAGCGCATCAGCGAACTGTGCGATATGACCGTAGCGCTGGCCAAAGCCATGTCACAACTGTCCGGCTGATCCATAAATTCACTCGATTGAAATTGTTTAGAGCAGTTGGGGTCATTCGGAGCGTCCTGGGTGCCACGCCTTGCCGACACACGAGCTTGCGAGAGTGGCGCAAGGTGTGTGGATGCCGAAAGTTGGGGTGGCTGTGGGGAGGCGTGGCCATCGCGAAGCATGGCCATGATATTCAATGGGTTGGGAGAAAGAGCATCACGCCAAGGCGCAAAGCCGCGAAGGACGCAGAGTTGAGAAAGTTACATCGGTGGCGCAGCTCTCGCGAAGCATGGCCATGATATGACCATTGCGTCACTCACTCAGAAGAGAAATAAGGATAATGCACAGAGAACACGAAGGACGCAGAGCGATCAAACCATTGATTCATCTCCTTGGCGATCTTCGCGCCTTGGCGTCTTGGCGCGAAACTCTCTGTGCTCTTTGTGACCTTTGTGCTTGATCTTCTCCCCACGAGCGAGCAAGCTCAGGATTTGTCGCGAGTTGACACAGCCACCCGACGCTTCTCGGCTTTCCATCGAAAGCACAGTTTGCCTCGCAGATTCGGTCAAGCCGTGGTACCCCGAAACGAATGTCCTTGCACACTCTATCCCGCAATGGCGTTGGCGCCACTGACGATTTCGTTGAGTTCGGTTGTGATCGCTGCCTGTCGCACGCGGTTGTACTTGCGGGTCAGGATCTTGCTCAAGTCGCCAGCCGCATCGGTGGCTGCCTTCATCGCGACCATGCGGGCGATGTGTTCGCTGACCGAAGCCTCGATGAAGCACTGGAACAGTTGCAGACGGGCTGTGATGGGCAGCAATTCATTGAGCAATTCACTCGGCTCAGGGGAGAAGTCGTAATCCGCAGCCGCAGTCGCGCCACCGCTGACGGCTTCATCCCCATCACCTGCTACTTCTTCGACCGGATTCTCCATCGGCAGCAGCGTCGCCACTTCCGGGGCCTGCTTGCCTGCGGAGTGGTAAGCCATGTACACGATGCGCACCGTGTCATACTTGCCCTGCATGTACCAGTCCATGTACGTGTCAGCCAAAGGCTCAACCTGCTCGTACTTTGGCTCGTCGTTGATTTCACTGAGGAACCGCAAAGGCTCAATGCCTCGGAACTTCAAGAAGGCTCGGCCTTTCTTGCCCACCAGATCAATATCCGCTTCCTCGCCGCGGTCGGCCAGCGCTTCCAACTCCAGCGTCATGCGACGCAGAATGTTGGCGTTGTAAGCCCCGCACAATCCGCGGTTGGATGTCAACAGCAGAATCAAATGCTTGCCCGTCTTTTCTGCAGGCTTGGCCAGCAGGGGATGGTCTGCCTTGGCCCCAGCAGCGGACAGGTCGCCGACCAGTTGGCGGATCTTCTCGGCATAGGGTTTCCCAGCCGTGACCCGGCGGGAGGCAGCCTGATACTTGGCCGTGGCGATCATCTGCATCGTCTTGGTGATGCGACGAATGTTGCCCACAGCCTTGATTCTTCCCTTGATTTCACGCGACTTGGCCATATGGGCCGTATCATAGCGACTCATGATGAAGCGACAAGAAACCGCGCCTACTCAACGGATGGAGCCAACCTGTGACTGAACCCCTGACTCTAATCGACGCCCACAGCCCATTGCATGGCAACATGAAACACTGGCAGACCGAGTCTCCCCTCGCTAGCGCCTTTGGCCTGGAAGCTTCCGCCATCGGCGATGCCATCAGCTTTCAGATCGAGCCCGGCAGCCTCAACGAAACGCAATTTCTCACCAGCCGAATGATTCTCTCAGGCGACCAATGGACGGTCTTCACCTTGAAGCTGTATGAAACGCCTGAACCTGCCGCGAACCCGCAAGAGGAGCAGGCATTTGTGTTTGTCTTCGCGCTATTGAATGAATGCGAAGCGCAGGTGGTGATTCCGCTCGAAGCATGCAATCAGAATCGCTGGAATTTGCCGCGCCAGGCAGCGATGCTCAAGCCCATGTGCTGGGGCTCAATTGTCGATCCCGCCAAGGTCTGCCGGGGTGAACTGCAAATCGAACGCATCGGCACCAAACCCGCGCGATGGTGGATGACACCTCTGCAAGTCGTTGCGTCCGAACCTGCCCCGCTTGCGAAACCGACCTTGCCCCGTGGCCGACTCATTGACGAACTCGGCCAAAGCACGCTGCGAGATTGGCCAGACAAAACACAATCCCGCGATGAAATCGTCCAGCGCCTCAAGGGGCAGTTGGATGACGCACCCCGTCAGAGTTGGCCCAACAATTTCTCCAAGTGGGGCGGCTGGACCGAGAAAAACTTCCAAGGCACCGGCTACTTTCGATTGCAACAGGAGACCGGCGGCAGCTACCCTCGATGGTGGCTGGTCGATCCCGATGGCTACGCCTTCTGGTCCGCTGGAGTTGACTGCATCAACCCCGGCAACGGAGGCCCGACGACCGGCCTGGAAACCATCTTCGAAAAACTTCCCGATCCACAAGGCGAGATGAAAGCCGCCCGAGGCTTTGACAAACTTCGCCAACAGGAAAGCGCCAACTTCGCCATCGCCCACCTTGTCCATACCTTCGGCAGCGCCTGGCTTCCAAAATGGCAACTGCTGACCATCGGCCTGCTCAAACGCTTCGGCTTCAACACCATCGGCAACTGGTCACACCAGGCCCTCGGCCCGGGCTACAAGTTCCCCCATGTCCTGCCCCTGAAGGCTGGAGATTTTCAAACGCCCAAAGTCTTCCGCGATATGCCTGATGTCTTCGACCCGCAGTTCGAAAATGATGCCAAGGCCTTCGCCCAGCAACTCGAAGCACTCAAAGATGACCCGGCATTGATCGGTTACTTCCTGATGAACGAACCCAAGTGGGGCTTTGCCATTCAGTCACCAGCCGAGGGCATGCTGATCAACACCCCCGAGTGCCATAGCCGATCTGTCCTGGCCGATTGGCTCCACGAGCGCTATGGCGATGAAGCCAGCCTGCAAGCCAAGTGGGGCGAGCAAGCCAGCTTCGACCACATCAGGCAAGGCCGATGGAAAGAGCAACTTACCAATGCGGCTCGCACCGACCTTGAAACTTTCAGCACGAAAATGATCGACCGCTACTTCCGCGTGCTTGGCGATGCCTGCCGTGAGGTGGACCCGCATCACCTGAATCTGGGTGTACGCTACTACACCGTACCGCCTGATTGGGTCCTGGCTGGGATGGGCAGCTTCGATGTCTTCAGCATGAACAGCTACACAGAGAAAGTCGAGGCCGAACGCTTGGCCAAGGTTTATGAAACCTTGCAGATGCCCATCATGATCGGCGAATGGCATTTCGGCGCGCTCGATGTCGGCCTGCCTGCGTCGGGCATCGGCCACGTCACCACGCAGACTGAGCGAGGCAAGGCCTATCGCGTTTACGTTGAAGATGCAGCCGCCAAACCCTGGTGCGTCGGCGTGCACTATTTCCAATGGATGGATCAATGCCCGTGGGGCAGGTTCGATGGCGAAGCCTACAACATCGGCTTCATGGATGGCTGCCATCGCCCCTACATTGAACTGGCCACAGCCGCTCGCACCAGCCACACGCGCTTGTACGACGTCGCGACTGGGCGAAGCAAGCCTTATGATGAAACCGTTGCATACCTGCCGAGGCTGTTTTGATGATAAGCCGAGTAACCGCCCAATTGTTCTGTCTGCTCGCTCTGTTTGGCTGCATATCGCTGCTGCTGAATCTTGCCGGTTGCAGTAAACCCGAACCATCCAAAGCAGATTCGCCTGCGCGACTCATCCAACTCCTCAGCGATGCAACCGAGCAAGGCAACACGAAACAGTTTGAATCCTTATTGACAGGCAGCGATGCTGCCCAGCAGGTGATGCGCACCATCTTCGATTGTGCCCTGGCGACCAGAGATCTGAAAAGTGCGCTGAAAAGCAGGTTCGGCAGCGACTCGCTTGATGCTGGCGATGTCGAACTCGAAGAAGGCCTGCCCGGCTCAGGCGATATGAGCTGGGCCAGCAACCCCAGGTTCCAGGGCAAAGCCGACACAGGCCGAGTCAGCATCCGCACCAACCTGTTTCCCCATGACCTGATATTGCACAAGCAGGAAAACAATTGGCTGATTGATGCGGACGAAACGCTCCTGGCCGCATCCGCTGCCACGCCGGAAAAGGCGCTGTCCATCTATCAGGAGAGTTACGACAATCTGCTGGCTGCGATCAAAAGCGCCACCAGCAAAACCGATCAACCCGATGCCGCCCACGACCAGATCATCGGCGAGTTGGGTGATGTCGTCGCCAAGGCGGACATGGCCCGGTTCAAACTACTTCGCGACAGCCGACTCAACGAGGATGAATGATGACAGCAAGCAACCAACGTAAAGCCAATCAACTCCGCCCAGTCACCATCGAGCCTTTCCCGACCAACGCTGCCGCTGCCTACGTCATCACGCAAGGCAACACTCGCGTACTCTGCACAGCCAGCATCTCCGAGGAACCGCCCAAGTGGCTGCCCCGCGATGAAGAAGGCAACTTCTGCCGGGGCTGGGTGACTGCTGAGTACAACATGCTGCCCGGCTCGACCGGGGAGCGCAAAAGACGAGGCCCGGACAGCCGAGGCACAGAAATTCAGCGACTCATCGGCCGGGTGCTGCGCGCTGCGGTGAACCTTGAGAAAATGCCCGGCGTCGCCATCACCTGCGACTGCGATGTACTCGTGGCCGACGGCGGCACACGCACAGCCTCCATCACCGGCGCCTACGTCGCCCTGGCCAGTGCTCTGATCGCCGCACGCACCGTTGGCGTCATCACCGACAACCCCATCATCAGCCCCGTCGCAGCCGTGAGCGTCGGCATCGTCAATGGCCAACCCGTGCTCGACTTGGACTACCCGCTGGACTCCACCGCGGATGTGGACATGAACATTGCCATGAACACGCATGACGAGTTCGTCGAAATCCAAGGCACCGGCGAAGGTGCCACCTTCACACAGGATCAACTGAATCAGTTGCTCGATCTGGCAGCCAAGGGCATCAAGCAATTGCACAAGTTGCAGAAGCAGGTGTTGAAAGCTTGATGTTTGTTGGGGCAGTTACTACTGCAGGATGAGTTCAATCGTTACGTCTTGGGTGCCACACCTTGACGACATTCGAGCGGAGTCCTGAATACCATCGAAGGACGGAGCGAGAGAGGCGCAAGGTGTGCTGATGCGACAAGGTAGTGTGGCTGCTGAAAGTTGGGGTGGCTGCGGATACGCGAGGAGTGAAGCGACGCAGCGTAACCACATTCTTCTCCCCACGAGCCGCGCTCCGTAAGGAAGCGGATTCTTCGGCGGGTGGCGTGGCCATCGCGTAGTCCTGAGCGCAGTCGAATGGGCGAAGCATGGCCATGATATTCAGTGAGTTTAAAAGAAAGAGTATCACGCAAAGGCGCAAAGACGCGAAGAACGCAGAGGTAAGCAGGGCGAACGCATGTGCGGAATTCAGGAGCGCAGATCGCGCTGAGCATCGGAGGTAGGATGGGTTAGCGAAGCCACTTGGCGGAGCGTAACCCATCAATGAAGCCCATGACCAAGAGTCGTCAGTTGATGGGTTACGGCTCGAAGACTCGCCTAACCCATCCTACAAGCCACATGCGTTTGCCCTTCACAGGTAAGATAGCTCCTTGATATGAGCAAGGCTTAGAGAATATCTGTGTTAACTCTTTCCCTGCGGTCAAGAGTTTACACAGCCACCCGACGACAAGCTCAGGATTCGTAGCGAGTTTACTCAGCCACCCAGCGCATTTCGGCTATCCATCAAGAGCGCAGTTTGTCTCGCAGACTCGGTCAAGCTGTGGCCCCCTGCTACGATTGATTTGGGTACGCCTAGGAAAAATCTCTTCATGAAGTTGAACTTCACAGGTCATAGAGATTCTTCTGCAGAAATCGCTTCATTCTGCAGGGCTTGTTTGCGGGCAAAGACCAGTCCGACCGTACCCCCGCCCAGCGTCAGGCAAAGCCCGCCGAACATGGCAATCCCCAGATGCAGCACCATGAGCATCGAGCCGCCGTTGCCTGAGGTGATGACGGGGAAGACCATGACATGCAGAATCAGCGCGACGAAGGCCAGGTAAAGCGTTAGTGCGGCGAAGCGAATCAGGTGATTTCTTGGCAGGAAAAGATCAAGCAGTGATAACAGGTAACCAGCAAACAGAATCAGCGTGAGAAAGATCAGCACCAGCCCCAGGTAGAGTTGGACGATGCCGCTGAGCGCATTCCCTGACGTGCCGATCAACACCATGATGCCCAGGATGAAGGGTACCAACAGCGATAGCAAACCCAGGCCAGACGCGACAGCTAGGAGAACACGAGGGACGAACGACTGCGGGATGATCGCGCGGACGTGGATCAGCGTCAGCACCGGGGCCAGGAAGACCAGCGTGCCGACAAAGTGCATTGTGGCAGGCACTGCGTAGGAATCTCTGATGATGGCTGGTACCTGCTCAGGAAAGACAGCAAGCAAGACCAGTGAGAGCGCTTGAATGAGCAGGGCGACGCCGCCAAGGATCAGCATCGAAACTGCTTGGGCCGCATTTTTGAGGATGGCGCCAAGCAGGAGCGTGACCAACCCAAGCACAGCCATGCCGGGGATCAGCAGCAGAAAGCCTGGCGAGCCGACAGTCTTGAATCCCGGCGCGAGCAAGCTCCATGAAAAGATCAGTTCGATCTCGCCTTGAGGCCCGGCCTGCATCGCCCAGGGAATGATCGCTGGTGCCAGCCAGGCGACTCCGACCAGAATCATCATGGCCGTGGTATTCACCTTGGCGCGATGGTGCGAGCGCATCTTGCGAGGCGCAGCACGTGAATAAGAACGCGCTGTTGAAGGGGCAGGCTCCGGCGCGGTTTGGGATTTCACTTGAGCTGCGGATGGTTTTCTGGCAGTGGGGGATTCCTGATGTTTTGGCTTCGGTGTTTCTTCTCGTTTTGGCGGTGCCACTGGTGCATCACCTCCCAGAGCGCCAGCCAGGGCAGCCAGATCATCTGCGACGTTCTCCTGTTCTGATTCGGCGGGAGGCGAAGGTTTTTCGCTTGGCGGCTGAGGTCGCGAGGGTTTTTCGCGGTCTAACGGACTGTCTGGCCTGCTGGAGGTTGTGCGTTGAAGCGCTGAAGATTGCTTTTCTGTTGCTTTCTCCGATGCAGGTTCATCCACTTCGGATTGAAACGGGACGACAGCCACTTCGCCACAGTGTGGGCACTTACCCCGCTTGCCGGCTGTGCCGTCGGGTACACCAAGTTTGGCTTTGCAGTGAGGACAGCGGAATCGAATCATGATCGGCCTCGTCAGAAGCAATTGCCGCAACAGGGACAATTCAGTAGGCGATTCTACAACTTCGTGAGCAGTATGCGCAGCAGGGAGTGTCGATTAGCGCGGTTGTCAGGTCTGTGACGATCAGGCAACCGGGCGAGAGCGGATAAAGCAGGAAAGGGATCAATCAACGCTAACTCGGTTCCGATAACTGCCGAAATTGAGGCAGAACTTCCTTGGCCAGGGAACCCAAGCCCATGCAACTGAACACGATCCTGCAGCGAGCCGTCGAACTGGAAGCCTCGGACGTCCACCTGGTCGCCGGGCATGTGCCGATGGCGCGCATTCATACCATCATGACGCCTCTCGACTTCCCGGTCATCACGCCAGAGAGTGGCCTGCGCATGATTCAGCAGATGACCAACGAAGACCAGTGGAAGCAGTTCCAGAAAATCAAGGATGCGGATTTTTCTTACTCGATCCCGGGCCTGGCACGCTTCCGTGTCAATGCCCACATGCAGAGGCAGGCGATCGGCGTCACGCTGCGTCTGATCAAGGAGAAGATCCCTGACTTCAATAAGTTGGGCCTGCCTGACGTCGTCCAACGGCTGACCTATCTGCCGCGAGGTTTGATCCTTGTCACCGGCGACACCGGCTCGGGTAAGTCCACCACACTCGCAGCCATGATCGACGCGATGAACCAGCGTTATGCCAAGCACATCATCACGTTGGAAGATCCGGTGGAATACACCTTCGTATCGTCCAAGTCGCTAATCGAACAGCGTGAGCTTGGTGACGATGTGCCCAGCTTCTCCAGCGGATTGAGGCACGTACTGCGTCAGGACCCGGACATCATTCTTGTCGGCGAAATGCGCGACTTGGAAACCACCGCAGCCGCGATTACTGCGGCTGAAACAGGCCACCTTGTGCTCAGCACCTTGCACACGGTCAATGCGTCGCAGACCATCGAACGTATCATCGACATGTATCCTGCAGACCAGCAGAACCAGATTCGTTCGATGCTTTCCAATACTTTGCAGGCCGTGATCTCGCAGACGTTGTTCAAGCGCACCGATGGGCGAGGTATGGTGCCTGCGGTGGAAGTGATGCTTTGTACTTCTGCGGTACGGAACCTGATTCGTGAGAACCGGGTGTTTGAAATTCCAAACGTCATTGAAACCAATCGCGCGTTGGGCATGACCACGCTCGACAACGCGATTGCAGAGCTTTATTTCAACGGCCACATCACGCGGGAAGACGCGGTGGCTCAGGCAGCGAACCCCGAAAAACTCCAAAAAACACTGGCGGCTTAACAGGCGTGGCTTAAATCATGCCACCCGCGAGGCAGACCCAACATGCCCCATTACCGATACGAAACCAAAGATCATCAGGGCAACCTGACTGCAGGCACCATTGCTGCCGACAGCGCACTGGCTGCTTCGCAGGCGTTGCGTGACAAAGGCATGCAGGTGCTCAACCTGTCCATGGCACGCGGTGGGCAGGCTGGCTCGTTTCTGGATTCGCTCAAAAAGTTTAATTACAGCTCAGGCCCGGGACAGAAAGATGTCCTTGGCTTCACTCAGCAGTTGGCGGTCATGATCCGGGCGGGTATCTCCCTGCGCGCAGCTATCGAAGGCATAGCCGAGCAGCAGGCCAACCCCAAGTTCCGCAAAATCCTGATGCAGATCAAGCAGGATGTAGAGTCAGGTAAGCCTTTCTCGGAATCCCTTGCCAAGCATCCAAAATTATTCGGGCCGTTATATATCAACATGGTGCGCGCATCGGAAGTGTCCGGCAGCTTCTCGAAGATGCTTGATCGTATCGCGGCTTATCTCGCTCAGTGGATCGAAACACGGCAGATGGTGATCGGGGCCATGATCTACCCCGGGGTCATCATGACGTTGGCAATCGGCGTGACCATATTCCTGTTGACCTTTGTGTTGCCTCGCTTTGCTGCGGTGTTTGAAGGCAAGGAGTCGGCGCTGCCCTGGCCGACAATGTTTCTGATGACGCTTAGCGCCTTCATGGTCGAATGGTGGTGGGCGGTGCTGTTGGCGATGGTGGCCGGCGGTGTTGCTTTTTACCTGGCGATCAAAACTGAACCTGGCGCGTGGTGGTTTGATGGCATGAAACTCAAGTTCCCGGTGTTCAAGAACATGTTCCGCGCGCTTTACATCAGCCGCGGCCTGCACACCATGGGCGAGTTGGTGAATGCAGGCGTGCCCATGCTGGAAACGTTGGAAATTACCAGCGAAATCGCAGGCAATCGTCATTACCGCAAGCTTTGGAGGCGGGTCTATGCTTCCGTCAAAGAAGGCAACAAAATTGTCGCACCGATTCAAAGGTCATCGCTGTTTCCCAAGTCAGTCTCGCAGATGATGGGAGCCGGGGAAGAGTCAGGCAAGCTTGGCGAAGTGCTGGATGAAGTTTCGACCTTTTACGCCAAACGATTACGCGAGACGATCAAGACGGTGACCAGCATGATCGAGCCGATCATGATCATCATCATGGGTTCGGTGGTGGGGTTCATTGCGATGTCGATCATCCTGCCGATCTTCAAGCTTTCGACCCTGGCTGGGAAGGGGTAGGTTGACGGCGACATTGGCAAGGAATTAAAGAGAAGAATTTCACCACAAAGGTACGGAGGCATGGAGGAAGTTCCACGTGCATCACAAAGCCCGGGCAATGATTGCCTGGGGTCGGGGCTGCACCCCTTCCTCCGTCCGACTCAAACGATCCATGCAGATGAATTACAGAAGTTAAGTTGCATTGCCAGCGCTTATCATAATGCTCCTGCGCCAAATGCTATCGACATCGCCCTGAGGCAACTCTACCATGCTCCTCAGTTTCATCTTACCAACCAAGGAGCACAGCCGATGCAATACTGGCTGGAGATTCTCATGACCATGCTTATCTCCTCATCGATTGCCTCAGCCGACGACAACCCTTGGCCAGCGGATGTGCCGGGCTTTGAGCCACCTGAGGCAGGTGAGCACCCGCGACTGCTCTTTCGCGAGGCTGACCTGCCCGCCTTGCGCAAGCGCGCGCAGACGCCTGAGGGCAAGGCCATTCTCGAACGGCTCCGCCGAACGCTGGATGGGAAAGATGGCACAAAGCTGCCCGACGCTCGCCGCTCACCTGACCCGCCCCATGGCGACAAATCCATACCCATCCAGCAACCCGAGGGCGCACTGAGCCTCTCCCATCCGGCTGGCTATGGCCTGCTGTACCAACTCACAGGCGACAAGCGCTATGCAGAGCTCGGTAAGCAGGCGATGCAGCTCATGCTCGATGGCTACCGCGACCGCGATGGCAAGGCGCGATATTCATTTCGCGATCCGAGCGGTCCGC
This sequence comes from uncultured Phycisphaeraceae bacterium, assembly GCA_964546335.1. Taxonomy (GTDB): domain Bacteria; phylum Planctomycetota; class Phycisphaerae; order Phycisphaerales; family Phycisphaeraceae; genus CAZJJN01. The sequence continues at coordinate 44,914 of CAZJJN010000025.1, forward strand.
TGCGGGCCGGGCCGAGCCTTGGCTGGGTTGCTGTCGGGTATGACCTGTGTTACGACGGGTGGGACCCGGACTTTCGCAAAAAAGTCTGCGATGCGATTGAGAATTACGACGAAGGTCGAGGCATGAAGTTGGAAGACCAGGTCAAAGGGCGAAGCCACTTTCCCGCGTCTAATCACTGGGGGATGCAAGTGGGCGGCGGAGCCATGGCGCTCTTGGCGATCACCGGCGATCCGGAAGTGCAGAATCAAGGCCGTATCGACAAACTGCTCAAAGAAAGTGAAAAGGCCATGATCCGCAATGTCACCGAAGGCTTCGGTGATGGTGGGTACTTTGCGGAAGGCGATGGCCCCGGCTCGATGGCCTCGCACATCATTTACCTTTCCGCGCTGCAGGCCTGGAAGACTTCGGCTGGTAAAGACTTCATCACGCCAAGGCCCAACGCGCGGTGGACTGCGCTCAAGTGGTTCATGCTGACCGTGCCAGACCCCGACAAGCTGCGCGACCTGCGATCAGGCTTCCCGGAGCGCGGCGGCTACCCACACAACATCTGGGCCCGGCCTGATGGTGTCAGCGGATCGGGCTATTTCAGCATCGGCTACGAAGCAGTGCTTCCCGAGCAGCGACTGGCGCTATGGGCGCTCTATCATCAGTGGGGCATCAAGCAATGGGATGAAAAAAACAGGACGCCGTTCGATACCGTCGGGCCTTACCCGCACCATTCCGTGCTGGCATTTGTCAATACGCCGCTGGGTGAAAAAGGCGTGAAGCCGGAGGACGTGATCGCGCGCTACGTGCATGACACGAAACACGGCTTCTTTGCTTTTCGCAATCGCTGGCAGGACGAAAATGACATCGTGATATCGATGCTGACCAAGCGATCACCTGCTCGCTTCAGGCACGGCCCGGACCGCAGCCTGATCATTCAAGCGCATGGCAAGAAGTCTGATTGGGGGACGATCCCGATTCCCGCGACAACATTTGAGCCCGTGTCGGATGGCAGCGCGATCATCAGCAACGGCCAGACATGGCTGGCTATCGACTTTTCCGGTGCATCCGGCGCGGATGGCCTGCTTGTCATGGTGGGCGAAGAAGCCGCCCGAGGCGACCAGACCATTGAAGCTGGCGGTGTGACGTATCAGCTCAAGTACTTAACCGATGGCAAACCACCAGTCGCAAAGGCGCAAGGCGATGCCGTCATCGTGGGCAGGCAGGTGATCTCCATGGAAGAGGGCAAGCTGACACTCAAAGAGTTCGCCAAGCCTTGGTCGGGGCCTGCGAAGCTTGAGGACGCGCAAAAGATCGAATTGGAATAAGCCAGTGGCTCAGCTCGATTGAGCGGTGCATCTGATTGGCAACACAGGCCTACTTCTTTGCTGCGCGAATCCATCGTCCACTGAAAGCATCAATCGATGTCGGGGCATTCAAGTCAACTGGCGTGCCTGTCAGGACATCCGTTGCTGACTTGTATTTATAGCCCGGCGTCAAGAGCAGCACATCACGCTTTTGCCCTTCGTTCAGCAGGAAGTAGTGGTCGGCCTTGTCCGACGCCAGGCGATACACAATCGCATCGTCACAGGCATAGGTCAGGTCAATCCCCGCCAGCGTGTGGCTGCGGATGTCTGCCTCGGCTGGCTCGTTACCCGCCTGCGTGCAATGGCGCGATGCTTCATAGGTCAGGATCACGGCTTCGCCACTGCCGATGCGATGCTTCGTCACCGCAGGCTTGCCCGAGTAGTCATATTCGACAGCCACCTCTGCGGTCGTTGGTTGAATATCCAGAATCGTGCCATCGACAGCGCGTCCTGCGATGGTGTAAGGCCTCTGCTGAGGGCTTGAGTACTGGAAGTCACCCAATCGTGCGCCGAACAACTGCTCAAACGCACTGCCATCGTCGGTGCGCAAGACACGACCCTTGATGTCGTACCAGCCGCCCGGGGCATCGAGCACCACGCGCCCGCCTCGTTCGCAGTAGCTGCGCATCATGGTGAGCAGTTCTTCATCCAGCGCGAGGAACGCAGGCATGTAGATCGCCTGGTAGCGGTCGATCAGGCCGTTGCGGATGTCGGTCGCGGTGACATGTTCCCAAGGCACGTTGCCGTTGATCATGGCCCGGCTGGCGCCGATGCGAGCACGGATCGGTTCCTTCTTGAAAAAGTCGCGTCCGCCGATGGAGGTGGCGGCCCATATCGCTTCGGTTTCCCAATCCTGCAGGATGCCCACGACTGGCTCCTTCTTCGCACTCCACAATTCATCGCGATACTTGCGGCAAGCCTGACCAATCTGTCCGACGCGTTTGGCGCGCTCCGTGGGCCGATTGTTGCGATCCAGCAGGGCGAACTCACCGCCTTCCCAGCCGAACGTGCGAATGCTCCACGCCCAGATGCCAAAGCCGCGATACCCGCCGGCGATCCATGAGAACATGAGCTGCGTCATGGTCGCTTCATCGACGGTGAAGCCGGGCTTTTTCTCGCGCACTTCAGGCACGAACGGAGCTTTATGGCCGGTCATCTGCTGAGGCCCGCCGGTCGATTCCCAAGTGGCGTTCCAGCCGCCCTTGAACCAGTCGGTGGTGATGCTGCTTTGCATGTACATCGGTCGCAGGCCTTCGAAATCCACTTCTTCAAAGTGCCAGGCCGGGTGGAAGCTGGGGTAGAACGAGCCGCGATCTTTCATGAGTTCGGCGATGCCTTCCATGTCCGTGCCGCGCGACGCGAAAGGAAGGAACAAGCCCATCTCGCCACCAGCGCGTACGGGCGCATTGGGGTCGCTTTCAAGCTGAGCGTCATATCGATCGCGCAGCCAGGCGATGTAATTGTCAGCCATGTAACGCAGCAGGTCGCGTGTTCGGCGGTACTCGCGGAATCCGCCGTTGATCACATCCTTCACTTCGCCTTGCAGGTGTTCCCACGAATCCCAGCCGATCTTCGTGCCTCCCATCTCGGGAAGCTGCTTCGGCCCGGGCGACATGCAGTGATGCACGTTCCATGCGTCGTTGAGATTGTCAATGGTTTCGTATTGATGTTTCAGCCAAGTGACAAAGTGCTCGACATGGTCATCGGTCAGGCCGAACTCAAAAGTCGGCTGCACGCCGGGCACCCAGTCATCGCTTTTCTTATCGCGCGGCGAAGCCTTGGCTTTCTTCAATATGGCCCGGCCAGCCTCGCCTGCTTTCTCGCGATCGACGCGCTCGTGCAGCACTTGCTTTTGATGTTCGATCCACTTGGGATCTTCGCGAAGTTGCGCGATCGGAGTGTCTGCCGCGATACCGAGTTTCTCCAGCAATTCAGGTGTCGGTTCTTCCCAGCCACCCTCGCCATACCACCAGGGGATGATGCCTTCGTCGATGGCCATGTGCATGACGACGGCGTTGTCCGTGCCCCGACAGGTCTGGCATTGCTTGAGCGCGGTGTAGCCTAACTCGCGCATCAGTTTGAAGTGAGCGCGGATGTCTTCGAGTGTCATGCCCGGATGCTCGATGAACACGCAGCCGACCGGCCAGGGATGAATCTTGCGGAACTTCTGCTGCATGGGGGAGTCATGCAACTGGTCATACAGGCCATGCAAAAATGGGTCTTGGGGATGGTTCGGGCCGACGGTTTGGGGGGAGGCGGGTGACACGGAAAGCTCCTGTACCTGTGAAGAACGGGGTGGTAATTACGAAGCTGGTTAAAACTGTCATTCACGGGACATGACACTGCTTAGGCCAGCCATTTCAGGGTAGCAGGATTTACGGCTGGTGTGCCGCTTAAATGCGACAGAGCGTTTGTTTTTTACCATTCGCACCGTCGTCAAGGGGAAAGCAGGAAAAACGCCAGGCCGATCAAAAGGATGCCGCCGATGATGATGGAGAGAATCAGAATCAGGCCACGCTTCTCAGTGGTTTTATCCCGATTTTGGACTTCCTGCTTGTGTTGCTTGCGATGTTTGCGATTGCCCTTGGACATGGTGAATTCTCCGCGTGATGCGCGAAGTATTTTAGCGATTTACAGCAATCGCGCTCAGTTAGCTTAATCCAGTAGCCCTTGGAACATGGGCGTGGACAAGTAGCGTTCGCCGAAGCTGCAACCGATGGTCACGATGGTCTTGCCCGCATTTTCAGGCTTAGCTGCGATCCGGGCCGCAGCACAGAGATTGGCACCCGTGCTGATCCCGCCAAAGATGCCCTCTTCCGAAGCCAATCGTCGGGCCCAGTCGAAGGCTTCTTCGCTGGTGACGGCTTCGACGCCGTCGAGGATATCCATGTCCAGATTGGTCGGCACAAAGCCTGCCCCGATGCCTTGAATCTTGTGCTTGCCCGGCTGCTTGCCAGCAATCACCTGGCTTTCCTCCGGTTCCACAGCGATGGCCTGCACGCTGGATTTGCGTGCTTTGAGGTAGCGGGACGAGCCGGTGATCGTGCCGCCGGTGCCCACACCTGCGACGAGGATGTCCACCTCGCCATGCGTATCGTTCCAGATCTCCGGGCCGGTGGTGGCCTGGTGGATCGCGGGGTTGGCTGGATTTTCAAACTGCTGGGGCATCCACGCGTTGTCTTCCTTGTCCACGATTTCCTGCGCTGCTGCGATCGCCCCCTTCATACCGTCATTGGCTGGCGTCAGGACAAGGTCGGCCCCGAGTGCCCGCAGCAAAGCCCGTCTTTCAATACTCATCGACTCCGGCATGGTCAGCGTGAGTTTGTATCCCCGAGCGGCACAGACAAATGCCAATGCAATGCCGGTGTTACCACTGGTCGGCTCGACGATGTGCGTGCCATCGCCGATGAATCCCTGCTGCTCACCAGCTTCGATCATGGCCCGGCCGATGCGATCCTTCACACTGGCCATGGGATTGAAAAACTCGCACTTGATGTAAACCTTCGCACCTTCAGGCACCATCTTGCGAACGCGCACCAGGGGCGTGTTGAAGGTCGTATCGAGAATGCTGTCATAACTCTTATTACGAAGCGTGGAAGTGGTTGCTGTCGCAGTGGACATCGAACAACTCCTTTGGCCAAAGGGGGTCAAACAGGAAAGTCAGCGTCAATAGCATGTTAAGGTCATGTCCGCGATGCGACAAGAAAACAGTGTTGCAACTGACTAGAACTGTCCCCTTTTGCGTCTCCTGGTTGCTGACGGGGCGCAGGCGAGCGCAGCGAGCCGAAGCTGCGTCAGCGGTCAACGCCAGCAACCAACAGGGGTGCCCTGGCCCGGCTTACTTGGCCTCCCATGCATGGCCACCCGATCGGCCAAAGATTCCCGCTCCACCCCTCGCCGACTTCGACGGCATCGCCCCCTTCGCGGTACCGCTTCCACAGCCGTTTGATCTGGTGATAGCTCAGGGGCAACTACTCGGCTGCCTCGATCAGGGTCATTTGGCCTGTTTCGACCTGCCAGAGCAGCGCCAGACGGTCCCTTTCACTGAGTGCCATCGATAGCGTTTCCATGGGGACATTTCTAATTCGGTTCTCACACAGATGGATCAGCACTTGCAAGGGAGGAGGGGATTTGGCATAATTCGTGGCTCGGCTTTGCCGGGCTAAGAAGACCTGATTTGCTGGAGAGCAACCGATATGGCTCATTCACTGAGTGCCAAGAAACGCATCCGTCAGAACGCCAAGTGCCGTGCCCGTAACCGTTGGCGTAAGCGTCAGTTCCGTGATTTGATAAAGGAATATGATGAGTTGATCCTCCACGGCACGGTCGAACAATGCCAGGAAATGCTCAGCAAGCTGTATAAGACACTGGATCAGGTAGCCTCGACGCCCGCTCTGCACAAGAACACGGCCTCGCGCTACAAGAGCCGACTCTCCAAGCGACTGGCTAAGAAAGAAGCTGGCGCCCACTAAGCAGTGAAGCTAACGAAACGATGTGACCAATCCCCGCCTGACGCGGGGTTTTTTCTTGAATTGTGGGTGTTCGGAGGGTTAACCATGGGGCAAAGTTCAGACCCGGTGCAGGCACCGGGGCTATCAGTGGCGAAGCCGTGGTCGATTTGAGCGCTAACCCACGAGACTGCTCGTGGGAAATGCCTATGCGCGCGATCCTCAGTTTCATTCACCATGAAATGCAACCTTATTCCCGTTATCCTCACGGAATGAGTTCTATTTCCAAGCAGACAGCCCACCTGACCAAGCAAACCCTTGTCCAACTCGACCATGCCCACGTCTGGCATCCGTTTACCCCGATGCAGCAGTGGCGCGAGAAGAAGCCTTTGATCATCGACCGTGGCGAAGGTGACTTCCTGATCGATATGGATGGCAATCGGTACATCGACGGCGTGTCCAGCCTGTGGTGCAATGTGCACGGCCATCGCGTGCCCGAGATCGACCAGGCTGTCCGCGACCAACTCGACAAGATCGCCCACACGACGCTGCTGGGTCTGGCCAGCCCACCCAGTATCGAGCTGGCTGCACGGTTGGCAGACATCACGCCCGGCCAACTCAACAAGGTGTTCTATTCTGACGCGGGGGCCACGGCTGTGGAAGTCGCGTTCAAGTTGGCCGTCGGCTACTGGTACCACAAGGGTCAACCGCAGCGGCAGAAATTCATCGGCATCAGCGGGGCGTACCACGGCGACACCGTCGGTGCGATGTCCGTGGGCTACTCCGACCTGTTCCATCGCCCGTTCGTGTCAATGGTGTTTGAAACCTTGTGGGCACCATCCCCTGACTGTGCCCGGCCACCTGAGCACATCAAGCGAAAGCTGCGCGATCTTTGCGAGGGTGGTTCCTGCCATGCATGTCTCGCAGGGGAGGGTTGTGACTCGCCGGACTGGCCCAGCGAATGTCCGGGCTTGACGGAGATGGTGCGCGACGATTGTTTAGCGGGTCTGGACAGAATGCTATCTGAGCATGCGGGGGAGGTGGCTGCGATTGTGATTGAGCCAATCATGCAGGGGGCTGCGGGTATGATCTGCCAGCCGGAGGGTTACTTGCGCGGTGTGGCAGACTTGGCGAAGAAGCACAATGTCTTGCTGATTGCAGATGAGGTCGCTGTCGGATTTGGACGCACAGGGGAGATGTTCGCCTGCCAGCGCGAGGGGGTTGAGCCTGACCTGATGTGCCTGGCCAAGGGAATTTCAGGCGGTTACCTGCCCCTGGCGGCGACGATGATCTCTGATGAGATTGATGAGGCTTTCTGCGGGGCATTGGAGGAGCGCAAGACTTTTTACCACGGCCACACCTATACGGGCAATCCCCTGGCCTGTGCTGCGGCCATCGCTTCGCTGGACTTGTTTGAGAAAAATGATCTGATCGCGCGCTCGCGCGAGCTGGCCAAGGTGATTACCCGCAAGTTAAAGCCTTTGCAGCAGTGTCCGAACGTGTTGGACATACGTCAGCGTGGGTTGATGACGGGGATAGAGATATGTCAGAGTCGCGAGAATGCCCAGCCGTTCGATTTTGCGAAGCAGATCGGGCATCAGTTGTGCGACGCCATGCGCGCCAAGGGGGTGATTGTGCGTCCGCTGGGGAGTGTGCTGATTCTGATGCCCATGCCTGCCATGCAGATGGAAAATCTGGAACGGCTGCTTGACGTGGTGGTGGAGACGATTCTGGCGTGGGATTTTTCGGACGGGATTGGTTAAATAGCCAGGTCAGACAAATTATGTTTGCTTTTGGGGATATATGGATGTAAATTTGCGTGTTGAATTCAAGAAGTCAATATTCCAAAATCGTGGGATATTGAATTGGAAGAGAGAAGAGAGGTATCACAATGTTCAAATGGACAAGTATTTTGTCAGCTTTGGCTATCAGTTGTGCCATGGGCGCGACAACGCAGGCAGCAGTGATCACGTTTGGCACAGATGGGACAGACCTGCTGGCAGGTGAGTTGGATATGTCCGAAGTGATCGGTACGGGTATGAAAACCTACGTCAATCCTGCAGGAGGCGGGTTCGACATCAAAGTAGTCCTCCCTGAATAACCCTTTCCCCCTTTGTTTTTCAAGGTGAACCGCTG
>CAZJJN010000026.1:0-51803 GCA_964546335.1 uncultured Phycisphaeraceae bacterium
AACAAAGCGTAACCCACGCACCCGAAGCGCGGCAGGTCGATGCATGATGTCTAAACCGTGTAAATCTCGAATCTTTTAGCCCCGGTGCCTGCACCGGGTTCTTAGCATCAGTTTCAACTGATCCATAAGCACAACAAGTCATCACTCATGAAACGCATGGATAAAAGGCCAATCCTGTAATGCTTCCCCATTCCTGCATGGATTCATCCTGACATAATCAATCGCCTGGGACATCTGGCGTATCGTTTGGATGTAAACACGCCAACCACCCTTCGACCAAGGCGTCGGGGTCTGTCCGCGATTCGTTTGATATCCCCTTAAAGGATGAATGGCAGCTTTGGCAAGAGCTCGGGTTGCTGCTGATTTGAAACGTTGGATAAGCGTGAGTGGATTCTCCATCAAGGCATCGACAACGACATGCACATGATCCTCCATGACAGCCAGTGCAAATATCCGACAACCAAGTGATTCGGCTTCATGGCCAAACGCAATGCCAACACATTCACGCTGGTGCAGGTCAAGCTTCACGCACGGGTATTTGAGTGATTTCTGGGCGAAAAGTCTTGCCTGATAGTCATGACGCGAACTGGCCTGTGAGTCGCGTACATTGACTTTCGTTGCGTTGCCAAAAGGTTTGAGATATTTTGCCCAGACTTCCTCGGACCATGACCCGCGGGGATCATTCGGCAACCAGAAGCCATAGACTGACCAAGTCAAGTGATAACCCAGAAGCATGGCTGGATCATAACTGAGTTCCAATTGGGGGAGAAACCGCTTGGTGGAGAAACCGCGAGCAGGCTCGCGGGCTAATCAGTCATGCGACAATAGTTTTCGTCGGACGCATCATTATCGCACGCCGTTATTAGCCCCGGTGCCTGCACCGGGTTCCTCTATGATGCACTATTTGATCTTGACGCCAGTTAATCCACCCATCTCTTTTGACCCCCCCGCCTCAGCCCACTATCCTCAAAGATTCGCCTGCGGGGAGCAAAATATTCCCGCCCTGAGACACAGACTGGAGCAGCAGCGATGACGACGACCGTCCAAGGCCAGCCGATCACTTTCAACAACGGCCAACTGACCGTACCCAATACCCCCATCATCCCCTTTATCGAAGGCGATGGCACCGGCCCGGATATCTGGGCTGCCGCCCAGCGCGTCTTCGATGCTGCTGTCGAAAAAGCTTATGCCGGTGAACGCAAACTCGCCTGGCAGGAAGTCCTGGCCGGGCAGAAAGCCTACGACCAGACCGGCAACTGGCTGCCTGACGAAACAGTCGAAGCCTTCAAGTCACTTTATGTCGGCATCAAAGGCCCGCTCACGACGCCCGTCGGAGGCGGCATTCGCTCGCTCAACGTCGCGCTTCGCCAAATCCTTGACCTTTACGTCTGCCTCAGGCCGGTGCGTTACTTCACCGGTGTACCCAGCCCTGTAAAGCAGCCGGAACTGGTGGACATGGTCGTCTTCCGCGAGAACACGGAAGACATTTACGCTGGCATTGAGTTCCAGCATGGCACGCAAGACTGCGACAAGTTCAAGGCTTTGCTCAAGGAGGCTTTCCCGGATCGCTATGGCAAGATTCGTTTCCCGGAAACGAGTGGCCTGGGGATCAAGCCTGTGTCGATTGATGGCACCAAGCGTCTGGTCAAAGCTGCGATCGATTACGCCATCAAAGAAAACCGCAAGAGCGTCACGCTGGTGCATAAGGGCAATATCATGAAGTTCACCTCGGGCGCGTTCCGCGATTGGGGTTATGAACTGGCCAAGGAAGCGTATGGCGGGACGGAAATTGATGGCGGGCCTTGGCAGGTGATCAAGAACCCGAACACCGGCGAAGAAATCATCATCAAGGATGTCATTGCCGACGCGTTTCTTCAGCAGATTCTGACGCGTCCTGCAGAGTATGAAGTTGTGGCCACGCTCAATCTGAATGGCGACTACATCAGTGATGCATTGGCTGCCTGTGTTGGCGGTATCGGCATCGCCCCTGGAGGGAATATCAACTACCAGTCCGGCCACGCCATATTTGAAGCGACGCATGGCACAGCTCCCAAGTATGCCAACCAGGACAAGGTCAACCCGGGCAGTGTGATCCTCTCCGGCGAATTGATGTTGCGCCACCTTGGGTGGAACGAGGCGGCTGACCTGATCATCAAGGGCATGGAAGGGGCCATCACCGCCAAGACCGTGACCTACGACTTTGAACGACTGATGGGCGGCGCGACGCTGCTGAAATGTTCAGAATTTGGCGATGCCGTGGTGAAGCACATGGGGTGATGTCTTACTCGCTCTAAATATCTGCCCGATGTATGCAGTAAAACTCAACACTCATAGTTGCACCTTAGACAAAGGTGTGTTTGTTTATTGCATTTGTGCAAACCTTAGTTTTGTATGCTGGTTGTTGATAGCCATCGGTTCTTGATTGGGTTTTTTCGTTGAAAAGGCTTTCCCGTGAACGAAGCCAAAGACACACTGAAAGACCGGAAGCTACCTTTTCTACACACTTTAAGGTGTACGCTCATCCACCCAGTGGGGATATTGCTGACATTGGCTTTCCTCTTGACCATGGCTCTATACCTGTTCGGTGTGGTCTATGCCTCGGACTTGGCCATCCAATTCTGTGAGGAAGCATATCCAACACAAGAATGGCTCATAACTGCCGTGAAGTATTCTGGAACGTTACTGGATACGGTCGTGCCGATTTTGAACACGATCTTGTTCATGCTTGCCTGCGATGCTTTGGTTATGAATCTTGAGCATCATCGAAAAAGTCAGGCCAATTCGTCTGGATGTTGACTAAGCGGACTATTAATGACTCAACTTCATACCCCGGCAGCAGCCGCTTCGCAGGTATGACTGTACTTTGGCATCATATTTCCTCTTCGGATGCTAAACTGCCAATCTCAAACCTCACCCTGCTATACGCGAAGGAATTCCCCCATGACCGCGACGTTTGGCCGATTCTCTGACAACGGACGATCCTTCCTCATTACTGATTTCGCCACCCCGCGCCCCTGGCATAACTACCTGTTCAACAACATTTACCTGGCCAACATCACCCAGCATGCCACCGGCGGATCGTTTAACCAGTCGCGCGAGGAAGGCCTGCGCGTCAATATCACCGAGGACAAGGATGGTGAGGGGGGGCCACGCTTCACCTACCTGCGCGACAATGACACCGGCCAATACTGGTCACTCACCGGTGCCCCCAATTTCTCCCCCATGCAGGATTGGTCCTGCGAAGTTGGACTTGGATATCAGATCAACCGCTCAAAGCAGCATGACATCGAAGCAAGCTGGCGGATGTTCGTACCTTCAGGCAATGATCCCTGCGAGCTTTGGACGTTCAAGCTGACCAACCACAGCGACAAGCCGCGATCGATCAGCCTGATCCCTTACGTCGAGATGCACATGACCGGCGGGTCCACGCTGATGGACTTCATCGCTGTGCTACAGGGTCATTACGATGCCAAGCGACGGGCTGTGTTTGGCATCAATAATTGCGTGAAATTCCCGGACACCTTCAAGGCTTTCCTGGCCAGTGACAGTGAGGTAGCTGGCGCGACGGTCAGTCGTGATGCGTTCCTTGGCCATTACCACACGTATTGCAATCCGCTGGCGGTCGAGTTGGGCAATGTGCACAACGACCATGCCGGCACGGAATGGCTGGGGGCCTCGCTTCGACATGAAGTGAAGCTTCAGCCGGGCGAGTCGGCCACGATCAACTGCATGCTCGGGCAGATCTGCCAAGTCGATGATGCAGATCCGCTGATTGAGAAGTATTTGTCCCCGGGGCAGGTGCAGGCAGCGTTCGACAAGCATCTGGCTGAAGCAGACGCGATGGTGGCGCGCACGGCTGTCACGACAGGTGATTCGCAGTTTGACCGCTGGGCCAATGTCTGGCTGAAGCAGCAGTTGAAGTTCGTCGGCAGGTGGGGGCGCGTCATCGGCAGAGGGTATCGCGATGTGTTGCAGGATTCATTTGCCCATCGCTTGACCGAGCCTACGCTCGCGCGCGATTGCCTGGTCGAGGTGTTCAGCAAGCAATACCCCTCAGGCAAAGCCATCCGCGCGTGGCGACTGCCTCATGCTTTGCTTGACACGCAGGACTACAGCGACAGCCCAAGCTGGATGATCATGGCTTTGTCGATGTATCTGAAAGAAACTGGCGACCTTGACTTCCTCAGTGAGTCAGTCCCATTCCTTAATGCAAGTGATCCTTACGCAGCTTCGACTGAGTCAGGCAGCGTGTTTGAACATGTCAAACGCGCGATGCAGCACCTGACGACTGACCTTGGGCCTCACGGTCTGGTGAAGATTCACTACGGCGACTGGTGCGACACCATGAATGGTGTGGGCGGGAAGAATGACACAGGCCAATCTGTCATGCTCAGCATGCAGGTGGTGTGGGGCTGCAAGCTGCTTGGTGAGTTGTGCAACTATCTGGCTAAGATCGGCAAGGTGCCTGAGGGTGAAGACCTGGCTTCATTGCAGGAACTGGCGCTGGTGATGACGGAGGCAGGTGAGAAGCTGACCGAGGCAATCAACAGCAAGGCATGGGACGGAGCATGGTACGCCAGGGCGTTTGATGACAACGGCCAGGCGGTGGGTGTCAGCAATGGGCCTGCGGAGGATATGGGCGAGCTGCGCATTTTCCTGAACCCGCAAAGCTGGTGCGTGATCTCAGGCGTGGCTGTGAAAGACCGGGCAAAGCAGGCATTGGCTTCGGCGTGTGAGCAACTCGACACCGGCTATGGCATGGTGCTCAGTTATCCGCAGAGTACGTTCTTGAAGCCGCGGTTGGGGCAGATGTCGGCCATGACGCCGGGCTTTTATGAGAATGGCAGCGTTTACACGCATGGCAACTGCTTCTGGGCGGCAGCGCTGGCGATAGCGGGTGATGGCGAGGCGGCCTGGCAGGCGGTGAAGACCATGCTGCCTGATACGCCCAACAAGCCGAACTACGACGGCGAACCTTTTGCGATTCCCAACATGTACATCGGCCCAGTGGTCGAACGTCGCAAGCAGCAATCGCTTTACCTCTCCGGCTGGCGCACGGGGAGTGCGGCCTGGCTTTATCTGATCCTCGTCGAATATGTCCTTGGCCTTCGTGCGGAATATCAAGGCCTGCGTGTTGATCCCAAACTGCCCAAGGGCATGATGGATGTGACGGTGGAACGCGTCTATCGAGGCGATATATACAAAGTGCGCATCATGCGCGCGACCAACGATGCCTCGAAGGTGGAATCAATCACATTGGATGGCCAGCCTGTTGAAGACGATAGCATCCCTGCGGTCGGCGATGGCGGGACGCATGAAGTGGTGGTCAAACTGGCGTGAATCATGACAACAGGTTTAATGAACCCCTGATAAAAAAACCGCAGGGCAAGGTGACTCATGATTGAAAGCAATGACAAGCCAGAAATGAATCAAGGTGCTTCACCACAGCGAAAGCTGTTTCTCAGTATCGCTTTGATCGCCTGCCTGATTTTGCTGGGAGCGATTGTTTTCCTGGCTGGGCCTTGGTCGGGCCTGGTCAATGAGTCCACCTTCGTGTGGGTGGGAGCCGATCCGCATGCTCCGCAGCCAGCAGACAGGCGGGTGCTGGTCGGCCAGGATGTCGATCATGTGATCATTGAGGACAAGCTTTATCTGAAGGTGACTCAGCAGACGGGTGGCCTGCTGATTGTGGATCGCCAAAGGCACCCCTGGACCCGCGAGCAGCTACAGGAGATTCGCGCGGAAAACCCGAAATATGACGATCAATGGCTGGATTTGGACGTCTGGGCCGATCAGCCTTGACCGGAAGACACGGCATTTGCGTCACGGCAACTGAGCGGATGGCATTTTGAGTTTGACACTCCCGGTAGGTTGTTGGATATTGATAGGCACCTAGACCCCATAACCACAGGCCCTTGTCTGCGAAAGGATTGAGATGAATAAGAGCATGATTGCCTTGATTGTGATTGCCGGTATCTTCGTCTTGTACACTATTCTGGCCCTCTTGATTGATGGCCTGCCTCTGCCGTTCATGATGAACTGATTGCTTGACAGCTATCAAGTGCGGACGTGAACAAACAGGTTTGTCCGATGAAGTGAATCATCATTGCGCTCCGGCTTTTTGTCGGAGCTTTTTCATGCGCTTTGGTTCGTTGTGCGGCCTAATATTTGGTAAGAGGAATTCAAACAGTGCAGAATTGATCGCAGCCAATGTCGAAACGAATTTCACAACCTCTCAGTCCAGCCAACCTGTCTGCCCTGGAGCAGACGCAGTCTCTGGTGGCTGCGGCCTGTGAGTTGGCGCGGTGTGTCGATGGCCGGGATGAAAAAGCGGTCGCGCAGCAACAATTGCAGGACATGGGGCAGATGCTGCGTGCTAGAGTCCGGTCGCAGCGCGTCGAGCCTCGACTGGCTCACCTGCATGATCTGCTGTTTGACGAGTTGGGGTTCGTCGGTGACAGCATTACGTATGACACGTTGGAAAATGCTTTGCTGCCTTGCGTATTGAAACGCAGACGGGGTTTGCCCATCGTGCTGGCTTTGATTTACAAAGTCGTGGGTGAAGCGATTGGTTTGAAAGTGTATGGCATCAACGCACCGGGACATTTCCTCGCTGCGGTGGACATGCAGTCGCGCGAAACGTTGCCTGACCTGTCGCAGTTTGATTACAGCCTGCCTGAAGGATTGATGTTGGTCGATGTCTTTGATGTGGGGCGCGTGTTGACGCAGCAGGAAGCCTTGGCGCGGGTGATGCAGACATCGGGCATTGTGTCGCAGCCGACCCAGCCTTTGCTTCGGCCTGCCTCACACCGGCAATGGCTTGAGCGGATGATCCGCAACGTGTTGCTGCGCGTCCGGGCCGAAGGAAAACTGACCGAAGCGGAGACGATGCAGCGCTGCCTGCAACAATTGAAAGTCCTGGCCGGTTGAAAGTGGTGACTCTTGCTGCAACGGGCATGAATGGGAGCGAAGACCTTGGCGATTAAGACCATTGCACTGGTAGGACACTGCGGCTTTGATGAATCCTCACTGAAGCGACACCTTCAACCGATCTGCGACAGCCGAGGCGTGGCGATCGAGTCGGTCTATGCCACGCCTCAACTCGAAGAACTGGCAAACCCCACCACGCTGCTGCTGATCAACCGTGTGCTTGCCTCCGGCTTCGAGTATGACAACGGCCTCGACATGATTGCTGTCTTGTCACAGCAGCCGAATCCGCCAGCCTGCATGCTGATCTCCAATTATGCAGATGCGCAAGCCTCGGCTGAGGCAGCGGGAGCCTGGCCCGGATTCGGTAAACAGGCATTGGGGACGGATGCGATGCGCGAGGCCATCTTGCATGTGATGGATGCGGTTGGATCTTCCGCGTGAAGGCTATCGGACTCCATGACAGCACAGATTGTTTTTATAGGTCGTCACAGATGGCCGTCCTGTAATCATTGCCGTTTCAGTCAACTAATCGCTTACAAGGCAGACCAATCCCTACAGAAGGCTTTGATGTCATTTCTGATGGGGCTTTGTTGACCGAGCGAGTCGGTTATCACCCCACGATCTTGTTCCGTGGCACCCCTGACAGGTCGATGAGTGTCCCGGCTGCAGTGCAACCGCAGCTTCTATAAGTACACACACAGGGAGAGTCATTCATGACAACGCAAGGCTTTCGGTATTGGCTTGGGCTTGGAGCAATGATCATCGCCATGTCTGTTGGGGCACCGGTGCAGGCTGATGAACCTTGCCCGACCTGTGGCATGCCTCATGCAAAATATTCAACCACACCGTATCACTGGCCTCAGCCCGGCGGGAAGGGCTCACCCCTCGAATTGACTTTCAGCTTTGGCAACCTGTTGGATGGCGGGTTGAATCTGGATGCGGATACAACTCGCGCCGCCATCTACGAAGCACTCGAACTCTGGGCCAGTGTCACGCCGATCACCTTCCGCGAGATCGATGACGTCGGCCCGACGCCAAAAAGTGGCTCGTCTTACTGGGTCACCGGGCAGGCCAACCTGCGCTTCAATACCGAATTCATCGATGGGCAGAGCGGGGCCAACACCTTGGCCTTCGCCTATTACCCGTTCTCGACCAGCAACGGCCTGGCGGGTGACCTGTTCTTTGACAACGGCAACACCTGGCGGGTCCAGCCCGGCCAAAGTGGAACGGACTTGTTGGAGGTGGCGGTGCATGAGATCGGCCACACCCTTGGCCTCGGCCATGAACCAATGACTTACGAAGGCGGCAATCAGGCCATCATGAATCCATACTATGGCAGCCGTTACAGCGGCCTGGGCACCGCTTTTCTATATGAAGATGACATCGAAGGTATCCAGTCCATCTATGGCGTTGGTGCAGGGGCGTTGCTGGCAGCGGTTCCCGAACCAGCCTCGATCTCACTTTTAGTTGTCCTGGCCGGCGGATTGCTGTTTCGACGCACGCGCGACTGATGACACGGCATGGAAAAGTTGGGGTGTGATGACACGAATCAATCATCAGAATCCATTCACCTTTTTAGCCTTTCTGTCTGATTTGAATGGTTCTCATTTGGTGCCAGCGCACCAGCCTACTACAATCCCCCTAAAGCGAAGCTGCCCTGTTTATGAAGTGGTAGTGCGGTGTTCCCAGATCAATACATTCAGGCGTTGGTTGATGGTTCGTGTGTCAATCTTCCTGCGCTTCGATTAAAGACTTTATCCCTCAGCAGGTGAGATAAGAATGGCCACAGAAATAAAAGAAGTTCCTTCCGCAGTCGTCCGCTTTGCAGGCGACTCAGGTGACGGCATGCAGTTGGCTGGCACGCAATTCACGGACACCTCCGCCATCGTGGGCAATGACGTCGCCACGCTGCCGGACTACCCGGCGGAAATTCGCGCTCCGGCCGGCACAGTGGCCGGCGTCTCAGGCTTCCAGATCAACTTTGCCTCGACGGATATTCACACACCCGGCGATGAGGTGGACGCGCTGATTGCCATGAACCCCGCAGCGTTCAAAGCTCACATCGATGATGTCCGCACCGGCGGGATCGTCATTGTCAATGAAGATGAGTTCAATAAGGTCAACCTGCGTAAAGCCGGTTATGCCGACGGCTACACGCCACTTGATGATGAGAAATACACGCAGCGATACAAGATTCTGCAAGTGCCCATCACGCGTTTGAATGAAGAGGAACTTGAGAAGACGGACATCGGCGCCAAGCTCATCGGCCGATGTAAGAACATGTATGCCCTTGGCGTGGTGTATTGGCTGTATGATCGGCCACTCGACCAGACGATCAAATATCTCGAAGACTACTTTGGCAAAAAGAAAAAGCTGCCCGAGATCGCAGAGGCTAACGTCCGGGCTTTGAAGGCTGGATACTTCTTTGGTGAAACAGCTGAACTTTTCCCTTCGCGTTATAAAGTCCACAAAGCCCCCGTCGAGAAAGGTCTGTACCGCAAACTGACGGGCAACGAAGCCACGGCTATGGGGCTGGTCACCGCTGCCAAACTCGCGGGTAAGGATGTGGTGTATTGCTCGTATCCGATTACCCCGGCCAGCGATGTTCTGCATAATCTGGCTGCGATGCGGAACTTCGGCGTCAAGACTTTCCAGGCGGAAGATGAAATTGCCGCAGTCTGTGCAGCCATCGGCGCTTCGTTTGCCGGCCAGTTGGGAGTTACCGGCACGTCCGGCCCGGGCCTGGCGCTCAAGGGAGAAGCGTTGGGATTGGCCGTGATGACCGAACTGCCAATGGTGATTGTCAATGTCCAACGTGGCGGGCCTTCAACCGGCTTGCCTACGAAGACGGAGCAGAGTGACTTGCTGCAGGCGATGTTTGGCCGCAACGGCGACTGCCCGATGGTCGTCATCGCCGCTCAATCACCAGCCGACTGTTTCGATGCAGCCATTGATTCCGTTCGTGTTGCAATGAAACACATGGTGCCTGTGCTGCTGCTCACGGATGGCTACATTGCCAACGGTGCCGAGCCTTGGAAGATTCCTGATGTTGATTCGTTTGAACCGATCAATGTCATCCACGCATCAGGGGATGGCGAAGACTTCCAGCCTTACTCGCGTGATGAGAACATGGCCCGTCCATGGGCGATCCCCGGCACGCCGAACTTCGAACACCGCATCGGTGGCCTCGAGAAGCAGCACCTGACGGGCAATGTCAGTTATGACCCGGATAACCACCAGCGCATGACTTTGCAGCGTGCCGATAAGGTTGCCAAGGTCGCTGAATCCCTGCCACCGCTTGAAGTCTTTGGCGAAGAGACCGGCGAGCTGCTGCTGCTGGGTTGGGGCGGGACGTATGGCTCGATCGTGACGGCCACGGAGCGCGCCCAGAACAAAGGCAAGAGTGTGTCCTGTGTTCACCTGCGCTACATGAACCCGATGCAGAAGAACCTTGGGCAGATTCTGAAAAACTTCAAGCGTGTGTTGATTCCGGAACTGAATAACGGCCAGCTTCGTACCATCATTCGAGGCAAGTTCATGATTGATGCCCGTGGCTTGAATAAGATTCAAGGCAAGCCTTTCCTCGTTGAGGAAATCGAACAAGCCATCGACTTGATGCTGGCCGACAAGTATGGTGACAGGCTTTCACTGGTGCCTGTGAACCATGAAGTGACTTTGGAAACGCAGCCTGAGCTGGTTGCGACTGATTAAGCAGATGAATTTGCGGGTGATGAAACCCGCGCGTGAGAAAGGTCAATCCCGATGGGCGAAACCTCCGTCCCCGTATTGAAAGCCAAGGATTTTGCATCCGATCAGGATGTGCGCTGGTGTCCCGGATGTGGCGATTATGCCATCCTCAACCAGGTGCGCAAGGTCGCAGCGTCCATGGGTGCGCGTAAAGAGAATACGGTCTTCGTGTCTGGCATCGGTTGCTCCAGCCGATTCCCCTACTACATGGATACGTATGGCTTCCACACGATCCATGGACGAGCCCCGGCTTTGGCGTCGGGCATGAAAATCGCCAACCCCGACCTGGATGTCTGGGTCATCACCGGCGATGGTGACGGCCTGTCCATCGGTGGCAACCACCTGATGCACATCCTTCGCCGCAATGTCAACGTCAACATCCTGCTGTTCAACAACCGCATCTATGGCCTGACCAAAGGCCAATACTCGCCAACCAGCGAGGAAGGCAAGAAGACCAAGTCCAGCCCGATGGGCTCGATCGACCTGCCGTTGACACCTTTGTCGATTGCCATCGCGGCGGAAGCGAGCTTCGTCGCCCGCGCGATTGATGTGGACAAGAATCTTGGCGATGTCCTGCAACGTGCTGCAGAACACAAAGGTTCCTCCTTCGTTGAAATCTACCAGGACTGCAATGTGTTCAACCACAAAGCGTTCGGCTACGCAACGGAAAAGGACACCAAGGAAGACAGCGTCGTGTTCCTTGAGCATGGCAAGCCCATGATTTTCGGCAAGGATCGCAACAAGGGCATTCGTCTGGATGGTGGCCGCAAGCCTGAAGTCGTCGAAGTCGGCGATGGTGGCTACAAGGAAGACGACCTGCTGTTCCACGATGAGAATGATGAGTCGCTGGCGTTCATGCTCAGTCGCATGCGTCACGAAGATGGCTTCCCTGAGCCGATGGGTGTGTTCTACCGCATCGCAGATGAATGTTATGAAGACATGCTCACGCAACAGGTCGAAGATGCCAAGAAAGCGCGGGGCGAAGGTGATCTTCAGGCTTTGTTTACCGCGGGTGCGACGTATGAAGTGGATTGATCAGACTGCCAACAGTTTGTGAAGTTCAACAAATCAAAGCCCACGCAATACCGCGAGGGTTTTTTCTTTGAACACCCGCTGCATTTTCAATGCCAAGGGATGTTGTTCGCTTCGCACCAGTCGATGGCTTTCTGTCTGAAGCAGTGCGTACGAAAGTCGAACCACTGTTTTTCGATACCCAGTTGGTCAACCGTGCTTTTGAATCGACGAAAGGCTCCACTGCCGTGACAGGCCTGGTTCAATCGGTCGCGGACCGATTCGTCGGTTTGGTTCGCAGCGAAATCGGCCATGATCTGCCACTCGTGTATATCAAATGAATCCGGGAGAGGTAAGAAACGTTCGTTATTTTCATCCGCTTGAATCAGAATGGCTTTTTCCAATACATCCTGTTGCCAGTCGGGCAGGTCTTGCGGGTCAGTCCCGTCCTCAACGTGCCTGTTGATCTCATCATCCAGCATCACTGTTTCGCCGGTGACGCGATCCAGGTAGTAATAGAGATCATCACTTTCCATCTCAATGCAATCGATGATTTCGTTGATGGCTACGCTGGCTGTTTTCATGACAAGCTTTCCTTCACTTAGATGAGGCTGTCTCCGTATTCTCAATGCCTACCCCGAAAATCGTAACATGAAAATCTGCCGTATTGATGTGATTGGGGGCGTTTTTTGGTCCATATTTTCAGACAGGTTGTAGCCTATTCATGTCCTGAACAAAAAGATTCCTGTAATTGAGCTTCTTATTCGTATATACTATTGATACACGATTGTGTAACAGCAAAGGAGCATCTTCATGCGTTTCATCTCAGTCCGAGAACTACGGACCAAGTCCGCTCAGGTCTGGCGAGAACTGGATCAGCAGCGCGAACTGGTCATCACCAGCAATGGCAAGCCTATTGCCATTGTCAGTGCAACTGATGAGGAAAGCTTCGAGCAATCGCTGGCTGAGATTCGACAGGCCAGAGCGATACGAGCTGTCAAGCAGTTGCAGGAGCAGTCCACCACGAAGAACTTGGACAAGCTGTCAGGAAAAGAGATCGATCAGGAAATTGCTGCTGCTCGTAAGAGTCGGAAACGATGAAAGTCGTACTCGACACCAACGTGCTTGTTGCTGGTTTGCTGACGCCGTTTGGCATACCTGCTCAGATTCTTCTGTTGGTCTTGTCTGACAAGGTTTCGATGTGTGTTGATAGCAGAATTCTCTGCGAGTACCGAGAAGTATTGGCACGACCGAAGTTTGGCTTTGATCCCGACGCCGTTGCTGACCTTTTGGAGTTCATTGAGAACTCAGCGGTGCTGATCGCTCCAACACCCTGGGGTTTGGAGTTGCCTGATCCTGCAGATGCGATGTTTCTTGAAGTTGCCCATACTGGGTCAGCAGAATACCTGATCACAGGCAATCTCAAACATTACCCCGCTCGCAAAAGACGCATGGTCAAAGTGGTTTCACCCAAACAGTTTCTCAACCAACCAGAAATCAAAAATCTTTCTTGAGTCAGAATCAACCAAACGACAGCGTTTCATGCCTGGCCACTTCCAACCCCAAAAAGTTGGCCAGCATGCGTGGCCCTTCATCGGTCAGGAAACTTTCGGGATGGAACTGCACGCCTTCGAGCGGTGCATCGCCAAAGACACCGGGCCTGGCGCGCATGGCCATGATTTCGCCTTCTTCCGTCCACGCCGACTTCTCGAACCGCTCGCTGTCGAACGTCTCAGGCACGATGACCAGGCTGTGGTAGCGCGTCGCCACGGTCGGATTCGCCAGCCCGGCGAACAGCGTCTTCCCATCGTGGTGGATGGGTGACGTCTTGCCATGCATCAGGCGGTAGTTGCGAGCCACCGTCATGCCGAACGCCTGCCCGATGGATTGATGCCCCAGGCAAACACCCAGCAAAGGCACCTGCCCGGCAAAGGCTTTGATCATCTCGACGGACACCCCCGCTTCGTTTGGCGTGCAAGGCCCGGGCGAAACGATGATGTGGCTGGGCTTGAGATCGCGAGCTTGCTCGACCGTGATCTTGTCGTTGCGCACCACCTGCATGGGCAGTTCGTCGGCCTGGCGACCGGCAGCAATCAGCAACTCCCCAATCCGCTGGACGAGGTTGTATGTGAACGAATCGTAGTTGTCGATCAGCAGGATCATGACAACAGGTTAGCAGTTTGGGCGATGCTTCGGCGGGAAAGGCTTGGACGGGTCCGAGAAGAAAATGAAAAATATCTGCGGCGGGGGCGAAATTTTCTATTGTATTGAAAGCAAGCGTCGATATGATTTTGCTCCATGCTGAACATGCACTCCGGCGAGTGCCTTGAGCATGGGCGGCGACCTCCTGGCCGTGTCCCGGCCACTGGGAAAACATCCCAATGATCCATCCTTCTACCCTCGTCCAGCGGGTAAACCCGCAGATTGGTCTTGGTGTCTTTGCAGATTCATTGATCCCCAAGGGGACGGTGGTCTATGTCAAAGACCCCCTCGAAATCGAGGTGGCTCCAGACAGCCCGTTGCTGCTCGACCCGCTGGCCTGGCCGGTGATCGACCGCTACAGCTACCGCGATGATCGAGGCTACCGCATCATCAGTTGGGATGCAGGCAAGCACGTCAATCACTGCTGCGAACCCAACTCCCTCACCACCGGGTACGGCTTTGAGATCGCCACCCGTGATATCCAACCCGGCGAGGAACTGACCGACGACTACGGCCTGTTCAACCTGGATTGGCACTTCCCCTGCGCATGTGGCAGTCCGCGCTGCCGGGGTATCGTCGGGCATCATGACTTTGATGATCGCGTTGATGAGTGGGATGCCACGATCAAACCTGCGCTGGACGCGTTCGACAAGGTAAAACAACCGCTGCTGCCTTGGATTGACCAATCCACGCTGCGCGCCCTCCGCCGATACTTGAAGACCGGCCGGGGCTATCGCTCAGTCATGCGTGCCAAGTGCACACTGGCTGAAACGACCATCACCAACCAGATTCAAGCGGACTACCAGACGGCCACCGTCCAGGCTCCCATGCCTCGTCGCAATGGACACAACGGGCAACACCGCAGGATGCGGTCGGCTTAAAACGCTGTATCAACTTGAGGGATTTTCTCCCGGCTTTTCATGACGATGTCGCGCGAATTGGCGTGGCTTGGCGCGATACCTGCCACGCCAGTCCGTGCGTAAAGCCGCCTGGTGATTCACCCACTCGATGATGGCTGCGTGCCCCAGACTTTCCGCATCTGGCCCAAGGTGGTGCCTGACCACAGCCAACACGCGAAAGCCTTGACGCAGTTGAAAGCTGAGTGTCGGGTCAATCAGGTCGCCAGCGATGACCGCCTTGGTGTAGGACTCTGGCGACAGTGACCGGGCGTATTTGGCATAGCCACGCAAACGGGCAGCGGCACGGATGCGTTTGAGTTGCAGCCGACGGCAAATATCTCGTCGGGCCTTGTAGATCGCTTTGCCAATGCCTCGCCCGCGATGATCCGGGCTGACACACACATCTGCGCCATACAAGGTTCGCCCACCCTCCGAGCCATGGTTACGAAAGTAGCCGCGATCCGTGAAGTCATTTTCGTCGGCGCCGAATTCATAGTCATCCCAGTTCACCACCAGCGAGGCCGCATTGCCTACGACTTGACCATCCTCCGGCAGCACGGCCACGAGTTGTCCCTCGGGAAACACAGCCAAATGGGAACGCAGGTGGTCAGGGTGCCAGCCCTGCTCGCCATAGACACGGTGTGACAAAGCCGAGACGGCGGGAATGTCCTGCTCAGTCAATGCCCTGACCGTAACCGGCAGGGATTTTTGGGAACGGGTCATAGTTGGATCACATCCAGTCGGGATGTCACATGGGCTGTGGTATTGCTGTCACGCAAAGGCAGGACAGTTCCCTGTTCGCGCGACCGCTGAATGATATCCAGGTCAAGATCACCCAGCACGACCTGCTCTTGGTTGACGTTCCCTTCAGCGAGGATGCCGTCACGAGCAAAGGAAAAGTCGCTGGGGGTGAGGATCGAGGCCTGGCCGTAGTTCATGGAAACCGTGGGGATCATCGGCAGCGAGCCGACCGTGCAGGAATGGACGACATACATCTGGTTTTCGATGGCCCGTGCCTGGGCGCAATAACGCACACGCAGATAACCTTGCCGATCATCTGTCGCGCTGGGGACGATCAGCAGGTAGCAGCCAGCCTTGGCAGCGGCACGGGCGATCTCGGGAAACTCCACGTCGTAACAGATGGCCACGGCAAACTTGCCAATGTCGGTATCAAAAACCTTGACCCCTTCGCGAGGGGAGACCAGCCATTCCTCACTTTCCCAACGGGTCAGGTGCAGCTTGCCCTGAACGCCATGCTCGCCGAACGGGGAAAAGACGTAGCAGTCGTTGTGAACCACTTCGCTATCGTCAGTGTCGATCGCGGGGATTGATCCGCCGACGATGTAGATTTTGTGTTCGCGAGCCAGGCCAGACATCAGCTCGATGAAGCGTTCGCGCTGGCGCGCCAGCCAACGAACCTGTTGCGTGATCGGCTGATTAATGTCACTAAGGGTCAGCAACTGGATGGTGAAGTATTCAGGGAACACCATGAGGTTGCACTTGTAGTCAGCAGCCGTGGCTACAAAGCTGCGCACCTGCTCAGCGAAGTCATCAAAGCTGCTGACCGGGCGGATGTAGTATTGAAGTGTGGCAATGCGTATTCGAGATTTAGGCAAGGTGAAATCCAGTGGTTAGATGTACTCAGGAGGCGGTCTTACAGGTACCGTATCAGGCCAATGCCATTCGTTATAGATATGGTAACTGATGGAGAATCAAGATGAAACAAAATAGCGTTACCACTTTTGGGGGAGTAAGTAGCGCAACTTAATTTCTATAAATCATCTTCACGGATCGCTTTAGTCGGCCATAGTCAAAAATTGCAGTTCTGAATTAAGTCTCGTCTTCCTCTTCTTCTTCGTACTCCCACTCCTCTTCATCACCATCCCCTTCTTCATATTCATACTCGTAATCGTCGGCTTCGTCGGCAGACTCTGATTCTTCATCGTCCTCGATCTTGCGGCCATGTACTTCCACGGCAGCAGCATCAGCCTCCGCCTGGGCCATGATCGCTTCCCATTCCTCCAGTGACATCGTCACCTCACGAGCCTGCGATCCCTTGTACTCACCCAGCAAACCAGCCTCAGCAATCTGCTCGATCAGGCGCGACGCACGCGAGTAACCCACACCCAATCGGCGTTGCAGCAGCGACACACTGCCTCGCTGCGATTCCAGCACGACACGGACAGCCTCTTCAAACAGTTCATCGCGCTCACCGATCGATTCGCCGGTGAAGCCACTCTTGATCTGTACCAACTGAGGCTCAAAGCTCTGAGCAGCCACATTCTTGAGGAACTTGACCGTCTTGCGGATTTCAAAGTCATCGACCAGCGTGCCCTGCGAGCGGGTGAGCTTGCTGGAACGCGGGCCTAAGAAAAGCATGTCGCCATAACCAAGCAACAACTCAGCGCCTTTCTGATCCAGCACGATCCGGCTATCCATGCCTGACGCAACCTTGAACGCGACCCGGCAAGGCATGTTCGACTTGATCAGGCCGGTCACCACGTTCGCCTGAGGCCTTTGTGTGGCGAGGATCAGGTGCATGCCCACAGCTCGCGCCTTCTGCGCGATGCGCACGATGTGGTTCTCCACTTCCTTGTTGGTCATCATCAGGTCAGCCAACTCGTCGATGACGAACACCATGTAAGGAAGCTTCTTGGGAATCTTGGCTTCTTCCTCTTCCGACACCGGGTTGAAGCGGGACTTGAGCTCATCCCAGCCCAGCGCGTTGTAGCCAGCGATATCGCGCACACCTGCCTCAGCCAGCCATTCGTAACGTTCATCCATCTTACTCACCGCCCATTCGAGGATGGACGCAGCCTTAGCCATCTCCGTCACCACCGGGCACATCAGGTGAGGGACATCCTTGAACATGGACATCTCGACCATTTTCGGATCGACCAGCACCAGCTTCAGTTCGTCAGGCCTTTTCGTGTAGAGGAAGCTCATGATGATCGAGTTCATGCACACGCTCTTACCTGAGCCTGTCGTACCCGCGATCAACATGTGAGGCATCTTGCACAGGTCTTCGATCAGCGGATTGCCCGAAGCATCCTTGCCCAGGTACATGGGCAGGCCCATCTTGCGAGCGCCTTCCGGGTCGGCTGTCATCAGTTCCTTCAGGCGAACCTTTTCCTTCTTGGTGTTGGGCACTTCAACGCCGATGGTGTCTCGCCCGGCCATGTTGGGCACGATGCGGATGTTCTGGCTCTTGAGCGCGCGAGCGATATCACTCGACACCGCGCTGATGCGATTGACTTTCGTCCCCGGAGCGAGCCTGACTTCAAACAGCGTGATGACCGGGCCTGAATCGATGCCCACCACTTCACCTTCGATGCGGTACTCGCGCAAGGCATTTTCCAAAGCCATCGCCTGCTCGCGAACAATTTTCTCCATCGCTTCTGTAAAGTTGCCCTCAGGCTCTTCCAGATGATTCATGGGCGGGAACTCGTAGCCTGACAAGTCCACCTCGCGGATCGGCTCCGTTGACTTCTTGCTGGGCGGGGCGAAGTTGATCGGCAACTGCTTGATCTTCTTACGCAACTCCTCAGGATCAAACTGCTTCTTGTCTTGCTGATAAGCTGCTGCGGGATCAGCAACCGGCTCATCCACCTCATCCACTTCCTCATCCTCTTCCTCGTCAACGTATTCCCATTCTTCCTCATCATCCGCTTCATCAACGGGTTCCGCTTTGCTGGCCCGACTCGGCCAATCGTTCTGCTCCAGCACTTCTTCGAGTGCTTCATCATCATCCAGATCGGTCTGACGTTGCTTGGCAGGTTTGTTGCCGACGACGCCGATGCCGCGCCAACCGGCCATGGCTGGCATGGGTGGTCGCAGATCGCGCAAGCCTCCCAGCTTGAGCAGCAAAGCTTTGCCCACGTAGTTAAGCACATCGTCCGCAGCGAGAATCGCGCCAACGACGATCACCGCCAGGCCAAGCAGCGACGACCCGATCATGCCGAAACGAGGTTCAACCTGAGTAGCCAGGAGCAGTCCCAGCAATCCGCCCGGCCCTTGAGGCCAACTTGCAGCCGAGGTAAACCAGAGCGAAGTCAGCATCACCCAGCCAAGCAGCGCGACGATCACGCCTGCGGCTCGCAGAGGCATATCCTTGATCGGCTTGCAGATGATTTCCGACGCCAGCCACGCAAGCAGGCCGGCCATGCCGATCCATGCCCCGCTGCCCAGCATGCGGAAGATCTTGTGAGCCACGAACGCCCCGATGCTACCCGCCCAGTTGGCGGGCTGGTGATGGGCTGACCAGACTGCATCGTTGGGTGAATCGGTCGGGCTGTAGCTCACCATGGCGGCAAGCAATAGCAGCCACATTCCGATGAGGATGACGTTGACAAGCAACCTGCCCTGCTGGCG
The DNA here is from genome assembly GCA_964546335.1 of uncultured Phycisphaeraceae bacterium. Taxonomy (GTDB): domain Bacteria; phylum Planctomycetota; class Phycisphaerae; order Phycisphaerales; family Phycisphaeraceae; genus CAZJJN01. The sequence goes on from CAZJJN010000026.1 coordinate 19,161, forward strand.
TTGCGGCAATCCCTTTTCCTGCTTCTTTTTAGCCATGAACCTATCCGTCTGAACTTCGTTTACTGGAGGCACGAATCGCGCCCTTGATTTCGGTATACATCGGCCAGCCCGGTAATCCGGCGAGAAAGAAAGTGGGTCTGATAATTGGAACAGCAATTGTTCGTGATCGGTTGTGAGATGTCATGTCCCCAATCACTCACCAAACCCATCTTCCCGTACAATCCGGCCATGACAGAAAACAACCCCCTGCGAATTGGCATCATCGGCGGAACAGGCGTGGAAGAAGCGCTGGGTATCACAGCCAGAGACGCGGTCTTTCCCGATACCCCCTTTGGCAAACCCTCGGCCCCGATCACCCAGGCCAACTGGGAAGGCTGCAACCTGCTTATCCTCAAACGCCACGGCGAAGGGCATCTCTACAACCCCTCCAAAGTCCCCTACCGGGCCAACATCTTCGCGCTCAAAACGCTGGGCGTCACGCACATCATCGCGACTGGCGCGACTGGCTCGCTACAGGAACACATGCACCCAGGCGACCTTTGCATCGTGGATCAGGTGATCGATAAAACGTACAAACGCGACAATACCTTCTACGAAAAAGCTGCCGTGCACTGCGAACTGGCTGAACCTTTCTGCCCGGTGATGAGGCAATGGCTACTCGACAGCAGTCAAGGCGTGACCGATGCGGAAGGTAAGCCTGTCACAGTTCACCGCAGTGGCACCTATGTCTGCATGGAAGGGCCTGCTTTCTCGACCAAGGCCGAGTCAAACATGCACAGGCAATGGGGAGCGGACTTGATCGGCATGACCTGCATGCCTGAGGCCAAGCTCGCACGCGAAGCGGAGATGGCTTATGCCTTGATCGCCTTGCCTACGGATTATGACTGCTGGAAAGAACATGAAACTTACGCCAGCCACGCTGATCTGCTCAGTGAAATTATCGCGAACTTAAAACGCGCCAGCGCAGCAAGTATTGCCTTGATTAAGCAGGCACTGAAAAACACCCAGCCGTTGCGCGACACACCCAGCCCGGCCCATAGCGCGCTGGCATTAGGCATCTGGTCGAATAAGGCAATGATCGACAAGGACGAGGTAGCGAGACTGGCACCACTTTGGGGTAAGTATTTCGAGTGATTTCGTATGCTCGATACGGATTTCTATTTAAAAACACTTGTGATTCAAGAATGAGTTCTTTGAAGGTGAATCGTTCACACAGGCTCAACTTCAATCACGTTGCCATGGATCGCCGTCACGCGAACTTCCTTGCCCGGATCAATCCACTGGCCGGGGCAGGTGACATCGACATCGCTACCTGAGAAATTGGCTGTGCCGGTCGGCCTGAGCGTGCTGGTCACCTTGCCCACATCGCCAATAGCCAGACGATTGCCCCCCACTTCCTCATCACCAGCCAGTTGATCTTTGGGCGCATTGGCACCTTGGCCTGTGTAGCGACGTTGCTGGTCCTGTAGAATCAAAGCCGAGAAGATGGGAATGTTTTTCATGTTTAACCTCAACACCACAGCCAGAATGAAAGCCAGAATAAGCCCGAAGAAGACAGATGCAATCGACCACTGCAATTGCTGAGTAAATTCCTGAGCTGGCAGTGGAATGTACCCGCCACCCGAAGTGGGCACGGACATCAAGACCAGCCCGGTGAAGACCGAAGCGATCCCCGCGATGCCAAAGATGCCGAATCCGGGAATGATAAAGAGTTCCACAACAATCAGGGCAATGCCGACAAAGAACAGAACAATATGCCACACGTGAGCCAGACCGATGAACCACGGCGCACCAATCAGCAGCGCCAGGCTGAGTATGATCAATCCCCCACCAAAGTAAGTGCCGGGAAAGGAAGACTCAATGAAAAAGCCGAGTACGAATAACGCGACCAGCAAAGCCCGGATGTACCAGCGCGTGAGAAACTCCGCGATACTTTCCGACCAGGTTGTTTCAATCACGTAATAATCATTTGCCCCAGCATTCAGATACTGTTGCATCTCCGCGATGGTGATCACCGTGTCCGTCTCAGCCAAGCCTGACAAGACCGCTTCCTGCCCGTTGAAATAAAGCAGCGTATTCTTGCCCAGTGTGGGGTGAAGTTGTTTGACAACTTCATACTGGCCACGATCTGCATTGGTGATTGACACTGTATCGACCTGAGGCTGGCCGGGCGTGACCATCATGCCTTGCGAAGCCAGTTGCGATGCCGCTTGGGCAAGGTCGGCAAACTCCTGATCGACCTTGGCGTTGGCTTCATCAATGGTCAGGCCATCCACCAGCACATACTTATCTGCCTGGTCAGCAATACGCAGGTCGCCTGTCTGCTTGTTGCGTAACTGATATACCTCAACGCCCGTGACGCACATGGCATGGAGGATCGGATACGGGTAGCCATTCGTCTGCGCATTGCTGGCATAAGCGCCCAGCAATGGCGTGAGTATCTTCGCGCGTTCAGTTGGTGATAAATTCTGGATGCCTTGCAAGCCGATGGCGATCGGAGCACTGTCGCCGATCTGCCCGGAAGGACTCATCACGATATGGTCGCAGGACGTGGCAATCATCGCCCCAGCCGAGGTCGCATTATTGTTCACCCAGCAGATCGACTCCTCTTTCACTTCCTGCTTGATGAACTGCGACAAGGCAATGGCATCCGTGATGACACCACCGGGCGTATCGAGATGAATGACAATGATTGACGGGGCCGGCGTCTTGGCCCGCGCTCGTTCCAGCCGACGCTTGAAGTTATCCACGGTGAAACTGTAGATCGGCCCTTCGATGGGGATGTAAGCGACCACGGCCCCGGCTGGGCGGTTACTCACGGTCAAACCAATACTCCCCTTCGGCGCTGGTGGATCGGAGGGATCGCGCACAGGCATAGCTGGGTCAGGCTGCGGGCCTGAGGTTGCTGCACTTGGTTGATCATCACCCAAAGCCCACCCGCCCGGCAGCGCGAAAGTCATCATCAATAGAACGATGAGATACAGGCCAGCTCGGAAGTTCGCAGCTACAGCACTCGCTCGATTGGATCGCTTGGGCAAAATCGACATCACTCAACTATAGAGGCAACCGAGTCGTGTTGACTTGTCACGCCAAATCGCGCGACTCGAAAGCCCAAGGCCATGCCAAAAGGAAAACGCCGACGCGGTTCTCAGCCACGTCGGCGCCTGTCCTTGAGCAATGTCGGTTAGACCACCCCATGGTCGGCATGGACTCGGCTCACCCCAAGCCTGTTCCCCAACATGTCCTTGCCGAACCCGACATTACGATTGTCCCCGGCTTCACCCGCTCGTTCCCTGAGCTTTGGTTCCACCCGCTCATCGGCCCAATCTCGAAGGTTCTTTGTCTCACACGAATAAAGTAATGCAACTTTGGTGCCAAATGAATCGAGGCTCACAGCACAATTAAATTTCCATGTCATTTCATTCATATTCCGCGTTGTAGGCCTGCAAAAGCAGACTTTTCCTGATCAATCGACAAATTGGCCAACGTATCTCTGCCCCGGCAATGGGCAGCCCATCGACCAATGCCCGATTAGCAGGCAACGAGACAGGCGACGACGAACTCGCGACTTGGGCGGTCAGAATGAGCCTGAACCATTCAGAGTCAACCACAGAGACGGGGACATGATGACTCGTTGAGTCCGAGCCAAGTCGAGGCAAAGTTCTGAGAGAAGTCGAAGGGGGCGATGCGATAATCCTGATTCTCGGCGGGGTGGGCGTTAAAGCCTGCGAATTTGAATGGTGCCACGCAGCGTCGCGACCGACGGGAGCGCGCTGTGTGAAGATGAGCTTTGGAGGGGTGGGCATCAAAGCCTGCTTTAGGCTAAAGGCCGAAGCTTCTGCAAAAGCCAGCACAATCCTGCGTCTGCCGAGGGGTGAAGCGATCACTCCGGCATTGAGTTTCCCCACGAGCCACGCACGTCAGTAAGTGGATTCTTCAAGTGGATTCTTCGTCCTTACATTCATGGTCATGCCTGCGGCTGTGACCAGGGCAACCGGCTGGTGTTGGCTGCCTCCGCAGATTAAACTGTACTAGAGAAAAGCGTAAGCAATAGTGCCAGAAGTGCCAGATTTGAATGTGCCCGACAATGGCGAGGGTAAATCATCCTGACACCTTTTCTTCGTCCAGGCATTCACGCAGCCTTGGTCGGCGGTGGTCGTGGAGAAACTGCCTGACAACATGATGATCGTGCCTGAGGTGGAATCGACCGTGGGCATGCCCATGCCGATGGAGTGATGGCAAATAACGAATGGTCGCGAAGCACGGAAAAGGTGTCGAAATGATTTGCTTTGGCTTAGCGCTGTAATTCATCCTGACACCTTTTCTTCCCTGCACTGGGGGTCTTGAGCCAGAAGAACTCGAAAACACCAAGAAGCGCCAAGGCGATCGCCCACATCCACCACGTTGCTTGGAGGTCAAGAGGGCTTGATGAATACCCGTTGTAGACTCGATAGGGGAGGATTTCATTAGCAATAAGGTCGATGAGCCCATAGGCCACAACCAGACCGATCAACGGAGCAATGATCGCGACGAGGATCTTCTGTGGCAAGTTGACGTTGCGTTGGATGCGCTCGATCTTGTTGCTGTCAGTCATGCTTTCTTATCCTCCTGCTGAACGTGTCCCGCGGATCACTGGTGGCCGCGAGCAAACGGAGTTTGTGAAGCGGCTGTCCAGTGCAGCCGGTGGTTATGCCCCTACGTTCGGAAACGCAGGTTTATCTCATGCGTTTGTTTGCTCATGGTCTCATTGACGGCAGTTGCAAGCTCATCAAGCAGACGCTTAACTTGCCCTTGAAACTGGCTGCCTCTCGCTACCTCGTCGCTGTGGTAGATAAAGTACGCTACGTCCATCTTCCGCAAAATGTCGATCACTTTGGCGGGCAGCACGACTTGGGCATTATCGATAGCTCGCCGGAAGCGGGTCAACGCGTCGCTAGCTGGTTGCGCGTAAACATTTTGCCATTGCGGAAAGCCAACTTCGATCCGAAACGCATAGAGACCCTTCATTTCGTTGAATGCTTGCCAAATCCGATTCAGCGCCTCGATTCGTAGCTCAAAGATGCGGGTGCTGGAGTGCGTCCGCCGGTCAAGCCACGTCTTCACAATGGCACCGATGAGCGTCAGTCCGGCACCGGCGATCAGAAGAAGAAGTTGCTCAGCGATTTCGGCCACCATTCAAAAGGGACACGTTCAGACGACGCGAAGCGTCGTCTGAACAGTTGATTAGACAGTTCTGGTAAAGCGCTGATTTGTTGTAATAGACAGACCGGCGCGTGCTCTATCGGCCGGAAACCGCTCCCGGCTGCACGCCATCAGTTTAAGACTTTGCCAAAGCCCTTACAAGCTGAATCAGCGGCTTGGTCAGGATAAAAGCAGTGGCCAAGCGATGAATCACCCGACTCGGAAAAGGGGATAAGTACATATATCAAAGGTCCCTGGATTTCTGTAGCCTTTAGTCGTGAACAAGCATGGCTTCAGTGTGTTTGGATGCTGTTCCATTTGCTTTATTATACCGCATACGGACATGGATATACGGACCATAAGCCAAAGCCATCAAAACCCATTCTCCCACAGCGCGCTCCCACTGGCCGCACTGCGGTGTGGCACCAACTTATGGCTTCATGACCCGGTATCAACTCTCCCATAATAACAAACCGTCTCCATCCCTGTGCGCACCAGACCAACTCAACGGGCAATGCTGCCGGGCTTAAAGTTGTTGCAGTCGCCAGACCGCTCGATAAAGCCCGGCCACCTGTTCGCGTGGCAGCGTTCGCGGCGGGTAGCGCGGGTTCAAAGGCACGAGCCTGACCCATTGCTGGTGGTCACCTTCAAAGAAAATACGCTTGAAAGTGGTTTGATGATCTGGCTCAATTCGAACAAAACAATCGCACCCATTTTCAAGGTCTCGAGCCGGGGAGAACACGACGACGTCGCCTTCCTTGTAGTCCGGCTGCATCGAATCGCCCACCACGCGGGCGGCAAAGGCATCCGGGTCGTTCATTTCCGGGCAGTCAACATAGTCGTCTGCAATCCGGGCCGGGTAACCAAGGTCGGTAAAATCACTGGGGTAACCCGCAGCCACGCGATTGATCACCGGCACGCGATAGCGAATCGGCAGGCTGGTACCGATCGACCCGCCTTCTTCCAGCACAGCATCGACCAGTTCGTGCAATTCCCCCTTGGCAAACATGCGGTCGAGATTGTTGGTTTCGCCCTGGTGGCTTTTCATCAAAGTTCGCAATCGCCGGGCCAGTTCCACCCCATCGTGGCTGCGCTTGGCGTTGGCTTGATAAGCGTGGCGGATTTCCTCAGGCGTGTTCTGCCAGTCTGCGGTGCGCAGCAACTCACCTTCGCTGAATTCCAGCACCCGCTCAACCCGCCGAAGGATGGCCGGGGAAGGCGGATTGCTGACCCGCTCGTTCTCAATCATCGACAGGTAGCTCTTGGTCGCACCGACCGCCTCAGCGAGGCTGGTGAGTGTCAGGCCCATCGATTTCCGCCGATTCCGAATCAATCTACCCAGATTTTCCATCATGCAGGCCCCAGGATCGAGTGAATGCAGGCTTGAGTGCCGGGCGTACTGGCACCCAATGTTAAACAGTTATTGAACACCCGCGAGAGTCATGCTACAATATCCAAACAAACACCTATCAAAATAGGATTCCGGCCAAGTTTTGTCAAGGAAAAACCGTCATGCAACACCATTCCGGACTTTTGGAGAATCGAGATCGCCAGCGCCACCTGCCCCTGCGGGACCATCAGGAGACCCTTCTAAGACTCGCTCAGCATTTGAACCGCAGAGACCGCTTACTGCTGGAAAATCGCTTTGCTCGGGGGATGACCATCTCGGAGCTGGCCATGTGTATGCGGATGCATCCCAACACGGTGCGCAGCCGCATCCACGCACTGATCCGCGACTTAGGTTCGCCTGAGTTTGGCTTCCTGGTGACTTATCAGGAAAGGTTGCCTGATGATTTGCGCGAAGTCGCGGAGGCCATCATTTTTGATCGCAAGACGTTGCGCGAAACTGCTAAGCAGACCAGCCGAACCTTGCACGAGGTGCGCAAACTCCTCGAGCGCTTCCGGGCCTTGTCCGTGCTTTAGTTTTATCACTTTCACATTCCAGCTTTATGGGAGTTTCCGGGTGATTACCATCAATCTTGCATTAACTCGTACGTCGGCTGTCGAACCTTCGCCTAACGTGTTGCAGATTGCAGGCATGTTCGGTCTGGGGATCGACACATCGCAAACCGTCACCATCATCGAGCCCACCCCGTTGAATCTTTCGCCGGGACAACTCGTCTTCATCACCGGAGCCAGTGGCGGAGGTAAGACATCCATCCTCAACCTGATGCGCACCAGCTTCGTGAATGATCCGCAGTTTGCCATCATTGATTTTGATGCATTGACGATTCCCCCAGGCAGACCTGTGGTGGATACGTTCGACGATCTGCAAGTGCTCGCTTCCAGTACCCTCAAGCAGAGACTCGCCTGGTTGAGTCGGGCAGGCCTGAACGATGCCTTTGTCATGCTTCGCAAGCCCGGCGAGTTATCCGACGGCCAGCGCTATCGCCTGAAGCTTGCATTCGCGCTGGGTATGGTTGAAACGATTGGCACATCGCAAGCCGTTTCAGATGGCGGGGCCGAGTCTTCGCCTTGTGTGCCAATCATCCTGGCGGATGAATTCTGCGCCACACTGGATCGCTTGACGGCACGCACGGTCGCGCAGCTACTACGAAAGCAGGTGACGCGTTTGCGGTCGGCCATCGTGGTTGTGGCGACGACGCATGATGACCTGCTTGAACCCTTGCAGCCGGACGTGTTGATCGAGAAACAACTCGGGCCAAGTGTGCAGGTGTTGTATCGCGAGGAGGTGTTGCATGATGGCCACAATTAAGACACCGAGCGATGCGTCGCACTGCGATTTGCGAGAGCGTTTCAATCAATGCGCGCAGTTGGTTCCTCAGCCGAACTGGGCGATCGAGCCAGGCCGGGCAACGGATTACCACGCCTTATCTGCCTTTCATTACCGTAACCACAGGCCGGGCACATTCATTCGGGTGTGGAAAGCAACTGCTGCCGTGCCTTCTGCTGCTTCGCGTTTCGTCGGGCAGCCACATGCCGAGCTGTTGGCCGGTGTCTTGGTGGAGTCCTTGCCGACGTTGAACTGCCAATCGCGCGACCAGGCGTTGGGCAACCGTTACAGCAGTGTCAGGCAATGGTCATCACGTGCCCGTCTGCTCAATCGCGAAATCCGCTGCATCAGCCGAGTGGTGGTGCACCCCATCTTCCGAGGCCTGGGCTTGGCTCATGCGTTGGTTCGCCATGCTCTGGATCATGCGGAGACGGATTTGACTGAAGCCTTGGCTGCGATGGGGCATGTGAACCCTTTCTTTGAACGGGCCGGCATGGTGCGCTATGACCGCCCGATTCATCGTCATGACCAGCGGCTGCTTGATGCGTTGCATACTCTGGGTTTGCAGCCGATGGATCTGGCCTGCGGTGAAGCTGGCACCGAGACACTGGCTGCACTTTCTGATGATGATGCGTTGTTTCTTTCATCTGAACTGGATCGCTGGCAGCGGCAACATCGCGGCAGCAAGCCAGCTTCAAGCGCCACGAATGATCTGCTTTTGCAGGCAGGCTTGCGCCTGACCTCGCAGCCGGTCTATTACTTATCCCGAAATATTCAGAGTAAACCACAGAGTCACCGAGACACAGAGCAAGTAAAAGTGAGATCGCAATGAATGACAATCCATCTATATCCCAATCTCAACGGAGGAAACCAGCCTGTCATTTACCGTAATCCCCAAGACACTTATAAGCCATGGATTTTGTGATTATCTCTGTGCCTTTGTGTCTCTGTGGTGAAACATTCAAACTATATCACCATCGCCAGAATTCACTTTCACAACTTCCGGAGGACGCCATGCTTCACTTGCCGATTGATTCACTTCAGCCGCACCCCGGCAATCCCAACCGTGTTTCACGCGAGAACATGACCAAGCTGCGCAAGCACCTTGAACGCACGGGTCGCTATCCGCCCATCATCGTCAGGCCCTTCGCTTGCGGGTATCAGATCATCGACGGCCATCATCGCGTCGAACTGCTTAAACAACTCGGCCACACCGAGGCCCAATGCGTTGTCTGGGAAGTTGATGATGATGAAACACGCCTGCTGCTGACCACGCTCAATCGCCTCCAAGGCAGTGATGATCCTGCAAAACGCGCGAATCTGGTCGAACAACTCATCGAGAAAGGTCGATTCACAGCGGACGACCTGGCAGGACTGCTGCCTGAGAATGCGCAGCGACTGGCCAGGCTTCGCGAGTTAGCCCAACCCGCGACTATCCACCAGCCCAAGCCGTTGCCTGAGATGGGCACGCACCTGCACTTCTTCCTGACTGTGCAACAACGCCAACAAGTGGAGCAGACACTCAAGCAGATAGATGCCAAGCCTCAGCAGGCCTTGCTCAAGCTGATCGACTGGTGGCAAGCACATCAACAGCAAAACACGCACACAAACTGATCTTCACTTCATTGTTCCGGGAACCGAACTGATGGAAAACGACAACACTCAACTTGATGCGTTGCTGCGCGATTTACTCGATGCCCGGGGCGATCTGGGCACCTTGGCAAGTGCGCATGGCATCACCCTTTGCGATCTTGCCCAATGGGCCAGCGATGAAAACAACTTCCACCTGCTGGATGGCATCTGCCGACTGGCTGACATGCAGGCCCAGGTTTTGATGTCGCGATACCGTCTCGCAGCGACCGGCCGATTGATTCAGATGGCCACCGAACAGGAACCCAGCGAGCTTTCCCGTAAGGCTTGCGTGGACTTGCTCAAGCTGGATGTCAGGCCGACGGATAAACGTCAAGTCGTAGAAGAAGCGGAAGATGATGACACCTCATTGGATGTCACCAGCCTTCGCCGATTTCTATATGACGATTCTGATGATCAGAATGAACCTGCCGGGGAGTCATGAACATGCCAACCAGGACATCGCGTACTGCACGGTCGCGCTATCGCGACATGCAGATAAAACTCAATCAATTAAAACCAGCCGATCCACAGGAATTATTTGCGTTGCTGTCGCGCGCGTTTCAGTTGCGCATTCCACAATCCCCCGTGATGGAGGAGCACAACTCACCGAGCGATTACATTTCACGTGCTTTCTTTGAGGCATCCGAAAGTGCGGAAGATTTACTCGTCTGGGCAGCCCGAGGCAGTGGCAAGACATACCTGGCTGCGGTGGCGACATTACTCGACCTGCTCTTTAAGCCGGGCATCGATATTCGCATCCTTGGCGGGTCGTTGGAGCAGTCCAGCCGAATGTTCCGCTACTTGCGCGACCTTTCCGCTCATCCGCTTGCCTTGCCTTTACTCAAAGACAAGCCGACGCAACGCCGACTCACCTTGGCCAACGGCAGCAGCGCGGAAATCCTCAGCCAAAGTCAGCGCTCCGTGCGTGGCATTCGCCCCCACAAGCTGCGCTGCGATGAAGTTGAAGAGTTTGATCCCGACATCTGGGACGCGGCCCAACTGGTCACACGGTCGGCTGACTTGCCGCAAGGCTACGTGCACGGGCGCATCGAGGCGTTGTCCACCATGCATCGACCGTTCGGCCTGATGCAGAAGCTGGTGACGGATACCGCAGTCAACCGCACCATCTTCCGCTGGGGTATTCTTGATGTCATCGAGCGTTGCCCGACGTCCCGCCCCTGCAAAGGCTGTCCACTTTGGGAAGATTGCCAGGGCAGGGCTCGTGAGGCTGCGGGTTTTGTACCAGTGGAAGATGTAGTCCAGCAGCGTCTGCGCAGCAGTCGGGAAGTCTGGGAAAGTGAGATGCTTTGCCAAAGGCCTCGCCGAAGCGATTGCGTTTACGCGCGATTCGATCCGACTCCCGCCGGGCCTCATGTCGTAACACAACAGCCCACGCACAAGGAAACGGAGCAAGGCTACTGGATCGGCGGGATGGATTTTGGCATGCGCAGCCCGTTGGTGATGCTGTGGGCGCGCACCTGGCTGCCTGCGGACAAGGAGGATCGCCCGGAACATTGGCAGGTGTGCGTGGTCGATGAGTATGCCGGGTCGGATCGGACATTGGCTGAGCATGAGCAGGCGATGCGTGAGAAAGGTTGGCCGATGCCGCGTTGGCTTGGTGTTGACCCAGCTGGCCGGCAGCGCAGCAGCCAGACCGGGATGAGCGATGTGCAATGGTTCCGTCAGGCGGGTTATGTGATGCGCTACCGCCAAAGCTACTTACAGGATGGCCTGGAGATGATTCGCAGGCGGTTGGATCATGGCACGTTGCAGATTCACACGCGCTGCGAGAAGTTGATCCGAGCCTTGGCTGAGTATCACTTCGACAGCAGCAGGCCACGTGATGACCGACCGGTGAAGGATGGGCCTGACCATTATTGCGATGCCTTGCGATATATGCTGATTAATCTTGAAGCGGGTGGCGGGCCTGTGAAGACTCGGTCTTATTGGTAAGGTGAAAATGGTTTCACGCATAGATAAAGTGCCCACCATGTCAAAAAAACGTGCGCATAAAACAACCAACCCCTGGTCCTTGGCCGGGGCAGGGCTGGAGCTGGGCGGGGTGGTCATCATCTTCGCCTTATTAGGGTGGTGGCTGGACACTTACTTCGGTACATCGCCTTGGTTGATCCTGAGCTGCGTGTTTATCGCTTTCGTGGGGGGGACGTATAACCTCTACAAAGCTGGGGCCGCTTCGTTTGGTAGCAGCAAGGATCAAGAGAACCATCAAAACCCGGATCAGAGTCATCGAGATCGGGAAAAGTCAGATGAATGAATCGACAGCACCCTCTGCGACGCCAAAGGCATTGCAGGCAAGATTTCCAGTGATGCGGTGCGCGCTGTGGAGCGCGCTGGCTGCGTTGGGGGCGGGTGGCGGGTTGGCGTGGTGGCTTGGGCCGATGGTCGTCGCGGAAGGGGTCGAGCCCGGTCGAGCCCAGCAGGCGGGGTTGATCGCAGCCGGTCTGGTGTATCTGTTCCAGATGCTGGGGATTTATCTGGTGGGGCGAGCGGATCAGCGGGGACTCATGGCCATCGTCACCGGCTGGTTTATCGGGATGGGCATTCGCTTTCTGGGGAGCATTCTGGGCATGGTCTGGCTGGCACGCGAAGGTTGGCCTGTCGAGCCGGCAGCGATTGGATTGGTCGCGGCTTACCTGGCAGGGTTGGCTGTCGAGGTCGCGATGGTGGGCCGATTCATCTGGCCGATGCGGTTGCCCGCGAAGCAGGAGTGATTCAGGTTCGCAGGTCTGGTTTTCAATGTGATTTCTTCGGGGACTCATTCGGTACAAGCGGCAGAAAATCGCTACACTGTCCGGCCCCGGCTGAAGCTGTTGGCCGGAGTGTGTCGATGCGAGCGTCAAACCCATAATCGGAGTCGTACAAGACAATGCTTTTAAGCATGCTGGCCGCAGCCAATCCTGTCACTCACGTCACGGATAAGCCACTTTATGGCTGGTTTGTTTCCAATGTCACGGTGATGCTGATTCTGTCAGGTATTCTGACCTGCCTGATGCTGATCCCCGCGGCTAAGCGCATCGCCACGGGCAAACGCGGCAACATTGATGATTTCCGCTCACAGGGCGTGTTTGCCAACATGATTGAAACTGTCTGCATGTACCTGCGAGATCAAACTTTCCGCCCGATTCTCAAAGAAGAAACGGACAAGTATATCGGTGTGCTCTGGTCATTTTTCTTCTTTATTCTGATCGCCAACCTGCTGGGGCTGGTGCCTTTGCTGGATCTGACCCATGCCATCGGTCTAGCAGCGGGGGCGAATCCCAACCAGTGGCACGGCATTGGTGGCACGGCCACGCAATCCATCTGGGTGACTGGCTCGCTGGCGACGATTGCCTTCCTGTTCATCAACGGCACAGCCTTTATCAAAGACCCGGTAGGATTCCTCAAGCACCTGACGGCAGGGGCTCCGTTCTACATGTGGCCGATCATGATCCCTGTGGAAATCATGGGCATGTTCGTCAAACCCATTGCATTGGCACTGCGTTTGTTCGCCAACATGACCGGCGGACACATCATCGTGGCGACGCTATTCCTGTTTGTCGTGCAGCTCTCGACACAACTGGGGGGTGTCCTCGGGCATGGACTGGGCCTGCTGCCCTTGCTTGGCAACATGGTGATTTACCTGCTGGAGATTCTGGTCGCTTTCATCCAAGCGTTTATTTTCACCTTCCTCACCGGCTTGTTCCTGGCCCAACTGGTGGTGCATGAGCATGACCATGATGAACATGACGGCCACCATGAACTGTCGGAAGAAGGAGTGCCTTTGGATGGGGCGCATGCACCGGCGATGCATTAAGACTGGTGCTGAAACTGACTGTTACCCCTGTCGGTCGAGTAAGGCGGCTGACGACCCGCGAGGGATGGGGTTTGAATGACGTGACCTTGCCGCGTCGAAAGCAATGTTCGGAGAAACGTAATGACAAAGTATCTTTTCGCGATGATGGCAGCTTTGCTGCTGGCAGCAGCCCCAGTGATGGCGGCTCCTGAAGATGGTGCTCCCGCAGAAGCGGAGCACGCAGCCAAAGCCCCAAGCACGGGTTCATGGGTTTTCCCGGATGGACTGAGCACGGCTTATGTCGGTGCGGCCATCGGTGCGGGACTGGTGATTATGGGTGCAGCCCGTGGCATCGGCAACATCGGCAGCTCAGCAGTCGAGTCGATTGCTCGTCAGCCTGAAGCGGGTGGCAACATCTTTACCTCGATGCTTCTTTCAGCGGCTCTGATCGAAGGTGCGACGCTGTTCGCCATCGTGGTGACACTGCTCGTGGTACTGAAGGTCTAACAACAGATATGCGCATGACTTCGGTCATGCGCCTGGGCGTCGAGTGACGCGATTCAAGATCGTGTGATGACTCGGCTTCAAGGCGTGTGACTGAAAAAATGGAGCGAGATACATGCTGACAGATTCGATGATGCTTTTGCTTGCAGCAGAGGATAACCCCGACGTCTTTGCGGGTTCGATTTACCAGGCGATCGCTGCGGCTGTGGTGTTTCTGGTGGTCGTGGTTGTGCTTCGCGCCAAGGCTTGGGGCCCGATCCTCAAGGGCCTGCAAGACCGTGAGAACAAGATCAAGTCTGACCTTGAGGAAGCGGAACGCAAAAACAAGGAAGCTCAGACCAAGCTGGAAGAATACAACCGCCACCTGACTGAGGCGGCGGAAGAAGCCCGGCGAGTCATCGAACAGGGCAAGGCCGATGCGGAGAAAGTCGCGGCTCGATTGAAGGAGGAAACGCAGTCTGAGATCGGGACGATGCGTGACCGTGCGTTCCGCGAAATTCGCGACGCCCGTGAGCAGGCTTTGGCTGAGATTTATTCCCAGGCTGGCGCGCTTTCCACGGAGATTGCCGCGAAGATTTTGCAGCGGGAAATCTCCGAGGCCGACCAGTCACAACTGGTGGAGCAGGCTTTGAGTGAATTCCGCAAGGAGCAGGGATAAGGATTGTATCAGGTTGCCTTAAAGCAAACCTCATGAATGGAGCGACGTGTTGGCAGACACGAAGATGATAAACCAGATTGACCGGTTGTATGCCCAGAGCCTGCTGGAACTGGCCCTGAAGCGAGGCGAAGACTCAGCGGATTCTGTCGCGCAGACCATGATTGCGTTGGCAGAGCTTTGCAGGCAGTCACCTGACTTTTTAAGGCTGGTGTCGACGCCGACGGTCAGCCATGATGATCGACGGGCGGCATTGGAGCGGATTTTCAGTAAGTCGATAGACGATCTTGTGTATCGTTTTTTGCAGGTACTCAACAACAAGAATCGGCTGAATCACCTGCCAGCGATCTGTGAGGCTTATGCTTTGGTGCATGCCCAGGCCAGGGGCATCGTGGAAGTTGAAGCTCATGTCGCGGTTTCGCTAGGCGGTGCGCAAGCATCACAAGTGGCAGAGAATCTTGGTCAGGCATTAGGAAAAACCGTGAAATTGAAGCAATCGGTGAACCCGGCATTGATTGGCGGACTTAAACTTCGCGTGGGCGATCGCCTGGTCGATGGCTCGGTGGCTACCCAATTGAAAATGTTACGAGAGAAGATGGTGCAGGAAGGCAGGCGGCGTGCCCGGCAGGCTGTCTTGAGTGACTGATGCAACAGGCATCAATACGGAAAGATTGATTATGAAGATTGATACAGCAGAAATTACCAGCGTCATCAAACAGGAAGTCGAACGCTTCTCAACCGAACTCGAAGTGTCGCAGGTCGGCACGGTGGTGGAAGTGGGCGACGGCATCGCGCGTATCTATGGCCTGAGCGAAGCCATGGCCGGCGAAATGCTCGACTTTGAAGTCGGTGGCGGGGAAACCGTCTCCGGCCAGGTCTTTAACCTTGAGCAGGACATCGTTGGCGCGGTGGTGCTGGGTGACTACCTCAAGATCAAGGAAGGCATGCAGGTCCGTTCGACCGGCAAGCTGTTGTCCGTGCCGACGGGTGACGCTTTGCTCGGGCGCGTGGTCAATGCACTGGGTGAGCCGATTGATGGCAAGGGCCCGATTCAGGCTGACGAGATGAGGCCTGTGGACGTGATCGCTCCGGGCATCGCCAAGCGTCAACCGGTGAACCAGCCTTTGCAGACGGGAATCAAAGCGGTCGACGCCATGATCCCCATTGGTCGAGGCCAGCGTGAGCTGATCATTGGCGACCGTAAGACTGGCAAGACCGCCGTCGCCATCGACGCGATCATCAATCAGAAGTACACGCACAACACCGATCAACCGGTGTACTGCATTTACGTGGCTGTGGGTCAGAAAGAATCAACGGTGGCTGGCGTCGTTCAGGCTTTGCGTGAGAACGGGGCCATGGAATACACCACGGTGGTCTGTGCAGCCGCTTCGGAACCTGCCCCGCTGCAATACATTGCTCCTTATTCAGGTTGCTCGATGGGCGAGTATTTCATGTGGAATGGCAAGCACGTGCTGGTCATTTATGACGACTTGTCCAAGCAGGCGGTGGCTTACCGTCAGCTTTCGTTGCTGCTGCGTCGCCCACCCGGCCGCGAAGCTTATCCCGGCGACGTGTTCTATCTCCACAGCCGACTGCTTGAGCGGGCGACGAAGCTCAGCAATGAGAACGGCGGCGGATCATTGACCGCGCTGCCGATCATCGAAACGCAGGAAGGTGACGTCTCGGCTTACATCCCGACGAACGTCATTTCCATTACGGACGGGCAGATTTATCTTGAGCCTGACCTGTTCTACAAGGGTGTTCGCCCTGCGATTAACGTGGGTATCAGTGTGTCGCGTGTGGGTGGTAACGCCCAGATTAAGGCGATGAAGAAGATTGCCGGCTCGCTGCGACTCGACTTGGCGGCCTACCGCGAGCTGGAAGCCTTCGCCCAGTTGGGCACGGACTTGGACAAAGCGACGCAACGCCAATTGACGCGTGGTGCGGCGATGGTCGAGTTGCTCAAGCAGCCTCAATACCAGCCAATGGATGTGATCGATCAGGTCATCCAGATTTATGCTGGCTCGAAGGGATTCCTTGACGATCTGAATTTGTCGCAGATTGGCGATTTCAGCACGAAATTGGTGGAGTACTTCCAGGGGCCTGGTGCTGCGGTTCGGCAGGAACTGGCTGATAAGAAAGCCCTTGACGATGAGCTTTCTGCTAAGCTGGAAGAGGCGATCAAGGCGTTCAAGTCGGGCTATGGCTCGAAATGATCGTATGGCAGTGTGTTTTGCTGTTGAATACGATTGCCGGATCGTACGGCAAGACGCTGGGCTGGTTCCCACGTGTTGACCCGCGCGAGTTGAGCAGGGAGGCTCAGAGTGAAAAGAAACCCACGGGCGTGACCGCCGATGTACCGGTTTAGCCTGCTATGAGGAGATGTTGCTGTGACCAGTCAAAAAAAGAAAGCCACCTTACAACTCGAAGATAAAACTCTGGAACTGCCAGTTGTTATCGGCTCAGAGAATGAGCATGGCATCGACATATCAGAACTGCGTGGCGAAACAAGCTACATCACAATCGACCCGGGGTACGGCAACACCGGCTCGTGTGAATCGGCGATCACCTTCATCGACGGCGAAAAAGGCATCCTCCGCTACCGCGGCTACCCCATTGAAGAGCTGGCTGAGAACAGTACCTTCATTGAAACTGCCTTGCTGCTGATCTATGGCGAACTACCTACCAAGGATAAACTCGCCTGCTTCAGTGCACTGCTGTCTGAACATCAGATGCTGCATGAAGGTCTGCGTAATAACTTCGATGGCTTCCCGGCCACAGGCCATCCCATGGCCATCCTTTCCGCCATGATTAATGCTGTCAGTTGTTACCACCCCAACCTGCAGGAGATCGAAGACGACCACACCTTCGAGCGCGCTGCTGCCCAACTTCTTTCCAAAGTGCGCACGATTGCAGCCGCAGCTTACAAAACCTCCAAAGGCCATCCGATTATCTATCCCCGGCCTGACATGACTTATTGCCGTAACTTCCTGCACATGATGTTTTCGCTGCCTTATCAGGATCATGAACCGGATCCTGATGTTGTCAAGGCGCTCAGCCAGATTCTGATCCTCCATGCGGACCACGAGCAGAACTGCTCCACCAGCACGGTGCGCATGGTTGGTTCCAGTGGTGCCAATCTGTTCGCCAGTTGTGCGGCGGGTGTTTGCGCTTTGTGGGGGCCTTTGCATGGCGGTGCGAACATGGCAGTCATCAACATGCTTGATCGCATCCATCGCGAAGGCATTGATCTCAAACAATATGTCGAGCAGGTCAAGAAACGTGAAGTCAAGCTCATGGGCTTCGGCCACCGCGTTTATAAGAACTATGACCCGCGTGCCCGCATCCTTCAGACTCGGGCCGACGTCATTCTCAAGAAACTTGGCGTCAATGACCCACTGCTGGATATCGCTCGTCGCCTGGAAGAGGTGGCACTCGAAGACAGCTACTTTATCGAGCGCAACCTGTATCCCAATGTCGACTTCTACAGCGGCATCCTGCTTCGTGCGATGAATATCCCGCTGAATATGTTCACCGTGTTCTTCGCCATCGGTCGCATGCCCGGCTGGATCGCCCACTGGAAAGAGCAGCGCGATTCCGGCGGCAGAATCTCGCGTCCACGGCAGATTTATACCGGCCCGAATGAACGATCTTACGTGCCGATCGAAAAACGTTAAGTCATGGACGACCGCGAAGTCGGCCAATATTGGGAACGCAATGCCGATGCATGGACGAAGCTGTCGCGCGCCGGATATGACATCTGTCGAGATGAATACAACACACCCACTTTCCTCGACATCCTGCCCGAGGTGGCCGGCCTGAGCGGATTGGACATCGGCTGCGGGGAAGGGACCAACACGCGACACCTGGTCAGGCTGGGCGCGAAGATGACAGGCATCGACATCTCCCCGACGTTTATTCGACATGCTCGCGAAGCCGAAGCGGAGACTGGCGATTACGAACCGATTCACTATCACCTTGGCAGTGCCTTGGCATTACCCTTTGCAGAACAAACGTTCGACTTCGCCACCGCATTCATGTGTTTGATGGACTTGCCTGATCGTTCGAAAGCATTGGCTGAAGCCTGGCGTGTCATCAAGCCCGGCGGATTTCTGCAATTTTCGATTACACATCCCTGTACGGGAGTCCCCCACCGAAAGAAGGTGAAGGACGAAGCCGGGAACGTGATCGCATTGGAACTGGCGGGATATTTTCATGCAGTGCCAGGCGATGTTGAGCGTTGGACGTTTGGCTACGCCCCTGCGGAGTTACGCGAAGGCGTAGAGCCTTTTGCAGTGCCTCGATTCGATGCCACGCTGAGCGAGTGGTTGAACGATGTCATTGCAGCGGGTTTTCAAATCGAACAGTTGGCTGAACCACGAGCTTCCGCAGAAACAATCCAACGCTATCCACGCGAGATTGATTCAACGTTGATGCCTTATTTCCTGATTATCCGTTGCCGGAAGGTTTGAGAAGAGAACGGGTTTGTCATCGATTCCCAATGCAACAAGATTCTTTGTTTCAGCATTCTGATGATGAAATTCTGGAGGGTGTTGTGCGACTGCGTTGCGGCTAACGCTGACAGGCTGAATCGGCCATGCGCTTGAAGTAGCGCGCTTTGGCCAGGGCCAATCGAGCTTTGGCAAGAGTTGCTTCATCGGGATGTTGCAGGCAACTCTGGGTATGTTCGCTGAAGTCATGCAAAACCTGTTGCATGTCCTGCTGAGCCTGAGTGGCCAAAGCTTTGGCGCGCGGCTTGTCTTGTTCACCCAACGCCTCTTCTAATGCCTCACGTCTCTCCATCATTTCCATCAGAAAGTCAGGAGGTAAGTTCACTTCTTTCTCGCTGGCTTGACCCGTGACGATCCGCAGCAGTTCCTCAGCTCTTGAGAGCGGATCTTTGAGGATGCGATATGCCTGGTTAATGGCTGCCGCTTTCTCCGCAGCCTCGGCCTGGTCAAGCGGATCACTAAACTGGTCCGGATGGCAGGCAGCAGCAGCCTGAAGATAGCGCGATTCCAGATCACTTAAGTCAAGCTCGTACGTCGGCAACAGATCAAAAAATTCATAAGCATTGGACATGTTTGTCAGTTTATCGTCTGCCAGCCAATTAAGCAGACGGGCAGCAAATCCGCGTTAAAACAATTGACAGTTGGCTATGCTCGAGTCAACACTGATATGAAATCCATGACCCCGGTTCCTGCTGAGCCAGCCACGCCATGACAAGGCAGTGAACAACTGATGGAGGTCCTCGTGAGATCCATGACGTCGAATCGCTGCATCCAAGCAATGACTTGTGCATTACTTGCTTTTGGTTTGCTCCCTTTTGCGGGGGCAGCTAATGCAGACAGGCCTAATGAGCAACAGTCGAGCCTTCCTGTCATTCACCAGCAACTGCAGGAAAGATTGGCTGATCGACTTGGCCAGAACAATCAAGGTGAACCGCGCGAATATCAGTTGGAACTGGAAGGTGCCTGGCTGCACCATGCTGTCGCAGCCCAGGTCGATCCGACCGGCATCCGCAAGGAAGATGGCACGCTATCCCTGATTCATGATGGCAAGGATTGGCAACGGGCTTCGCTCGGTACGACCGCCGAAAGGTTGAGCCGTAGATTACTAACGAAAGTGAGTGATTGGTCGAACTTGTCGCGTCAGGGGAATGTCATCAAGGGAACCATTCAGGCATCGGCTGGTCGCGTCGATGCAGATCGCGACTTCGGCGAAGGTGAGAACATGCACTCCATGCTCAAGGCCCAGCGCAAGCCTGTCATCAATTGGCATGTTGGAGGCATTGAGCGTGTTCGCCAGACTCCTTGGACGATTGATCTGGAGTTCAAGCTGATCCCCCAGCGCTGGGTGCTTGAACTTGAGCTGGATGAATTCGCAGGAGAGGAGAGGAAGCCCAGTATTCCCGCAGCCGATGACAGCCGACCTGTCAACGCCAAAGAAGGGGAAGCACTCACAGCCAGGTCGCGTCGGTCGATTCAAATTGAGTTGGCATACGAAAAGGGCAAATGGTCGCTGCTGTCCGCACGCACCCCAAGCTGGAACCGAGCATTGCATCGCGTTGATGCAAGCAATCTAAAACTGAAAGATGGCAAGCTGACTGGGGAGATGAAAGTCAAACTTCTGCCTGACCCCTGGGTTCCAAGTGGTGGAGCCAAGCGACAGCGCGAGATTGTTTGTCAGATAGAAGCGCGGATCTCGGAGGGGTACATCGAAGGGAAGTATCAGGCCAAGGGAGATCAGGGAACGTATCAAAGTCAGTTGAAGGGAAAAATCTGGCAGGCTGTGGAAGGTAGTTATGTCGCCAAGGGAATTGATGGCGAAATGAAAGGTTTGGTCTGGGGTAAGAGCCGGGAGCTGCCTGGCAGTATGGAACGCATCGAAGCTTTGAACCCCAACCCATTGCCTGACCTTGAGGGTGTTGATCTGACTGAAGCGATAGCAAAGGCGTTGAACCATTATCGTGAGATTCATGCTTTATTGCTGGTGAGTAAGCATCTGCCGATTGAAGGTGACCGGCGGTTGAATGCGGCTTTATGGATGCCTCAGCCGATCATGTCAGCCGATTCTGCAAAAGCATTCATGGATGACCTGTCTCGTTTTGCTCGCGCTAATGCAGGCAACCATCACGCTGCCATGGGAGATGAAGCTGAGCCGATCGACAAACAGTTTGGCCCATACTTTGGTGGTCAGCCTATCCATGGAAACACTCTGCCCAAGACCGTCAATCAATCGGGCAAGCAACTTTGGGGGCAGTTGCCACATTGGCAAATCCTTGGGCCTGTCGAAAAGCGTGGCAGTCAGGACTGGTTTGATGCTGCCCTCCCCCCTGTGATGCCAACCGAGGGAGTCACGTATGCGGTGGGTAGAACCAAGCTTGAGGGTGAGATCGTCATCAAGCGAGCCTGGCGTGATGTTCAAGATGCGCCTGAAGTGATTCAGCCTGATCCTGAATATTGGCGCGATACGTTTACGCGTCTGGATCGCTTCCCTGCTTACAGCAATTATCCTGCCAACCTGTACTACTACAGCCAACAGAATGATCGACGATCTTATCGCTGGTATGCCAAGTCAAATGTTGAATCACCTCAAGCACAAAAGGTTTGGCTGGCGATGCGCATGGGGGACTTTGGCAGGCTGTGGGTGAACGGCAAGCTGGCTTGGTCTTCGACAGAGAACCATGATCCCAGGCGAATTTATCTCGTGCCCGTTGAGCTGCAGAAAGGGGCCAACGAGTTATTCATCGAAGTGACGAAAAGGCATATCACCTACCACGCACCCGTGGCATGGGATCGATCGCATCTCAGCGTCTGGGTGAACACGCAAGGCCAGCCTCGCGACTCTGCCGAAATTCAAGCCAGGGAAAATCAACTGGCTGCACGCTATCAAAAGTCAGATGGAGCAGCAGGTTACTTTACGCCGGGCGCGCGAGAGTATGCCGACGCATCACCTCCGATGACCTGGAGCCTGAAGCATGGCAGAAATGTCACTTGGACGGTTGACCTGGGCGAAGGCAGTTCACCACCTGTCCTGTCTGATGGCAAGTTATATGTCCTGGCTGAAGCTGGCATGCTCTATTGCATTGATGCCAAGTCGGGCAAGACAGTTTGGCAGCAAACACTCCATAAAGATGAAGACCTGCCGCTGGCCGCGAATCAAGTCAATGCAGCGCCCGTCGTGGTGGATGGGAAGATTTATGTCGCGCTTGGGAATGGCGCAGTGTTTTGCTTTACCGTAACCGGAGATCAGGTCTGGAGCAGAAATACGGACTTGCGTTGGACAGGTGATGAAAGTTTCTCCCCTTTGGTTGTGGGTGATCGTTTGATCTGCCTCGGCACGGTTGATGACCCAAAGAATCGAAGATCGACTCAGCAGATCGCTATTGCTTTGGGTCTAGCGGATGGCGATTTGTTATGGAAAAGCCAGGCTTTCTCGAATGACGCCCCGGGTATCAATGCGGTCGAACTGTTTGAGGGTGATCACGCACGTTTTGCCCTGGTATCTCCTGCAGGTGATGTTCTGGATGCGAGTGATGGCAAGATTGTCGCAAGGGATTTGTTCAGTTTGAACGGCCCGACGGTGCCTGTCGTGGATCGTGACATTGCCTATTTTGTAGGTGAGCGGAACGGGCAGGCTGCGATTCGTTTCTGGATTGATGATGCCGGTCGTATCAGCTTTCGCAAACTCTGGGAGATTCGTCGGGCAGGTTCATCCAGTCATCAGGTGACGACGCATGGCATCGTTTCTGACGGGCTGCTTTACCTGGTGCGCACAACGGATGAGAGTGGTGGTCACCATCCTATTGCCTGGGATCAACTCGATGTTTATGAAGTAACGCGCGGCCAACACCTGGCCAGACCTAATCCTGCCATTGCTGACACAAACACACCTCTGCCAGCGGTCAAGGCTGGGAAGTATCTGGTAGTCTCCGACAAGGGATTGCATGGCAGAGAGCCTACCCCGCCTCGGGCAACGATTGCTTATGTCGCGATGGGAGATCGGCCTTATGTTGTAGCCCGCGAAGACTTTGGCGATGCAAAACTGAAAACGGCTCCTGTGTTTGATGGGCCTCGCATGTTTGTCCGCGTCGGCAAGCAACTGGTGTGCATCGGAAGCGATGATAAGGACCAGCAGCTTCAGGACACGCAGGCCGCGTTGGCGTTTGCTCTCGGTGAGATTGGCAATACCCAGCAGCGAGAAAGTCTTGTCTCGCAAAGCATTGAAGTGGAAGATAAGGATTCACTGCCTGTCAGTACAGTCGAGTCCGGCATCATGCCTGAGCATTGGCTGGCTTTGGGGCCGATCCCGTTCAATATGATGGGAAATCAGCAAGTGGTGGATGACTTGGCTGGTAAAGCCATCTCCGTTGATCAACGTGTGGAACTGGCAGGCAAGACATTCAGTTTCCATCCATTGCAAGAGGAGGCGATGGAGACGTCTGGCATGGTTCGCGTGTACCGAAGCGATGGCGAGTATTACCGGGTGAACAGCAAGATCAATGTCAACCTGGCTGCGAAGAAGCAGGAGAATAGTCGCGTCTATTTCTATACGTTGCTGAAAATCAATCGAACGATGCACTTACAGTATAAATGCCTGGGGGCGGAATCCTGGCTGACGGGTAAGAAAATCGAAAGTGGCAGCGATATCACTTTGAAGCCTGGCTATTACCCGCTCGTGGTTTCGATTGATGTCAATCGTTATCCACCGGTCGGCATGATCAGTGTCCAGCCGGTGTTTTACGAAACGGTCTCAGCCGATAAGCAACAATCAGATTGGCTGGATCGCATCCACATTCGGCAGGAGTTGCTTCAGGATGGTGTCAAATTACTGGGTGAGCAAGGTGTGGGTATCCGCGCCAAGCAAATGTTGGAATCTCTAAGTGAAAATCGTGAAGCAGTTGGCGAGATGCCTTAGCTGCGCAAGGTGACCTTTCGTTCGCGTGAAATGAAGTCACATGAAACTCTTTGAGTTAATTTGAATCGAGTATCAAGGAATCGCACAGCCAACCTGCTGTGTACATCAAGCCAAAGGAGACATTATGAATCGTTGGATGATTCGCTTGTGGATGCTGGCAGCTATTCTGCTGGCGGGGTCTGTTCTTCACTCCAGCCTGGCATGGGCTCAAGAGGGAGCAGGCGCCGCGGAAGAAGCTGCTACGGCAGAAAGTACCACTGGGGAACTGGGGACGAGCACCTCGGACTCTGACGAAAAGAAGGCGGGAACGCTGGCAGAGCAGTGGGATCTCTTCATAACAAAATGGCAACAGGGCGGGGCAACGATGTATGTCATCGCCTTCGTGGCTTTGGTTGGCCTGGTCTTTGCGGTGGACCGTCTGATCGGGCTGACGCGAGGCAAGATTGCGCCGCATGGCCTGGCAGATAAAGCCAACAAACTCTGGGAAGCAGGTGATTACGAAGGCGTTATCAAAGCGGCTAGGCAATCCAACAGTTCATTGGGCCGCGTCATTGCTTTCCTGGTTGAGCACCGCGAAGCACCCTTCGACCTGCTGAACCACGCTGCAGAAGACCTGGCTGCACGCGAATTCGATGTGCATGAACGACGCAACTATGTGCTGACCGCAGTGGGTACGATCTCCCCTCTGCTTGGTCTGATGGGTACGATCTTCGGCCTGATCGACGCCTTTGCCAGCATCGGTACGATCGGCACGATGGATAAACCTTCCGTGCTGGCAGATGATATTGGTAAAGCCATGGTCACCACCGCGGGTGGCTTGATCGTGGCGGTGCCTGCGCTTGGGCTTTATCACTTCTTCCGCAGTCGCACTGGGCAGTTGGCCAGCATTCTCAGCGAAGAAACTTCGAATCTGATGCATGCCTGGTTCCTGAAGAAGGGGGCACGTTAAATGCGAATCAGAAACAAGAGCACGGAAAGTAATGAAGTCCCTTTGGGGCCTTTGATGGACCTTGTGTTCCTGCTGCTGATTTTCTTTATCGTGATTGCCGTCACCAAGAAATCACACAAGGAACTGGGAATCGTCTTGCCCCAGGTGGGCACAGCATTTGAAAACGTGACGCCTCGCGACAAGGATTCTGTGTTGCGCCTGACCAAGGATGGCGATATCTATGTCGGCTCCACACAGGTCGGCAATCAGGGCTGGATGGATGAAATTCGCCGGGCAGAACAAGAGAAAGTGCATATGCGGCTCGAAGTGGATTATCGCGCCCAATTGAAAGACCTGATGCCGATCCTTGAACAGATTATTCATTATGGCATCAAGGACTGGGGCATTCGGATGAAGTACGACGAATCTTGATGTACTTTCAACATCGTTTTGAGCAAAGTGACATCGCAAAGGAAACACATGCCCAAATCATTTGAAACCAAAGAAAGTGCGGCTCAACGGTTAGTCAGCATCGGTCTGATTGTTGTTCTGCTGGCCGCGATCTCCGCAGCGATTTATGTGGGGGTCTTTGTGCAGCCGCCCGAGGAGGGTTACTTCTCCTCGGCTGAGCTTCGTCGAGTGGTGGAACGTTACCGAGAGCAGGAAAGACAAGCTTTGATGAAGAAGCTTGAAGAGATTGAAAGTCTGCACGCACAGATGAAGCAGATTCGGGACCGCTGGATTACTGAGATTGAGGAGAAAGGCCTTGCTGAAGATCCGGATCGGGTCTTGGAAACAGAAGAGGTGAAATACCGCGAAGCGATTCAGGACATTCCTGAGGACATGGAATTCCATGAGATACATCAGGCTGCCCAGTTGGTCGAACAGGACATGATCACCATGTACCGTGAGTTTCGTGCAGCCAGCATGGTGGCGACGGTGACACCGAATCCTCTTTATGAAGAGGAATACGATCAATGGCGTACACCTCGTCCGGATCGGCCTGAGTTGAATCAGGAAGCCCTATACCGTGAGGTGACTTCGCGTGAAAAGGATGGACCACTCGATCAATTCCTGGCTGAGATCAAGAAAGGCAAGCTGGAGATGGTCGAAATGCACGACCAGGCAGAGAAGTTGCTGGCCTTTGCGAGAAAAAGCGATCAATCCGCGATGACCGGCCAGCAGATCGATCTATCCTCCTTGAAGCAAGCCAGCAGTGAACATGCTGGTCCCACGTTGCAGCCTGACGAGTTGGAGTATGGTCAGAAGTTGGATAAGGGCAGCTTCAATGCATTGCCTGGCAGGCGATTTGTCGGGGACGGCTCGGGCAGGCCTTGGATGTATGTTGATCAATGGTGGATCATTGGCCCATTCCCAGCAGACGAGCGTCGCCTGCAACTGGATGTGAAGTATGGCCCGGAAGCCGAGGTTAATCTGGATGACGTCTTTACAGGAAAAGACGGCCAGAAGATTACCTGGAAGTATAAAAAGCTCGGTTATCCCGGCATTGACAAAGATGGTAATCGAACAGCAGAATGGCTGATCAAACCCGGCTCTTCCAGATCACTACGCAGGTTTGACCGGGCTGAGATTTATTACGCCTACACCGAGATTTATTCGGATCGTGATCGAAAAGTCTGGTTCGCTATGGGCTCAGATGACTATGGCAAGTTGTGGGTCAATGATGAACTGGTCTGGGTCAGTGATACAGGTCGTAAACCCATCAATGTCATGGAGAACATGGAAGAAGTATCCTTGAAACCAGGTCAGAACAAGGTGCTGATGCGCGTTGAAAACGGTGGTGGAGACATGGGCTGGATTCTCTGCGCCTTTGTTTATCCGGAAGAACAATGACACGGAGTAATTGATCCATGAGTTCATTCATTTGGCGTCAGTTGATTGTCTTAATTCTGTTGTTTTCCCTGCCTGCTTCTGTCTGGGCAGATCAGGGCGTGTTGCTTTCCAGTGATGATCATCCTCGTCTGATCCTGCTAGGTCAGGAGCAGATCAACGCCATCCGAAAGGCAGCAGCGACTGAGTCAGGTAAGAGAATCGTCGCCCGGATCGAGTCTGCCATTCAGGTGCTTGAAAATGCATCACTGACGGGGAAACATCGAGAAGCCCGGCGGGAACGTGGATTTCAGGCTGCGGGTTTATATGCACTGGACTTGATTGCTGATGATTCCAAACATGCACGCGAAGCGGAGCAGTTGATTCTCCGAGAGATCGTGCGTTATCCGATGACCAGCCGACTAGAGGTGACAGATCGCGCAGTCAGGTTGCAGGGGGCCGTCATCGCTTATGACTTGGGCTATGCCAAGCTGAGTGAAGCCAGCCGCAAAGCGATGGAGAAGTATTTTCAAACTGAGGCTGATGCACTTTTAGAGAGAATCAACGGGATTGAACGCGTTGACTTAGGCAATGAGACGCATGCCATGGTGGTTGGTACGGTCGGCATGGTTGATTTGGTGATGCTGAATGGGAAGTATGATCCTCAGGGGGATACGCGATTAACCAAGGTTGAAAAGACTGTCCGTGCTTATCTTGATGCAATTGAAAAAAGAGAAAACACGGCTGAGGGTGGGGAATCGGTCAGGCAGGCGATGTTAGCTTCCGGGTTGCTTCCTTTCATCTGGGCCCATGAACGCGTGACGGGTGTGGACTTAAGTGAGCATGCTTCGGTTCAGAAAATGATGCACCCGATGATTTACCAGACGATTCCTAAAGCGGGGATGCCTGTCCTTGGCTCGCTGACTGCTTCATTGGATCGCACAGGGATGTTCGCGTTCGCAGGGCGAATATTAAAGAGCCCAGACGACCGGGTTGCAACTGCCTGGCTGTTTCGCCAGTTGGATGGTGATACATTTTTGGGTGTCATCAGGCCTCATCAGGCGTTGTACATGCTCATCGGACGGCTGGATCAGGTTGAAGCGAAATCACCTGATGAATTGGAAGGTTGGCCTAAGTGTGTCACCAAGGAAAAGACAGGCATCGTGACGGTGCGAAGCGCCTGGCATAATAGTGATGATCAGATGGTTGTCATGGAGAACGGCCGCTTCCGCTGGCTTGGGTTTGGCAAGCGATGGGTGAGTCTCCCAGGCGAACACTCGACGATGTACCGTAATCCTGAAACCACTCGTCGTGTTGATAACCGTTACATGCACTTTTACGACTGGATGGCAAAAACAAAAAAAAAGGAAAAGACGGTTTACCTTCGGCAGGACTTCCATTCATTTCTCGACAGTCAGTATGACAACAAGACAGACAAAGCCAATGCCAGTTTCAAGTCCGAGGGAACAATCAAACGGCTGATAGCTTCAGATACTTATGATGATAAACAGAAGCAAAAGATCACTGTTGAATATGCTGATGGCGGAAAATATGCAGCCACTCGTACCTATGGCATCAAGCTAACCGGACTCGGTTCATGCGACGGCCTGGTGGCGATTCGCGACCAAGTAACCAAAGGGCTCGGTCAGGATAATATCTGGGGTTTGCATCTGGGCTGGGAGGACAAGATCACAGCAGAAGGAAATCGCTTTGAACTCATCCAAGGCGACAAGAAACTGGTGGGCATTGCCCTATCCCCTGCGGATTTAACTTGGGAGTCATCAACCAACCCGCCATACATGCAGTTTGTTTATCTGAAGACGGCTGCGGAACAGGTAGATGTTCTCTTGATGATATTGCCTAAGGATGAGCAGGTACCTGACATGCAAGCAGGCAAAGTTAATTTTGATCAGGGTGTCCAGGTTGGGAAAACAACCATCAAACTCATCGATGGAAAATTTATCATCCAGTAGTAAGGGGATTTGCATGGCTCATGACTTAACCCGTCGCAATCATACCAGTATGAACAACCACAGAATCTGTCTGTCGGTTTGCATGCTATTGACGATTGCGCTTGTCTCAACAAGTGTGGCACTCGCCGCGACTCGGCTAGGCGATGCGGGTCTGGAGCGCCAGCACTTTGAAGATGAGCAGGCCTATCCGCAGATGGATCATTGGGCCAAAACCGGGGTGGAAAACGGAATCCCGGCCGATGCTGGTCGAGACAAGTATCAGGTTATCGAAGTCACAACTGCAGAAGAGCTCGTCAAAGCAATCAACTCAGTCGAAGGCAGCACGATGATTCGCCTGGCAAAAGGTCGATACGAGCTGGAGAAACCCGTTGTCTTGAAATCAGGCACCATCCTTCAAGGTGTAGATAAGAACGAAGTCATCCTCATCGGCAGACTCTCCATCAGCAAAGCTGAAAATGTTGGCATTGAGAAACTGACACTGCAGCGAGCTGCTTCTGATGAGGGTAAACATGAGATCATTCCTCCCGAAAAACACGCTTTTAGAAGAATTACCAAAGGCATCGATCTAAAAGATCCTGCTGCGATTGAAATAACTGAAAGCAAAAATTGCTGGCTGGATGATGTTGTGACCAAGACGGACAGACATCCACTGGCTTTGCGCAAGTCAAGTCACATCACGCTTCGCGCAATCAAGATGCCAGCCCAGGAAGGCATCATTCCGCGTGGATCGGTGATCATTGATGAATCTGATTACGTGCTGGCAGTCGGAAACGTCTGGCAGAACCTGCGACTCATTCATGTCTCGGGCCCAAGTCATTGGCTGGTCTTTCGCAGCCTGATCTCTGGCGCGGGCTTTTACTTCCACGAATCTGACCGACTGCAAGGTTTGCTTATCGAAGACTGTTATGTACTCACACCTCCGGGATATCCGTTTGCAGCGATCACCAAAGGTCCAATGCCAATGGGCCCGGACTCGGTTGTGATGAACATGAAAGCATTTCGGCAGGGGACAGATGCGATTGACCATCAACTGCTGGACGAGGATACGCCTTATTCGATCAATCGCTATCAAACGCGCAACAATGGTGAAGACGATGGCCCACGCAAGCGTTTTCTATCGCGATATGTATACAAGAAATTGATTGCTGAAGAATCCACGCGAAATGATCACCAAGTCATCGAACCTCAATGGGATAAGCCACCCAAAGATGTTCCTGTGATGAAGATCAAAAGCCTGGCCACGATGGACCGCTGGGTCTGGTCAGGCAATCTCGGACAAAAGGCAGTCGATACCAAGCTGAGCGATTTACTTGAGCAACCATTAGTGCCAGGCACGAAGCGTAAGTTGGTGGATCAGGAAGTAGAGATCAGTCTGACGCAAAAGGAAGAGTTGGATGATGACTTTGTTGCTGATCCTGCTGACTACAACCGCAGGTATGGCCAATTCGGCGAAGCCAGCGTTGCGCCACGTGGAGGCAATGTGTCATTTCTCAAGCATGTGGGTAATGACTGGAAAGGTGGTCTGGTCTTACAGCGGGTTATCCATATTCCGGGTCGTCCCACATTGGTTCCAGATATTCGCATGGTGGGTAGCGAAGGCAAATTGTTTCTCAATGACCAGCCACTCAAGGAAGGTCAGCTTCTGACACTCAAACCCGGATACCACGTGATTACCGCGTTTGTGCGTTTAAATCGCGCGATGCCTTTGATTCGCTCAGCCAGCCTGGAGCTTAGCTTTCAGTTGGTTCCTGAGCCGGGACCTGTCTATCGCAGCCTGTCTGGCCCGGTTCCAGAGTGGAAATCCTTGTATCCCTATCGTGCAGAGGTTGACCTGCTGGCAGATGAAAGACCTGCGTTGCAAGCCTGGAATGAGTATTTTCAGAATGTTCTGCGCAAGGCACCTTTCCCCGATATCAAAGCCCATACTGCTGAGTTGGCGAGCAAGTACAAGGGAACGCATGTGGGTTGGCTGCTGCAATGTGTCGGCGATGTCTATACAGGAGCTCCGCATGATGAGGGAAAGAAGCTGACGCCCAAGCAGTGGTCTCAGTTGTCAGATTATTACATGCAGGCCGGACTGGCTGTAAGAACCTGGACGATCAACAAGAGTATCAGGCCACCAAAACTGAGAGAATATTATCCAGAGCGCGCCAAGGAGGTGAAATAAATGAAAGCTTATAGCAATTTACTTCTGCTTGTTGTTGTTTGCATGTACGGCCTATCTTTGCACGTTGCTCAGGCAAATCCCATGGGGATGGAACCGCAATGGCTGGGAACGCCTTTCATGGAAGGTTGGGTACCAGAGGGTGACGGGCCTGTTCGTGGTGTGCTGGTTCTGGATGGTTGGCCTTTCGATGATCGCTGGTACGAGGCAGCCACGTATTGGCAATTCGCTATTCTGCGTGTCAACTCTGACAAGTATGGCGAAGCCTTGCCACAGGAAGATGAAACATTTGCCATCCTTCGCCAGCACCCGCACAAACTCAAATCATCAGCCGTGGCAGAGGGTTTAGCCCGGTTGGCTGAGCGTACCGGCCACGAGGAAATCAAATGGGTGCCTGTTGTCAGTTCCGGTTACTCTCGCTACTCCGGCCCGGCACGTGGATATCAGGAAGCATTCCCGGACCGCGCGCTGGGTTTGATCAATGGGCATGGCGGTTCGCCAAAGGGTGATGATCCCATATGGAAAGTCACACCAAGCATCGGGCTGCAGTGCGAGTGGGAGAATATTTTCAGTGGTGGCGACAAAACGCAACTGCTGAATGACTGGTGGAAAAGACCGGACGGTTCGCTCTCCACCATGGGTATATTCTGGCGGGTGTATCACAAGCCGGACACTTTTCCCGATCTGGGTATTGTCTTCATTGATGAAACGATCAAGGCAAGAATTCCTCAAGACTGGGACCCGAAAGAAGGCCCATGCAAACTCAAACCACTCAAAGAGGAAGAAGGTTGGCTGGGCAGCCATGAGGGTTGGCGCGTGCCTGTCGAGAAAATTTTTGTGACAGATAACGAAAACGCTGAGATCAAGCCTTTCAAGGAGTTTGAAGGAGACAAACAGCGAGCATCCTGGTTGATCAGTAAGAACATGGCCTGGGCCTGGCGTGCTTTCAGTTCGCGGTACCCCAAGGCCATCCTCACCCAGCCCGGCAAGGCCAACATCGTCCTGCACGAAGATCAAGTCAGGGATTGGGAAGGCCATCTTGAGGCAGGAGTGCGAGCGGGTGAGCCTTTCACCATCGAAGCTCGCTCCTATGTTGCGGACATGAAAGAAATTGAGTTCTACGCTTATGACACCAAGCTGGGGACGGCGACTGCCGAGAACGCGAGTGGTGGCGAGATGGCTTTGGGCAATACGAATGATGCTCTGTTTTCAACGAAGGTACAGATCGACAAGCCGGGTATCTATGCACTGATGGGCAAGTACCGTACGACCGAGGATGAAGTCGGTTGGACGCGCCCTTTGACAATCGTTGTCTGGGGAGAAGAAGAATAACGGTTTCGGTGCGTACCTGTAAGACTCAGTCAACCCTTGCTTCGGGTTATAGCACGTTCTCACAGCCAACGCCGTCAACTCCCCCAATTGCATGTTGACTTGCCAAAATATCAACTGATATTAAATCACGGCAAGTTGGAGCCGGGCAAAGGATGAAATCCGACCCGCAAGCTCACGTCATTTTGGAGATCAATATTTGATCTCTGTCATCAGGGCTTAGTTCTTAGTCTTCCCTGAATAAGTCCTCGATCACGCGGCCAAGTTGACCGTGCGCGGTTGATTTAGGCCGAACCAGAGTTCGAATCGCCATCGAACCAGCCACACACGCACCGCGCAAGGCAACAACCGCAGCAACTTGGCCAGGTTTGCCCCGGCAGCAGCCAGGATCACGTTCATCGCATCGCCAGCCACGCCTTCATCCACAGCAGCAGCCACGGCGATGGGTTTGTTCACTGCCACCGCTTCGCCATCCTTGGGTAAGCCCTTGGGCACTTCAA